>JAPOWK010000049.1 GCA_026707665.1 Chloroflexota bacterium
TGTCGGCAAAGCTGGGACCGCTGCTTTCCCTCATGTACGAACTGAACCTGGCAAACAGCCGTTTCGGCTTGATCCTGGTGTATGTCGCCGGCAGCCTGCCCTTCGCCATTCTAATGCTGCGCGCCTTCTTTCAGGGCTTCCCGCAAGAGCTGGAAGATTCGGCCGCGCTGGACGGCTGCAGCCGCTTCCAATTCTACCTGCGCATCCTGCTGCCGCTATCCAAGCCATCGCTGATGGCGCTGGGCATATTCGTCTTCATGGGTACCTGGAACGAATTCTTCCAGGCGCTGCTCCTGATCAACGAAGACAGCAAGCGCACCTTGCCATTGGGTTTGACCGCCTTCCAGGACGAATACTTCACCGACTTCGCGCTCTCCTTCGCCGGCATCAACATCACGGCGGTGCCGGTGATCATCGTCTATATCATGTTTCAGCGCAACCTGATCGAAGGCATCACGGTCGGCTCGCTCAAATGAGGTAACAGATTCTGCATTCACCTTTGGAAAAGGACGTCTGAACAGCATGGCACATTCAAAACCCAATATAGTCTTCATCATCGCCGATCATCAAGCCTTCTACGGGCACGATCGCGAAGGCGAATACGAATACAAGTGGCCCAATTTCGAGCGCTTCGCCTCAGAGGGAATCCGATTCGACCGCGCCTATTCCGTCTGCCCGCTCTGTTCCCCGGCGCGCAGCAGCATGATGACCGGCGTTTACCCCAGCTCACATGGCATCATCATGAATACCGAAGGAGAGATCTTCGGGAACCAATCCGATCTTGACTCGGGGCAAAGGCTCTACAGCCACTATCTATCGCAGGCCGGTTACCGCAACGGCTACGTCGGCAAATGGCATTGCGGCCGCGAGCGCCTGCCCATCGACTACGGCATTGAAGGCTGGAGCCTGCCCGACTACGGCAAAATCTACATGTCCGACGAATACAAGCGCTATGCTGAAGAACGCGGCTTCGGCAACGCGCGCGCCCAAATCGAATACAATATCAATTATCCCGAGTGGCGCGGGCAGGAGATCGTTTTGCACGATCCTTCGCCCTGGAAGTTCATGAATGGCTCGGGCGTGCTTGCGGGACCGCCGGAAGCGCATGAAGAGCAATTCGTCGCCCATCTGGCTTGCGAGAAGCTGCGCGAATTCGCCGCGGGCGATCAGCCATTCAGCCTGGTGGTCAGCCTCTGGGGCCCGCACCAGCCCTATTACCCGTCGGCGGAATACGCCGACATGGTTGACCCGGCCGCGATCCCGGAGTACCCCAGCTACCGTGACGATTTGAGCGGGCGCCCCCTCCGTCACCTCTTGCACCGGGAAGTCTCGCACCGCAGCGCGCAGTCCTTCACCGAATGGTCCACTTGGCAGGAGATCCTCGCCCGCTGCTATGCGCAAGGGTATCAAACCGACGCCGCCGTCGGAAACGTGCTGGATACCCTCGACGAGCTGTCGCTGACGGAGAACACGATCGTAATCTGGCTGGCGGATCATGGCGATGCCGTGGCCAGCCATGGCGGTTTGTGGGACAAGTCCTCAACCTTGATTGAGGAGGTGGTTCGCGTGCCCATGGCGATCCGCTGGCCTAAGTCAATCGACGGGGGCGGACGAAGCGATCAGCTGGTGTCCAATATGGACGCGACCGCCACGATGCTGGACGCCGCCGGCATTGACGTGCCCGACACTATGCACAGTCGCAGCGTGCTGCCGCTCTGCCGCGATGGGGCAGATGCCGCATGGTCCGATGAACTCATCTGCGAGCACATGGGGCATGGCGGACACTTCTGGCCCCAGCGCATGATCCTGCATGACCGCTACAAATTTGTTTTCTCGCTGCACGACATGAACGAACTCTACGACCTGCAAGATGACCCCTATGAGATGAACAATCTGGTCAATGATCGGCAATATGCCAAACTCATCGCCGAACTGAAGGGGCGTCTGGTCAAGCATCTTGAAGGATCAGACATGCGCAACCAGAGGCTGAGGCGGATTCTCCTTCTTGCCTTGGAACATGACAGGGGATAAGGGCTTTGCTGTATATTGAGGATCTGTGCCTCTTGGTCCAGACCCAAAAACCCGCCCCGGCGATTCTCAGTCGACGGCGGCTTCGGCTCATTCGCCGGAACATGGCAAATGTAGGGGCGACCTATCAGGTCGCCCGCCAGGCGATACATAGGTAGACATTCGTGCCCTAAGACTGCCGCCCACGCAAAATACCTTGCGTCTCTCTGGATCTAGCTCCCCCTCTCGAAGCGCTATGTCTACGTGCGCCCCTTGTGGGAGAGGGGGCCGGGGGGTGAGGGGTGAACCGCCCGCAAGGCGATACATAGGTGGACATAGGCGCGCTGAAACTGACGCCAGCAAAAAGCTCGCTTCCACCTAGCCGATCAAGTAGAAAGATTCCTGCCGGCCGTCCAGCCAGCGCATTTCGCCGCCGCTGAGCACGGCGTCTTCTTCGAGCATGACGCGCGCATCCTGCCCGTCCCACTCGGGTATGCCGCGTGTGACGTTCAACTCGATCGAGTATACGGTGTCATCGTAGAGCGGATAATCGCCGACACCCGGCACACCGTCTTGCCGATCCCACAAGCCTACGAGCGGTCCGGCCGCGTGACCGTGCACGCCGAGCGGATGCGTATAAACCTGCGCGCGAATGCCTTCGTTCGCGGCTCGTTCCAGAGTAGCGCGCAAAACCTCGTTCCCGCTGCGGCTTAGCTGCATTTCTTCCAGGTGGATATCTTGCAGGCGATTGCCGTCTTGCAGGGCGGCTTTGAGACCGGCCGGCGCATCCGTTTCAGCGGGGCGCAGAACGTAGGCATGCTGCTGCTGGTCGGTCGCCAGCCCCAGATAATGGAAGCCCATGTCACAATGAAGCAGGTCGCCGGGCATGATGGTCTTTCGCGGATTCTCAGTATCTTGATAGCTCTGTCCCGGCGCCTGAATATCAATCGTGGGCTGGAACCAGGCGCTCAAGCCAGCCTCCTGAATGGTCTGCCGCATCCACCAAACGACATCATCGGTCGTGGTCAAGCCCGGATGAATGACCGCGGTGGAGAAGGCGCGGGCGATGATCTGGTGTCCCGTTTCCGCCAGTCGCGGATAGGCGACAATTTCCTCGGGGATGCGGCGTTCCAGCCAGCCGACGCAGAGATTCTCGGCGGAAGTCACGCGGGACATGGTTGGCTCGCCCAGCGCATCGCTGACCAATCGAAACTCGGTGTATGAGATACCGTCGCCGAAGGCGAACGTCTCCGAAGTATTGATGCCGATTTTCTTGGGATCGCGCTCGCGGACGATCCGCGCGAGGCAATCGAACTGGTCTTCCTTGTCTGGATCCCAGATGCCTTCATAGAAGCCCTCGTAACCGTAGCGCGAAAGCGTCATCCGCTCTACCTCATCGCAGGCGCGAGAGAATAAGAGAATGGTGCGGCGGCGCGCCGACATCGACGTGGACGGCAGCAGCGACAGCAGCACGGGATCTTCATTGTATTCGCGGCAAACGACGATCCACATGTCGATGTCTTCGCGCTGTAGCAACGCAGGAATAATGGTCTCGAGCCGCGTCTTCAGCCAGCGATCGCGGATGGCGCTTTGTTCTCGCAAGGGTAGAATCTCGTTGATGAAATCCATCGCATTGCTCCTGAATTGCTAGTTGCCCATCGACGGCGCGACGGCTGCCTGCCAATGCAGACGCAAAGCCGCATGTCCGCGGCGGTATGAGACAAGCAGGTAGGCCAATTCGATTGCCATCCCGATAGTCAAACCGAGCGAGGCGGTGAGTATGCCGTGCATGCCCAAAAGGATGCCGCCCCAAACGGTAGCGGCGGTCACAACGAAGCCGATCACGATTGCCCGGTAAATGGCGCCGGTTCTGTGGCTGAGCATGAGCAAGGCGCGCAGGTAACTTTGAAGGGTAGTCAACAGAGGAATCAGGATGCCGGCTTGGGCGCCAATAAGCACCAGATCATGCAACTGCGCCGGCGCCCCGAGGATGACGCGCTGGTAGAATGCGATCGCCGGCGTGAAGGCAAAAAGCGTCATCACGAGGCTGAGGGCGAGGCCGAGCCGGAATGTGAAGCTGCGCAGGACGCGGTGGCGCGTTTCGCTGTCGTTTAGCGATATTACGACTTCCTGATAAGCCAAGCCGCCTGAACGCGTGATCATCAGGACGGTGAAGACCAGGGGCCAGGCCGCCAGGCTCTGCGCCGCATCGGGCATGCTGGCGAGACCGCGCTCAATTACCGGGCTGACCAAGATCGTGATGACGCTGGTGGCCGCCAGCGGCAAATGGAAACGCAGCGCATCACGCTGGGTGAGGGCGCGCCGTGCCCGATTCCGCGGCGTAGCGAGCAATCGCTTGACATCGGGCCTGGAGGCCACGTAGATGTATAGCGTTTCGGCCGCCATCGCCAAGGCTAAGGCGGTGGCGCCAACAGCGGCGCCGGCGACGGTGGTGATCGCGCCCAGGCCCAGGGCGACGCTGCCGGATACAAGCGCGCGCAGCACAGTGCCGTAGGCAACATAACGCGTTTTGCCCGCGCGTATGATGATGCCTTGATGAAAGCGGCGGTATCCGATCAACCCGCCCCAGAAAATCAGTATCTTCATGCCCGGCCGTGTCGCTTCAATGATATGGCTAGGTATGTTCAATAGCCCGCCGAGATATAGATCGAGAAGAGGCGTGAAAGCCGTCAAAACGGCGACGGCGATGACAAAGACATTGACGCCCATCATGAAGCGCCATAGCGTGCGAAATGATTGGCGATCGCGGGAGAGGGCGTTGCTGGTGGCCAGCAGCATGATAACCGGCGTTTCGATGAGCACCGAAAGCGAGAACATCAATCCGAAGGCGGCCAACTGCGTTTCCGCGTCGGGCTTGCGGCTGATGACGCCTTGGATCCATAGCCACTCAAAGGTCATCAACAGCCAGGACAGCGCCAGCGGAAGCCAGAAGTAGAATACCTTGCGATAGTTCACGCTAAGGTTGATCCGCAAATTTGGACAATGTCGCGTATTCTATCCGAAATGACCGACGAATGATACAAGTATTGGACGTGAGACTATGTTGCTTGCATTAATGCTAGAGCGCGCCCCATCTAACGCGAATTGCTGTAGCGACGCAGTTGGGCGAGCCGCCTAGACATTCACGTAGTTTCTCGCGCAATGCCCATGCGCTTTTGCGAATGGTGAAGCTGATTCTGTATGCCTGGAATCAACGGGCGCTGTATGGCTACGGATATCTGGATTGCCCGGTTCATTTCAATTAGGTTAGAGTACTGGAAATTTGCCGTTCAAGTAAAATCTCGCTCCTGTCGCTTGACATGGTACTTTGCTACTATTAAGCGTGTAAAATAATGTGTATGCGCTAACTAGCCAAGTGGAGAAATCGGTGGCGACGTTGGAATCCTTGGATCAACGCTTGACCGTGCTTGAAGAACGCAGCAATTTGCAAATAGCGCTTGAGCGACACACTAGCGCCTTGTTTGATGATCTCGCGCAGACGATAACAGGACTGGCGAAAAGTCAGCAGGATGGGTTCACGAATGTCCATCGGCGCATCGAAACACTGGGCGAGCGCATCGATACGTTGGGCGAGCGCATCGATACGCTGGGCGAGCGCATCGATACGCTGGGCGAGCGCAT
>JAPOWK010000054.1 GCA_026707665.1 Chloroflexota bacterium
CGAATTTCGCTTCATTTTGCTTGAATGTCGTATTCTCGATCTCCAAATGTCCAAAGCTGGCGATCGCGCCACCATACCGCCCCACATTGTCACGAAATTCGCTGTCGAAGACTTGCAAGCTGGCATCGCTCTCCACGCGGATAGCGCCGCCATATTCGATTTCTCTCCTGCCCCCGGTCAGTGTCAAGTCGTGGATGCGCAGCTCGCCGGAGACGACGTGCAGCAGGCGATCCCGCTTGGCGCCACGGAGCGTATGACCGTTTCCCAGTATAGTAATTTGCGATCTAATCGGCGGCAGCATACCCTTCAGCTCGACATCGCCGGTAAGAAATATGACATCAGCGCCGTCCCCAGCCGGGCAACCGCCGCGCGGTAAGTCCGTGTTTGCGGCGACGATGGCGTCCTCCAGCAGACAATCGTCATCGACGGTGATGTCGGCCGCGCGGACTGTCGAGACAGGCGATAGCGCAAGCAGCGCGAGCAAGGCAAGAAGACGGAACCATCTTGGAGCACTACAGACGACAATCATATTGAATTGTTCAAACACTGAGGTGACAGATTTGGGCAATTTCAGTCTAGCGCGCTCAATTGCCGCCGGGCAAGCCATTTGCGCGCGCCGTATACAAAGCGTAGGCTTGATGAGCGCTGGCCCACGACCGCTTGTCCTTACCGGCGGAGCGTTCGTCTAATCCCCCAGGGCAGCCGCCACTTCTTGCTCCCAGGTTCCCGCCACCAGCACGCCATGCTCCTTCACGCCGCCGGAAGCCTGGGCGCCGCTGAGATAGGGCCGCTTGCCAAGCGCGAAGCCGCCATTCGCGGTCGCATCCATCGCGCCATTGATGAAGTGCAGCGCGATGCCGGCGCGTTCTTTGTCCGTGTTGTTGCCCCGCGTGCAATGCGCCACCCCGTAGGCGAAGAAGGCGACGCCGCCAGCCGGCAGCTCAATGGCGATCGCCTCGTCCTCGGGTGGATAACAACGGATGTGATGATCGCTATAGGGATCGAGGCTGTGCTCATAGGCGACGCGGTAGCTGCCCGGGATGACGTGAATGGTGCCATTGGCGACGGTGGCATCATGCACCGCTGTCCACATCGCCGTGCCCCGCAGCGGATCTTCAATCTCAAAATAGGCGTTGTCTTGATGCCAGTTGGTGCCCATGCCCTGCTTGCCCGGCTTGATAAAGACCTGATCGAGATGCAGCACGACCGGGTCGCCGATCAGCTGGCGCACGGCTTCAATCGCTTTATCGGCGAAGGGCATGGCGCGGAAGAAGTCGCTATGCGGGAACATCGGGCAGAGCTGCAAGTTGACCTTGTCGGTCGAGGGCGTCTTGCTATCGCCGGCGGTGGCGACATTGCGCAGCAAGCCTTCCGCCTTGAGGCGATCGAGTTCGGCGCGCATGGCGCAAACTTCGCGCTCGGACCAGAATTCCTCTTTGGCGAGCCAGCCTTCGCTGCGGAACTGCTGGATTTCGGATTGAGTGAACATGGGATATCTCCTTGAACTTCCGTCGGAGCCGGATTCGTTTTTGACTGGCGACCGCTTGCTGGCGTCTTATGGCGCATACTCAATGGCGCCGATATCGCAGGCATCGCCTTTAGGTCGCGGCGTGCCGATTTGGTCGCTGGCCGGGCAATGCTCGCGCGCCGCCGCATCAATTGCTTTGCTGTGCGACATGAGCGGATAGTATGGCGGCGATCCGTCTTCAGGAATGGAACGCGTGGCGAGAAGCGGGTTTCCCTTGAGATCAGGATCGCAGGAGCCATCGCCGACGAGATTGCCGACATTCAGCGCGAGCTCGCCGGCGCAGTCCCTGTTTTCGCTGAAGGCGATGATGCTGTTCACCAGCTCGATACTTGCATCGTCAGCTTGGTAGACGCCGCCGCCATCATCGGCGTCGTTGGAAGTCATCGTGACGTGCGTCAGAGCCGCCTTGCCGAATCCGGTGACGGCGAGCGCGCCGCCAATTTCGCCGGCGGTATTGTAACCAAAGCTGGCGTTCGTCGCCTGCAGTTGACTACGCCGCAAGCCATAGTAGGCGCCACCGCCGCCAAGCGCCCGGTTTTTATAGAAATAGCTGCTGTCAAGCGTGGTTTCCTGGCCGATATTGTATAAGGCCCCGCCCCAGTCGGCTGTGTTATACGAGAAGGTAGACTCTGCTATCGCAGCCGTGCCCTCACTATTGATGGCGCCGCCCCATGACGCTTTGTTTCGATGAAACTTGCTTTCACTGATGGTGAGGTTCATCTCTTCCCAACTGAAGATCGCCCCACCAGCTTCCGCCTCATTGCCGCTGAACCGCGAGCCGCTGACGCTGAGGGGGCCGGTGCTGAACAAGGCGCCACCCTCTTCCCTGGCGATATTGTATTCAAATATGCTGTTGGCGATGTCGAGTTCTTGCCGAAACGTTCGGATGGCGCCGCCGTCTTCCGCCGTGTTTCGGTAGAATCGACTTGAGTTGATCCACGTCCGGCTGTTGAAATTGTTGATGGCGCCACCTTCGGATACACCATCTTCGCCCGGCTCGCCGGCGGAATTGTCGCTGAAGGTCGTGTCGTCGACGGTCATTTCCGAGAACTTGATATAGGCGGCGCCGCCGTAACTCCGCGCGAGGTTGCGTCCGAACTCGCTTCCCGTTAGGGTAACTGCGGCCTCCAAGGCGTATATCGCTCCGCCATAGGCAGCGGTGTTCTCATTGATCTCGCAGTTTGTAATGCTGAGGTCGCCGTCTTCCACATAAACGGCGCCGCCAAAACTTAAGCCACCTTCAGAGAAGGAATCACTTATCGTACAGTCTTTGAGATCTACGCTGCCGCCGATGTTGAAAATCGCGCCGCCATCGCCCGAGCCGCCAGTAAATCGCGAGCCAGTAATTTGGCTGTCCTCCATCATGAGCGATCCACCATCAATGTGAATGGCGCCGCCCTGCCTGGGACCTTCGTCGCTGCTGCTGCTGTTGTCGCTGAAGCCGCTACCGCTGACGGTCGTGTCGGAGTCAAATGCGATCAGCGCGCCGCCAAAGGTCGCCGAGTTTTCGTCCAGGGTACCGCCTTCGACAGTCATAGTTGAATCGCTGACAACTATCGCCCCGCCGCTGATCTGGGCGAAGTTCTTGCTAAACACGGTTTCGACCAGGCTGATATCGGCGTTAAGGCCGCGGAGCGCGCCCGCATGGGTTGCCACGTTCTGATCGAATGCGCCGCCTTCGATAGCCAAAGTTGTTCCATCTATGAAAACCGCGCCGGCGCTTTTTTCGGCGCTGTTGCCGTTAAAGGATGTGTTTTCAAGACGGATCTCTCCGCCAGCGCCGAGCACAGCTCCGCCATACTCCGCTGAATTATCAGCAAAGCTACTGTCTTCCACGGAGGTCGTAGAATCCACAGCGTTGATGGCGCCGGCATAGGTGGCCGCATTCGCCGCAAACGAGGCGCCTTCCATCGACAATGTTGATTCTTCGAGATACATGGCTGCGCCGCTTTCTTCGGCGCTGTTGCTGCTAAAGGACGTGCCAAGCATGCTGATGTCCGAGAGAACGCCAGTAATCGCGCCGCCGTAGGTCGCGGAGTTTTCGGCAAGCGTGCCCACTGCAAAGACTAATGCGGATTCCTGCAGGAAGATCGCGCCGCCGTCTCCTTCGGCGCTGTTTTCATTTAGCGTCGTGTCAATAAGACCGATCGAGGTGCCGACACCGTAAATCGCGCCGCCGTTGACCGCCGTGTTGCTATCGAATTCGGACTCGTAAGCCCGTAGCACGCCATAGGTCATAACGATGGCGCCGCCGTCTCCCGTCGAGCTGTTGCCAAGCACAGTCGAATTGCGCAACTCAAATTCACCACCGAAGATGACAACGGCGCCGCCAAAATCGGCCGAATTTTCGCTGATGACGCTGTCGACAATCTTGAGCGTACCGTTGGTGTTGAGGATGGCGCCGCCCTCGGTAGCCGAATTCCCGACAAGGTGACTGTTCGTGATCGCGAGCGTGGCATGATTGTCGATGGCGCCGCCGAATTCGGCATGTCCGCCAGTCAGCGTCAGGTCGTTGATCGCCACCGCTCCCTCTGTAATCAAGAAGATCTGGTGGCTGTTTGCCCCGCTGATCGTAAAACCACCACCTTCGATTGTCATGTCAGATTCAATTGCCGGGAGGCTCACATCGAGCGTGATATCGCCGGTCAAGCTGATCGTATCCGCCTCACTCCCCGCCGGGCACGCGCCTACCGCCACATCGGTATTCGCCGCCCGGATCGCGTCCGCCAGGCTGCAATCAGCCCCCACTTCAATATCGGCTGCGCGGACGCCGCCAGTGTAAAAAGCCAAGCAAGCGATTAAGACAAAAGTAATCGAAGAGTACTTGCGCGACAGTCTCATGGCTCAACCCTTGGTCCACTTATATGGGGATAGGTATAGCGCAAATCCAGCTGAGATGCCAGCGAGCGCCCCCCACGCCTGACCTGTGGTAAAATCCCCAAGTCACCCGCCAGCACAGGAGCGCCGCCCATGTACGACCCCAAAGATCACCTCAAGCGCCTTGTCGAGACCCACGCGCCCAGCGGCTACGAGGCGCCGATCGCCGAGCTTCTGCGCGACGAATGGGCGGAATTGGTCGATGAATTCGATAGCGACCGCCTCGGCAGCCTCATCGGCGTCAAGCGCGCGACGAGCAAAAGCGCTGGCTCGCCCAAGATCATGCTGGCCGCTCACATGGACGAGATCGGCTTGATGGTGCGCGAGATCGAAGACGGATTCATCTATGTGCATCGCATCAGCGGCATCGACCCGCGAGTGATGCTGGCGCAGCCGGTGCTGGTGCATGGCGAGCGCGCTTTGCCCGGCGTCGTGGCGACCATGCCGCCGCACATGCTCACCGCCGCCGAACGCAAACGATACAAATCGATTGACGCCCTCGTTGTCGATGTCGGCTTGCCGGCCGCCGAGGTCGAGCAGCTCGTCCGCATCGGCGATCTGGTTACCATCGAAGGACCGATGATCGATCTCAAGGGACGGCTGGCGGCTTCCAAAGCGATGGATGACCGCTGCTGCCTCGCCGTCATCACTGTCTGCCTGCAGCTGCTTCGGGGGATGAATCACAGCTGGGATGTCTATGCGGTCGCGACTGTGCAAGAGGAAGTGGGCTTGCGTGGCGCGACGACCGCCGCCAACCATATCGCGCCGGATTGCGCCATCGCCCTTGATGTCGGTTTCGCCGAGCAGCCGGGCTTGAAGACGGCGATCAAGCTGGGCGGCGGACCGCTGATCGGCATTGGCGCCAACTTCCATCCCAAGATGGTCCAGCGCTTGCAGGAAATCGCCGCCTACTACGAAATCAAATGGCAGGCCGATATTATCCCCGCCCGCGCCGGCTACGACTCGTGGGCAATCCAGGTCTCGCGCGGCGGCGTTCCATCGGCGCTGCTGGGCATTCCCCTGCGCAATATGCACTCGCCCGTCGAGACGCTGGACCTCAAAGACATTGAACGCTGCGGCCGGCTATTGGCACATTTCATCTGTGAGCTGGATCAGTCATTTCTGGACTATCTCTCGCTGATGCCGGCAGAAGACGAACGCGCTTGATGCATGATGCGAGCGGCCGTATTCACTGGAGTCGGCGATATTTCGCTGCGGGACGCGCCCATGCCGGCGCTCACTCCTGGCGATATGCTGGTTCGCGTCCGCGCCGCCACAATCTGCGGCACCGACCTGCGAATTTGCGCGGGACTAAAAAAGCGCGGCGTCCGCATCCCGTCCATCCTCGGTCACGAATTCGCCGGTGATATTGCCGCGGTCGGCGCTGAGGACAGCGAATGGCGCGCGGGGCAGGCGGTCACCGTCGCGCCCGTAATCCCTTGCGGCGAATGCGGTAACTGCCAAGCTGATCTGGGCAATCTTTGCGACAATCGAAGCGCCCTCGCCTACGAATATGACGGCGCTTTCGCCCAATACATTCGCGTGCCGGCCGCCGCCATTCGCGCGGGAAACGTCTTTGCCCTGCCAGCGGACCTCGACTATGCCGCAGCCTCCATCGCCGAACCGCTATCCTGCTGCCTCAACGGGATCGAGAATATGGGCGGCATTCAAGCGGGCGACACCGTGCTCATCGTCGGCGCGGGCGCAATCGGCACGATGCACTTGCAGCTGGCGAAAGCGTCGCCGGGGACGCGCGTCATCGTATCCGAGCCGTTCGCGGCGCGGCGGCGGCTGGCGCTATCAAATGGCGCCGATGCTGCGATCAATCCGCTGGAAACCGATGTATGCACAGCCGTCATGGCCGAGACCGGCGGCAGCGGCGTCGACAAGGCGATAATGGCGGTCGGCGCGCCGGAACTCGTGCCGGAGCTCATATCGCTGACAAGAAAGAATGGCGCGATCAGCCTATTCGCCGGTTTCCCGCCGGGGTCACAAGCCTTGATTGATCTCAACGACATTCATTACCGCCAGCTTCACATCAGCGGCGCCAGCGCTTCGACTTCGGCGCAATTCGCCCGCGCCTTGGACTTGCTCGCATCGCGGATAATCGACGCTGACGCCATCATAACGCATCGCTTTCCGCTGGCCCAATTCGACGAAGCGCTGAGCACGGCGCAGGCGGGACGCGGATTGAAGGTGGCGCTGCTGCCGGAGGCGGGCTAAATGGCGACGACGCTGCGCGTGGCACTTAGCGGCTGCGGCAAAGCGGGCATGGCGCAACTGCATTGCTACGCGCTCCACCCCGATTGCGAGATTGTCGCGCTTTATGATCCGGACGAGGGCAAGGCAGAGAAATGCGCTGCGCAATTTGGCGCGCCCTCTTTGCCGAGCTATGAAGCGTTGGCGCGCAATGCGCAAGCCGACTTGATCAGCCTTTGCGGTCCCGAATCAGCGCGTTGCCAGCAGGCGCTCGCAGCGCTAGACCATGGGGCGCACGTGCTCTGCGAAAAGCCCTTCGCCAATTCCCTGGATGAATGCGACGCCATGATTGGGTCCGCCGCGCGCCATAAGCGTTCGCTGCTCGCCTTTTTCAATATGCGCTTTCACCCGGTTGTGCAAGCTGTTGATGAGCTCATCGCGAAAATCGGCGAGATTTATGCGGCGCGTTTCAGCTACACGCAATTCCGCACGGCGGTCAGTTGGCGTCACAAGCTGGAGCAAGGCGGCGGTGTGTTAAAATCGCAAGGTGTGCACGCCATCGATTTGGCGCTCGGCTGGCTTGGACCGGTATCGTCGGTCAGCGGCGAAATGGCAATCGTGCATCCGGCGCGCGAAGTCGAAGATTTCGCCTTGATCAATCTGCGCTTTGAGAGCGGCGCCATCGGCGAAGTTTATGCCGCTTACACCGACCGTCAGCCGGAAGCCATGACCGCCGCGCTGCAGGGGACGCGGGGCAAGATCAGCTTTTGCCTCAGCCCCTATCAGCCGGAGATGAATCAAGTCGAGATTACGCGGTCCGGCGCGACCAAGTCGGCTCCGCTGCGACAATACGATGCGCTCGACCCGATCTATCCTGGTCTGCTGGATTCTTCAAAACGAGCGATCGCGCACATCGTCGACGACATCGCACTGGGACGACGCTCGGCAATGGATGGCGCTGCCGGTCGTCGGTCGATTGAAATCGTGCTCGCCGGCTACGAATCACAGCGCCTCGGAACCAAAGTCGCCCTGCCCCTGCAATCGTTTGACGCGTCGTTGCTAGCGGATTGCTTCCCCCGTTTTGGGTCCGGCGACGCCGAATTGTGGGATTGAAAGGCTTGTTCGACAGTGTGGCGCGGCCTTCGTTTTTTCACCCCTCACTCCCCAGCCCGCTCTCCCACAAAGAGGGGGGAGCGTCGCCACTTGCAAAAATGCGAATTTACCGCCGGTTTCGCAAGAATGATGCAGGTGCTTCCAGGCTATCACATGAAAATCAGTTCATTATGGTCAGTAGCGGACAAGCCGTAGAGGAGCGATATGAGCGCTTACGCGGTCGTGCAAGGCAGCCTCAATATCGACCTGGTCTTTCGCGGACCGCGTCTGCCAGGTCCAGGCGAATCAGTGCTGGGCGAAAGCTTCAGCACCTTTCCCGGCGGCAAGGGCGCCAATCAAGCGGTGCAGCTGGCGAAGCTAGGCGTCGAAACGCACATGATCGGACGCGTCGGCACCGATGACTACGGCGACCAACTCATCGACAGTCTCGAGGCAGCCGGCGTCAATACCGACGGCGTCGTTCGCGACAGTGACTTGGGCACGGGAAAAGGCTGGGTATTCATTGATGGCGCTGGCGAAAACTACATCATCGTCGTTCCGGAAGCGAATATGGTCTGGCGCCCCAGCGATTTGACGCCGCTGCGCGCGCTGTTCACACGCGCCGATGTTTTCCTCTGCCAACTGGAAACGCCGGTCCCGCTCGTCGATAGCTGTCTGCGGCTGGCGAAGGCGTCAAGCGCTCTGACCATGCTCAATGCCGCGCCGGCGATTGAATTGCCTGGCCCGCTCTTCGCATACGTGGACGTGCTCGTGCTCAACCAAACGGAAGCGGCTTTCTATTCCGGCCGCCAAGTCAAAGGTGTGCACGGCGCGCTGGCGGCCGCGGCTGAATTGCGCGGGCGCGGCTGCGGCGCTGCCGTCATCACCTTGGGCGAGCGCGGCGCCATCGCCGTCAGCCAAGCGGGCGACATCCGCTGCGGCGCCTATACCGTGGACGCAGTCGATGTCACCGCCGCCGGCGATTCCTTTTGCGGTGGCTTGGCTTATGCCTTGGTCAACGGTCAGGATATGAGGGACGCGCTTCAGTTCGCCTGCGCTTGTGGCGCGCTGACGGTCACGCGGGCGGGGGCGCAACCCTCGCTGCCGACCCTGGCTGAGATCCACTCATTCATGAAGCGCAACGGAGTCGAAGATGGCGGCCAAGATTATATTTGATACCGACATCGGCTGGATGAACGATGATTGCATGGCAGCCATCTTCGCCCTGAAATCGCCCGATCTAGAGGTGCTCGGCATTACGCCGGTTATGGGCAACTTCGATCTGAACTATTCTCTCCTTTGCGCGCTGCGCCTGCTGGAGTTGACGGGTCACGAAGACGTGCCGGTCTGCCGCGGCTTCGACCGGCCGCTTATCCACGAGCGCGGCGCCTACGCCGACAAGGTCTGGGGCAAGTGGGCGCTGCACGAGCCGGTGAAAGATTTCCCGCCGGGCATGCCGCGTTTGCAGGCCGATCCTCGCCACGCCTCGCTCTTCATCGCCGAAACGGTCCTGGCGCAGCCCGGCGAGGTGACCCTGGTCGCCGTCGGACCGCTGACCAATGTGGCGATGGCGCTGCGGCTTTATCCCGAAATCGCGCGTCATGTGAAAGAAATCGTCATCATGGGCGGCGCAATTGGCCGCCTGCCGCGCGGCAAAGGCAATATCACGCCGGCGGCTGAATTCAATTTCTGGGTCGATCCGGAAGCGGCGCGCATCGTGCTGCATTCCGGCTCGCCAATCACCCTGCTGCCGCTGAATGTCTGCCGCCGCTCGCACTTTTCGCGCGCCCTCTACCTGCGCATCATTGATCCAGCCAGCGCTTATCCTGAAGTCGCCGCACTTTACAAACAGTACATCGGTCCGCGCTTTGACGACCCGGAGCTAGACCGCCGCGAACCGGTGCTTTTCTACGGTGTATTCGATCATGCCTGCCTCGGCTACGTCATTTGCCCTGAGATATTCACCAGCGTACGCATGTGCGTGCAGGTAAGCGTCCAGCCGGGGCTGGATTATGGCGTCTCTCACGGTTACGTCAAAGGCGATTATGTTTCCGGCGAGGATGCCTTGCCGCTGGAAAGCGATCTCGGAGCGATCAACGTGGTTTATGATATGGACTTTGATCATTTGGCGGAACTTTATGTGGCGGCGGTCACTGGACGCGCGGCCGCGAATGAACTGTAAGCGGCGAAAATTTCGTCTTGCAAGCGGACGAATTCAATTTGACTGGGAGGGGCGAAGTGGATCACTTCATGCGCGCTGCCATCGACGAAGCCAAGAAGGGGCTGGCGGAAGGCGGCATTCCAATCGGTTCGGTACTGGTCATCGACGGCAAGATCGTCGGGCGTGGACGCAACCGGCGCGTACAGAGCGGCAGCCCCGTGCTGCATGCCGAGATGGACTGCCTGGAAAACGCGGGCCGCCTGAGCGCGCTTGAATATCAGCGGGCGACCATCTACACCACGCTTTCGCCCTGTGATATGTGCAGTGGCGCCATCCTGCTCTACAAGATTCCCCATGTCGTAATCGGCGAGAATCGCAGTTTTCAGGGACCGGAAGCTTATCTTCAAGCGCGCGGCGTGGACTTGGCGCTGCTTGACAGCGACGAATGTTTCCGGCTCATGCAAGATTTCATGCGCGCCAATCCCGAACTGTGGAACGAAGACATCGGCATTTGAGCGCCGCTTCCCGGCTCAAACGCCCGCTACCCGTTGCAGAGCGCCACAGCATCCGCTTCGCCTACGTTATTTGCAGGCGCCCTCTGCGGGTTGTAAACTACGTTAATATGCATAGCCTTGGTTGAGAGGTCCCATGCGCATTCAAACGGTGATACTCCTGTTTGCGCTTTTTGTTCATTCGCCGGCGCTGGCGCAAGACGCCAACTTTCCCACGCTTGAAGCGTTGGCGCAGCTTGAGATTCCCGCCTTCAGTTATTCCGAGATGGTCGGTCGCATGTCTGACATCGACCCGACTCACGTGCCGCCTGCCAACCCGCCGGCCTACGAAATCGGCGCGCGCGACTCGTTTTGGCTGGACTTCGGCGAGGATTACGACAGCCAATACGTCACGGTGGAGTTGCGCGGCATGACGGAACGCGTCCTGATTTGGGCGCAGACCACGCTCGACTACCCGAATTGGCGGGCGCAGGCGCTGGCGAGACATCTGGAAACCGCGGTGCTGGATCCGATGCAGCGGCTCTTCCAATTCGCCGAGCCGCCCGGCGTCGATGGCGACCCGCGCCTGATCGTAGCGATGATTTATGACCCTGACGGTTCGCAGCTGGGTTACTTTTCGGACATCTTTGCCCGCCCCAAAAAGCTCCAGGCGCAGGGCAATGAGCGCGAGATGCTGGTCGTCAACCTCGCCCTCGATGACGATTATGATTTCTTTGACGAGATCCTGATCGATGTCGTCGCCCATGAGTACCTGCACGTGCTGCATCATCATAGCGACTTCGGCGAAGAATTATGGCTGGACGAAGCCTTGGCCTCCTACGCCGGCTTCCAAGCCTCCAAGCCATATTTGAGCCGGTCCATCGAGCACATCGTTGCTGATGCATTCCTGGAAGCGCCGGAGACGGGCTTGACGCAATGGCAGGCGGACGAGGAAAAGGGGGCCAAATATGGCGCCGGTTTCCTGTTTATCACTCATCTGACGCAGCGCTTCGGCAAAGACATCGCGGCGCGTTTGCTGGCCGAACAATCCAATGGCTGGCAATCGGTGGACAAGGTGCTGCGCGACGAGGCTCAAGTCTCAGCCGACGATGCATTTGCCGACTGGGTCCTGGCAAATTACTTCCTCGATTCCGGGCGCGGCTATGGCTATCGCGAGCTGGATGCGGATTTGACGCGCCCCGAACCGAGCGCGTCATACAATAGCTTCCCGTCGACGCACCAGGGCAAGCTGCCCCAATACAGCAGCGACTACATCGTGCTTGATGTACGCGGCGCGGACAAACTCCTTCTGCGCCTGTCGCAAGATGCGGAAGCGAAGCTCATGGAACAAATCGCCAACGATGGCGAGCGCGTCTACTTCGCCGTCCCGGCTGACGCGGGCCACAATCGGCTGACCCGCCACTTCGACCTGTCGCAAACCAGCGCCGCGGAGCTCCAATACGATATCTGGTATGACTTGGACTACGACGGTGAATACGCCTTTCTGACCTTGAGCGACGACAACGGCGAAAGCTGGCGTACCTTGCGCGGCCGTAGCGGCACTTCGTCAACCGCCTATTACGACTATTATCCAAATGGCTACACGGGCCGCTCCAGATTCTGGCGCGCTGAGCGGATCAATCTCAGCAAATACGCGCCCGGAAATATCCTGCTCCGCTTTGAGTTGATGTCGGATTTCGCCACGAAATACCGTGGCCTGGCGATCGACAACCTGCGCATAGACACGATCGGTTTCCACGACAGCTTCGAGACTCCCGATGATGCGTGGATCGCCGAAGGTTGGCTCCGCACCGACAACCGCCTGCCCAATAACACCTGGCTGCAAGTCGCCCAGGATACGCGCGAAGGCATCGAGATCAGCCGCTCGCTCATCAGCGGCAGCGGTGACCTGACCGTGGATATCCTGCCCGGCGTGAGCCAGGTTCTGGTCGCTGTCTCGCCCGTGGTACCGCAGACCGGCTTGCCCACCGAATACGAACTGGAGTTGAACTTGATGAATGCCGCCGGCGACATTATGGCGGTCAGCCGCGAATGTACGGTGACGACCACGCACGTGCTCAACTTCCGCGCCTCGCCAAACGGCAACAAGATAGGGCTGGTGCCCAAAGCCGCCGCGGTGGACGCCTTCGATCGCGATGGCGACTGGTTCAAGGTGGAGTACGCGGGCCGGCAAGGCTGGATCCACGCCGATTATGTGCATGCCGCGGGGAATTGCCCCTGAGCGGCGCGCTGGCGGCTCGTGGAAGACGAATGAGCAGGTCTTACAAACAGCTTGAGGTTCCCGATTCGCAACCGTGTTGTCGTTCTGATTGGATACCTTTCGAAATTGTGCCAGCGTCATCGTAAATTGCGGATTGAGTGGGCGCTTTGGGCATCAAGTAAGGTGAGGTGCTATGCGAATTAGAACACTGCTTCTACTGGTTACGTTGGCATTCCAGCGGCCAGCACTGGCGCAAGATGCCGATTATCCCACGCTGGCAGCCTTGGCGAACCTTGAGGTCCCGGCTTTTGACTATGCCGATATGGTCGCCCGTATGAGCGGCAAGGATACGAGCTACGCACCGCCGACCGATCCGCCGCACTATGAAATCGGCGACCGGGAAACATTTACGCTGCTAATGGGCGAAGACATCGCCTACGAAAGCGTCGAAATGGAGCTGCGTGGTTTAACGGATAGGGTGCTGATTTGGGTGCTGGACGACGCCAATTACCCTCGTTGGCGAGCGCAGCAGATGGCGCAGCGCCTCGAGACGTATGTGCTGGACCCGGTACAGGCGCTTGTGCGGTTTGCCGAGCCGCCGGGCGTCGATGGCGACCCGCGCCTTTACGTGGCGCTGTCGATGGATCCAGAAAGCCAATATTTTGGTTACTTCCTCGAAACGTCCGCCCGTCCCAAGAGCTTGTATCCCTATAGCAATCAGCATGAGATGCTGGTGGTCAATTTGGCGGCCGATGACGATTTCGATTACTTTGACGATATCCTCATTGACGTTGTCGCCCACGAATACATGCATATCTTGCAATCACTCATCGATCACGGAGAAGAACTCTGGCTCAACGAAGCGCTAGCGATCTATGTCGGCTACGTCGCGAGCAAACCATTCCTGAGCGGCAGCGCCTTGCAGTCGTTTGGCAACAACTTTTTGGAGGCGCCCGATACCGGTCTCACACAGTGGCGAGCGCTAGACGACATGACCAACAAATATGGCGCCGGCGGCTTGTTCATCGCTTACCTCGTCGAACGCTTCGGCGACGGCATCGTGGCGCGTCTGCTTGCGGATCAAGCGAACGGCTGGCGGTCGATCACCAAGCTGCTGCGCGAAGACCACGGCGTCGCCGCCGATGAGGTTTTCGCTGACTGGGTCCTGGCAAACTATTTCCTCGACCACCGGCGCGGCTACGGCTACAGTGCGATCGAAGCCGACCTGACGGCGCCTCAGCCGACGGCGTCGTATAACAGCTTCCCGGCGACTCATAAAAGCCGATTGCCGCAGTACAGCACGGATTACATTGCGGTCGACGCGCGCGGCGCCGACAAACTCCACCTGCGCCTGTGGCAAGATGCGGAAGCGCGCCTTGTCGACGAGGCGACGCCAGACGGCGACCATTTCTACTACGCCGTGACATCGGACGATGCCAACAGCACATTGACGCGCGCCTTTGACTTGAGCGAGGTTAGTAGCGCCTGGGTAGAGTTCCGCGTCTGGTATGACCTTGAAGAGGACTACGAATATGGTTATGTGACCGTCAGCGAGGACGGCGGCGAAACCTGGCAGGCGCTTCGCGGAATCTACATGCGGCCTTCCGATCTTTTTGAAGACTACTATCCCGCCGGCTACACGCGCAGCACCGCCAACTGGTTGCCGGAGCGAATTGGCCTCAGCCATTATGCGCCCGGTCAAATACTGCTGCGCTTTGAAGTGAATTCAAGCTACGCCACAGAGCACGGCGGCATGGCCATCGACGACCTGCGAATAGACACGATTGATTTCAGCGACAGCTTCGAGATAGACGATGCGAGTTGGGTCGCCGATGGCTGGGTGCGCAGCGACAACCGCTTACCGAACACCACCTGGCTGCAAGCGGTGCAGGAAACGGGCGACGGCCTGGATGTCAGCCGCGCGCTTGTAACTGGCAGCGGCGAACTCAGCGTGGATATTCAGCCGGGCGTCAGTCAAGTGCTGGTAGCGGTTTCGCCGGTCGTTCCCCGCACCAGTCTGCCCACCGACTACGAACTCGAAATGTACTTGATGAATGCCGCCGGTGAGATCATGGTCGTCAGCCGCGAATGTACGGTGACGACCACGCACGTGCTCAACTTCCGCGCCACGCCTAACGGCAACAAGATCGGGCTCGTTCCCGAGGGCGCCGCCCTGGATGCCTTCGATCGCCAGGGCGACTGGTTCATGGTGGATTACGCGGGCCGGCAAGGTTGGATCCATGCCGACTATGTGCACACCGCGGGGAATTGCCCCTGAGCGGCGTGCTGGCGAAGATTCGTGAACGCAATATGCGCAGATATACCAGCCTCCGGTATCCGGATCCGCTCTTCGCCTATTGCGAATACATCGGCGACGACTACGAAGGCGACACGGCCATGATCGCGGCCGATGCGACGACGCAAAAGTGGTGGGCGGTCTGCGGGCCAATGCGGTACCCGCTGGCAGACCGCGCGGCGGGCGTATGGTGGAAGACGATTGAGGCGCTCTTTCATATCGATTGAGGCAGTCGCGCCGCAACCAGCGTAAGCAGTCGAATTGGCGCCGGCTCCAATCCTGGCCCGCGCCTTTCTGAACGATCAAAAAATGTTCTCTGCGGATGAAATGAGGTGAGGTCCGATGCGAATGAGTGTGCTGCTAGTCTGCTTGGCGCTGTGCTTTGCATTGCCGCTCGCCGCCCAAGAAAGCGAATTCCCGACGCTCGCTGCCCTGGAGCAATTGGAAATTCCCTTTTACGACTATGCGGACATGTTGCGGCGACTTTCCGGATTCAACCCGACTTATTCGTTGCCGACCGCGGCGCCGGACTATCAGATTGGCGACCGCTGGGCGTTTACCGTTCCCGCCAACGACTTAGGCGAAAATGAAGCCGTGATCACGGAACTGCGCGGCATGACAGCTTACGTCCTGATTTGGGTGGGCGACTCGGCAGACTACTCGCGCAAGCATGCGCAAACATTGGCGGAGCGCGTAGAGCGCAAAATCCTCATTCCCTTGCAACAGCTTTTCGACGCCGTGGAGCCACCCGGCGTTGACGCCGATCCACGCTTGACCGTTGTCATGATCGACAATCCTGACTTTTCAAAGACCGGGATATTCCCACGCGGGCACACCGTGCCGAGCGCGCTGGCTCAAACGAGCAATCAGCGCGAGATGATGCTGATTAACATCGCGCATGAAGACAGGTTCGACCTGAACGAAGAGCTCATGGATGAAGTCATCGCCCACGAATACCAGCATATTCTCCTGCACCATCGTGACATCGACGAAGAACATTGGCTGAATGAAGCCCTTTCCGGCTTTGCCGAGCATTACACCTCGGGCGCCGGCTCCGGATACGATAGCGTTTACTGGCTGGCGGACCTATTCCTGGAGGCGCCAAATACCGGACTCACGAATCTGTACTCAGTCGAAGATGTATCAGCAAAGTATGGCGCCGGCGCACTCTTTACGATTTTCCTCGCGCAACAATATGGCAAAGAAATCCTGGCGAAATTGTATGCGGAAGACCTGAACGGCTGGCGGGGCGTCGACAAAGTTCTGCGTGAAAGCGCCGGCCTCTCCGCCGATGAGGTTTTCGCCGATTGGGTGCTCGCAAACTTTTACCTGGACGCCGATCGTGGCTTCGGCTACCGCGACCTGGACGAGTTTCAGATTCCCCCGAAGCCCATCGCGGTCTTGAGCAGCTTCCCCAGCTTGCATCGGGGACGCCTGCCCCAATACAGTACCGATTATCTCGCTGTCAATACGCGCGGCGCCGACCATCTGTCGCTGAATCTCACGCAAGCGCCTGCGGCGCGCTTAATCGACATCGCGCCATACGAAGGCGATCACTTTTACTATGCCGTCATCGAGGATTCCAGCAATAGCCGGCTGACCAGGGAGATCAATCTAGCAACATCCGGGCAGATCTGGCTGGAATACCGCATTTGGTACGATCTCGAAGCGCACTATGAATACGGATATGTTGAAGTCAGCGCGGATGGCGGCGCGAGCTGGCAGATTCTGGCGGGCGAACACACAGAAGACCGAAGCCTCTATGAACGTTTCTATGACGATGGCTATACCGGTCGCTCGGATGGCTGGCTGCATGAACGCATTGACCTCAGCCGATATAGCGGCGAAAAGATTCTCCTTCGCTTCGAGGTCTACTCAGACATTATCAAGACCTACCGCGGATTAGCGATTGACGACCTTCGCATTGACGCTATTGATTACCACGACGGCTTCGAGACCGCCGACGACGCCTGGATTGAAGAGGGCTGGATCCGCACGGACAATCGCCTGCCACAGCGCACCTGGCTGCAGGTTGTGCAGGAGAATGACGAAGGCTTGCATCTCAGTCGCCAACTGTTGACTTCAGCGGGCGAATTGGAATTCGGTTTGCGGCCCGGCGTATCGCAGGCGCTGGTCGCCATCTCGCCCGTCGTCCCATATACCAGCCTGGAGAGCGAATACACGCTGGAGGTCAATCTGCTTGATGATGCTGGCGCGCTTATGAAGGCCGCGCTGAGCTGTCAAGTGACGACGACGGCCGCCTTGAATTTCCGCGACGCGCCCGGCGGACGCAAGATCGGCTTGCTGCAAATGGGCACGGCTGTTTACGCGCTGGACAGCCGCGACGGCTGGTTTAACGTTGAGAATGATGGCTTGCCCGGCTGGATCCACGGCGACTATGTGAGGACCGAAGGCAACTGCGACTTCTAGGCATTGCCGCCGATTCCAGGGGCGCTGTAGGCAGCGACTTTGCGTCGCCCCTCGAAACTCAATATAATGTTGACAGATGGGAAACTCGGCAGCGGTACGCTGGCAGCGGAACATGGCTGTCGCCCGAGTGTCCCGTCCGTCGACAAAGTAACCGCATTGAAGGAGAAGTGATATGAAGACCTCGAAATTTTTCAGCCTGCTGGTCTTGCTCGTATTCCTGTTTTCGCTTGGCTTCGCCGGACCGGCGGCAGCGCAGGACAGCACCATCTCGTTCCTGACGGCGCCATGGGGTGTACCGCCGGATGAAATGTTGCTCAACGCCTTTATGGAGGAGAGCGGCATCACCGTCGAGATTCAGTCGGTGCAGACAGCCGATCTTCACAGCCGCGTGCAAGTGGCCGCTGCTGCGGGCGAGGCGCCTGCTGATGTCATCTTCATTACGCAAGAGGGGCCGTCCAACGTGGTCGCCACCGGCAATCTGCTGCCGCTCAATGACCTGATCGATATGGGCGATCTCGATGTGGATGACATCGAGAAAATGGACTTCTGGACCATTGACGGCGATATCTACGCGGTAACGACTTACCTCCAGCTCGTGATGATGGATTACAACAGCGCTCGTCTGGCGGAAGCCGGCTATGAGGCGGCGCCGACCACCTGGGCGGAGCTGGACGAGATGGCGCGCGCCGTCCAGGCAGCGGGCGTGGATGATCACCCGATCGCCATGGGCGCAATCAACTGGTCCTGGTGGCTGATCGCGCTGAGCATGGGCGACCCGATGTTCGACGACGATCTAAACCCGGTCTTCGCCGATGAAGGCAGCAAAGCCCGCGAAGCGATGGCGCTGCTCAAGAGTTGGTTTGATGACGAATTGATCAGCCCGGAGATTCTGGCTGGCAGCATCGGTCAGCATCCGCTGTTTTGGAGCGGCGTCGGCGTCTTCCATCAAGGTTGGCAAGGTTCGGTTGTGCCGGGCAATGCCGAGACCTCCATGCAAGCGCCCAATGTCGAATACATGGTCCTGCCGGAAGTGGGCAATACCTGGAGCTTCCCCGCTGGCATCGGCATCTCGGTCGACAGCGAAAATGTCGAGGCGGCTTGGGAGTTCATCAAGTGGTATGTTGGCGCGGACAATATGACCGCGATCTGGAATGCCTTCGGCCTCTATCCATCGCGCACTTCCCTCGCTGCCGCGCTCAACGAAGCGGGCCAGGTGCAGGGTTACGCCGAGATCGTGGAGCAGGGCATGCGCACCAATGAGCTGCCGCGATTCGCGCTCTGGTGGGGTCCCTGGTCCGCCAGCGTCAGTGAGCACATTCTGGAAGCGATGAGCACTGGCACCGCCTCCGATGATCTTATCGATGCTTTGGCCGAAGAGTGGAACGAGCTTAAGGCTGAGTACGAGTAGAGCGAAACACCCGCTTAGAACCGTGGGGCGACACCTATGTCACCCTCCCGCTTTGTAACTGTAGGGGCTTGCCTTGGCAAGCCCACCCGCTACAGCAATCGTGTGGCGCGCCTTGGCAAGCCCACTCACCACAACCAACATCAATTCATTTGGCCGGGAAATACCGCCTTGCAGACGCCCAATCAACACTATAGCAAGCGCCGATCTATCCGTTTGCGCAATTACGACTACCGACGATGTGGCGTATACTTCGTCACTATCTGCGCTTATCAGAAAAGGAAACTGTTTGGCACGGTAGTCGAAGGAACCGTGTCTCTCAGCTCAGTTGGCGAGGTCGTGAGCGACGAGTGGCGACGCATCGCGCAAGCCCGTGCCAATGTCGAGATCGACCACTACGTCGTCATGCCTAATCATTTGCATGGCCTGTTGATCATTTCCGAAAGGATAAATGCCAGTAGTGATCAATGTTCCGATGGTCCCTTGTCGGCGCCGCGACGTGGAGTTCCAGCGAGTTCTCTGGGCTCAATCATTAATCAATTCAAGGGCGCAGTGACCAGAAGTGTTTGGTCCAACCTGTTGCACAGTAGAAAGAAAATATGGCAGCGGAATTATTACGACCATATCGTGCGGGACGAGGCATCGTTAAATGAAATACGAAAATACATCGTTGGAAATCCGACAAGGTGGCATGATGACAGTTTGTATGTCATGTAGAAGCTGATGGCGGGCTTGCCAAGGCAAGCCCCTACGGCCTTCGCTGTTGTTGGTATTGCAGAGAGCAAACGGTCATTGGCTGATACTTGATACAGAACTATGAAACTTTCATCCCGCCGCCTCTTCTCTTCGGACTCCGTCTACCTCGCCGTAGTCCTCCTGCCGATCATTCTTATGATCGCGCTCTTCATCTATTACCCCGCTGTCGATACCTTCGGCCAAAGCCTGACCAATCGCAACCTGCGCATCCGCCGGCCGCCGAAACCGGTCGGGCTCGCCAACTACGTCAAACTGGTTGAAGACGACGAATTCTGGGAGGTCACCGGGCGCAGTTTCAAGGTGGTCATCATCACGCTGCCACTGGAAATGGTCGTCGCCTTCGGCATCGCCATGCTTCTCAATCAGCGCTTCCCGGGGCGCGGCGTCGTTCGCACGCTGACCTTTCTGCCCTGGATGCTGCCGGGCGTGGTGAATGGCTTTCTGTGGGGTTGGCTGCTCAACGGCGAATACGGCGCGCTGAACGGCTTTCTCTATCAATTTGGCTTGATTCAAGAGTATCAGTATTGGCTGCGCGAGCCGGAGCATTTGATATTCTGGGTCACCGTCGTGCAGACCTGGACGCGCTACGCCTTCCCCACCATCATCTTGCTGGCTGGCTTGCAGAGCATCCCCGATGATCTATATGACGCGGCCAAAGTAGACGGCGCCAGCGCGCTTTCACGGGTGCGCTTCATCACCATTCCGCTGTTGCTGCCCTCTTTCGGCATCGCCCTGGTCGTGGAGTTCATCGCCGCCTTCCAGATATTTGATGTCATCTGGACGCTGACGGCGGGCGGTTCTGTCGGCGGCTCGATGAATCCCTTCACCAAGACACTGATGCTTTACAACTACGAACTGGTCTTCCGCGATCTGCGCGTCGGCTTGGGCGCGGCGCTGTCATACATCATCTTGCTGATGTCGCTGGCAGTCGGGCTGATCTTCGTCCTGCGCGTCTACAATCAAGGGGTGCAGGAGCAATGAGACTAAGACAGGCCTTTGATCAAAAGGTACTGCCCTGCCCAAGCGTTGGCAGTCGGCTCATTTTCCCATTCACGATTGCGAGTCACCCCTGCCTGTTGCTACGGGGAGGGGCCGGGGGAGGGGCCGGGGGAGGGGTAGACCCGCGGCTGATCTTCGTCCTGCGCGTCTACAACCAGGGGGTGCAAGAGCAATGACGCTGGGATTGCGGGGCCAGGAACGCCTGCGCCTTGCCATCATCTATATTCTCTGCGCGGTGGTCTTGCTCTGGGCGCTGGCCCCGATCTATTGGGTGGCGGTCAGCAGCATCTCGACGCGCCATGAACTTTACGCCCGTCCCTACAAGATTTGGTTCCCCAGCCAGCCGACCCTCGAATCGTATCAGACGATTTTCACCCAAGGCGCGAAGTTCCGCTCCGGCGGCTTCTCGCCGACCGCGCATTTGATGGGCACCGGATTGCGCAACAGCGTCATCATCAGCGTCGCCTCGGCCGGCATCGTGACGCTGATGGCGACCGGCGCCGGCTACGCTTTCGCCCGCATGGATTTCAAAGGCAAGAACCTCATCTTCCTGCTGATCATGTTGATGATCCCGCTGCCGATCTGGGTTTCCTTGATCGCGCTATTCTTCATTATGTCCCAGCTGGAGTTGATCGACTCGCTTGTCGGGCTGATCCTGATTTTTGTCACGCTGCTGCTGCCGCTCTCGGTCTGGCTGATGACCACCTTCGTGCGCGATATCCCCAGCGAGATTCAGGATGCTGCCCGCGTCGATGGCGCCGATCGCTGGCGGCTGGTTTACAGCATCGTCCTGCCGCTGGCGCGCCCGGGCATGGTCGCCGTATTCCTCGTGTCCATGCTTTCGACCTGGAACAACTTCTTGATCCCGTTGATCTTCACCCGCACCGACGACTCGCAGCCGCTGACCATCGTGCTGACGCTCTTCATCGGGCAATACGAGGTCGCTTGGGAAGACATGTCAGCCGCCGCGGTCGTGACCATGTTGCCACCCTTCCTGATGGCGCTCTTCTTCCAGCGCTATCTGGTGCGCGGCTTGACGATGGGCGCGGTGAAGTGAAGGCCCGCACCCCGAACTCCTCTCTGGCAGTCCGTCTCCACACGACCAAGTGAATCACCTGTCCACCTATCCAAACAGCGCGCTCTGCGTCACCCTCTCTTGAAACGCGGCGTTGGCGAATCGTCGGCATGGCGTCCACCAAGCGTCAATAAGCGACTTCAAAACCCAGCTACCATTAACTTTGCGTAGAAGAAAGCTGCCCGTACAAAGAGGAGAGTAGCCGGAGGCGGAAAGATGATAGTGTCATTTATGCTAATACGACGAGGGTTGTGCCTGCTGCTACTCGCGGCATTCTTGACGGGCGGCTCGCTGCGCGCGCAGAACCGACCGAATTCGGAGCGGTCCCCCGCGCCCATAGATCAAATCAATCCGTTGGTCGATATCGTCCTGCCCAGGCTTTATCCCATCATCGTCATGGATGTCTCGCCATCGCTCGGCGACGCCACGCTGATCAATCGCATCAACTTGGTCGTCGCCCTGGGCATGATGGACGCCGCCGCGCCATATCACGAGACCGCCGTCGGCATGTACACGCGCATTCCGCGTATGCCGGAAAGCGAACGCAGCGACCGCAACATCAACACCGCCATGATGCACGCGGCATATCAAACGCTTCTCGGGTTGCTGCCTCGGCGCGAGATGGTCTGGCGCGACATGCTGAGCGATCATGGCTTAAACCCCGATGACGAGAGCAGCGACCAGTCGACACCAGTCGGAATTGGCAATGTCGCCGGTCGGGGCGCCCTGCAGGGCCGGCTGCGCGACGGTATGAATCAACTGGGGAACTATCAGGACAACACCGGTTACATGCCGGTCAATTCAGCGTACATCCTGCACGACCCATCCCGCTGGCAGCCGGGGCTCCGATTGCAGGGCACCGGCGTTTACACCGTTCAGCAGTTCGTCACACCGCAGTTGGCGAACACCGAGCCTGTCGGCGCTTTCGACCCGCGCGAATACCGCGCCGCCCCGCCCATTGCCAGCGACCCTGAAGATTGGGGGGCATACAAGGCGCAAGCGGACGCCGTCCTTGAGGCCTCGGCAAATTTGAGCGATGAGCAAAAGCTAAAAGCCGAGCTTTTCGACAACAAGATCCTCTCGCTCGGCTTGTCCTTCTTGCATCAGGCGCAAGAAAATAACTGGTCGCCGGCGGATACAGTGCGTGGATACTTCTTGAAAACGGCGGCCGCGATGGATGGTTCCATCGTCACCTGGCAGGAGAAAGCCCGCTACGACGCCGTCCGACCCTTCAGCGCCATCCGCTATATTTACGGGGACGAACCGGTCATGGCTTGGGGCGGTCCCGGCCTCGGCAAGCGCGAGATCCCCGCGAGCCTTTGGCGCAGCTACCTGCCCGAAGCCGACCATCCGGAGTATCCATCGGGCTCGACCTGCGGCTGCTATGCGCAGGCCCAAGCGGTCCGGCGCTTCACCGGCGCCGACGAACTGAACTGGACGGTCGCCTATCCGGCCGGTTCTTCGCGCATTGAACCGGGCTTTACCCCGGCGGAAGATCTGACGCTGCACTTCGCGACCTGGACAGACTTCGCGCGGGATTGTGGCCAAGCCCGCGTTTGGGCCGGCGTGCATTTTCCGGCTGCGGTTGAAGCCAGCGCGGCAATCTGCGGCGGCTTTGGTGACCTGGCTTATGAATATTTTCGGACGCTGCTGGATGGCACGGCGCCCGAACGCCCACTGGCTCAATCGCTGCCCGCGGATCCTTGGCTGACCACAGCGCGCGCGCAAGAACCGGTCCCAATGGTCGTCCCGCCGCCGACAAAGCCTACGCCCGAGTCTTGCCAGGCGGTGTCTGATACGATTTACATCACGGCGGTGAACAGCGGCGTCGAGTGCCAGCCCCTCGATACCAGCGGCTTGGGCCTGCTGGCCGGCTACCTGGACGCGGTCAAGCTTTCGGGCGAACTGACTTTGGGCGTGCAAATTTGCTTCCGCGCCGGCGGGTCCCTGTTATTCTTTGATGAATCCAGCTCGCCGCCGACAGTCACGCAATTGACGACCTATGGAGTCTCCGGCATGGTCTGCGGCTGGATCAACCGCGCCGGCACCGTCATGCTGATGTCCTCAAAATTCGACAAAGTATCGGGATTCGACGCGGCTGGCAACTCCATCGCGCCGCTGACCGACTGCCAAGTGATCGGGCGCGAGCATCTCAGCTTCCGAGACGCGCCCGGCGGCCAACGCCTTGACATCATTCAGGCGGGTGTCCGGCTGAGAGCAGTCGCCAGGACGGCCGGCTCCTTCAAGGTCGATTTTCAGGGTGATTTGGGCTGGGTCAGCGCCGACTTTGTGCTCGCTGAAGGCGATTGCGGCTAAGGGGTGACGCAGCCCTAAAGCAGTGCCACTCGGCGGCCATTGGCTCGCCGAGACTCAGCCATCTTAAATACTGTACGGGCGAGCCGGTGGCTCGCCCCTTCAACTCTTGCACCCCGACGGGCGACCCAAGGCTCGCCCCTACACTGTCTTGGTGTTCTCGGTGGCCTACTACTTGATTAACCCCGTCCGGGAAGTCGTCTGTAGGGGCGACTGACGGGCTATGTCTACGCGCCCCGGTGAGTGGCCCCCGCCCCGCCTGGCGCATTCTCCGCTAAAATGGAATCAAGGCATGACCGCGCGCAAGCCCTGCATGACCCAGCTTGACAGGAGACTCGCAATGAACATTGAATCCACGATTCGTTCCATGACCACCGAAGAAAAAGTCGGCCAGATGTTCATGCTCGCTTTCGCGGCCGACCAGATGGACGAAGCCCGCATCCTGATGGAAGAGCATCTGGTCGGCGGCGCTTACATCGGCGACGACAACGTGCCGACAGCCCGTGCCGCCCTCGCGCTCTGCAACAAGCTGCAGTCCTTCGCCGCGGACACGCGCCTCGGCATCCCACTGCTGCTCGGCGCCGATCAGGAGGGGACCTGGTCGGTGATGACCGCTGAAAGCGCGATGGGACCGGGCAATATGGCGCTGGGCGCGACCGCCGATCCGCAATGCGCTTACGATATGTTCCGCGTCATCGCGCGCGAGACCAGCGCCGTCGGCTTGAATGTCGTCTTGGGACCGGCCGCCGACTGCAATTCCAACCCGCATAATTCGATCATCGGCATGCGCTCCTTCGGCGAGAATCCCGAACTGGTCGCTCGCATGACCGCCGCCGCTGTGCGCGCCTTGCAGGAGAACGGCTCCGTTGCGACACTCAAGCACTTCCCGGGCCACGGCGATACCACGCTGGACAGCCACCGCGGCCTGCCCACGGTGGCGCGCAGCCGCGACGAGCTCCGCGCGATCGACCTGCGCCCCTTCGCCGCCGGCATCGGGGCCGGCGCCAAAATCGTCATGACCTCGCATATCATCTTCAGCGCCTTCGATAGCGAGCGCCCGGCCACGCTCTCGCCGGTTATCCTCGGTGATTTGCTGCGCGGCGAGTTGGGATTTGACGGCATGGTCGTCTCCGACAGCATGAATATGCATTCGATGAAGCGCAACTACGATCCAATCGATGCGGCAATTCAAGGCTTCAATGCCGGCGTCGATCTGATGATGCTGGCGGAAGAGCATTACGACCACGATGCCGGGCGCTACCTGGAGAATCAGCGCGCTCTGATTCGCGCAACCATCCGCGCCGTCGACGATGGCGTGATCAACGCCGAGCGCGTCGACGACGCCCTGCGCCGGGTGCTGCGCCTGAAGATTGAAGCGGGCTTTTCTACTTGGCCCCGCCCGCAAACCGCCATTGTCGGCGGACCTGAAAACCGAGCGATTGAGCTCGCCGCAGCGCGCCGCGCCGTCAGCGTCCTGAGAGACCGCCAGGCGCTCTTGCCAATTAACCGAGCGGCGCCGCTGACATTGGTCAATACGACCGAGCGCAGCGCCTACGACGTCCTGACACAGACGCGCGGCATCGGTCCCAATCAGGCGACCGCCGCCTTTGATGTTTTCGCCCAGGCGCTCTCAGCGAAGTGCGATGATTTGACCATCATCAAGGCGGAAGACTTCGACTTGGCTGCCATCCCCAGCGCTGGCGCGCTGATCGCCGTGACCGAGAATTACACCTTGCCCGGCCTGGACTTTGATGGCGCGCTGCAAGCCTCGATCGTGCGCGCCTTGCAGGAAGAGGCCGGCGACCGCCTGATTGTGGTCGCGCTGCGCGATCCCTACGAATTGGCGGAATACCCCGAGATAGGGACTTACGTATGCAGTTTCAGCTTCCGACCCTGCGCGGCGCAAGCGGCGGCACAGGTTCTGCTCGGCGAAGTTGAGCCGGGCGGCCGCAGCCCGGTCAGCGTGCCGGGGACGGACGTGATAGCCTAATCGCCGGCGCTACGAATTCGCGAGCATAGCCAGCACGCCGTAAGCTGGACTACAATACGGCGGAATTTTGACATGGCTTCGCGACTGCGCATTTGATGACCAATACCGACCCCAAACCCGCCCGTTTCCCCCGCCTGCGCGCGCTGTTGTTGCTGTTGCTCGCGCTGGCATTCGGGCTCGTCCTGATCGCCGCCATGACCTGGTTCGTCATCGGCTCCGCGCCTCGCTCCCAAGCGGTCGCCATCGCCAACGGCATCCGCGTCGCCGAATTCGCGACGCTGCCCGATGACGAGGCTTACCCGGCTGCACTGGCGATTAACGCCGACGGGACGCTCTACACCGGCAGTTATCAGAGCGGCGCTCTTTGGTCGATCAGCCCCGCTGGCGCTGTCAGCGAAATCCGCGGCAGCCGCGAGCGGATCGGCTCGGTGACCGGTCTTGACCTCGCCCCCGACCACACGCTGTTCATCCTCGACCGCATCGCGCCCTTAAAGGCGGAAGGCGCCATCGTCTGGCGCTATGCCAAGGGCGAGTTGGATCAGCTATTCGAAATCCGGGCGGAGACATTCTTTGGAAACGTCCTCCCCGACGATATCGCCGTCGATAGCGCCGGGCGCATTTATATCAGCGATCGCTTGGGGCATGTCCTGCGCTATTCGGCCGCGGGCGAGCCGCTCGGGGACGGCGTACCCTATTGGTGGATCGCCCCCTGTAGCGAGCGCTGCGAGATCACCGGCATCGCCTACGATCAAGCCAACGAAGCGCTTCTGATTGCCGATCCCGCCGCTGAAGCGGTTTACCGTGTCGTGATCACGGACGGTTCAGCGGGCGACACTGTCACGCTCATTGACGGGGCTGATCAGAAAAGCGACTTCGGCTTTGATGGCATCGCCCTGAGTCCCGGCGGCGATGTCTACCTCGCCCTGCTGAATTGGAATCGCGTCGCTCGCCTTGAGGCTGGCGAATTGTTTATGCTGGCGAAGGACTTCCGCGGCGCCAGCGACATCGCCTACGACGCCGCGCACGATCGCCTCTACGTGACCAACTGGAATCAGTTCGGCCTGGCTTTCGGCACTCGCCCGCAGTTGCCCTTCGCCATTGATGTGATTGATCTGTCGCCGGATTCAGCCTAACCTGACGCCATCCCTCCGCGCCGCTTGACCCGCCCGCGCAAGTCCGCTAGGCTAGATTTACCGTCTCGGCAGACGGAGAGACATAGATGCGCAGACGCCGATCCCAGCGCCCCGGCGGACCGATACCGGTTTCGCCTTACCGTGCCCAGAGGCCCCTACCCCGCTGGCGTCGGCGCTTCGGCTGCCTTCTTCTGTTCAGCGCCATTGGACTCAGCATCGCGGCAGTCTACCTGGTTGTCAGCGCGCCGCCCATCACGGTCGCCAGCCCGGTCCTGCCAACTGAGGACGCGAGCGACCTGACGCTGACCCTGCTGCCGGAGACGGTCATCGCAGACGAGCCGACAATTATTCCGCAAGAAGCCGACCAGCCGGCCGAACAGCCGACGATCAGCCCGGCGCAAATCCTGGCGCTGCTGGCGACGCCGCCCGATCCCGCCGCTGTCGACGGCGGCGCGGGCGCCGACCCCTTCACGCTGATCACCAACCGCGCGCGCAGCAAGATGACCAGCTATGTCGCCCAGCGCGGCGACACCATTGCCGGCATCGCCAATCGCTACGGCTTGAAGAAGGAGTCGATCGCCTGGTGCAATGACTATCGTCTGGCGCTGGTTTTGCGGCCCGGCGATGTGGTCAGTATCCCGCCCGTCGATGGCGCCTGCCATACGGTCATTCGCACGCAGCGCAAGGACATCCGCGCCATCGCCGAGCAATACCAGGTCGATGACCCCTACGCCATCATCGACTCGCCGGCGAATGAGCTGCCTGATATCGCGCCGGAGACGCTGCTGCCCAGCGGCACGCGCCTCTTCGTCCCCGGCGGCGAAGGCGAAATCATCACCTGGAACGCGCCGGTGCAGCAAGATGGCGCTGGCAACGTGGTCGCCTTTGACCCCGGCAGCCCGTTCAGCTGTGGCGCCCGCTCGGGCGGCGGGACGCGCTGGATCAATCCGCTGCCCAACGGCACCTTCGTCCGCGGCTATTACGCCGGGCACAGCGGCATCGACATCTCAGCGCCGACCGGCACGCCAATCTACGCCGCCAACGGTGGTCCCATCCTCTACGCCGGCTGGAACAATTGGGGTTATGGCATTACCGTCGTCATCGGACACGGACCCTGGTCGACGCTCTACGGCCACATGAGCAGCCGCGCGGTCGGTTGTGGCCAGGTTGTCGGCGCGGGACAGGTCATCGGTTATGTCGGCAGCACCGGGAACTCCTCCGGTCCCCATTTGCATTTCGAGATTCGCTTTCGCAATCAACCGCAAGATCCGGCCTCGACTTCGGGGATTGGCTGGTAGCGGCGCCGCAAAGTGGTTCTGTAGGGGCGACCTATCAGGTCGCCCGTTTTGCAGCGCCATTGAAGCTTGGGCGGCGAAACGGTAGAATCTGAATGATATGCGGGCGACCCAATGGGTCGCCCCTACAGATTGTCGCGGTGTCAGGAAGGTGAACCAAATGTCCTCGTTTCATACGGCACAAGAAGCCTGGACAGCGCTCAACAGAAGCGACGACGAGCAGGAGCGCGCCGCCGCCATCGTTTACCTGGGCGAGCGCCAATACGCGCCGGCCGTGACGCGCTTGACCGAGCTCGTCCGCCAGTCTGACCCCGGCACACGCTATCTCGCGGCCAAGGCGCTGGGGCAAATCGGCGATGAGGCCGAGGCCGCGGTACCGACCCTGCTCGCGGCCTTGCGCGACAACGATATGTTCTTGCGCGCTGGCATCACCGGCGCCCTCATCAGGATCGGTCCGCCGTCGGTGCCCGGCTTGACCAATGCGCTCTTCGACCCCAACAGCGCCGTGAAACGCGCCGCTTGCAAAGCGCTCGGCAAAATCGGCAGCGAGCGAGCGGTCCCGGCGCTGAAATTCTCGCTGCGCGACGGCAACAAAGGTGTGCGCCATTTCGCGCGCGAGGCCCTGGAGCGCATCGATAGTCCAGCGGCGCGGGAAGCGCTCAAAAGCGTCTGAGGCCAATGGCGGCGCCCGAGTCGTCATGAAACAATGCATATCATGTATGGGCGAAAGAAGGCCAGTCGCTGTTGCAGCCACTTCGTCTTGAGAAAGTGCCGCCATTGCTTTGGCGCGGCAATGCATTCGCGACTTGTGCTTAAGGATTGACGGCGAGCGACGCTTTGCGCTATGGCGAGATTTGCTGGCTGTGTTAGTATCTGTTACAGATACGTGATTGTGGCATCGGAGGTGGATGATGCATTCTGCGCCCTTGACCATCGGAATCGAAGAAGAATACCAATTGATTGACCCGGAGACTGGCGAATTGGCGGCGGTTGTGCAGCAGTTGCTGCATGATGAAGGCATTCGGCAAATCGGCGACCAAGTCAAGCCTGAGTTCTTGCAATCGCAAATCGAGATCGGCAGCGCCATTTGCCAAAACGTGCAGGAAGCGCGGGCTGAATTGCTGCGCTTGCGAGGCGAAGTCAACAGCGTGGCCGAGCGCCACGGCTATTGCATCCTGGCCGCCAGCACGCACCCCTTTGCCAAATGGGAAGACCAGGAAGCCAACCCGGGCGAACGCTACGAAGATCTCAAGGAATACATGCAAGAGGTGGCGCGGCAGATGCTGATATTCGGCATGCACGTGCATGTCGGCTTCGGCACGACGCGGGAGCAACTCGATCTGCTGATCGACATTCAAAACCAATTGCGCTACTTTTTGCCGCACTTGCTCACATTTTCGACCAGCTCGCCATTCTGGCATGGGCATCCCACCGGGCTGAAAAGCTACCGCAGCATCATTTTCGAGAATCTGCCGCGCACCGGCACCGCGCCGATCTTTTCGTCATTTAGCGATTATGAGCGCCTCATCGAGACCTTCGGCCAAGTCGGCACCCTGGGCAAAGGACGCGGAGACGGCAAAGCCGATTACACCAAGATCTGGTGGGACAGCCGGCCGCATGAAGACTTCGGCACGCTCGAGATCCGCATCTGCGATATCTGCACCACTGTCGATGAGGCGGTCACCATCGCCGCGCTGGTGCAAGCGCTCGTCGCCAAGCTGATCAAGCTGCGCAATCAGAATCAGAGTTGGCGGATCTACCCCAATGAACTGATCGCCGAAAACAAGTGGCGGGCGGTTCGCTGGGGGCTGGATGGCCAATTGATTGATTATGGCAAGCGGGAATCGGTCTCGGCGCGTTCGCTGGCGCTAGAATTGCTGGAGTTTATCGACGACGTGGTAGATGAGCTGGGCTCGCGCGAAGAAGTCAACTATGTGCACTCGATCCTGGAAAATGGCACCAGCTCCGATCGACAGCTGGCGGTCTACCATGAGTGCCTGGAGAACGGCGCGACGCAGCGGGAAGCCACAAGAGCGGTCGTGGATCACCTGCGGGAAGAGACGATGCGCGGGGTGGTGTAAACGCTAGCAAGGGGTCAGCTACCGTCTGACCCCAACCGTTATCTCTAGATTGGAATTCGTAGGGGCGAGGCGGTGACTCGCCCGATTGGCGTCACGAGCTTGACGAGCCCTGTCTCGCCCTTGTGCTGGCGTAGCGCCTGCTCAATTGCGGTTCGGCCATCTGCAAGCGGTGCGGCGGCAACGGCTAACGGACTACTAGATTTGATTGAAAGGTCACGTTGGGAATGTCAGGTGGAGTGATATATTGCCCTTCGCGCAAGGTCTAAGATCCATCGGATGAGCCATCGGCGCTTACGCTTTCGCCTCCTAATCTGGCGATTAGCACAGTGTTGGCATCGACCTTTGCCTCGAGCTTATCAAATCTTTCGTCAATTTCGTTAAATCTTTCGTCAATGCGGATTTCTAACCTGTCGAATCGCGCGTTAATGTCGTCGAATCGCGCGTTGCTAGACGAGTTGATTGCATGCACTGAAACGCCGAAAAGCGCCGCGACAAAGGCAAGCAGGGCAATGGTCTGGCTCATGGTAAATCCATAGCGGTCCGCTTTGTTTGCCGTCATGCCGGCCTCAATCACTTGTTTCGGCGCTTGTGGTTGAGCCACTACATTGCCGCGCTTCTCTATCGGCGCATTCACACTAGTCTGCTTGGCCAATTCATCCATGCTTGGAGCAGCGCCGAATGTTTTGGCGTTGCCATGCTCTTCACTGATGTCTTTCATAATACCGCATTATAACGTTACTCTCAACAAGCGGGCAATGGCGCAGAATAGTCTGTAAGGTTTGAGTCTTGTCAACCGGTAGTTGGCGCCCTCGCTGTCGTCAATGCCAAGTCATTTGCGCTTCGCCCGTGTGCTGGCGTAGCGCCGGCTCAGTTCCGGTTCCGCCATTTGCAGGCGGCGCGGAGGCATGCCCTTCACAATCGCCTCCAGATCGTCCACCACCATCTCGCCCAGCTCAACCATGCCCTGCGCCACCGATCCGGCCCGATGCGCGGACAGGATGGCGCCCTCGGCCGCGCGAATCGGGTGATCGGCCGGCAGCGGCTCTATGGGGAACACGTCCGTCGCCAGCTTGAAGCGCCCCGCCAGCACCATTTTAGTCGCCGCGTCAAAGTCGATCACGTGGGCGCGGCTCGCCAATATCAAGACGGCATTCGGCTGAATCAACTCCAGCAGTTCGCGCGAGAGCATCGCCCGATTCTCGCTTGACGGGACCGCCATCACGAAGATGAACTTTGACGTCGCCATCAGATCTTCCAGCGCTAGCGGCCGCAATCCCTGTCGCGTCAGATAGCCATCGCTGAGCCAGGGATCATAAACGGAAATGCTAACCCCGAAGGGCTTCAGGAGCGGGTGCAGCGCGCGGGCGAGGCTGCCATAGCCGATAATGCCGACCGGCTGGTCGTAGAGCAAGAAGGTATCGACATTGCCGTGCCAGAGGTAGGCTTCGTCGCCGCGGCGCATCAGGCGGTCGCCATAAGAGATTTGTCGTGCCGCGTCTATCGCCAACCCGAGCGAAAACTCCGCCACTTGCCGCCCAAAACCCGGCGCTGCACTCAAGACGCGGATGCGCCGCTCATAGCAAGTTTCGTAATCCAGCTTGAGCGGGAAGCTGCCGGATACATCCATGATCGCTTTCAGGCACCCCGCCTGGTCCAGCACATCGCCATAATGCCAGCCCGATGTGACCACGACATCGGCGCTAGGCAAAGCGCGCAGGAAGTCCTCCTGTGGCATGCGCTCGTCGTTTCCCCAAATGACATCGACCAGGTCGCGCATCCGCTGCTGGTCTTCCGGCGAAAAGATCTCGTCCATCCGCCGAAAACTCGGATTGACTATCACTTTGCTTTTCATCGTGTCCTCGCAACTGTGTAGCTACCAGTAAGATATATACGCATCCATTCGAATTTGCGGCGCGGCGGGCGACCCAATGAGTCGCGCAGGTCACGTAGACACAGACCGTCAGTCGCCCCTACAATACTTTCACGCAAGCGAGCGACATAATATGTCGCCCCTACAAGGCTTGTCCGGTACTGCAGAAAGCCTGTTTTCCGTACGACTTACCCCATCCCCGGCCCTTCCCCAGTGATCTAGGGAAGGGTGACTCGACGGCAGAATTGGGAAATTTGGAGCCGTGACAGTCAGAAACTCGTAGTTCCGAGCGCGCTCCAAGAGCGCTCCCCCTTCCTTAGCTTGCTGGGGAAGGGGGTTGGGGGGACGGGGTGTAATTGGCGCGATAGCATGTACCAGTACCGGACAAGCCTTACAACTTCCACCAAGTCAGAAAAACGCTATTTCAGCCGCCGGTCATACCAGACCGGGAGCTCCCCCAGGCAGACGCCGATATGGAGGGCGGCCGCCTGCAAAGCCGTACTGACCGCTTCCGGCTCCAGCGCATGCACATCAAGGGACCGCTCTTTGTCCGTCCCTGAGTCGCGCCCAATCAGAAGCGCGTCAACGATCTTTTCCTTATCGATCAGGACCGGCATAAACCGCCCATTGAGCAGGTGAAGGTTGATCTCGCCGTGAAACACCGTCGGCTTGCGACCACGTTTCTTGACCACCTCGCTGGCATAGATGGACTGCACACCGCCCGCGTTCACTTTCCATACTTGGCGATTGCCGCGGGCCGCGCTGATCGTCTTCTCATAGGGATTGATGATGATGGCATTCGGCTCGCGCAGGATGATCAATGCCAGGCGCGCCATAGCGAGCAGCAGCAAAACGGCAACGGCGATTCCCAAATAGGGCAGCCAAGCCGGGTTCGGTATCAGCGTACCGGCGATGGGCAAGCCCAACTCGCTCGTCAACGTCGAGAAGGACACCCACAAATAGACGACCGTCAGCAGGCCGTACCAGGCAATCTGACGCTGCTTGGCGCGCAGCCAACGCTCTTTCCGTTCCAGCCGCAATTCACCTTCGATGCCGCGCTCCAGGCGCCACAAGCCGAGATCAAGCGGCAGCGGCTCCAAAGCGATCGGTTCCGGCTCGGGCTCAGGCTCAATCGCCGCCGACGCGGTTGAGGCGAAGGGAATGTCAAGTGTATTCGCCAGCGCGGTTCCGAGTTGCATCGCCGCCGCTTCATGCGCGCTGGCATCGGCATCCGTAAAGCGCAGCAATTCGAACCAGCGGCTCGAGCGCGCCAGCGAAATCTCTGGCGACAGCGTCAATCCAAGCTGCCACGAACTCGACTCATTGGACCATCCAAGCACCACCTGCCCCAGATCGGCCCCCAGAATCTCGCCCGATTCCGGCAAGTCGCGGCTGACAGCGAAGTAGCCGTTGTAGCGGAATGGCAAGCCGGTCTTGGCTTCGACAACCAGCTTCGGCTTTGCCGGATCATCCACTTGAATCAGGCGCCAGCGGTCCGCGCTATAGTCGACGAGGGAGTTTGCGGATACGGCGATTCTGGGCATGGGGCAGTGTCAGATTGCTCTTGGGTCAAACGGCAGATGCACATTATGACAGACTTCCAGAGCAAATTGCAGACGTGATTTGTTCTAAAGCGGTATTCTGACCAATTGAATAGCTCGCTGAGCAAACGAAAAATCTCCGCGTCCGCCCTTTTTGAACTCCGTGTGAGAAGTCGGCTGTAGGGGCGACTCGGTGGGCCGCAGACACTGACCGTCAGTCGCCCGCGTGCATATATCTAGGACTTAGATTGGCGAGCCACCAGCTCGCGAGGGGCGGCGCCCAATACACGTTTGGCGCTCGGCAAATGGCAAAGCGCAGGTATGCAGCCTCACCCATTGGCCAGCGGACCGTTTCGAGCCGCGCTCTCGGAGGCGCGTCCTTGGCGCCGGCGGACCCAGACCAACAGGCAGAAGATCACGCCCAAGGTGAGAAAAGCCAATCCACCGAGCGCCAGCGCTTGATCGGGCTCGGCTTGGCTGATGCCTACGGCGACCAAACCATAACCAAAGGAAAAGAGATAGAGCAGCGCCAGCGTCTGCCGCTGAGTCAAACCCAGGCTCAGCAGGCGATGGGAGACGTGGTCTTTCGCCGCCAGCATCAGCGGACGCCGCTCCAGCAGGCGCGTGACGATCGCCAGGTTGATATCGACGATGGGCAAAGCCAGCACGAAAACGGGTGTCATCCAGGTGACATTCAGCGGCTGGGCGGCGAACTTCAGCTTGATCGCCAAAATCGCCAGCACGAAACCGAGCGTATAAGCGCCCATGTCGCCCATGAAAGTGCTCGACGGATTGAAGTTGTAAATCAAGAAGCCGACCGCGCTGCCGAAGATCGCCGCCGCCAGCATGCTCACCAGGATCTGCCCCTGCGCCAACGCCAGCAGCAGGAAGAATCCGGAGGTAATGGCGGCAGTGCCAGCCGCCAGCCCATCCATATTATCGATCCAGTTGACGGCGTTTATCAGCGCGACGATCCAGAATAGCGTCAGCGGGATGTCGATGAGCGCGTTGCCAAAATAGCGGATCTGCACGCCGGCGAGCGCCGCCACGGCCGCGGCGATCGTCATCACCAATAGGCGGACCCGCGGGTTTAGATGGCGCCGATCATCAAGATAGCCGATTAACGCCAGCAGCGTCGTGCCGGCGACAATGGCGCCCAGCTCAATCAGATGATCCGGCGGGCTGAATAGCAGCACGGAAAGGACGAAGGCGACATAAATGGCCGCGCCGCCCATCAGTGGCACGTGCTGGCTATGGATGTTGCGCTTGTTGGGCGCGGCCGTGACGCCGAGGCGCATGGCGATTTGGCGCGTTAATGGGGTCAGACAGAGGGCAGCGCCAAAGCCGACGATCATGATCGGTATGAATTGCATCCGCGCATCCATGACCCAAGTATAAGGCGGAATGCAAGGCGGCGGAAGTCTCGTTCAGCTTTCGCTGGCACGGAATACTGACGGCTCGCCGGTACGGCCGCCAGCGCGCCAACACGGTAGGGGCGACCTATCAGGTCGCCCACAAAATAACTATCGGTAGGGGCGAGTCTTGGTGCGCCCGACAAGGTCCCAACCGAGAAACCTGGCGCCAGCAGCAGGCTAGCTCGGACGCCACTCGAAGTCCACCGTGACCGGCAAGTGATCGGAGCCGATGGCTTCGCCGACAGCCGCCGAAGTCGGCCGCAGATCCGCGCTATGCCAGACGTAATCGATGCGCAGCAAGGGATGAATGACGCGAGGCAAGCCGATGGCTTCGGCGACGGGCCAGGTCCGCCCAGCCCCCACCCCGGCGCCGCGCCAGGCATCCTGCATTTGCGCCGCCACTTCGTCGTAAATCAGCGACGCGTCGCTCATGTTAAAATCTCCCGCCACGACGTAGGGCTTTGCTTCGACGCGCGCGACCTCGAGAAACCGGCGGATCTGCGCGTTGCGACGGCGCTCGTCATAGCGCAGCAGCGCTTCGGGTCCGATATCGACATAGAGGTCGAATTGGGCGCGCGGCTTCAAGGGCAGCGTGAAATGCGCCGCGTACACCGCCAGCTCGCGCCCGTCTTGATTGAGCAGCAATCGCAGCGCCTCCAGCCCCGGTTCATCCTCAATCCTGAGGATTTCGCGTTCCAAGATGGCATAGTGCGAGAAGACGCGCGCGCTGCCTTCGATGTGATCCTCGTGGGCATAAATATCGTACAGCGGCGCCAGGCGTTGGTCGTAACCCGGCGCTGTCTCTTGCAGCACTATGAGATCGGGAGCCGTCTCCAAGAGCCAGTCGGTCGCCTGCTTGAGTTCGTGGTTGCTGCCCTGCACATTGAAGGTGACAACCGAGAACGTTTCACCATGCGGCGGTTCGACCGGCCGATACATGCCGGGCGCGGCGAACCAGTACAAGCCGATCGCGATCAGGCAGATTTGCAAGAGCACGCTCCAGCGCGGCGGATGGGTCTGCGCATCCTTGCCATCAACCGACTTGCTCAGCCGCGAAAGCCGCTTGCGCGCATGCTCGGCGGGCAGCGCGCCACCCCGCGTGACGATGATCGAAAGCGGAAATGTGACGACCAGCGGCATAAACCAATAGGGCGCGAAGGTATTTGCCAGGTCAATCACCGCTATGCCGCTGATGCGCAGCAGCCTGAAAAGCGTAAAGAGCGTGACCAGCAAAGTGTAGAGCGAGATCAGATGACGAATCGGGGTCGATATGCGGCGCAGGAAGATCTGCAAGGATGACCAGGGCATGTCGCTGCCTCGGGGCAAGGACCCGAATTAGAGCAGGACGAGCGAGACGATGATCAAAGCGATGAACAAGCCGGCCGCCAATATGCCCATATTGCGCAGGTCTTTGATGACAAAGCCGTAATCGGCGCGCAGATCGTCTTCCGTGACCACTTTGGTCGGGTTGGCGAGTAATTCGGCGACGTATTCGCCTTCCAGGGCGCCTTCGTCCTTGCGCCTCTCGAGCTGAGCCGCCTGCAGGGCGCGGCGGCGGCGCGGAGGCTGTTTGGGAGCGGCAGTGGCGGGCTTGTCGGCCGCGGACGAATCGGACCCCCGCGTCGAAGCGGCATCGGCACGACCCTCGTCGACGACGCCTTGGCGCGCCTGCTCAAGCACGGACTGTGAGATATTGGGTTTCTTGCGTCTGCGCTTCGCCATCGCTGTCTAACCCCGCGAACCGGCCAACGGTCATTTCATTATCACAAAGTCGAACGGGACTGGCAAGCCTTGGAGCCAAGCCCAATGCCGGGCCGCAAGAATGGACTTATGCTCGCTCAATGATGATTGAGCCCAGCGAGACACGAGCATCGGGAAAGGGGGTCCCTTCGACATCGCTGGCGCGCAGGCGCTCCCGATCGTTGACACGGTACAGACCGGTCCAGACGGTGAATCGCCCGGGCGCCATGTCAGCGGGGAGCGGAATCTCCCAAGTTTCAGAGTCGGCGAGACCGCTGTACCACAGCCGCGTAGGCAAGCGCGCACCCAAGGGATACTGGTCATAGCCCCACTGAGCTCCGTTCTCTTCGTTGCCAAAGTGCAGGAACTGGACATAGTCCTCATTAACCTCGTTTTCGGCGCGCCAATAGAAGGAGATAGCAAAAGTTTCACCGGAACGCGCGCGTTCAGGCAAGTCGACCTCGCCGAGGGTGATTCCGCTGTCAAACGACGCCAGTGCGGCAGGCGCGCTGGCTTGCGATTCCGCCGGTATCACCAGCTCGCCTAATATCACCTGCGTGTCACTCAAGAGTTGCTGGTCACTCGAGGTGATTTTCTGTCGGGCAAACCCGGCTTCGTCCTCGCGCCAAACCGTCAGCACAATCCAGAGGGCGCGATTGGCCGGGGTCTGTCGTGGGATTCCTGCGACAATCCTCTGCCTATATATGTAGCGGGGGGCCCCGCTAAGCCTATATCCATGCAGACGACTCGCAGACTCGTCCGATCCAACTGCTGATTCACCACTGACTTGATCGATGAGGTGAAGTGAATAGCCCAAGCCGGAATAATCGTGCCAACTGGTGACCGACGCAAAGAATTGCAGATCCAAAGATCTGTCACCGTGGTCTAGACGATAGGCTCGCAACTCCAGGTCCGTCTCATACTTGACGGAGATCTGTTGGAAGAGAAACTGGTATTCAAACCTCGAGGGAAGCGCAGACAATCTATCTATGAAATTGCCTTGGACGCCCGCGAGTTCATCCTGAACAAAGCGCGAATCAAGTACAAGCAAGACCAATACAGATACCGGCAACAAGTACAAGAATAAGCGGACTCGCAAACGCGGGGCCGGCGCCACTTCTGAAAACATGCCCAGCACCGCGACGAGCGCAAGCCAGACACCAAGAAACTCGAGAGACTCTTCCACCTGGTAGAGTTGACACTTGTCAGCCTCGGGCTTGAACCCCACAGCGGCGCATATCTCCGGAAATCGGAATTGTTCTACAACCAGGGCGCCAACCGCCGCCACAGCCAGGCCGGCCAGCAGGCAAAATTGCCAACTCCGCGCGCGTCTGGGAGATCTCGCCGCCAAAACAGCAATCACCACTGCGACTGCGGCGCCGAGTGCGGCATAGTAAAACTCCCAAACCGGGCCAAAAACCTGAGGACGTAGGCTTAGAAATTCTTCTTGTGCCAGGAACAAGAAAAACAAGCCAATGGCCGCCAGAATGAGACGCCTCCCGGCCGGTCGCCAATGCCCAAGGCAAGCCGTAAACAGGGCGACGGCGCCGACAAGCGCCAGCTGTGAGACGGCAAGCGAGGTCGGCAAATTCCGTTCGTAATCCAGATCCCAGAACCTGTAATCAGTCGCGGATATCTGCGGACTTGCCAACGACAGCACGATTACAAGCGCCTGCCCCACCAGCATGACAGTCGCCAGCTTCTTGGCGCTGGACGACAAGCGCGGGATCAAACGCCGGTAAACCAAGGAGCAAACCGGGACATATAGCAGAACAATCGAAATATGGGTCAGAGTTTCCGCCGAAACCACATCTGCGCCACTAGCATCCGATTTGTGCCGTAACGGTACCATCTGATCCAATTGTAACTTATCAGAGGATGTGAACACATATAGCGCGGAAGACTTCACAAATCCATCCGCGTAAGATAGCGTCAGACGTCAATTGGTTTCGGAATCGGACTGGCGAAGGCGACCTGCGTTCAACGATGAGCGCCATCTTGCCTTTCAACCAAGAGCGCCCGCAATTGCTCGAAGCTGATGCCATACTGGCGGGCGATTTCCCGCGCGTAACTCTGCCCGCGAGGCGGCGCTGGCAGGACCTTGTAGGTGCGCCGCACGCCTTCCGCGCTCTCTGTCACTTGCGATATCAGGCTCTGTACGCGGCTGTCGCCGGCGACCTCGCTGTTGATGGCTTCGCAATTCGCGGCCAATTCATGCAGGTGCGTAACAAACAGGGCGCGCGCGCCCAATATCCGCAGGCAGCTGACAACATCGCGCGCCAGGAAGTAACTCTCGGTCGCGCTGGTGCTGGCCAGCGACTCATTGAGCAGCAGCAGGCTGTGGCGGGTCGCGCGGCGGAAGATTTCTCGCAAGCGCCCGGCCTCTTCGCCCAGGCGGCCGCTCTCCATATTGGGCTTCTCTTCCGCCGGAAAATGCAGATAGATGCCGTCAACCGGGCTGAGCGCCGCCGCTTGCGCCGGCACATGCAAGCCCGTCTGCGCCAGCACATGCAGCAAGCCAATCGCTTGAAGGTATGTTGTTTTGCCGCCGCGGTTGGGTCCCGTCAGAATGTGGACGCGTCCTTTGTCGTCGAATGCCACATCGTTGCAGACGATATGCGCGTTCAAGTCGCCCTCCCGCTCCTGCCGCGAGAGGCGCAGCGCCAGATCCAAATTGTAGAGCGCGCGCGCTTCCAGCCGGCGCTCGGCAAGAGGGAGCAGCTGTGGACGACAGAGCGGCAAACCGCGCTCCCGCAAGGCGCTGGCCAGCCGGGCGCCGCCGACATAGAAGGCGATCTCCGGCTCTATCGCACGTAGCAGGCTGCTGCGGACATGGGTGTATCGTTCCAGCGCCCTTGCGATCGGGCGAATGACATCATCCAGTACGACGCCGAGATCGCTGAACAGCGCGTTGGCCGCCAGCCGATCCAGCATTTCGCGCCGCTCCGCCAAGATGCTGCCTTGGCGGTAAGGTCCCGCATCGGGCGATTCGCGCAAGACGCTGATGCCGCGCTGAGCTTCCTCATCGTCGATGCCCCAAAATTTACGGAAAAAGCGGGGACCGCGGAAGCGTTGCTTGTTGAGCGACAGCAGCGTCGCCGCCACCGGCTTCAAATCGGGTGACAAGTTGACGCCGATGGTCACGCTGACAACCTGGCGGATTTCGGCGCGCAGCGGTGGCAATTCCGCCGTCATTTGCCTGAAAGCCGGCTCGTTCACGATGCGCTGCATTTCTGCCGCCAGCGATTTCCAGCCGTCGGCTTTGAGTTCATTGGCGTGCCGCTGCATCAGCGCATCCAGGGCGCTCACGCATTCGATATAATTCTCCAACTCGGTCAGGCGGGAGAGCACAAGCGAGACCTGATTGCGGCGCGCGCGGATATCGCGAACGGTGTTGTGCAAGCCGCGGATCTCTGGCAGCAGCCCGCGCAAGCTCGCGGTGAATTCCGGATTCTCCAGGCAATCTTCAAAGACATCCTGGCGATAAAGCAGCGTCGCTTCGTCCGACAACAGGGTCGCGAGCAGGTTATGAATCGGGCGCAAGTAGTCAACATGCGGCGACATCACATCGGCGATCACTTTTACGCGCAGGTCGTCACTAAGCGCGGGGTCTTTCGCGGTCGCGCGGCTGGCCGCTTCCGCGTCGATCCAAAGCAGGCTTATTTCAGCTGGTTCAGATTGGCTGGCTGCTTGGGCAATACGCAAAATAAGAAAGGTCCATCAGATTTTCAAGGCATGACCACATGCTCGCAGTCGCCCAGATTCCCGCTGGCGATGAAGACTTGGAGGCAGTCGGACAGAAGCGCGCCAACCTTCTGATGGCCCTCGGAATTCCAATGTGTATCGGGGAGCGGCGCGAAGCCTTCGTTCGGAACAACATCGGTGAGATCGATATAGGACAGACCCAACTCTTCCATCAAGTCTATCGCGGTCAGGTAATGCTCGCTCGTTGCCGATAAGTGGTCAACTAAACTCGGAATTAACATGACCAGCAGCGCGGAATCGTGAGAAGCTGCCAATTCGCGGAGTCGACGCAGGTATTCGCGCGTGCTTTCAACGCCTCTCGCCAAGCGTCTGTCGGCTTTGCCTATCTCCACGATGCTATCGCGCAAGCGCAGCAAAAGCGTTCCCAAGCGCGCGCTCCCTAAAAGACGCGCGATTTCGTTCTCCGGCGGGTGTACGCCATGGGTTGCCAAATAGATCGCCGTCGCCTCGTCGATGGGAACCACGTTGTCCACGGCGTCGAAACGGAAGGGTCTGACATATACCTGCCGGCCACGAGGATCTTCGACTTCATACATTGACTGAAAGGGTAACAAGTTGTCGATGAAGTCATTGCCGTAAAAGCCCAGGATCGTAAGATCGGGTCGGAGAATCGGCGCGAGCGATTCAAACGTCGCGACCGCTTGATTCGTCCCGCTGCCGGAAAATCCCGCATTCCAAACGACGACATCGGGATGGCGCGCTTCGAAAGTTTCGACAAAGGAGTGGCCCACTTCAGCGCTAAAACCTTGCGTGAAGGAATCGCCGAGCGCCAACACTCGCGTTCGATCGGCAGAGTCCGCGCCGGCAACAAAGTCTTCATCGTCGGCGTATCCCTGCTGATTGGCAACGCAGTATCTGCCGCTTAGCTCTCCGCGCGCGCAGCTGTCGCGCACGATTTCGTAATTCCAGCGGCAACCGGCAGCGTCACAGAATTGCCTGCCACCAAGATGGAAATCGTAATTTCTCTCATATCTTTCAAAATAGACCGACATGCCAGTCACGGTCAATAGCAGCTCCAGAGCCAAAAGCGTAATGACCGTGACCAACGCTGCCGAAATCATGCTTCGGCGGGATCCAGCCTTTAGTCGCCGTCTAAAAGCGGGACGGCGCAATTTATAGGCGACGACCGAAATACCCAGCCCGGCAAGTATGATCAGCAGTTGCGGCAGGTTGAGACCTGGGCTGGCGCCTGGGAGGAGAAAATCAAGGCCGATGCCGAAGAACGCGACCATAAGTCCCAACGGCATCAAGACGATTCGGATTACCGTTACCATCTCGATTGGACCCTTGTCCAGATTATGGCGACCGACTTTATGAGGCGAACCTCATTGACTCCAAACATGATAGCGCATAATCGCGCGAATGCTTGCGTCATTGGCTGCCATCTTAACGAATCAAGCTTGCCAACGCGGTCATTGTCCCTCAAGTCGTCGTGCCAGATCAGGATTATCTTGGGCGGTTCAAGTTGGCTAGCAGCGCCGGGAATGAGCAAGACAAGAAAAGTCCATCAATGTCTCAAGGCATGACCACATGCTCGCAGTCGCCCAGTTTGTCGCTGGCGACGAAAACCTGGAGGCAGTTGGAAAGTAGTGCGCCAACTTTCTGATGGCCCGCGGAATTCCAGTGGCCCTCGGGGGGCGGCGCGTAATCTTCGTCCGCAATCATGATGCTGTTCAGCGCCATATAAGGCATTTCCAACTCTTCCATCAGGTCAATGGCGATATTGTAGTGCTCGCTCTCGGTCTCCGCTTCATGGCTGCCCGGGATCAGAATGACCAGAAGCGCGGAATTCTGCGAAGATACCAGGTCGCGCAGTTGGCGCAAGTATCCGCGAGTGAGTTCAACGCTTTTTGCCAAGCGTCTTTCGGCTTTGCCGATTTCGGCGATGTTATCCCGCAAGCGCAAGACGAGCGTGCCCAAGCGCGCGCTTCCTAGAAGGCGCTCGATTTCGTTCGCCGGCGGATAGACGCCATGGGTAGCCAAATGGATCGCCGTCGGCTCGTCGATGGGAACGAGGTTGTCCCAGGCATCGAATCGGAAGGGTCTGAGAAATACGGTCTGTCCACGTTCGTTTTCGACTTCAAAGCGAAACTTTATCGGCACCAGGTTTTCATGAAAGTCATTCCAGTAGAAGCCCAGGATCGTAAGATTGGGTTGGAGAATCGGCGCGAGCAATTCAAAGGACGCGACCGCCTGATTCGTCCCGCTGCCGATAATCCCTGCATTCCACACGACAATCTCGGGATTCAGCGCTTCGACTGTCTCGACAAAAGACTTGCCGACCTCTGCCGAGAATCCATGCGTGTAAGAATCGCCAAGCGCCAATACCCGTATTCGTTCCGCGTAATCCGCGCTGGCGACGAAGTCTTCATCGTCCGCGAATCCCTGTCGATTGACAGTGCAGTATCTGCCGCTCAGTTCTCCATCCGCGCACCGCTCGCGAACCACGTCATAATTGTATCGGCAGCCGGCTTCGTCACAATATGACCGGCGTTCAGGCGGGATATTGTCAATCGCCCCATCACCCTGAAAGTAGACTGACATGCCGCCTAAGGTCAAAAGCAACTCCAAAGCCAGCAGCGTTATTAGCGTGACCAGCACTGCCGCCATGATGCTTCGGCGCGAGCCAGCAACCAGACCCCGTCGAAACGTGGGCCGGCGAAATATATAGGCGACGACCGAGATTGCCAACCCGGCAAATATGATCAGCAGTTGCGGGAGGTTGAGACCGGGGCTTGTGCCAGGCAGGAGATAATCGACACCGATGCCGAAGAGCGCCAGCGCTAGACCGAAAAACATCAATACGATACGAATTGCATTGGCCATTTCGAGGGGACCTGTAGTCACAAAGTCGCGGTTGAAAGAATCAATGGCATATCATGGACTCCAAACATCATCAAGCATTATCGCGCCCAGGCCGGGCTTAGCGGCATCATTCATAAATGATCCAACTGGCTAGCGCGCGACTCTGAAGTATCAAATGTATAGGCGCCGCTACAAGCTCTTTCCATTACACTATCATACGGCTCGCACTCCACACCGCAACCGTAGAGATACCTAACTGAGATTCAATTTTTGAAAAAGCCTACAACTGGTTATAGAAGCAGCCTGGTTTGGCTCTCCTTCAGTCGTTCGTGTCGGCGGTCAGTGTCTACGCGACCTGCGCGACCCTCGGCTGCCTGAACCAAATAGGAGTTGGTGTCAAGAGCGCTAATTCAGCCGCATCCGGCGCAAGCCCTGAAAGGCAGGATCACCCTGAATCTCGCTCCAGCGAGCCTCGCCACCGTCGGTATGCCATTCGACAACGAACATGCCGTCCACATCCTGGTAGGTGAAAGTCGGCTTCAAGCCGAGCAGAATCTGACGGACGGTGCCGATGACGTCTTTGCGCTCCTCGCCCATGCGCAAGGTGAAATACTGCCCGGAGACGAATTCAAAATATATCGGCATGCCTTCCAGGCTGCCCTCCATCTGGATCGGCGCTTCCGCCTGCGTGCAGCTCATAAAGACATTCTGCAGACGATTGTTCCACAAGGAGTGATTCACGCGCTCTTCAATGTAGTAGGGGCGCGGCTCGGGGGTTGAGTAAAACCACTGGCGGGCGGTATTTGCCATCGTGCGGCTCTCCGGGATTGGGCACTTTGCAACGCGCCTAGTTTAACGCAAAACGAGCGGACCAGAAATAGCGAAAGATTCTTCAAAAGACATAGAACAGATGTTCGCTCTTATGCTATACTGTAACAGTCTTAAGAAAGTCATCTTGGGAAAGGGACCCCGTTCATGAAATATCGCGACAATCGCAGCCGACGCATTTTCGCCTTCATCTGCCGCTACACTGCCGAATTCGGCTTCCCGCCGACGCTCGGGGAAATCGCCGCTGACGAGGGCTTCAAATCGAATTCCGGCGTGATACGACATTTGGACAAGCTGGAGAAATGGGGCTGGATCGAGCGTTATCATGGCAACGCGCGCAGCATCCGCATCCTGCGCCGCTGCGAAGGCGCCCCGGTTAGAGCAGATAACGCGAATTCTTCTCGCCTATACTTTCGGCCGCGATAACCACGCTCGATTGCGGCAAGACGTAATATTGATACAGCTCGCCCGTGATGAATTGACGCGCCAGCGCGCCATCCAAGAGCTTGTAGGTTTGCAGCTCGATTCGCAGCGTCAGATAGAGGGGATGGGTGCGCAGCGTGTAGCGGCTCGTGCGCCCCTTGACGATCCGCACCGCTTCCGCCTCGCGATCCATGGTAAGCAACCGCAGAAAGCGATTGTAGTCGGTCGTCAGGTAAATCATGACGCCGACCACCGCCACTTCGATCGCCAGCGCCAAGGGCAAAGCCAGCACGCGCACGAAGGTCAGAACCACCACCATAATCGTGATGGCGATGGCCAATTTCACGGCGCGCCGCGTCAACTGTGCCATGCGCGCCTCAAACTGGTCGATCTGCCCTTGCAGCGACTTTAACTGCGCCTCGCTCATCAAGCCGAGGCGATTGTTCTTGAGATCGTTGGGCGAGGCGGCGATGATCTGCGAACTTACGCGTCGCATGGGATCGTTCCTCTGGTTGCGCTGCATTACAAGTGTACCAAGTATGAGCGTCTTGCTCAATTGATTGCCACCATGAACGAATCGAATTTGAACTACACGCATTTGCAAAGCCCCCACCCCAATCCTCTCCCCCATACAGATCTGAGGACAAGATAGGTTTGGTGCGAATGGTTGCAAAAGTGACAGGGCAATAATCACAAGCATCTTATAGGGCGATAATTGTAGGGGCGACCCAGTGAGTCGCCCGTATACGCCCAAGACAACACTGAATTCGCAATGATATTCCCATCGCTGAAAAACTGTAGTGTCCTCCCCCATACAGAGGGAGGGGCTCATTTCGCAAATGTCAAAATCATTAGCTCCCCCTCTCCCCTTGTGGGAGCGGGGGCCGCGGATGAGGGGTAGCATTGCGCGTCAAACGCCCATTTGCTGACAAGCCCTGTTGGAGCGACCAACTTGCTCGCCCATCACCACAGCCGAGTTCCAGGTTTTCTCGGGTTCCTAATCTTCCATGAGTGAACTTGTGAGCGGCTGTGGTAAAACAGGGGAACGCGGATAAAGACGATATTGGAGTGGTCGAATGGCAACGGAGAGACCGAAGATCTTAATCGCCCTGCGCCCGGCGCTCTACGACCGGCTCTTCGCGCCAGCGCAGCAAGTGCGGCTGCGCGGCTTGGGCGATGTGACGATGCCGGCGCAAGCGGGCGACCTCAGCGAGGCGCAACTGAGCGCGCTCATCGGCGGTCACGATATCGTCATCACAAGCTGGGGCAGCCCCTCATTTTCCGCTGCGATACTCGCCGAAGCTGACCGGCTGAAACTGATCGCGCATTCGGCCGGCTCGATCAAGCAATTGCTGCCGCCACCCGCCTTCGCCGCTGGAAGACGCGTCACCCATGTCGCTTACTCCATGTCGATTCCAGTTGCCGAAACGACCGTGGCGCTGATCCTCCTTTGCCTGCGGAATTATCATAAGATCGATCGCGCCTTCCATGACGAGGGCTGGGCGGCGGCGCGGGAGCTGCCAGCGGGCGCCGAATTGGCGGGGAACCGAGTCGGCGTGATTGGCGCCGGCTATACTGGGCGCGCCGTCATTCGCCGATTGCTGGCGCTGGAGGCGCATGTCTCGCTCTACGATCCCTACGTCAGCGAAGACAGCGCGGCGGCGCTGGGCGCGCGTAAAGTCCCGCTGGAGACGCTGATGCGCGAATGCCCCATCGTGACCTTGCAGGCGCCGGCGACCGCCGAGACTTATCGCATGATTGGCGCCAAACAGTTGAGTTGGCTGCGCGACGGCGCCATATTCATCAACACAGCGCGCGCCCATCTCATCGACGAGGCGGCGCTGCTGGCTGAACTGCAAAAGGGGCGGATCAGCGCGGCGCTGGATGTCTTCGACCAGGAGCCGCTGCCGGACGACAGCCCCTTCCGCGGGCTGGACAACCTCATCATCACACCGCATATCGCCGCCGTCACGCATCAAGCCTACAAACGTCAAGGAGAAATCACGGTGGACGAGGTGGCGCGTTTCCTCGGCGAAGGCACATTGCGTTACGAAGTCACGCGCGATATGCTCGACACGATGGCTTAAGTGACTTCAAAGCGATGGATAGCGACGGCCTTATGAGTGTTGTTCCATATACATCGCAACAGCTGTACGGGCGAGCCGGTGGCTCGCCCACCGTTGCTACAGACTACTATTCAGCATCCGCATGAAATCGAGGTTCAGATTTGACGAAACGGGAGGGATACATGGGAGCACTGGATGGCAAGAACATAATCGTAACGGGCGCGAGCAGCGGCTTCGGCGAAGCAATCACGCTGGCCTGCGCGGCGGCGGGCGCCAATGTGAGCTTGGTCGCGCGGCGGCGAGAATTGCTCGAATCTGCCGCGGAAGCGGCGCGCGCGCTGAAGGGCGGCGGTCAGGCGCTGGTTTGCCCGGCTGATGTCAGCGATAACGAGCAGATCGTCGCGACGCTGGAGCAGACAAGGGCGGCTCTCGGGCCGATTGACGTGCTGGTCAACAACGCCGGCTTCAACCACACTGAGCGCTCCATCGCCGATACTTCGGCCGAGCAATGGCGCGAGCTGTTGGAGGTGAATTTGACCAGCGCTTTCGTCTTCACCAAGGCGGTCATGCCCGAGATGATTGAACGCGGCGATGGCTTGATCGTCAATATCGCATCGCGCGCCGGCATGTACCCCAGCCTGCTCGCCGGCGTTGGTTACAGCGCCTCGAAGATCGGCATGGAAGCGCTGAATACGGTCACCAACGAAGAGGGCAATCCGCACGGGGTGCGCGCCTGCCTCCTCAATCCCGGCGCTGGAAACACCCCGATCATGGATCGCCGACCGGTCCAACCAAGTCGAGAGGCGAAAACCAAGATGATCCAGTCCGAAGACATCGCGGCGACGGTCGTCTTCCTCGCCAGCTTGCCGCCGCGTGTCCACATCGACTTTCTCTCCATAATGCCGACCAAGAGCTAGGCGGAGTTTGCCGAATGAACCAATTGGCTGTTTTCACCAAGCCCTGGAAGACGCTGCCCTTGCGGCAATTGGCGCGGCATATCGGGTCGCTGGGCTTCGAATGGATCGAGCTGCCGGTACGGCCCGGCTTTCAAGTCGAGCCTGCGAATATCGAGCAGGATTTGCCAGCGGCGGTGAAAGTATTGGGCGAGCACGGCATCGGCGTCCTGAATGTTACTGCTGATTTTCCGCTGGATGATGAACGGCTGTACAGCGCCTGCGCCGAGGCCGGCATCGGCATGAACCGCGTCATGTTTTGGCAGCATGACCTGGACTACTGGTCAGCGGAAGCGGAAGCGCGCCGTCAGTTGGATGCCGCCCTGCCCTTCTGCGAGGGTTATGACTTTCAGATTGGCATCCAAAATCACTCGGGCCTCTTCGTGCCCGTCAATGAAATGGGCATGTACAACCTGGTGAAGGATTATGACCCGCGCCATGTGGCGGCGGTCTGGGACCCAGCCCATAACGCGCTCGAAGGCATGAACAGCGACTCCGCGCTTGATGTGCTGGCGCCGCATCTCTGCGTGGTCAACTTGAAGAATGCCTACTGGCGGCGGGTCAGCGGACCGGAAGCCGAAGTCGCCGAGTGGAAAATCTACTGGACATCGGGCGCGCAGGGCCGGGCGTCCTGGGCGGGGGTAATTGCGAAGCTCGAGGCGATCAACTATGAGGGACCGATCTGCTTCTCGGCTGAGTACAGCGATGAGGAGCACGTGGACGAACTGATTGCCAAGGATTTGGCGTTCGCGCGGGGGCTGCTGGCCTAAGGACTTTCCGGCTCAGCCTTTGATGCCGGAGGTGGCGATGCTTTCGATGAAGGCGCGCTGCAGGGCCAGATAGAAGATCAGCA
>JAPOWK010000073.1 GCA_026707665.1 Chloroflexota bacterium
CGAGGTAGCGGACGAGGGCTTGGGCCATGGTGAGGCGGGTGGTGGGTGGTGTCATGCGGCGGTGTCCTTTCAGGCGTTTGACTCAAGTTCAACCCATTGTCCCACGATTGCAGAGGGGGAGTTTTGGGGCGACTCTGTAATGAGCATTTGCCGTCCCGCGTTTTTGGCAATGGTCGCGGGATGGTGGCTCAAGTAGAATCATCTGCGAATTGACGCCAGAGTCCTCTTTGGCGCGGCTCATCGGACATGTATACTGGCATGTCAAGCGCCGCGTCGTATAGAAGATTATAGTCAGCGCCAATGGCTGTCAGTCGCTTTTGGCAGGCTTCTATTGCGGGCTCAGACTGGTCTATTCCAAGCCAGCGCCTTCCTAGTTGTTCAGCAGCAACGAGAGTCGTACCAGATCCGGCAAAACAGTCGAGCACCAAATCACCATCTCTAGATGATGCTGATATAATGAACTTCAAGAGTTCAATGTTCTTCTGTGTCGGATATTCAGGATATGCGGGATCTTTATATTCCCAAATGTCTTGGGCTTTCTTGCCGCGCCGTTCGTCCATGTATATCTTCTTACGAGGATTCCCTGTAGGAGACCACTCAATTATTCCGTCCTGATCCCACTTTTCGAGTGTTTCTGGCGATACACGCCAATGCCGGCCTTCAGGCGGTTCTAAGTCTCTCCACTTTCCACCAGTATCGCCGTTACGAGTTTCACCAGGCGCGTGAAGCGGAGTGGTTGTGTACCGTCGGCCGTTTGCGTCAGATTTCTTGAACAGTCTTTCGGCGTCCTTCGCTGAGTAGGCCAATCGTGGATCGTTCCAGGTCATTTTGTCAGACTTGGAGTAGAAAAGGATAAGATCCTTAATGTTTCCATATGATTTTCGATTGAAGTTCTTCGGATTGCACTTTATTCGGGTAACATCATTTCTGAAATTATTTGCACCAAACACTTCATCCATGATTACTTTCACATAGTGTCCAACTTTGTAGTCAATGTGAAGATAAATTGAACCAGTGTCTGCCAATAATTCGCGCAAGAATATCAGCCGTTCTCTAAGAAACTCGAAGTATTTGTCGCCAGTCATCGTATCGTCATAGGCCAAAATATCTCCACTGCCACTGACAGTGCGAGCCCTAGTACCACTCATCTTGAATGTCTCATTGGTGGCAAACGGCGGGTCAATATATACCAGATGAACCTGACCACAGTATGTGTTTAGCAGGGAGGCAAGAGTGGATAAGTTTTCTCCCTGTATAAGGGTGTTTCCAGACTCACTCGCAAACGCAGATTGGAGCGTAAGGGGGGCTACACTGCGAAGAATCGTGCGTTCGGGTCTTTTATTGCTATATGAAAGTTGCATGTTCTCATACCTGATAAAGAAACTCCCGCAAAACAAGTGCGCTCATTATGTGACGGTCTTTCAGAGTTGAGGTGATGTCCTTGTGCATCTTATTTTTACTCTTGATATATAGTACGCCGTCGAGAATTGCTATTGGGATCGCTCGTAAGTTCTGTTGCCCAAATATCGCAACACCATCATTAAACTGTGCATTCTGGTGACCACCGATATCTGTAAGAAACTTCGCCTCGCCGATAATGTACTTACCGTTGAAGCGCGCGACGAAATCGAGTCCCTTGTTCTGTGTGTAGTTGAGATACCTGTTGGCAAATTCCATGGAAGCGGCATCACTGGCTTCAAGAATTGCATTTTCCGTCGTACTCATAAATCTATCTATACCAGTGGGCAAAAGCCCCAAGGTTTTCTTATTGACCCAATTTCTGAACATCGGCCCAATCTGTCGATTGGTTTCTTTGGGCTGAGACGAATTCTCGTATATCTTGTTTAGGCCAAGCTCGTATAACCTTCCGCAAAGTCTGGACACAGTCGCTGGATTGCGTCTGATAGCATCGCGATCTTTTTTCAGATATGCCACGTAGGAATCCTTTATCGGAAACAATTCAAGGCGTAACAGACTTTCCAACAACCTGATGTCGTCTCCGCGCTCAAAAGCAACAGTAACAGTTTCCCACACATCGTCATCAATATCTCGAAGACCTTCAGGAATCGTCGGATAAACCTGAAAAAGATTATCCAGATAGTTTCGTTGGTTCGCATACTCAATGCTTGCTTCGAGCCAATAGTTCACCGGATTACCTCTCTTGAGTGGAAACCACTTTACAATTGTATCTGCTTACGTATGAGAATGTAACCAACAAGGCGAGGTTTTGGCGAGCGCCGCCCCTACCCCTCCATCCCGTGATGCACAATCGGCAACCTGGGATCCTTAAACGTCCAGGTCCCCTGCACCCAGCTGTAGGCCGGATCATCGCTATTCGCCAGCGACTGCGCGCTGCCAGCCAGGAAGTTCAGGTAGTAGGTCGTATACCCATGCGCGCTGACCACCGGATGGTAGCCCTCCGGCACCAGCACGCTGTCATGATTCTGCGCCATCATGACGCCGTCGATGCTGCGGTCGTCATTGTAGACGCGCTGGTAGGCGTAGCCGCCCGGATGATCGATCTTGTAGAAGTAGATCTCTTCCAGGTCGGCTTCCAGTAAATTGCCCTCCGCGTCCTCTTTATGCACATCATGCTTGTGCGGCGGATAGCTGGACCAGTTGCCCGATGGCGTGTAGACCTCGACCGCCACGATGCGATGGCAGTTGAAGCCGGGCGGCAAGATGCCGTTGATCTGCCGCGAGGCATTGCCGCCGCCGCGCAGTTCGATCTCGCTCTTGTCCGGCGTCACCAGCTGCGTCGGATAATCCTGATCGGTCGGTACCCAGCAAGAGGCGAATTCCAGCGTGTCGCTGACCGCCGTGATCTCGAATTGCTTGCGCCGCGAGATATAGAGCGCGTAGGGCATGCCGCTGAAGACATCGGGACGCCGCCCGACATTCTTGAACTCGCCATCGGAGGTGACGATATCGCAGACGCCGCCCAGGATGACAGTGGCGTTCTCGTGCTCGCGCGTTTCGACGCTGAAGCTCTCGCCCCGCCCCAAGCGCATCGCCGCCATGTTGAGGTAGTCCCAGCCAGCTTGCCCGGCGCTGACCTCGGCGAAGATGCCCGACCCGCCGCTGTCCTTCGATTTCACCAGCATCGTTTCTGATGTGTACTTCATGTCGGTTTACCCCCATCGCAACGTCAAGCCAATCTAAACACAGAGAGCGCAGAGGGCGCAGAGAGCCAATCGAGACAGTTTCTTTTCTCTGTGTTCTCTGCGCCCTCTGTTGTTCAAATAAGTTCAAAAGTCAACGCTCCAGCCCCTCAACATACACCCGCATGTCCTCCTGGTGATCGGCGTAATGGGCGAAGGTATTGCCGACGATGAAGTAGAGTAGCGGCATATCGCGGATATTGCAGACGGTGGCGTCATTGATTTCGTCATCATCCAGCCGCTCCAGCAGCGCCTCGACCAGCGGAAAACTCGCTTCGAACAGCGTCAGCACATCGGACAGCGGCAGGTCGCGGTTGTCGGCGTGGATGCGGGCGTTGATCTCGTCCGGCGTCTCCGTCCGCGCCAACATCTCGCCGCTCAGCGCGCGCGAGACCCAGTTGACCATCGATTGCTCCCACCAGGTGATATGGGCGATCACGTCCTTGACCGACCAATCCGGCTGCGGACCCGGGCGGCGGGTCATCTGCTCGTCGCTCAGCCCGCGCCAGAGCGCCTCCAGTTCCGCTCGCTCTTCCCGCGCCCGCTCAAGCAGGTCATCGGCGCTCATCCAGGCGATCCAGGCTTCCGGCGCCTCGTTGCCGTTGGTTTGGTTCTCGTCCATAGTCTATTCATCCATCCGCGTGGGCGACCCAAGGGTCGCCCCTACAGCCCTCTTTATTTTGCGCTCCCCTACAGACAGCCAATCTATACATGACCCTCTGTGTACTCTGTGTCCTCTGTGGTTAATTCATGAATCCAGCCCGCCATAAGGCGCGACGAATGCCTCCACCTCCGGCATGGTCGGCATGAAATTGGCGCAGCCATGCTCGGTGACGACGATGGCGCCGCAAGCATTGCCCAAGCGCGCCGACTTATACCAGCCCCAATCATTGACCAAGCCGTAGACGAAGCCGCCGCCGAAGGCATCGCCCGCGCCCAGGATATTGGTTACTTCCACCGGGAAGCCGGGCGCGTCGATGACAATGCCGTCATTCAAGTGAATGCGCGCGCCCTCCGGTCCGATCTTCTCGACCACCGCCTCCGGACCCAGCTGCAGCATCACTTCGATTGCCGAGCGCGTATCGCCTGCCACTTTCGTATCCGACACCTGGGAATGGGTGAGGCTCATCTGCGAGACATCGCTGAGCATCGCCGCGTTGATTTCGTCTTCGGTGCCGATCACCACATCCACCAGCCGCAGCACACTCCGCGCCACCACGCCAAACGCGCGCACATCGTGCCACTGGTCGGGGCGGAAATCGACATCAAAGATGACGGTCGCGCCGGCGTCCCGCGCCAACTCCGCCGCGAACATCGTCGCGCTAAGGCTCGGCTCCAGGCTCAAATTGGTGCCGGCGAATTGAAACATCTTGCAATCGCCCACCGGCGCCGCCAGCACATCATCGATATTCAAGTTGATATCGGCGCAATTATCGCGGTAGAAAACCAGCGGGAACTTGTCCGGCGGCTCAATGCCCAGCACGGCGGCCGATGTGCGATGCGCCGGCTTGCGCGGGATGAAGCGTGTTTCCACGCCTTCCTTGTTGAGAAAGTGCAAGATGAAATCGCCGACTGGATCAGCGCCGACCGCGGTCAGCAGCGCCGTCTTCAGCCCAAGCCGCCGGCCGCCAACGCTGATATTGGTCGGCGAGCCGCCGACATAAGCGGCGAAACTGTCGATCTCGACGAAGGGCGTGCCAATATCGTTGGAATACAGATCGATGGAACTACGCCCCATGTGCAGGGAATCGTAAGTCTTGCTCATGCAGGCTATCCTTCGATTTCATCCAGCCGAACCGGCCGATTCTCGCGCAGCGAGCGCATGCCCGCCATCGCCATCAGCACCGGGACGCGTCCGTCATTGCCGACCACAGGAACGGTTTTCCCGTTTGCAATCGCATCGACGAAGGCGATCATCTCTGCCACATAACTTTCGATGTAGCGCTCGACGAAGAAATGCAATGGCAGATCGCGCCTTACGCTCGCGGCATCGCTAATGGTCACTGCGTTGGCATGCCAATTGCCCGTCGTCGCCGCGCCCTTGCTGCCGAAGACTTCCACGCGCTGATCGTAGCCATACACCGCCTGCCGGCTGTTTTCGATGCTGCCGAAGGCGCCGTTCTCAAAACGCAGCATCACCTTCGCCGTGTCGATGTCGCCCGCTTCGCCAATCGCCGGGTCAATCTTGACATCGCCCAGCGCATAAATCTCTTCGACCTCGCCCAACAGGAAACGCGCCATGTCGAAATCGTGGATCATCATGTCCATCATCAAACCGCCGGACACCTTGATATAGTCGATCGGCGGCGGCGCGGGATCGCGGCTGATGATCGTCAGTGTATGCGCTTCGCCGATCTCGCCGCTTTCGAGGGCTAGCTTCAGCCGCGCGTGATTGGCGTCAAAGCGCCGGTTGAAGCCGATCTGCAATTGCACGCCGGCTTCGTCCACCGCCGTAAGCGCTTCGTCAATCTCAGCCAGGTCAAAGGCGATGGGCTTCTCGCAGAAGATCTGTTTGCCCGCCCGTGCCGCCTCAATGATGAAACGGCAGTGCGTATCGGTTGACGAGCAGATGACGACCGCGTCAATGTCGCCGCTCTGAATGACTTCGCTCGGGTCCGCCGTAAAATCGGGAATGCGATAATCTTCCGCCGCCGCTTTCGCCGCGTCTTTGAAGGTATCGGCGACCGCCACCAGCTTCGCGCCAGGCACCCGCGTCGTTAAGGTATTGGCATGCAAGCGTCCGATGCGTCCCGCGCCGATGATGCCCAGTTTCACTGTCATCATTGCCCCTCTGCTTATCGTGCGACTTTGAGAGGCAATGATAACCAATTCCGCGCGAAATGAGTACGCCTTTATGGCTTGGCGCGTGACGACCACACACTGGCAGGCGCGCGTGTTTCAGCGAACCGAACAATGCAGGCGCGAGTCAACCAACGCTTTACCCCACCCGACGCCTACGAAATCATTGTTTCCTCCATTCGGCGCGTAGAATCAGCCTAAGTACCGCAATCGGATTGGAGCGTTCAGAGATGAGATTTTTGCCCTTAACCGTGCTGATATTTGCGCTCGCTCTTCAATCCGCCAGCGCGCAGGAACCGGCGGCTGAGATTGCTGTCCATCACTTGGACGGATGGGAAACCGTTTTGCCGTCCGGAACGCTCCAGCCCCAGCCCGATATCATCGCTGTTGATGGCGGCTTCGCCGTGGCCGCGGCCTCTTTCGTGGCGCAAGGCGCGCGCCTCGACTCTACCTGGCTGCGCTACGATCCAGTTTCGGGCAACTGGTCAAAATACGAGTTCCCGCAAGCCGAACAGGCTCTGCTCGACCTCAACGAGGAATTGCTGACGTTGCTCGATATCAGCGATTTGGTGCCTGACGACCCGCGCATCAAGTACCAGTTAGTCGATGCAGGACGCAAGCTCGCCTTCCTGATTCCCGACGTCGAATTCTACGAAGGATTAGGTCTTTACACCACTGTACTGATCATCGATCCAGCTAGGAAGAATGCCAAGGGAAACTATGTCTGGTATTGCCAGGGACCCCCGAATGCGGAACTCGTCGTCTGGGATTTCCCGGACCAAGACATGTCCGTGATCTGCAATGCGATATTCCACCATGACAGTGATTCAACACGCACGGAACGTACCTTCGCCTTCATCGGCCGAAACCAGCAGAGCGCTTTGCACTTGATATCCCATAGTCCGGATCATCGCTACTGGGTCCTGGGTGAAAAAGACATTTTCTTTGAAGATCCAGGTCCATTCTATGTCTACGATCGCCAGACGGGGCTTTCAACCGTAATGCTTTGGCGCCTGCCGGGAAAGCTGGGGCGCGATTTCGTTCTCTGGCTCAACAACCATACGCTCATGGCCAAAGCGGACGATTTCATACTGTATCTGGACATGACAAACAGGACGCGCCACGAACTCCTGCGCCGTGAGCTGGCGCTGCTTCCGGGAGACGCCGCGTATAAGACGCCGACGCTGTCAAGGGACGGGCGCTGGCTCGTCGCCACCAGCGTAGACGGTTCACTATTTCTGCGCCAAATCCCAGACGCGCCCGCCGAGTAAGATTAACGAGCTACCGATAGGAGCATGGAAAGATGAGATTCTTGCTATCAACCTTCTTTCTGGTCGCGTTCGCTTTTCAAGTCGTCAGCGCCCAGGAACCAGCCGCTGAATATGTAAGCCGCAGCCTTAGCGGATGGCGAGCGGTGCTGGATGCCGGCGCCCTGGATGACAGGCCCGATATTGTCGCCGTCGACGATGGCTTCGCCCTGGCGGTGGACTCTTTGCAGTACCCATGGCTGCGACCCGAGTCGGCCTGGCTCTTTCTCGATCCAGCCTCAGGCGAATGGTCGCAATATGAATTCCCGCCGGTTGAGTCGCCACTTCTCGACCTTGACGACAACGCGGTGGCGCGCCTGGATATTGCCGGGCTCTTTCCCGATGAACCGGGCCTCAAATTTCAGCTGGTCGACGGCGGCGAGAAGGTCGTAACCCTCTTTCACGCTGGCGAGATGCTATTCGATCATCAGCGGTATGATGGCGTAGTGATCGTCAATCCGGCCAAGAAAACCGTCCAGCGTCTCAACGTTTGGCTGTGCTACGGCCCGCCCCGCTCTGGACTAATAGTCTGGGACTTCCCCGAGCAAGACCTGTCTGTAAGCTGCGACTTTCTAATCTGGCACGAAGGCGATTCCAGTCGATTGCAGCCCATGCATGAGTTTATCGGGATGGAAACGGAGGCAGCGCTGATCTTGATTTCGCACAGCCCCGATAATCGCTATTGGGTCCTGCGCAATTTCCCGCACTACAACCACGGCGCAAGCGGCGACTACTACGTCTACGACCGCCAGACCGGGCTGACGACGGTATTGCTTTGGAGCCTCATGTACAAGCCACAGCGCGAACTCGTAATATGGCTTGATGACTCCTCGCTATTGGTCAACGCGTACAGTTACATCCTTTATGTAGATTTGGAGACGGGCCAGCGTCATGAGCTCCTGAACGATGAGATCATGGCGCAACCGTATGACTATTACATTCAAACGTGGCTTTCCCTGGACGGGCAATGGCTACTAATCGCGCCGGCTGATGGCTCGCTGCTCCTGCGCAATGTCTTTGACGCGCTTGGCAGGTAAAACTGAAACACTCACCCGCGGCCTGCCGAATCACCAGCGGCAAACGTGGCTCCTTGCAGCCTGTCTATTGATCTGTCGAGGCGCTACAATATCCGCTTCCAAGATAGATGCAAGTTCCGACCGCATGTCTGCCTGCCCTCACCACGACCCCAGCGCCACCTTCGACCCGCTCGACCTCAGCGACCCCTTCCCCCTGCTCGCCCAAGCCCGCCGCAAGCAGCCCGTCTTCTACAGCCCCGACATCGATTACTGGGTCATCACGCGCTATTCCGACATCAAGACGATCTTCCGCGACCATGAGACCTACACCGCCGCCAACACCATCACGCCGATCGTGCCCTTCTCCGAAGCCGTCCAGGGTCTGCTCGCGGACGGCGACTACAGTCCCGAACCTGTCCTCTCCAACAATGTGCCGCCGAGCCACACCCGCATCCGCGCCCTGGTCAATCGTCTCTTCACGCCCCGGCGGATGAAGGGCTTCGCGCCCGCCATCCGCAGCATCGCCGAGCGCGGCGTCGAGCGCATCGCCGATAGCGCGCCGCTCGACATCGTCGCCGAACTTACCTACGAATATCCCGCTTATGTGCTCTTTCATGTCTTGGGCGTGCCCGCTGCTGATGTGCCCCAGGTGAAAGCCTGGGCTGGCAATCGCATCAAGCTCTACTATGGCCGCCCAACCGCCGCCGAGCAAATTGCCATGACGCAGAACCTCTTGCCCTTCTGGCATTACGTTGTCGGCCTGGTGCACGAAAAAGCCCGCCATCCGCAAGACGATCTCACCAGCGATCTGATTCGGATGCGCGCCGGCGACGACAGCGTGCTGACGCTCAACGAAATCGCCAGTTGCATGATCACCCTGCTGGTGGCGGGCCACGAAACCACCACCGCCCAAATCAACAACGCCCTGCTCCATCTTCTGACCGCGCGCGAACGGTGGGAGGCGCTCTGTGCCGCGCCCGAGACCATCCCGCAGGCGCTGGAAGAAATGATGCGCTATGATCCCTCAGTCTGTGCCTGGCGGCGTCGGGCGGCCGTGGCCTCCACCATCGCCGGCGTCGAGATTCCAGCCGGCGCCGACCTGCTGCTGATGCTCCACTCGGCCAATCGCGACCCAGCCGTCTTTCCCGAGCCCGATCTGATCATCAACAGTCGCGACAATCTCAAAGATCATCTCGCCTTCGGCTACGGGATTCACTATTGCGTCGGCGCCCCACTCGCCCGGCTGGAGATGGCTATCCTGCTGGAGACCCTAACGGGCGCGCTGCCGAACATGCGTCTCATGCCCGATCAAGCGCTGGAGTACACGCGCAACATTTCATTCCGCGGTCCCGCCTCGCTCTGGGTCACCTGGTGAGGTCCAGACGATTCCATGCTTCACTGTCGGCTTGTATAATGGCTCGCCAAGACCGCATGGGCTAGCGGCGAACCGACTATGGCTGAAGCATTATTTTCTGAGTTTCAAGCTGCGGCGCGAGAGCAATGGCTTGAAGCCGTCGTGAGATCGCTTGGAGGCGAAGCCTTCGACAGCCTCTTGACGCAGACATACGAAGGCATCGAGATCCATCCCCTTCCCCACGCCGATGATCTCGCCGAGATTTACCACCATCGCTCTCTGCCCGGTCAGTTCCCCTACGTCCGCGGATCGAAGGCGGCCGGTTATCGCGCCCGGCCCTGGCTGATCGCGGCGGAACTCGACATCGGCAACCCACGCGAATTCAATCAGGCGCTGCGTGAGGCGCTGGCACAGGGCCAGACTGCCATCACCATGAACCGCGGCTTGCAGCTGAATGACGCTGCCGACATGCGCGCGGCGCTCGCTGACATCGAGCTGGACCGCTTTCCGCTCCTCATCCAATCCGAGACGCGGGCGCCCGAAATGCACCTTTGGATGCGCGTGGCGCTCGCTGACGAGACGCTAAAATCGCTACGCGGCTGCGTCGGCTATGACCCGCTAAGCGCTCTGGCGCGTTCTGGCGCCATGCCGCGCGATGCCGTCGAGCGCTTGGCGGCGCACGTACGCACTGTGCAGGCCGCTTCGCCCCAGCTTGGCAGCATCGCCGTTAGCACCGCCGTTTATCACGACGCCGGCGCAAATGCCGTGCAGGAACTGGCTCTGGCGATCGCCGCGGGCCTCTCGTACCTGCGCACGCTCAATGATCGCGGCTTCTCCATCGAATCAATCTCAACCAAGCTCCATTTCTTCTTGTCCATTGGAGAAAACTTTTTCCTCGAGATTGCGAAATTCCGCGCATTCCGGTCGCTATGGGCGCAGGTACTGCGGGCGCTTGGCTTGGCCGATGCCGAGCGCCGCTTGCGCGTCCATGCCCGCAGCGGATCCCGCAACAAGTCCTGCCTGGATGCCCACGTCAATCTGCTGCGTCTGACGACCGAGGCGCTCTCAGCAGCCATCGGTGGCGTCGACAGCATTGAGCTCGCTCCCTTTGACCAGCCGCAGGGCAAAACCGATAAATTCTCACGGCGGCTGTCCAGAAACTTGCAGCTGATCCTGCAAGAAGAACTGCGCCTGATCCAGCTTATTGACCCGGCCGGCGGCGCCCCCCATGTGGAAAAGCTGACCGATCGTCTGGCGCGCGCGGCTTGGTCGCGTTTTCAGGCGATCGAAGCGGCGGGCGGCTTGGTCGCCTCTTTGCGGTCGGGGGCAATTCAGGCGGAGATTGAAGAAGTCGCTGCGCGCCGGCGGCTGGACCTGGCGAAAGGCGATGCCGTGCTGGTCGGCGTCAATCGTTATGTCGATTCTGATTTCGGGCGCACACCCCTTCCCTACGACGCCAATAGGCAACCCGCTGCCGAAGCAACAGGCTTGCCTCCCTTGACAGGCATCCGGCTGGCTGAACCCTATGAAACGCGCGGCGCGGAAGCGGAGAAGGGCTCATGACGGCATTCCCAGATTTCAGCAAAATAGACTACGATCCCAAAGACGAGGTCTCCATTGATGGCTGGCGCGCCGCTTTCGAAACGGAATCGGGCACAGCCGCTGACGAAAGCAGCTGGCGGACCATGGAGCAGATCGACATCGAGCCGCTGCACACCGCCGGCGATCTCGAATCTGCCGAGCATCTCGGCTTCGTCGCGGGCCTCCCGCCCTTCTTGCGCGGACCCTATCCGGCCATGTATGCTGCGCGCCCCTGGACCATTCGTCAGTACGCCGGTTACTCGACTGCCGAAGAGAGCAACGCCTTTTATCGCCGCAATCTGGCTGCCGGACAAAAGGGACTGTCAGTCGCCTTTGACCTTGCCACCCACCGCGGCTACGATTCCGACCATCCGCGCGTTCAGGGCGATGTCGGCATGGCCGGCGTCGCCATCGACAGCGCGCTTGATATGAAGATCCTCTTTGATGGCATCCCGCTGGACCAAATGTCGGTCTCGATGACGATGAACGGCGCCGTCTTGCCCGTGCTCGCCTTTTACATCGTCGCCGCCGAAGAACAGGGCGTCGCGCCCGCCCAGTTGAGAGGCACGATCCAGAACGACATCTTAAAAGAGTACATGGTGCGCAATACCTATATCTATCCGCCAGCCGAGTCGATGCGCATAATCGCCGATATTTTCGCCTACACTGCCGCCGAGATGCCCAAATTCAACAGCATCAGCATCAGCGGCTACCATATCCAGGAAGCCGGCGCGACCGCCGATATCGAACTGGCTTACACCCTGGCAAACGGCTTGGAATACTTGCGCGCTGGCTTGGGCGCTGGCTTGGATATCGATGCCTTCGCCCCGCGCCTGTCCTTCTTCTGGGGCATCGGCATGAACTTCTTCATGGAGATTGCCAAGATGCGGGCAGCGCGTCTGCTCTGGGCGAAGCTCGTCAAGCCTTTCGACCCGCAGAATCCCAAATCGATGACCTTGCGCGCCCACAGCCAAACATCGGGCTGGAGCTTGCAGCAGCAGGGTCCTTTCAACAACATCGCGCGCACCTGCCTTGAGGCGCTGGCGGCCGCCTTCGGTGGCACACAGTCGCTGCATACGAACGCCCTCGACGAGGCGATCGCCCTGCCGACTGATTTCAGCGCGCGCATCGCCCGCAATACCCAGCTCTTCTTGCAGCATGAAACCGGCATCTGCGATGTCGTCGATCCCTGGGGCGGCGCCTATCTGGTGGAGAAACTGACGCAAGACCTCGCCCGGCGCGCCTGGACGCACATTCAGGAAATTGAAGACCTCGGCGGCATGGCAAAGGCGCTGGAGACGGGCTTGCCCAAAATGCGCATTGAAGAAGCGGCCGCTCGCCGCCAAGCGCATATCGACAGCGGCGCCGAGACAATCATCGGCGTCAACAAATATCGGCCCGCGGAAGCGACCCCGGTTGAATATCGCGAAGTGGACAACAGCGCCGTGCGTCAGGCGCAAGTCGAACGCTTGCAGCAGCTGCGCGCGGATCGGGTCGAGAATACCGTGCAATCAGCGCTGAAAGCTCTGACGGCCTGCGCGCGATCAGGCGAGGGCAACCTGCTCGCTCTGTCCATTGAAGCGGCGCGCGCCAAAGCCACCAATGGCGAAATCTCTATGGCGCTGGAACTTGCCTGGGGGCGGCATAAAGCCGTGGTTCGCTCAGTGGCCGGCGTTTATAGCGCCGAATTCAGCGATGAAGCGGCGGTAGCCTCCGTTCGGCGCATGACCGACGACTTCGCCCGCGACGAAGGACGCCGTCCGCGCATCATGGTGGCGAAGATGGGCCAAGACGGCCACGATCGCGGCGCCAAAGTGATCGCGACCGCTTTCGCCGATATGGGCTTCGATGTGGATATCGCGCCCTTATTTCAGACGCCGGCCGAAGTGGCGAAACAGGCCGTGGAGAACGACGTCCACGTGGTCGGAATCAGCTCGCTGGCGGCCGGGCACAAGACGCTCCTGCCGCAATTGACGCAGGAATTGGCAACCCAGGGGCGCGGCGATATGATGGTGGTGATCGGCGGCGTGATCCCGGCGCGCGACCACCAGTACCTCTACGAGCGCGGCGCCGCCGCCATCTTTGGTCCCGGCACGGTCATCCCGGTCGCGGCGCAAGAGCTGCTGGATGAACTGAATCGGCGCTTGAAGCAAGCTCAAAGCGACGCCAGGAACTGATCCCGACTCAGCCCAATGAAGCAGCCCGGCTCATCGCCCGCTCGGTCTCATCGCCGCTGAGCAGAATGGTCGTTTTGCCAGCGGAATAATGTCCCTTTGCCGTCATCGCCAGGACGTAAGCGGCCATGCTTTCGTTGTCTGGCATTTCCACGACAGCGATCAAGTCATATTCGCCAAAGGCGACCCAGGCATGCAGGACGACCCCGCCAAAATGCGCCGCGTCCGCGCTGCCTGCATCAAAGAGCGCCGCGATATTGCCCGATACTTGATCCTTCCAGGCGGAAGACGTCAGCGACGTTTGCCACAGATATTGCGCCATGATCAGCCTCCTCGTCATGAACTGTTCGCCACCAGTGTAACAGATAAGGTCTATACGGTATGATGGACAAAAGGCAGGCGACGCCAGAAGACCGCGATGGAAGAAAAGGCAGACAGGCAGTACATCGATATACGCGCCCTGGTGAAAGGCGTACTCAGGGGCGACCGCGCCGCCCTCGCCCGCGCCATCACCCTGGTCGAAAGCGCCGCCCCGCAACACAAGAATGCGGCGCAGGCTTTGCTCGCCCAGCTGCTCCCATACGCCGGCCAATCAGTCCGCATCGGCGTCACCGGTCCGCCCGGCGCTGGCAAGAGCACCTTCATCGATACCTTCGGCTGCGCATTAACCCAACGCGGACACAAAGTGGCAGTCCTGGCGATCGACCCCAGCAGCGCCTTGCACCGTGGCAGCATCCTCGGCGACAAGACGCGCATGGAAAGCCTCTCGCGCGACGAGAACGCTTTCATCCGTCCCTCGCCCACGGGCGGCGTCCTGGGCGGCGTCGCCAGCACGACGCGTGAGGCGATCCTGATCTGCGAAGCGGCTCGCTACGACATCATCATCGTGGAGACTGTCGGCGCCGGACAAAACGAAGTGACGCTCCGTTCGATGGTCGATTTCCTCCTGCTGCTGCTGATTGCTGGCGCTGGCGATGAACTGCAGGGCATCAAAAGAGGCGTGATCGAAATCGCCGACGCGGTCGTCATCAACAAAGCCGATGGCGACAATATCGCACGGGCGCAGGCCGCTCGCGCCCAGATGAAACGCGCATTGCGATTCGTCGCGCCGGCTACGGTCGGCTGGGCGACGCGCGCGCTGACGGCTTCCGGCTTGAAGGGCCATGGCATTGAAGAGATTGGGGAAGTCATCAGCGAATTCACGGCGCAAACGAAAGCCAGCGGCGGCTTCAAACAACGGCGGACCGAACAGCGCCGCGCCTGGCTGCACAGCGCGATTGAGCGCCAGTGGCGGGATATCCTATACGGCCATGAAGCAGTACGTGCGGCATTGCCGCAGCTCGAAGCGGCGGTCATGGCGGGCGAGCTTCCCGCGGCGGCCGCGGCGGAGGAGCTTCTGCGCCTGGCGCTAGATGGCTGAGCCCGCAAGTCAACTCAATTCTGCGCCGCTTGTTTGTCCAGCGGTCATCGCGCTATACATGGTGAAAGTCTGCCGCTAAAATACGGCGCGAATCACAATTACGAGGAAGCCAATGGAAGACAAGAGGAAACGCATGATCGTGACAACCACGCCCAGCGTCGAAGGCCGACCGGTTGGGCAATATCTTGGCATCGTCAGCGGCGAAGCCATCATGGGCGCCAACTTGTTCAAGGATATGTTCGCCGGCATCCGCGATATCGTCGGCGGGCGTTCGGGCGCCTACGAAGAAGAATTGCGGCGGGCGAAAGACATCGCCATGCACGAGATGACACAAAATGCCAGCGCGCTGGGCGCCGACGCGATTTTAAGCGTCGACCTTGATTACGAGACGGTGGGTTCAAACGGCAGCATGCTCATGGTGACTGCGAGCGGAACCGCTGTCCGCTTGAGCTAGCCCCGGCGACGACAAATCGACGCGGTGCCGGCGGCGCAGATTCTCTTCCGCGCGCGCGATTTCCCGCGTCATGCGAGCGTCAGACCAGCCCAGCGTCGCGGCCGAAATCTCCGCCAGTTCGCGCAGCAACTCGCGCGTCGAACTGCCTAGCATGGCCATCAGCGAGCGGCGCAGCAGCAAGTCATCAAGCCGCTCCACTTTTTCCTCGCGCAAGATGAATTCGACTTCGCGCCTGCTATATTGCGGGTGATGCGCCAGCGGACGGTCATTTCCGCAGCCAATGTAGCGAGCGACGGGCGCGGCTCTAGTGCCATAACATTCGAATAACTGCCGCAGCCGCTCAAGTGGAAGGCCACAGTCTGATTCCAATTCGCGCAGCCACTTCTCGCGCGCCACGTCTCCACGCGGATAGTCCCGCCCGCCGCCAATCGGCAGGTTTGCCGTGCTCACGCGGCGAGACAAGCCCAGATCGCTCAGCACGAGATCGCTGATCTGCTCGGCGAATGCGCGAAACGTCGTCCACTTGCCACCGATGAGCGAGTGAATGGGAAAGAGCCGTTCCGCCTCTGGCGCAATCGTCTGAATGCTGTGGTCGCGGCTGATCTGACCGGTGCGGTCCCCCTCGCTGTAGGGCAAGGGACGCACGCCGGAAAAAGTGAAGACGATATTGGAGCGCTCAAGCTTGACCGTCGGAAAAACTCTGCTGACCATGGCCAGCAAGTAATCGACCTCAGCATCGCTGGTGACGGCTTCATCGGGATTGTCAATGCGTGTATCGGTTGTACCGATCATGACCCGGTCGAAGAAAGGCAAGATCAGGACCAACCGTCCGTCCTTGTTTTCAAAGTAGAATTCGCTTCCGCCCGTCGCTTCCAACAGCGCCGGATGATCCAAAATCAGATGCGAGCCCTTGGTGCCGCCGATGAATCGCTTATGCCGCGGCGCCAAGTCGGCGTTGACAAAGTCAATCCAGGGTCCGGCGGCGTTCACGACCACCCTGGGCTTGACGCTAAATGTCTCGCCGCTCATTTCATCGCGCAGCGCCACCGTATCGCCTTCACTGTCGACCGCGCTGACATAATTCAGAGCACGACAATTCGCGTTGCTCGCCTCGGCATCCAAAACCATCTCCAAACAGATGCGCTCCGGATACGACATCCAGGCGTCGTAATAGGTGGCCGCGCAAACGATCGCGGGATTCAAAGCCGGAACCTCGCGAAGAGCGGCGCCGCGCAAGCGAAACGCATGTGCCGGCATGACCCGCCCCCGGCGAATGAAGACATCGTAAAGTGTCAGGCCGAGCTTGATCACGAGCGCGCCCCGTTCGCCGGGCCGATCAAGCAAGCCGGCGAATTTCAAAGGCGCGTTCAGCATTCCGGAGAGCCAGCGGAAGATCGGAATCGTCGTGCGCAAGGGTTTGGCATAATGCGGCGCGTTGACCAGCAGCCGGTCGCGCTCATGCAGCGCCTCGTTCACCAGACGGAACTCGCCATTTTCCAGGTAGCGTAATCCGCCGTGCAGCATGTGCGACGAGGCCGCACTCGTGCCGCTTCCGAAGTCGCCGCGTTCCACCAGCAGCGCGTCGACGCTCTGCAGCGCCAGATCGCGAAACGCGCCAATGCCATTGACGCCGCCACCGATAATCAGGACGGAGACATCGGGCTTGTCCCTGATGGCTTGCAGGGTCGTCCGGCGGCTCATCACCCACTTATGGGACGATTGCAGTAGACGTGAATATAGTAGCGGGCGTGATCCTGCGCGTTGAAACCATAACGGAACGTCACGCCATCCCAGGTAAGCTCGACGGTGTAGACGCCTCTGGGATAGTGAGTATCATGCGAAAGGATCTGTAGGATGTAGGGCATGCCGTTGTTGCTGAACTCGCCTTCTACTTCTTCAATCACGTCTTGCGCGGTTTCGACCGCTGGCCGATAAAGCGCGACTTCTATTTCCTGATATGCCGGTCCTCCCTTAATAATAGCGAAATCCCGGTATTCTTCGGGTCTGCGCTGCGGAACCATGACGCATTCGGCATATTGCAGTACATGCTGTTCATCCACCTGCAGCAAGCCATAGGGACCCGGCGCGACATCAGCCTCAGCGACAAAACCGATCTTGTCTTCCAGCGCCAATTCATACCAGCCCTCGCTCCAGCCAATCACCGACCAAGCCAGCCAGCGCATGATGCGATCAATCTTTTCGCAATCGCTGTCCGGACATGCAAAGACTTCGCTATGTACTCTGGTGACGACATAAGGCGGGATGCATTCGGGCGCCTCCTCCTGGTAAAAGCTGATCACGGTATGCTGCCGCTCGCCAGTGCGCCGAAACTCGCGATCGCCAAAACCGGCGACGATCGCGCGCACGACATCGCACTGATAAAAATACTCGCCCGTGATATTGGGCTTCCATTTCTCCGGTTCGTAAATATCCACCACCTCATCATCGTCTACTGCGATCGCCTTCCCGCAACCGCTAGCGCGAACCAGCAGACTTTCCGCCACGGTGACCAAGCTAATATCGGTGAGGACATAATGCTCGGCATCGCCCTCGCCTGGGGTCAAGTCATCCGTTCCCAGGATTAGGTAGTATACGATGCCGAATTCTTCAACAATGCTCATGATGGCATCGCAGTTGTATTCGACATTGCCCCTCCCGCCAGGTTGCCAATCTTGCGCCCCAGCGCTTGTCGCCAACAGTGACACTAGAATTATCCAAAACAGTTTGGTCTTCATTTTAAGCGCGCCTCCCGCTCAATCGTTGGTAGCAATTCTTCGCGCGAATTGCGAATTCGTCCATTCTACCCGGTCACGTCCGCAGTGAATCTGACTTTAAGGCGACGATTCGCGCAGCGCCTGTATCAAACTCATTCCCGTCATCTCTGGCGGCTTCTCAATATCCATGAGATCCAGCACGGTCGGCGCCACATCAGCCAGCCGGCCCCAGCTCCGCAAGTCATAATAGTCCGCGCCGGCAATGACAAAGAGCGAGACCGGCCCGACCGTATGGTAGGTATGCGGCTCGCCGGTGACTTCATCAATCATGCGCTCACAATTGCCGTGGTCAGCGGTGACGATGGCGACGCCGCCCTTCTCCAGCACCGCGTCTACCAGCCGACCCGCGCAGGCGTCAACCACTTCCACCGCTTTGATCGCCGCTGGCACTGAGCCAGTATGTCCGACCATATCCGGATTGGCAAAGTTCACCAGCAAGAAGTCGTCATCAGCCGCCTCGATCCGCCCGAGCGTTGCCTCGGTCAGCTCGACCGCGCTCATCTCCGGCATCAAGTCATAAGTGGCGACCTGGGGCGACGGCACAATCAGCCGCGTTTCGCCGGCGAATGGCGCTTCGTTGCGCCCATTGAAGAAGAAGGTAACATGAGGATACTTCTCCGTCTCGGCGCTATGATACTGCGTCCTGCCAGCTTCACTCAAGGTCTCGGCCAGCGTATTGCGCAGCAGCTCCACAGGAAACAGAATCCGGTCAGTAAGCCCGGCCATATACTCGGTCATGGTGATGAGTCGCAGGTCGGCAATCGCTCGAAAACGCTCGGCGCCATCGAAGTCTCGCTTGACGAATGCTTGCGACAACTGGCGCATGCGGTCGGCGCGAAAGTTGTAGCAAAGCAGCGCATCGCCGCTGGAAATGCCCAAGCTCGGCTCTTCGCCTACCACCGTTGGCGCGATGAACTCGTCCGTCACACCCTGATCGTAAGATTGCTGAATGGCTGTCAAAGCGTCGGGCGCCCGCGCGTCACTCGCGCGAAAAGCCATCGCTTCGTATGCGCGTCCCGTGCGCTCCCAGCGCTGGTCGCGGTCCATCGCATAGTAGCGCCCGCTCACCGTCGCCACGCGCCCGACCCCGTCGCGGGCAATCTTGGCGAGCAGGTCGGCGCAATACATGATCCCGTTTCGCGTCGGTGTATCACGCCCGTCAGTGATGAGATGCAAGACAGGATCGACGCCTTTCGCGGCCGCGATATCCATCAGCGCGTGCAGATGATCGGAGTGGCTATGCACGCCACCGTCCCCCAACAGACCGACCAAGTGCAGCTTGCTGACCCGCCGACGAATGTCCGGCAGAGCCTCTAGCAACACGGGATTATCGGCGAGAGCGCCCTCCGCGATGGCTTTGGCAATGCGCGAGATATCTTGATAAACGATGCGTCCAGCGCCCAGATTCAGATGGCCCACTTCGGAATTGCCCATTTGGCCAGGCGTCAAGCCCACATGCTCACCGGAAGTGTGCACGATGCAGCGTTCGCAGGATCGCGTCCAGCGATCGAAATTGGGCGTCTTGCCCTGAACGACCGCGTTGCCATGTTCGGCCTCCCGTATGCCCCAACCATCCAGAACGATCAGCATTACCGGTTTGCGCGCCATTTTCCCTAACCCATACTAATGTCGTCGTAGGGGCGAGGCAGTGACTCGCCCGTCATCGCCATGCGCCGATGTAACGGCAGCCCACTCAACCACCCAAAGTAGCCCCCAGCATCGTCGCCGCCCTCGGCGGCAGCGTCGCCTCGGCATTGTACAGCTCGCCGGCATCGTAAGTCGCGGTCAGGTCCAATCCCAGGAATTCCGCGGGATCTTCGACCAATTCAACTGACAAGTCCTCGCTCAACACCATGACAAGCGTCGTCCTGAGAAGATCCCCCGGCGCCGCGGACGAGAAGATCGTCTCGTCGCCGCTGAAATCGCCGCAATATTTTTTCGAATGACAGAAGTAAGCATATTCCGGCGCCCGGTCCTCGTATAGAACGTGCAACGCGCTGTTTAGCATGTCAGCAGCAATGAACTCGCGGATGCCGCGCTCGCCCAGCGCCTTACGGTCCAGTTCAGTAATCACCGCCAACTGCGCATTAGGCGCGAAAGCCGGCGCGATTTCCATGACCTGATGCAGAATTCGGGCTTTGCGGTACGCGCTTTCGCGGAAACGATTGTGCTGGGAAAACAAGCGCGACGCCGCCGGAACAAGCAGCAACAGACAAAGGCAGACGACAATCATCTGACGGCGCAGATTGTCGAGTACGGGCGACGTGATCAACAGAAGCAAGCTGAGTACGACGAAGGCCGCCCCGACGGGAACATACTGATACATGCGCCAGGCATCCTCGCGATAATAGGGTACCCACATCAAAAGACCGATGGCTGCGATAATGAGGAGCAATCCGCTCGCCATTGATGCGCCAATCTGACGCGCTGACGGCTTATCAGCATCGGCTTCGCGCAGGTGAAACCAAGCGATGAGGCTCACGCCGGCCAGAATGATAACGGTGGGCAGCCACCACTGATTCATTTCTACGGTCTCAAACGCACTGCCCCACCCGCCGACGAATGTTTCCCAATAAACGCCGCCCAATACGCCAAAAAAAGTATCGAAGATCGTCTTGATAGATCCCGGCGAATCCGCGAACGTGTTCAAGAGCCCGCTCTGATAAAAGTCACGGCCCGTCGCCAAGAGCAAAATGACGTAGGCGACTTTGCAGGCGGGCACGAGATACCAGGCGACGCTCAGATTCACATTGCGCCAGGTCAGACGCCGGTCGCGCAGCCAAAGCACCAGCGGAACCACCAGGATGACGACGAATCCCGCCTCGTTCGAATTGACACAGTAAAGCAGGCTCAGCCACATGCCCAGCAGAGTCAGCCGCTTCGGATTCTTGCAGTAATCCAGGAACAGAGCGGTGGCTAGAAGAAAGGCAAATAGGCTGAAAGTATTTGGCAGCAACCGCGCCGTTAAAATGGTGTCGTTGACCGGATAGAACATGAACAGCGCCGTCGTCAGAAAAGCATACAGCGGTGAAACGCCAAGCTGACGCAAGATGATATACAGAATCGTCATCTCGCCAGCGTACAGCAGGAAGTTTACTAGATGGTAACCGACGAAGGTCTCCGAGCTGATCAAGTACGCCAGGGTACGCGGCACATTCACCCAAGGGCGAGACACCGACTCGGTCGCGTAAAAGCTCAGCGTTCCTCCTTCTGCATAGCCGTGGAAGATCCAACTCTCCCAATGTAAGCTGCTATCAAAGCCGAAGGGCAGGTATAAGACGATGACCACAAAGAAGCAGCCTATGAGGGAAATCCCGTCGGCGCGTACGCCTTTGCTGCGCCATGCCCGCCCCTGCCGGGCCAGGAGCGGTAGGTAAATCAATACGCCCAGAACGATCCCCAGCAAGGATATTGAGAAGAATGGCGGCGGGGCAAAAGAGCCCGGGAAGAGCGATTCAATGGCCAGACCGTAGGCTTTGCTGTCGTCATCCTGGCTAACCACTTCAATTTGCGCGTACTCGCCGTCTTCCGCGCAATGCTCGCCGGATGCCGGATTCACATCAGCCGACACCTCACGACCCTTATACCGCACCGACTGCGCGCCCACGACCGACCAGCCAATTCGGACGCACTCATGCGGAAACAAAGCGCGATCATGACCCGACCATATCCGGACGGAAACATCACCATCCGCCTTGTCTATCAACGGCGGCTCATGCGGCGTCAGACGCAGCCAGGCGCCGATCGCGATCAAAGCTAGCGTGCCGAGCGCCAGCCCGAATATCGGCAGCGGCTGCTCGAGCCGTTTCAGGCGGACATAATAGACGGCGAGCATGGGCGAAAGGGTAAAAGATACAAAGCCGACCAGGTAAAAGAGCAAGTCGGGCAAATGATGAAGCTTGAGCCTCAAGCTGCGATAGATTCCGTTCTCCGCCCGGACCTCGAATGACGGGCTGGTCGCATTGATATCCGGGCAGAAGCGCATCTCATCAGCGCCTATCCTGCCTGCCCCATCCACATGCAGCGACGAGATACCTTCCAGCTGCCAACGAATCTGCACACAATCGCCCGGGTACAAAGTCCAATCGCGGTCGCTCCCGATGAATATCGACGTATCGCCAAATTCGAGGTCAATTGTTGGCGGCGGACTGTATTGAACGGTGAGCAAAAAAAGGAAGGCGATTGCCAGCGCTGCGCTGATGAAGATGACTCGCTGCGAAGAAATAACCGATTGCTTTCGGGCCTCGATCATCCGATGACTTCCGACCGCTTTCGGTCCCCGTCCCAACGAATATCAGGAATCAGAACCTCGGCACGCGCGGCGATCCGTTCTCTGTTGTCGAGCAGATCCAACAGTATCGCTTTAATCACCGATCTGATGTCGCGCGTCGGCTCATAACCGAGATCCAGCAGATGCTGCCGATCCGGGTTGTAGTAGTGGTCTTCCATCTCCGTCCGCGGATTTTCGTAGCGACGTATATCAACCGGCAATCCGATGTCTCTTGCGATGTCCTGGACCAGGCAAGCCAGCTCCACGACGGAGTAGGCATTTTCAAATTGATTGAATACGCGGTATTCGCCCGCTTCCGGCGGGTTCTCAAGCGCCAGCCCCAGGCATTGCATCGCATCGGCCAGCGGCAGGAATCCGCGCCGCTGCTTGCCGAGCCCAAAGAGTGTCAAGGGATGACCGATGACCGCTTGGCAGCAAAAGCGATTGATCGCCGTACCGAAGCACTGGTCGAAATCGAGCCGTGTGCGCAGGCGCGGGTCGTCGCCCATCTCGGCGATCCGGGTTCCAAACACCACCCCCTGCATGATATCGGTCGCCCGCGTGCCCCAGATTTTGGTGGCGAAGCGGGTATTGTGAGAATCATGCACCTTGCTCTGGTGATACCAACTGCCCGCCTGGCGTGGAAAGGGCAAGCGATCTTTCCGCCCACGAAACTCCACCTCAAAGAAGCCCTCGGGAATATCCACCGCGGGCGTGCCGTATTCGCCCATCGTGCCCAGTTTTATCAGATGGGCCGCGGGCACCACCTCCTTGATCGCCCAGAGCAGGTTGAGGTTGTTGATGACGTTGTTCCGTTGCGTCCAGACGCAATGCGCCTGATCAATCATGGAGTATGGCGCCGACGGCATTTGCCCGAGATGAACGACCGCCTCTGGCTGGAATTCCTGAAACAAACCTTTGACGAATTCATATTCCGTCAGATCGCCTACGCGGAAATCCAGCTCGACGCCAGCGGCCTCCTTCAAAGCACGGGTGCGTTCCTCGCGCCCCCCGATCGGCAACGCGCTGATGCCGCCAACTTCCGCCACCCATTCGCGGCGCAGCAGCAAATCAGCGCCAGCGACTTCGTGGCCCCGCGCAAGCAAATAGACCGCCAGGGGCCAGCCTAAATAGCCATCAATTCCAGCGATGAATACCCTCATCCAATGCTCCCAAATGACTGCGAGCGCACCTGCCAACACGCAAACCGGATTCACACAATCTTACAGAATTCAAGACAAATTTGAATAGACGTGATATGCGATTCCGCCCCAAAAGGCCTTGCGAACTCCCGGTTGAGACGGCCTGCCTGCTTTTCGCCGCTGTATTGTGGGCGAACTTGCGGATATAATATGTCTGTTCAGTGCCCTCCCGTCCAACAGCGCGAGAAGGCCTCTCTTTCGATTTGACCAATGCCCCCGCCGACGGCGCGGAATATCACTTGCGAGCTTATTTTGAAACGGGACCATAATCCGACATCCGGTTACCGGCAGCTCATTCGCGGCAACCGGTCATTTCGTCATCTCTGGGCGGGCCAGGTCATCAGCTTAACCGGCGACTGGTTCAATCTAATTGCCTCAGCCGCCTTGATAGCGACCTTAACGCAATCTGGCACGGCCATCGGCGGTCTATTCGTCGTCCGGATGCTGGCGCCCTTCCTTGTCAGCCCTATCGCCGGCGTCGTCGCCGATCGCTACAACCGCAGAGCCATCTTGATCACCACCGATGTGCTGCGCTGCTTCGTCGTTTTGGGCTTCCTGCTGGTGCGCGAGCCGCAGCAGGTCTGGCTCATCTATGCGCTCACCGCCGTGCAAGCCGCCTCCCAGGGCTTTTACTTCCCCGCCTGGAACGCCCTCCTGCCGGATATTACCAAGCCCAGCGAAGTGGGTATCGCCAACGCCCTCTCCTCAGCGACCTGGTCCGTCATGCTGGCATTCGGCAGCGCCCTGGGCGGTTTGGTCGCCGGCGTGGTCGGCGTCTATCCCGCTTTCGCTATTGATGCCGTCACCTTCCTGCTCAGCGCTTTCATCCTCTTCCGCATGCCCTACCAATCAACGCTTAAGCGCGATACTGACCGATCGATTCTTGCCGGCATCCAACAGTACATCGACGGCTTAAGCTACCTGCGCCAGCACATCGACACCTTTTCCATCGCCATCCAGAAAGCCATTCTCGGCTTCTTCATAATCGGATTCTTTCAAGTCGCGCAGGTCACAATTGCCGAGCAGCACTTCCCCATCGGCGAAGGCGGCAGTATCAGCATGGGTTTGATCTACGTCATGGCTGGCATCGGTTCGGGCCTTAGCCCTATACTTGGGCGCAATTGGGCGCGTGATCGCGATCGGCGTCTACGCTTGATGATCGCCTTCGGCTATGTCTGCTCCTCATTCGGCTTTCTAATCTGCTCCACCTTGATCTCGCTGCCGGTCGTGCTCATTGGGGCGCTTTTGCGCGGCGTCGGCGGCGGACTGGTCTGGGTTCTAGGTACGCAATTGCTGCTTCAAATTGTACCGAACGAAGTGCGCGGTCGCGTATTTTCCACCGAGTTCGCCTTGTACACGCTCTTCGCCGCTGTTTCATCCGGCACGACCGGGCGCCTCATTGACACCTCATTGGGCGTCAGCGGCGTGCTCCAGCTCGGTTCGCTCATCCTTGTTTTGCCGACGGCGCTGTGGCTGCTCTGGATTTTCTTCGGCAAGCGCGACCTGGTCGCGACCCGGGCAGCCTAGTAAGGGACCATAAGATAGAATCTGAGCAGTCGAATTCAGTGAAGACAAGCCGCAATTAGTAAGCGAGGACCAACATGAAAATACATGGCATCGTGCCACCCATGGTGACCCCATTCGCCGCTGATGAGTCCATAGACGAGGCGCTGCTGCGGGCGGAAGTTGAGCACTTGATCGCGTCCGCCGGTGTGCATGGAATCGCCGTCGGCGGCAGCACCGGCGAGGGGCATGCGCTGACAACCGCTGAACTGCGCCAGGTTGTGGCGATTGCCTGCGAAGTCGCGGCCGGGCGCGTACCCGTCATCGCCGGCATCATCGTCGACAGCACCAGGCAAGCGATATCGAAAGCCCAAGCCCTGGCCGATCTGGATGTGGCCGCCCTGCAAGTGACGCCGGTGCACTATCTTTTCCGCCCAACCGACGAAATGATGTTCAATCACTTTGCGACATTGGCGGAGCGAGCGGCTCAGCCGGTCATGATCTACAATGTTGTGCCCTGGACTTACTGTTCGCCCGCCCTGCTCGACCGGATGCTGCGCGAGATTGACGGGCTCATCGGCGTGAAGCAGAGCGCCGGCGATCTCAAACTGCTGGCCGATCTGCTGATGACCTCAGCCGACGCCGGCCTCATCATGTCGGCGGTGGACGCGCTGATGTATCCCTCGTTCTGCCTGGGCGCGCATGGCGCCATCGCCGCCATCTTGACCGCCGTGCCGGAGCTTTGCCTCGAGCTCTGGCATCAAGTCCAGGACGGCGATCACAGCGCCGCCCACGATACCCATCTGAAGCTGCTGCCGATCTACAACGCCCTCGAAGGCGACAATATGCCCGCCAATGTCAAAACCGCGCTGGCATTGCAAGGGCGCCCAGCCGGCCTTCCGCGCATGCCCATGCCCGAAAGCTCAGCTGAGCAGCGCGCCGCCATTGAAGGAGCATTGCTGAACGCCGGAGTGAAACTGCCGGCAGCGAGCTTCGCCTGAGAAATCTCATCAATCAACCAGATAGCGCCGCAGGGCATCGCGATTGAGTTCGATGCCCAAGCCCGGCTTCTGCGGCAGCGGAATCTCGCCGTCGATCATCGACAATTCATCAGCGACCAATTCATCGCGCAGCACCGACTCCGACAGCGTCGCCGGCAAATACTCGATATAGGGGCAGCAAGCGGTGGCGAAGCCAAGGTGGGCGCTGGCCGCGATGCCGATGCCCGTCTTCCAGCAATGCGGAACAATTAGCCGTCCGTAATCGGCCGCCAGTTGCGCCACCTTGCGCGCCTCGGTGAAGCCGCCAACGCGCCCGACATCGGGCTGCAAGACATCCAGCTTGCCGCGATGCGCCAGGTCGATGAACTCCCAATGCGTATTCTGCCATTCGCCCGCGGCGATGCGGATCGGCGAATGGTCGCAGATGAAGGCGTAACCCCCCAAATCGTCGATATTGATGGGTGTCTCCAGAAAAAAGAGATCGAATGACTCCAACTGCTTGATGACACGCAGCGCCGTGCGCGCGTCATCCCAGGCATACGCCACATCCACCATCAGCGTCATTTCTTCACCGACCGCTTCCCGACACTCGGCGACAATGCCGGCGACGTGATCGTCATCTTCTTGCAGCGCATTATGCGTATACGGACCGTTGATGCAGATCTCCAGCTTGGCCGCCTTGAATCCAAAGGCCCGCGCGTCCAGCAGCTTCTCCTTCAGCGACTCGCGGTATTCATCCAGTGTATCGCCGACTGGCAGGAGCGAAGCATAAGGCGTGATCGACTCCTTCACCGCGCCGCCCAAGAGCTTGTAGATGGGCAGCCCGAGCGCTTTGCCCTTGATATCCCAGAGCGCCATATCGATCGCGCCCATCGCGCAGATTAGCGCGCCGCGCCGCCCATTCATCTTCGAGCCGCTATAGAGTTTCTGCCAGATCGCCTCCGGCTGCAGCGGATCTTCGCCTATCAACATCTCTTCCAAGCCCAGGCCCATGATATGCGTGCCCATCGCCTTGATGCAGGCGCGCGCAATCCAGGGATTCACATCGGTCTCGCCGATGCCGACAATGCCCTCATCGGTGTGAATTTCGACCACCAAATTGTCCTGCGCCGACGAACAGGCTTCCGTATGAAACTCAGGAACCAGCAGAACGTGGCAGTCAATGCGCGTGATTTTCATAATGCATCCTGTATCTATCTAATTCGGCCTCGGAGAAGCAGAAGCGATTCATTGATCCCAAGATGGATAGTGTAGGGGCGTCTCGCCGAGACGCCCGCAGATCTATATTCCTAACACAAGCGGGCGTTTCAGCGAAACGCCCCTACAAATGCCGTTGTGAGGGGATTCGTCAAAACAAGGCATAGAAGACACCGTGAAATTTTTCTGGGCTCTACGTATCACGGTCAAACGAAAGCACCAAGCAAGCCAGGTTGGTCGCCTTAACGCTAAACGTAATCGCATCCGCGCTCTGTTCTATCAAGCAATCCCCCAGCAGGTCAGTCACGTCTGTGAATCCTTCCAGGCTGATCGTTTCACTCACGGGCTCAGGCGTTGGATTCACAAAAATCCAGGCTTCCCGCCCCTGCCATTCTCGCCGTCTTCGTAACAGCACACCGAAGCGCTCGCCCTTGACGCCCGCCTGCGCCAGCAGAGCCTCGAGAAAGCGATCCGTTCCCGCATCGAATTCGCGATGAGCCAGCGCGCCGAATCCAAGGAAGGTGCCGATCAGAATACTCTGACCCGCGCCAACTTGATTCGTCACGCCAACGACATCCTCGTCATGTGTCAGGATCGCGCGGCCGGTGGTCGGCTGCAGGCGCTGCAAGTAAAAGCTGGCGCGCAGATCCAGCTCAGCGAACTCGCCAATGCCGCTCACCACCGTCGGCGGATCAAACTCGCCAAAACGGCGCTCTTGCGGCATCCAGCGCGGCGCGCCGCCCGGCTCCTTGACCATCGCCAACTCGCGATGCTTTGCTCCGAACAGCGCTTCGCCCCCGTCTGCGAGTTGCGCCAGTGTAGCCCAGCCATACTTGTCCCAGCGGCCCGGGCAGGCTTCCGCAATCAGCAGACCGCCGGCCTCGACATAGGCGCTCAAGCGCGCAAAATAATCGCCATCCAGGCTGAGCGGCATCGACAGGATCGCCGCCCGGTAATTCGCCAGCTCGCCCGCGGCAACATCTTTCGCATCAAGGAAATCGACCTGAATGCCCAGGCGCCACAGACGCGCGTACCAACCGCGCATGTTGTAGCGATAGTGGTGGATGACATCGCCATTGCTGGCTTGAAAGAAATGGTACGTATCCTCGTTTACCAACAGAGCGATTTGCGCGCGCGGCGGCTGCGCCTGCGAAAAGAATTCGCCCTGCGCCTGAATTGCCCGGCCAATCCGACTGACCGCTTCCATGCGCTCGCTGCTGTCACCGATGGGTTCGAGCAAGCCGAAGCCATTCGCTTCCTTCCAAAAGCGCTCGACGCGGTGATTCCAGAAACTGATGCCGGTCATGCCACATGCCAGCCCGGCGAGTATCCAGACGCGCAGATCATTCGGCGTCGGTTTTCGACCGTAATGCAGCGACGTCGAGATCGGACCACCCTGGAATTCGGCGCCCCATAGCGCGCGATCGCGTCCATTATTGCCGCGCGCCAAATCGGTGCAGAGCATCATCTCTTCCCAAATCTCGTTGAGCAGCGCAGCCTCTTCGCTCTCAACCTTATCATCCCAGGGATGACCGTTGTTCCACTTGGGATAATTGCTCGTGCCGAAGAAATCGCCAACACGCGCCCAGCGCCATTCCGCTCCCGAGCCGATGCGCGGCGTGTCGGCATGGCTAAAGACGGGCCGCTGATAAGGATCATTCTCGCGCAGCGCCTGTGTCTTGAAAGCCAGCTGCCGCGCCATGTAGACATCGTCCATGAAATAGCGCCAATCGATGAAAGGCGCCAATGGCTCCTCGCGGCGTGGCGGCTCCACCTCGTCCCAGTCGCCATAGTTGATTTGCCAGGTCGCGTTCAGTTCCGCCAGCGCGCCATATTTCTCCCGCAGCCATTCGCGGAAGCGCGCCAGCGTGTGCGGGCAGTAACAGAATCCCAGCTTCCCCGCCGTATTCGGCCAAAAGCCGATCTCCTGAAAGGTGTTCCAAGCCCAGATATTCTTGTATTGCCCCAAAGTCCGCGCCAGCTCAGCGATGAAGCGCGTCGCCGCCTCGCGCGCGCCGGGATGATCCCAACAAGGTCCCGGCTTGCCATCCATCGGAATCGTGTACTGCGTCGGCTGGTTGTGTCGCCTGCCATCGCTGTAGACGAAGTGACAGTCGGGATACTTGCGCCAGAGCCAAGCCGGCGCCTGCTCCATCGTCAAGCCCAGATAGACGCCCATATTCAGCTCATCGGCACGCTCGACCACAGCTTCGACGCGCGAGAAATCGTATTCGCCCTCTCGACTCTCGTCAGCCGACCAATGCTCCTGAATCTTGATCATGTTGAAGCCGTAGTCTTTCAGCAGCGACAGATCGCGCAAGACGCCATCCAGATCAAGGCATGGCTCGCGATACACATGCGTGCCCCAAGGAAACGCGCCACTTCCGAAGACGGGTTGCATTGTCATAGAATCCTTCCCGCATGGCTTTGGTCTACCCCCCTCGGTCCCCCCGTATCAACGGGGGGAAGCGCAATCTGCCGGGTTGGGATATCAATGATGTTGCAACCGAAGGCTAGCATGAAACATCACATCCTTATGGTTGCTCTGTGCCCTCTGTGCTCTCTGTTTTGTATTTCACACGACTCGCTTGCGCCTAATTTCGTGGCAAATCATGGAATTCACGACGCCTATTCCTTCACCGCGCCCAGCTTAATGCCCGAGATGAAATAACGCTGCAAGAAGGGATAAACGACCAGGATCGGCACGGTCGCCACAATGATTTGCGCGCCGCGGATCGCCCGGTCGGACAGGCGCTGCAAGTCTTGCGGATTGATGCCCACCTGCGTCAGATCCAAGGTCACGATCACCGTGCGCAAGAAGGTCTGCATCGGATAATTGGCGGTATCGGTCATATAAATCAAGCCATCGAACCAGGCATTCCAGTGATTCACCGCCGAAAACAGCGTCAAGGTCGCGATGGCGGGCAGCGACAGCGGAATATAAATATGCCAAAGCACCCGCCAATGCGAAGCGCCGTCGATAAGGGCCGATTCTTCCAGCTCCTTCGGTACATCGCGGAAGAAGTTCATCATCAGGATCACGCTGAAGATCGGCACTGCATTCGGCAGGATTAGCGCGCCCAGCGTATTCAGCAGACCCAGACTACGGACGACCAAAAATGACGGTATCAAGCCGCCGTCGAAGAGCATGGCGAAAACGAAGAACCAGATGCAGATCGTGCGCCCTTTGAAGACGCGCGGCGTCTTCGAAAGCGGATAGGCTGTTAAGATCACCAGCAGCATGTTCAGGCTGGTCCCAGTCAATACGCGCAAGACCGATATCACAAAGGAACGCAGAAAATTACGCGAGCCCATCACCTGCTCGTAATTCTCCAGCGTGAAGTCAATCGGCCAGAACGAGACGAAGCCGCCGGTCGCCGGCGCCCGCCCGCTGAGCGATACGGCAAATATATGCACCAGCGGCAGCAGGCAAAGGATGGCGAAACCGGCCAAAAACAGATAGTTAAGACTATCAAAGAGGCGGCTGAACCAGGTCCGGTCGCGGATCATGGCGCTGCCCTCACAAGATGCGATAACCGGCGAAGCGGTCGGCCAGCCAGTATGAAATCACGATCAGAAAGAAGCCGATGAAGGACTTGAACAGCCCCACTGCCCCGGCTAGGCTGTACTGCGCCGAGATCAAGCCGACGCGATAGACGTAGGTGTCGATGATGTCTCCCGTGCGATAGACGGCCGGGCTGTACAAAGTAAGAATCTGCTCGAAGCCGGCTTGCAAGACATCACCCAGGCTCAGCGCCGCCAGCAACACAATGGTCGGCCGGATGCCGGGAAGCGTGATATGCCAAATGCGGCGGAAACGGCCGGCGCCATCAATCGCCGCCGCTTCATGCAAGACCGGGTTGATCGCCGTCAGCGCCGCCAAATAGACGATGGTCGAAAAGCCGACACTCTTCCAGAAGCCCGAGGCGATCACCGTGCCGCGGAACCAGTCGTTGCTGCCCAGCCAAAGCTGCGGTTCCATACCGACGCTGCGCAAGGCCTGATTAAGAATGCCGCCGGCGGACAGAATATCGAGCAAGATTCCGCCGAGGACAATCCAGGACAAGAAATGCGGCAGATAGATCAACGTTTGAATCGTGCGGCGGAAAAAAATGCGGCGCGCCTCGTTCAGCAGCAGCGCCAGGATGATCGCCCCCAGCTGATCGGCCACGATCTTCGAAATCGCTATGATCAGCGTATTGCTGAATATCCGCCCGAACTCCGGCAGCGAAAACAGAAACTCGAAATTCTCCCAGCCAATCCAGGGCGAGCGGGCGAAGCCTTTCGCCGGGCTAAAATCCTGAAAGGCGATGACCACGCCATACATCGGATAGTAGCGAAACAGCAATACGAAGACGATCCCGGGCACGATCATCACGTAAAGTGGCCAGGCGCGCTTCATGTATTGCTTGAATGTCACTTACGCGACCCCCCATCCCCTAGCCCCTTCCCCCACAAAGAGGGAAGGGGAGCATTTCAGTTACACTCGACAAATGGGGTGAAGTCCCTCCCTCATATTGGGGGAGGGATTTAGGGTGGGGGCTACATCTGCCCGTGCCACCACTCGTTGACTTCATCCGTGATGCGGTCGCCACCGCCCGAGCGCCATTCTTCCACGAAGGCGTCAAAGCGGTCCAACGGCTCCTGCCCATTGATGATATTGATGTAGGTCTCGGCTTCCAAGCCATCCAGCGATGCGCCCGCCCGCTCCATCGTGCGCGTCGGCACGGTCAGGAAGTGGTTCTTGATGCCATCGGCTTCCCAGTGGTCCACCGCGAACACATTCGCCTCGTCCCACAAAACCGAGAGTGGATCGCCACCCAGGAACGCTTCCATCAGGGCGTCGCGCTCGTCTTCCGGCGTATTCGCCCATACATTGCGGCGCTCCTTGATCCAGTTCGTTTCGTAGAAGGGATCGGTGCGGCTGCCGCCATTGGTGCCCGGCGGACCCCAAATATGCTTGGTGTCGTCATAGCCATTGAGATCTAGCGTCGAACCCATCGGGTCAATTTCGCCGTCATCGTCCCGCCAGAAGTAGGCCGTGCCTTCAAAGCCGTGATAGCGATTCTTCGGGTTCTGCAGCAATTCCGCCCACCAAGCCATCTGCTTCAAGACCAGGTCGACATGCTCGAAGCCCTTGCGGAATACATAGACCGTATCGGGCACCGGGTTGCTCCAAGCTTTCTTCTTGATGCCGGTCGGACCCGTGGGGATATCGCCGAAGGCCCAGCGCGCATCGGGATCGTTGGCGACGCTGTCCGGCAAGCCGTAGACCGCGCCGAAAGCCGGCGAATACATGAGGCCAGCCAGATTGCCACCGATATGCGTGCCCGAATTCTGCCAGGGCGCAAAGGTGAAAAAGTCAGGCGCCAGCAGCCCCTCGCTATACCATTGCCGCAAGGTGCCGAGCACTTCCTTGATCTCCGGCCGAACGCTGTCATATTGCAAGTCGCCATTCTCGTCCGGCGTCCAGAAAGTCGGCATCACGCCCCAGGCGCCGAAAATGGGATCGAGCGAGCAATACCAGGTGTTGACTTGCCGGTTGGCGGCGATGCCGAGCGTCGTGCCATCGCCGCCCTGGCCCATATCCGCCTCGACGAAAGCGGTCATGACAGAGTGCAATTCGTCAATCGTAGTCGGCGCGCTCATGCCGACGGCGTCGAGCCAATCTTGCCGGATCCACAAAACCTTGTCGTTCTGCGCCGCCTGCTCGATATAGGGCACACCCATCTTGCGCCCGTTGACCTCCGCCAGGCGCCAGGCGATGCCATCACTGAAGCCCATCGCTTCCTTCAGCCAGACTGGATGCGCGACCTCGTCCCAGACATCGGTAATGTCTTCGATCAAGTCATTGTCCAGCAGCTCGGAATAAATCTGCAGCGGCACCGTCTCCATAAAATCAGGCAGTTCATCGCTGGCGATGGCGAGATTGTATTTCTGCAAGACCTCGCCCTCATTGTCCGTCCAGGTGAAAGCCAGCTTCCAATTGATGCCGGTGACCGCGGCGTTCAAGCGCGTAAAGTTCGAATTCTCGATGTCGTCGCCATCGGCGAATTCCCAGGGACCGCGCCGGCTGCCCGTAATCGTCACCGGCGGATCGACTGGCATGCCCTCGGGGATGGGCGGCAAAGTCGTCGTCCAGCCGCGCGGATTGTTGGGGCTGCCCGGATGCAATTCAGCCGGGATATCGCCCATGCCTTGCGCCAAAATAGGCGGCAGGCCTGCGCGCATCATCATCGCCGCCGCCAAACTGGTGCCGCCCAGCCTCATGAAGTCTCGCCGGGACGGCTTCAAGTCCAATGTGTTGTAGGGGAATTTCGATTTCATCATAACTCCTCAACAAGATCACTAATCCGAATCTCGAACGGAAGATGATGCGGCCATAGACACCTCCTTATTCTTCAATTGGTGATTCGCCGGTAGGCTCGCTTTCAGTCTCGGCGGTCAGGGTAATCACCGTCTGCCAGACTTCGCTGCTGAATTGAATATGGTCGCGCATGAGGTTGCCGGCGGTCTCGGCGTCTCCGCTGGCGATTGCGTCAAAGATCGCCTGGTGCGTGCCGCCGCCCTCAGCTTGGGCTGGCAAACTGTCGGATTGTGTTTCGCGCAGCACCTCCTCCAGCAGATCGACAAGGTTGCTCACAAATTGGCTGATGATGGCGTTGTGGCTGGCCTCGCCGATGCGCCGGTGGAAATTAAAGTCGGCTCTCAAATAAGCCTGCACGCGGTCCATGTTGGCCTGCATCGTCCGCAATTCCGTTTCGATCAAGCGGATTTCTTGCGGCGTCGCGCGTTCCGCCGCCGCCCGCGCCGCTTCCACCTCGATCATCTTGCGCGCGTCCAGCAGCTCAATGATGGTGCCGCCCCAAGTCGCGAAGCTCAGCCCAAGAATCCGCCCGAAGCTCGCGCCCGTATTGGTCGTCAAGAATGTGCCTTCGCCGACGCGGGATTCCACCAAGCCCACCGCTTCCAGCACCTTGAGCGCCTCGCGCACACTGTAACGCCCCACCCCAAGGGCATCGGCCAGCGCCCGCTCCGATGGCAATCGCTCGCCCAGACGCACCACGCCGGACAAGATGTAATTCTTCAATTGCTCCAATGTCTGATCTTTGACGGAAGTCTTTTCGATCGTGGTGAGGCCTGACATGCTCGGTGAAGAACTCTTCACAGCAGCACTCGTTTCCACTCAATGCGTATTGGTCAGTGGTGTTACCAATTGTAGGCGAATTGCAATCGTCTGTCAAATCCGCTCGCGGCCGGACCGCTCACTTGGACGAACCAGCCGTCAAGCCACTGACCAAATAGCGCTCGAGGAAAAGATAAGCCAGGACTATTGGCAGCATCGCGATGAGCGAGCCCGCCATGATTTCATTCCACTCGGTCAAGTATTCGCCTTTCAGCGAGGCCACGCCGACATTAACCGTCCAGGCTTTTTGATTCGCCACCAGAAAGGTCCTGGCGAAGACAAAATCATTCCATGAGAGCACAAAGCCGTAGAGCGTGGTCGCCGCCAAACCCGGCGCCGAAAGCGGCAAGACGACCCGCAGCAGCGCGCTCAACGGCGTGCAGCCGTCAATCATCGCCGCGTCTTCCAGCTCCATAGGAATGGTGTCGAAATAGCCTTTCAGCATCCAGACGGCAAATGGCGTGATGAAGGTCGCATGGGCGAGGACAAGCGATCGTAAGTCGCCGATCAGCTGAAATTGCCGGAAGCTGACGAACAGCGGGATGATGATCAGAGTGCTGGGAAGCATGCGGCTCATTAGGAAGAACAGACCGATCGCCTGCGAGCCGCGCGCCCGTATTCGCGAGATGCTATAGCCAGCCAGCACGCTGACGAACATGGACAGCGCCGTCGAGGCCAGGGCGACAACTGCCGAGTTTCGCAGCCAAACGCCGATTGGGCGCTCCGTGAATATGGCCTCATAAGCGGCAAGAGTTGGCTCGGGCTGCACAAACACCGGCGGGAAGCGGCGCAACTGCGTCGCCGGCGCCAGCGATGTGTTAAACATCCAATACAGCGGAAAGACCAATACGATAACGACGGCGATTACCACCGCGTAAAGTATGACCGTCTCCCATCGGCCGCGCGTCATCGAATCCAGCCTTTGATCACATTAAGGGCTCGTCGCTTCTGCGTACCATAATCCAACTGGCGATGACGCTGATGACCAGCGTGACGACGCCAATCGCCGCCGCGAAGCCAAAGTCGTGAAACTTGAAGGCTTCCTGATAAGTCATGATCGCCAAGGTCTGCGTCGTACGCTGCGGTCCGCCGCCGGTCAAAATGTAGATGATGGGAAAATCGCGAAACACCCACAGCATGACAAGGATGAGCGCGATGCCGCGGACTGAACGCAGACCCGGCAAGGAAATGAAGCGAAAGCGCTGCCAGGCATTGGCGCCGTCCACCTTCGCCGCATCATATAGCTCGAGCGGTATCGACTGCAAACCCGCCAGCATAATCACCGATATGAAGGGATAACCTTTCCATACCATGACCACCACAATGACGAAAAAAGCAGCGCCAGGCGTCGACAGCCAGGGTATCATCTCGCTGCTTAATCCCGTGCGCACCAGCGCCCAGTTGATTAATCCGAAGGAGCTGTCAAAGAGCCACCACCAGATTATAGCCGCCATGACCGACGGCGCCGCCCAAGGCACCGCCACCAAGATTCGCGCCAGCTTGCGGCCGCGGAAACGCTGATTCACCAAGATTGCGGTCGCCAGCCCGATGACGTAAGACAAGGCAGTCACGGTCGCAACCAGCGAGATGGTCACCCAGATCGCCTGATAAAACTCGGGTGATGAGAAGAGCTCTTCATAATTCGCCAAGGTCATGGGGGCGCGCGCGCGACCCAATTTGGCGATCTTGATCTTTTGAAAGCTGAGATCAATTGCTGAGAGTATAGGGTAAACTATGATGGCGGTAGTTAAGAGCACCGCGGGCAACAGCAACAGATAAGCGAAAAGTTGACGATTGCCCGGGTTCCACAAGCTCCAGCGCGGCGCGCTCATCGTTCACCAATATAGAAATCGGTAGGGGCGGCCAACCCCACCCCCCGGCCCCCTCCCCGAAGCATCAGGGAGGGGGAGCGAAACCCAGCGGACGCGTGGTATTTTGTCTGGGCGGCGGTATCACCGTGCGTCGGTCTACGGTTTCGCAGTGAATGGGAGGTTCGGCTAGAAACTCGCATCGCTTCTTTGGGAATATTCAGACGTCTTGAACGGGCGATGCAGAACATCGCCCGTTCAGCAGTCGCCAAGAATTACATATCCTGCTGTAACTCGACCGCCAAGTTGTGCAAGTTGGCGACCACTTCAGCCGGATCGACATCATCCGCGACCATGCGCTGCGCTTCTTCACGGACGACTTTGGCGAATTCGTTGAAGACGATTTCCAAGCCGGTGGGACTGCGGTCGATGCCATTTGCCGACGCCGTGTTCTGCGATTCGAGCAAGAGATCGACATGCGGAATAGCGTCGTAGTAGGCGTCAACCAGCGTGCCCGGGCGCGGGGCCGGCTGGCCGACATGCAAACCAAATTGTACTTGCCATTCATGCGAGGTAATGATCTCGATGAAATCCCAGACCAGCGCCTTCTTTTCGTCACTGATCTCGCTGGCCATTGCGATGACATTGCTGCCGCCGCCCACAGGAACATCGAAAGGCACGCGCACAACGCGCAACTGCTCCTGAATCTCTGGCTCGGCGCGCAGCACGAAGCCATAAATCCACGGTCCTTCAAGCTTTGTCGCCAACTTGCCCTCCATCATCAGTTGGCGGCAATCGCCCGATGCCAGGTCGAGCGGCGTCAAGCGCTCATCAAGGATCGTCTTCCAGCGCGTGAAACCTTCCACCATCTCCGGCGTATTGATGTTCACTTCGCCTTCGGCAGTCGTCCAATAGGCGCCGGCGCCGACGACATAACTCAGCATCTGTGAAAGGTACTGGCTGCCTTCGGCCGTGTGGTGGCAGGCGCCCCATTGATCAACGATGCCATCGCCATCCGTATCTTTGGTAGTCGCTCGCAGGACTTCGATGTATTCATCCCAGTTGGTGGGGGCGTCCAACATCGCCTCCTCCAATATCGCATCGTTCACAACCATGACAAAACCGAAGAATTGCAGCATGATGCAGGCGGTCTGCCCGCCCCAATGGCACTTTGCCTGGCCCGCCCAGCCCTCCAGATCGAGATCGGAATCTTCGATCCAGGGACCCAGATCTTCCATCCAGCCGGCATCGGCGAATTGCTGGTATTCAAACGAAGCGAGATGAACGATCTCGGGCGGCGTGCCGCCGGCGAAGAGGGTCAAGAATGTATCGGCATATTCGGGACGCGCGACTTTGGTAAACTCGATGGCGACGCCTTCGTGCGTACTCTCAAACTCTTCAATTGCGGCGCGCCACCAGTCGCCGACAGGTTCGTCGGGCTGCCAGGATATCAGCGTGAGCGTTGTATCCTGCGCCTGCACGCCGGCAGCGGCAACGACCAGCAGCAACATAATCACCGCGATACCACGTAATGCTCGCAAACTTAACATGATGAATCCTCCAAAACTTATCCTTGCGTAGCCGCCTGGACTAGGTGCTGCGCGGCGCGGTCAATCCCGGCGCCGGCCGCGATCCAGACATAGTCGGCGGCGACCCAAGTCTAACATAATACAGCGCCGGCTCAAAATCCAAGCCTGGATCGCGCAAGCCGGCCAGCGTCGCCGCAAAACAAAAAGAGCGTCCGAATTACACCCCTAATCCGGACGCTCTTGGCAGTGTATGCAGCATTTCTCTCCGATACACTGACGCAAAACTTACGTCTCGTCCGCGCTTCGGAATCGGGCGATCCCGCGCGCAAAACTGACCACAGTATACTTCATCCGCACGCTTGCGCACAAGTGATTTGGCGTCGAACTAGGCATGAGATTAGACAAAGTTGGCTGGGCGGATTCGCCGCGCGTTCAGGGAAAAACTACGCTTGTGCCGCGCTCTTTTTGTCGTGCGCTGGAATCGCTCGAAAGCTACAGCGTCCGCCGGAAAAACTCGACCGTCGCTTCGACCATTTGCGGCAAATAGGCGTGGGCGACGCCCTCGTAGAGCACGAGCTCCAGCTTGTCGCCGGCGCCCCGCTCACGATAGATCGCGCCCGCATAATCCATTACCTTGTGAATCCCGGAAATCGGCGAAAGCGGGTCAAGGTCGCCGGTCAGGATCAGTTGATGCCGAGGCGCGGTCACAGCGACGATATGCTCCATGTCGATGCTCGATGCCAGGACGCCGGGCACATAATAATAGATACCATGCCCCGCCAGCTGGCCGGCATCAGCGAAGTCTCGATAGCGGGTCATCTGCGAGATCGGCACGACCGCTTTGACCGACTCGTCGAGGGCCCCCAGCCAGGTCGTGCGCGACCCGCCCAAGCTCATGCCCGCCGTCCCAATACGATCCCCGTCCACCTCGGCTCGACTCTTCAGATAAGCCAGCGCGCTCAAATCATCGTGCACCATCATGCCCCAGAGCGTTTTGCCTTCCCAAAGAAAGCGCTTAAACAAGGACAGTTCGGTGGCGCCTCCGCGCTCGCGTTCGCCCGCCGGTCCCTGATGTTCCCGCTGTCCGAAGCCATAGGCGTCGATCGCCATGACGACGAAGCCGGCCTCCGCCAGCGCCAGGCCAGGCGCGTAGCCATTTTCCCGTATCTGGATTGCCGCCTCTTTACCCAGGGAATATTTGCCGCCATGCTCATGGTGATAGAGCACCGCCGGCGCCGGATAGTCGACGCCCCGCGGCAGGATGAGATAGCCGTAGACGGTATCGCCGACGCTATTGACGAAAGTGAAATGCTCCAAGACGTACGATTCTTCCCGGCGCGTCGATATCAGCGACGCCTGCGGCAATGCCGGCGCCGGAATATCGCCCAGCAGATTCCACATCTTTTCTCTCGTCGCCCGCGGCTCCAGCATCAGTCCCATTCAACAATCATTCCCATCGCTTCTTTGTCCCAATTGGCGAGCTGCGCGTAAGCCGCCGGGAACTCGCGCCAATTATAACGATGCGTGATGAGCGGCGCCGTCTGAATGCGTTGCCGCGCCATCAAATTGAGACAGGCCGCGTACTCGCGCATCGGCGTCCAGTAGCCCGGGCTGCTTTCCCAAAATGGTCGCGTGCTCTCGTGCCCGCCGATGACCAGCAGGCCTTTTTTGTGCACATCGCGATAAAAGTTCACCTCGCTGGTTAGGCCGCGCGTGCTACCCACCAGTACGACGCGCCCCCGCGGCGCCGCCATTTGAAAAGCCGTGACCACCGCCGCCGGCGCGCCCGTCAACTCAATGACAACTTCAGCGCCCGCCGCGCCCAGCAAGGCGCGCAGCTTGTCCGGCGCGCGTTCATCACTGATCAGCGTCTCGTCCGCCCCCACTCGCTTCGCCAATTCCAAGCGCCGCTCGTCTAAATCGATTCCGACTACCGGCACCCCTCCAGACAGCTGGGCCAGCCGCATCGCCAGTATGCCCACGACGCCCGCACCGAGTACAGCGACCGATTCGCCCAGCTCGATCCGCGCCTTGCGCACACCCTGCATCGCGATCGCCAACAGCGCGAAGAAAGCCGCTTCTTCATCCGCCAATTGAGACGGAACTTTCAGACAGTCTCCGGCCTCAACCAGCGCATGTGATTGATGCGCCGCCCGGCAGACGACGCGATCGCCCGCCTTCAGCGCCGCCACCCCGTCGCCGACGGCGATGACCTCGCCGACGAAACTATAGCCGGGGCAAAACGGGAATTCTGGATCCGTATTCGAAAGATTGAGGAAGAAGGCGCGTTCCGTTCCCGGGCTGATTAGCGTAGCCAGCGCGCGCAGCAGAACCTGCCCCTTTTGCGGCGCCGGCGGATCCATCCACTGCAACTCCACATGACCGGGCGCCGTTACAAGGACGCGATGCCCACGCATCACTTCATCCCGGTGGTGGCGATGCCGGTCGTGATGAAGCGCTGCAAGAAAGCGAATACCAGGGTGATCGGCAGCAGCGTGACCACGGTCATCGCCAACACGTAATGCCACTGTATTTGCAGCTCGCCCTGAAAGGCGTTTAAGCCAACCTGCAGCGTGAAATAATCGTTCTGGCTGAGCACAATCAGGGGCCAGAGGAAATCGTTCCAGCGCCACATGACAGAAAAAATCGCCAGCACCGCCAGCGCGGGCCGCGCCAAAGGCAGAATGATGCGCCAATAAATATGCCATTCGCTAGCGCCGTCAATCCGCGCCGCATCCAGCAGCTCGTCCGGGATCGTCAGCATATATTGCCGCAGCAAAAATATGCCGGTCGGCGTTGCCGCGCCCGGGATAATCACGCCCCAGAGGTTATTCTTCCAGCCGATGCTCGTGATGACCAGGAACACCGGCACCAATATCACTGTTATCGGAATCATCAGCGTAGAGATGAACAGCACGAAGATCGCGTCCCGCCCCTTGAATCGATACTTGCTCAGAGCAAATGCCGCCATGCTGTTGATCACCAGCGTAATGACTGTAGCCACCGTCGTCACGACGACGCTGTTCTTGAGATACGTGAAGAAGTCGAAGTTCTCCAACTCAACCAGTGGATCGAGGTAATTCTCCCAAGCCAGTTTCACCTCTTCGACCGGTTCGCGCTGCTTGATGTTGACCTTGATTCTCTCCGCGCTCGGGTCGGCTGGGTCGACCATTTGCGCCTCAATGCCAACGCGCCGCACCTGCGCCAATTCGCGAACGCTCCCATCATCCAGCGTGACCGTGAAAAGCGGAAGTGCTTTGTCATATCCCTCGACCTCGACCTGCACCTGTTGATAGGGCAGCAGCGGCGGCGGATATTTCACCAAACCCGCCTGTGTTTTGAACGACGAAAAAACCAGCCAGAGCACGGGACCAAACATCAGAAAGGTACCGGCCGTCAGATACAGGTAGGTCAAGACATCGGAGGTATCGATCCGCGCCCCGCCGCTGCGCTTGAGCAAAAATCTCGATATGGTGATTCTGTCCGCCGCCATCGCCCAATCCCTAAGACAAGCTCGACTGGTTGCCGAGCCGCAATTGCAGCAGCGTCAGAATCAGCAGCGAAACGCCCAGCACCATCGAAGCCGCCGCCGACAAACCGAATAGCTGAATCTGATTGGAAAAGCCGGTGGTATAGATGTACTGCACCATCAGTTGCGTGCGCGTTCCCGGTCCTCCGCCAGTCAACACAAAAATGTGGTCGAACATCTGCACCGCGCGTATCAGCGATAGCACCAGCACGACAAACATTGTCGGCATCAACAGGGGCAAAGTGACGAAGCGGAAATCCTGCCAGGTATTGGCGCCGTCTATTGAACTCGCCTCGTATAGCTCGGGCGGGATCGATTGCAAACCCGCGAGCAAGATCAGCGTATAAAAGCCCATCAGCGCCCATACGCTGACGAAGACAACCCAAAACATCGCCCAATTCGTATCGAGCAGCCAACGCTTGCTCTCGCCGCCGAAAATCTCAACAATCGCGTTGAGCACACCCTCATACTGCAAGACCCATTTCCAAATCAGCGCCACCACCACCGGCGACAGCAGCACCGGATAAAAGAAGACGCTGCGGAAAAAGCCGCGCGCCCTGATGCGCCGGTTGAGCACCAGCGCAGTCGCCAGCGAAAACAGCACGATCCCGCTCACCTGCAAAATCACATACTGAATCGTGTTGAAGACGCCACGCCAGAACAAATCTTCCTGACAGCTGTTGGGCGAGAGGAAATCTTCGCAGTCGAACAAGGTCTCAAAGTTGCCCAAGCCAACGAAAGGGCGGTCTGCCGGGAAAAGTTTTGTGCCGCCGGTCATCGCGTAGTAAAAGTTGAGCAGCATCGGGAATAAGACAAAGATGCCGAAAATAATGAGGTTGGGCAGGACAAAGAAATAACCCATGCGGTCAATGCCCACCCGGCGCTGTATCGGCGTCAGGATGCGGTCGACGGCCGTTACGAGTAAGAGCAAGATTGGACGTGTAAGGGATTCGAGCAGGCCGAGCAGACGGACCGTGGGATTGGGTCGAACGGCGGAACCCTTAGAGGCAGTCATTGCTGGCGGCTCGATCAGGAAAAACTGTCATTGTTCGAAAGTATAGCGGACAACCGGCCAAACCTGACCGATTGCCCGCCCTTGTTACTTCTATTTTGTCGGAGCCGGCTTAGCCAGAAACTTCAGCCAAGGCGGTGTCGACATCGTCCTGAATCCGCGCAATCGCCTCATCCAGCGTCAACTCGCCGACCATCGCTTGCGTCAGGCGGTCTCGCGTGGCGTTGAAGACATTGCGGTTGTAAGCGTAGGCTTGCAAGTCGAAAGCCGTCTGCTCCAAGGTCCCCACTTGACCCACGAATACGCCCAGCGAGTCCTTCGCCAGTTGCAGATCGGTGTCAAAATCGACGCCAGCCGCGGACAAACCAGCGTGAGCCGGGATGAAGAGCGTGCGGGCGGCAAACTCGCCCAGGACTTCCTGGCTCGCGAGATACTCCATGACGCGCGTCACCTCTTCCGGGTGCTCGGTCGCGCCAATGCCGACCAGCGCCGCGCCGCCGGGCATGCCGGTGCAGCCGCCCGGTCCACAGGGATTCGGCACCGTCTGCCAGTCAAAGGCATCGCCGATCTGCTCGCTGAACTGCCCCACTTGCCAACTACCCGACATATAGAAGACCAGCTCGGCATTGGCGAATTCTTCATTGGCGCCAGCGTAACCTTCGCTCAGGGGCCACATCTCCGGGTGCATCGTGCCATCGAGATGCCAATTGACGAAGAGTTCGGCCATATTGCGGAAGCCCTCATCCATGACGGTCGGATGCCCCATGTCGTCAAAGTACATCGCGCCCATGCTGATCGCGGGACCGGCGAAACGGTGACCGCTGCGGTCCATCGCCATCGGATAAGGAATCTCCAGCGCTTCGGCAACGGCGACAGAAGCGGCCGCCCATTCTTCCCAGCTGACCGAGTCCGACATATCGCTCGGCACATCGACGCCCGCCTGCTCAAAGAGCGTGCGGTTGATGAATGGCCCGGTGATCGTCAACTGCGTCATGAAACCGGGGATGCTGGAATCGTCGTCTCCCAGGCGCTTCCAATTGAGGAAGGGACCAAAGTTCTCTTCCCAATAAGCCGGATCGCTCAGGTAGGGCGTCATATCCAGATAATATTGCGCCAAGCCGCCCAAGTCAGTGACGCGCGCCATATCGGGTCCTTCGCCCGCCGCCAGGTCCAGCGGAAGATTCTCCAGTATCGCGCTGTAGGGTACGGTATCGATCTCGACGCTAATGTCCGGATTGTCCGCCTCGAAGCGATCCAGCAAGTCCCGCAGGACTTCGCCTTCGTTGCCGTCGTTGTACCAGCGGATTCGCAACTCAACCATGTCTTGCGTCATCGACGGTAGCGCCGACGCCAACAGTGCCAGGATGAAAAGTAAAGCTAGAACTCTGCGCATTGTGCATTCTCCAAATGCTTGTGAACGGATGAGAAACTCGATGTTTACAACCAGGGCCGGAATCGTCTGCGGGGCGGACGCGCTCAACGAACACGGTGTCTTGTCCGCAGCCAATTGTGACAGACTGGCGAAACAGCCGAAGGACTATAGGTCAAAGTTTCCCATCTGTCAAGCAAGCCGACAGCTTAGATTCTGCGGCAAGCAACGGTTCAGCGCTTCCATTTGGGTTACTCCGATTCAGGGATATAATCCCGCCCAACCGAATTAGCTGATAACAGGAGATCGCAATGCCAATCGGAACCAGTAATCAAGTCATCGCCGGGCTCGGCACGCACCATATCGCCGTCCAGACCACAGATTACGAAGCTTCGCTCGCCTTCTACACCGAAGTCATGGGCATGACCGAAGTCGTCGAATTCGAAACCGGCGGGCGCCGCGCCGTCATGCTCGACATAGGCGATGGCAGCCACATGGAGCTGTTTGAGCCGATACCGGGCACGCAGCCCTCAAACGATGCGACCGGCGACATCGTCTTCCATTTCGCCCTGCAGACCACCGACATTGAAGCCGCCCTCGAACGCGTCCGCGCCGCCGGCATGGAAATCACCGTCGAGCTTAGAAGAGCCGATCTGGGTCCCCTTAGCGTAAGCCTGGCTTTCTTCAAAGGTCCGAGCGGCGAGGTGGTGGAGTTTATGCAGGTCAACAATTGAACTCCCCTTCCTTAGCTCGCTGGGGAAGGGGCCGGGGGATGGGGTCTGTGCTAAACCTCCACATATATACGCCCGTCGCGGACTGTAACCGGGAAGCGCTTGAGCCGGCGCCGATCCGTCAGGCATTGCCCGCTGTGCAGATCGAATTCCCAGCCGTGCCAGGGACAGCGCAGGATTTCGTTTTCACGCCCCCAGATGTATTCACCGGGCTTGCTGGGAAGGGTGGTGCCGCTGATCTTGCCCAAGCAGACTGGCGCATACGCATGCGGGCAGATATTCAGCACCGCCACGATCTGGGAACCGGTATTGAACACGCCGATGGATCTGCCCGCGTCGGCGATGATCCGGCGCTCGCCCGGAGCGAGATCGTTCAGTTCCGCTACGTAGACTTCCGCTTTAGCCGACATGCGCCGGCGCCTCGATATGAAACACGTCCAGCGCATTGCGATACATCACCGCATCGCGCATTTCAGACGGCAGTTGCCGTAGCGCGAAATCGGGCGTGTCACCATCCCAGTGCGGATAATCACTGGAAAACATCAGCATCTTCTCAGCGTCGAACATCTCGAGCACTTGCCGGAAATGGTCGATGTCGTCGGGCTCTTCGATGGGCTGCGTGGTCAGCATGATGTGATCTTGAATGATTTCGCTCGGCGGGCGGGTCAGCCAGGGCGTGGTCGAGCGCAGCGCCTTCCAATTCTTGTCCAGCCGCCACATGATTGCCGGCAGCCAGGCGACGCCGCCTTCGACGAAGACATACTTCAGCGTCGGGAACTTCTGAAAGACGCCTTCGACCACCAGGCTGACCAGCTGCGTCATGTACGAAGTCGCCAGCAGCGTATGCCATTCCAAATAATTGGCGACGAAGCCGGCTGTGCCGCCGGATCCGGCGATGCCGACCCCCTCCAAACCCGGGTGAATCGCCACCGGCAAATCATACGCGACCGCCGCTTCATAGATTGGATGGAAATAGCTGTGCCCGAGTGGAAAAGGCGAGCCGCTGACCAGCAACACCTGACAGACCCGCGGGTGCGCGCCCAGGCGATGAATCTCTTGCACAGCGAGCTCAATATTGCTGAAGGCAACCATGACCGAAGCCAGGTAGCGCTCATCGACCGGCAGCCAGTCTTCGACGAAGTGCGTGTTCACCGCCGTCAGCGCCGCCGCCGAATAATGCGCATCCGGCGAGACACAATGCTCCATCGATTCCATCGGATTCATGACCGCGTAGTCGATATCGTAGACATCCAGGAAGTGGCTGGCCATCGTCTCGGGCGATCTTTCGATGCGCCGCCCATCTTCGGTGACAGCGTCCGATTTCATCACGCCGTTGGGATTATAAAGGTTGGGGTGGCCGGCGCCGTGATCGCCGCGCAAATAACGGCTGCGCCAGGGCTCATCGAGGTATTCCGCCACTTGTTCATGGATCGGCACGGGGTGCAAATCCGTATCGATAATCATTTTTGGTTTGGACATAGGTCATTCACCTAGGAATCTCACCTTTTGAAATATAACACATGGTTTGCTATATCCCATTCGATGGTTTACACTGACGTTGCTAAACAAAGTTCAATCAAGCTATGAAGTTGAAGAAAGGACTGATCATGAAAGTCAGGATTTTACTTGTTCTATTGATAGTTGGTCTGCTTGTGCCATTCGCGGGGGCGCAGGACGAGCCAGTAACGATCACAGCCTGGGGTCACAATCACCTGCCGCGCGTCGAACTCGACCAAGAAATGATCGCCGCCTTCATGGAGGCCAATCCGCATATCACGGTTGAGTACGAGCCCGTGCCGTCGGACTACTATGCCGTGCTGAATACCGCGCTCGCATCCGGCGCTGGACCCACCGCCTTCAACCAATTCACGCCTTTCAGCGCCCAGTTCTTCCTCCAGGGCATCCTTGACCCGGTTGACCCGGCTGGCTGGGGTCTGGAATCGATCGATGATATAATGGCCCTTTACGGCAGCGGCGACATGGCCGAGGGCATGCTCGCCGGCGCCACCTACGATGGTACGCTCTACGGCATTCCCACGGAAATGAGCGCCTACGCCTGCTATGTCAACCTGGACTCCTGGGCTGATGCGGGCTTGGATCCGGCCGAGGACTGGCCTTACACCTATGAAGGCATGGTCGATGTCGCCGAGAAGTTGACCATCCGCGATGAAAACGGCGTCATCACCCGGCGCGGTTTCGACTTCAATTGGTCGGCGGCTATCTACATGATGCTGCACTTCGTCCCGATGGTGCAGCAGCTCGGCGGCGAAATGATCGACGAGGTCAACTACGTCGCGGACATCAACACGCCCGAGGTACGACGCGTGCTTGAATATTGGAATAACTGGGCGAACGAATGGAACCTGGGCGGTCCGGAATATGTCGTCTCGCGTACTGGTTTCCGCGGCGAGGAGCGGATGGCGACTGAATGCACGATGGGCAATTGGGCGGTGCCGGGCCTGGAAGCTGAAGACAGCTTCGCGCCCAACTACGCCATCTATCCGCAGCTGCGCTTTGCAGACGCGGTTAACCCCAACGGCTTCGCCAACTATGGCTTCTACTGGATGGTCAACGCCAACGCTTCCGAGGCGGAGCAGGCAGCCGCCTGGAAGCTGATCGCCTGGCTGTCCAGCCGGCCCGATCGCTACCTCAACGAGGCGGGTTTGTTCCAGCCAAAAGCCGCCTACCTGGAGAGCGAAGAATTCAAGAACAATGAGATCATGCCGGTCTTCCTCGACGAGATCGCGTCCAGCTACTTCCACCCGCGTTTCGCCGGGTTCAACGAGGTGATTGACGCCATCATGCGCATGCGCGATCGCGTCGTCATCGCCGGTGAAGACATCGATACCGTGCTGGCGGAGACCGACGAAGAAGTCAACGCAATCCTGCAGCGGGTTAAGACCGAATTCTAAGTCTCCCAATTGTGCCGAAGCCTGCCCGCGCTTGTCGAGCACTCGCTTGGATTAGTAATCCGACGAGCTAAGTGGGCAGGTATTTGGAAACGTATCCTGCGTCCCCGGTCTCGGCCAAGACTTTCGTGACCGGGGTCTAACGCGAAGCGTCCAAGAGGAAAATATGGGTATTGGTCCGCTAACCACCGCTTGGCGGACCTTGGGGCTGGTGCAGAAGCGCCAATACTATGGGCTGCTTTTCGTCGCCCCGGCCACCATCTTCTTCCTGATATTCTTTCTCTATCCCATCGTCTGCTCCCCCGAAGAAGCCATCGACTGCTTCCTGCGCACGCACATGGATCTGCTCGTCATCGGCGACAGCTTCTGCGAG
>JAPOWK010000040.1 GCA_026707665.1 Chloroflexota bacterium
AGCCGAGCGCCTTCGCCTCAAGTTACGAAGACGAAGTGGCTTTCCCGGATGAGGTCTGGATCGCCCGCTCAAAATCGGCATACGAGCGCGACAGGAATATGGCCTTCTTTGCCGAAGTCGATGGCAAACTCGTTGGCATGGCGGGTGCGCACTGGTCGGCGAAAGCCAAGCTGCGCCACGTGGCGGGGGTGTATGGCGTCTATGTAGCGCCTGATCAACGTGGCAGCGGAGTGGCGCCACGTTTGATGCGAAGGCTGATCGATGAATTGCGGTCCATGGGGCAGATCGAGAAAGTGAGCTTAATGGTCAACACGGAGGCGCTGGCGGCGATTCGGCTTTATGAGAAGCTGGGCTTTGAGATCGTCGGCACTGCCCAGCGGGAAGAGAAAGTGGACGGGCGCTATTACGATCTGCGCTACATGGAGCTGCACCTCGAGACGGACTGATCTACTGCTTCACCGCGCCGATGGTCAAGTTATCGAGGATTTGGTTGCGGCCAGCGACGAAGATCAGCACGATCGGCAGCGTGGCGATGAAAGCGCCGCCCAGGATCATGCCGTATTCGACCTTGTACAAGCCATCCAAGGTCGCCAGGCCGATCGGATAGGTGAAGTTCTCGGGCGTGCGCAGAACGATCAGCGGCCATAGATAATCATTCCAGGCGGCTAGAAATACAAGCACGCAAAGTATCGACAGCGCGCCGCGCGAAAGCGGAATGCCGATGCGCCAGAAGAGCCCCCATTCGCTGGCGCCGTCGATGCGCCCGGCATCAAGCAATTCTTGCGGAATCGACACCATCGCCTGCCGCATGAAGAAGGCGCCGAATGCGCTTACCGAACTGGGCAGGATGACGCCCAGGAAGCTATCCAGCAAGCCCAGGCGAACGATCATTTGGAAGAGTGGCACCAGCGTGACCTGGAAGGGGATGGCGAAGGTGAATAGCAGGAAGATGGTCAAGAAAGTCTTGCCGCGAAACTCGTATTTGGCGAAGCCCCAGCCCACCATCGAGGTCGCTGAGCAGGATGGCGCAGTCGTTCATGACGATGCGATCGGGTTCTTTTCCGCCGCGTAGCATCGCCCGCGATACCGCGCCCCGCCGCCAATACATGCCCTTCATGTAGTCGTGCTCCATGGCGCGCGTATGCCCGCGCCGCACATCGAGTTGGCCGTGCTCGCCGATGAAGTCGAAAATCTCGCCCAGCTTCTCCGCCAGTTCGGGATCGTGACAAATGCACTCGGCCAATTGCGCCAGTTGCTCCGGCCCGCAGATCGGGCTTGTCATCTCTGCGAGCGAAAGCAGCACGATATCCAGGAAGTCGCCAAGATTCTGACGCAAGCGCATGGCGTTGCCGCCGGCGGCAATGACCTTCAGCCCTTCGTTATAGATTGATTGGAAGATGACTGCGGCGGTCGCTGTGCCATCGCCACAGTCTTCGTAGAGCTGCCAGAGCATCTGCCGCAGCAGCATCGCGCCCATATCGGCATCGCGATCGGGCAGGTCACTGATGCGCCGCGCGATGAGCCCGCCTTTATCGAGCAGATCCGGCGGCTTGTTATCCAGCGCTTGACTGACGGCGACCGTCCGCGGGATGGGACCCAGCGTCGGTCGCACCGCGTCAACGATCAGATTGATGCCGCGCTGCAGGCTGAGGGACGCATCCGGCTGATAGACCAGACGATCTGGAGGGGCGGAGGAATTTGCTGTCAACCGCGGATCGCCCCTTGCGTGAGCCCGGCGATGATCTGCCGTTGCATCAAGATGAAAACGATGAGGATCGGCAGGGTGCTAAGGAAAGATGCGGCCATGATGGCGCCAATCTCGACATCGTAGGGGCCGTCCATCGTCGCAATGCCGATCGACAGCAGATACTTCGTATCATCATGCAGTACGATGAGGGGCCAGAGAAAATCGTTCCAGGTATTGACGAAGGTTAGAATCGCCACCACGCCAAGCGCCGGGCGCACCAGCGGCAAAATTATGCGGTGGAAGATGCCGAATTCCGAGGCGCCGTCGATGCGGGCGGCGTCCATCAACTCATCGGGCACGGATTCGATATACTGGCGCATGAGGAAGATGTTGAAGGCGACGACGATGCCAGGCACGATGACCGCCCAGTAGGTATCGACCCAGCCGAAATCGCGCATCATCAAAAAGAGCGGAACAAGCAACACTTGGAAAGGCAGCGTCAATGTCGCCAGGACGAGGAAGAAGAAGAAGCGCTTAAAGCGAAACTCGTATTTGGCGAAGGCGGCGCCAGCCAAGGCCGCGAAGTAAACGCCAAGAGCGGTGCGAAGACCGGCGGTGAAGATGGTATTGCCGTACCAGATGACGAAGTTTGTATCGCCGAAGAGTTTGACATAATTGTGCCCGTGCCATTCGCGCGGCATGATGGTTACGGGCAACGAATAAAGCTCGCCCTGTTGGCGGAAGCTGGCGGTAATCATGTAAATGAAGGGAATTGCGGTCAGCAAAACGCCAACCAGCACGACCGAATTCATGAACATCAAGTTGACCCGACCGGGTCCTATGATATTCACGCGCTTGGTCTTGAGTAGCATGGCGCGCCTCACACCCGCCAGAGGCGAAACAATAGAAGCTGTAGCCCGGTGATGAGCAGAATGATGGCGGTCAGGAGATAGCCGATGGCTGATGCGTAACCCATACGGAAATTTTCGAAGCCCATGAAGAAGAGATACATTACCGGGAATAAGCCCGAATCGCCTGGTCCGGCACCGCTGTCGAAGAGCAGGTAGGGCTGGCTGAAGAGGCTGAACGAGCCGATCAGGCCAGTAATGACTACGAAGACGAATACCGGGCGCAAAAAAGGAATGGTGATATGCCAGAAGACCCGTACGGTGCTGGCGCCGTCGATGCGCGCCGCTTCTTTCAGGTCATCGGGTACATTCTGTAAGCCCGCCAAAAAGAAGAGCGAATTGTAGCCGCACCAGGTCCACAAGCCCAAAATGATGAGCGCCGGCATGACGAAAGCTTTGTTAGTCAGCCAGCCGACGCCTTCTATCCCAAACATGCTTAGCGCCGCGTTGAGCAAGCCATATCGGTCTTGAAAGATCAGCGTGAATATCCAGCCGACGACGATGGCCGAGGTGATATAGGGCGCGAAGAAGGCTAATCGCGCCAAGACCTTGAAGCGGATATGGGGCGCGTTCATCAACAGGGCCATGCCTAGCGCGATGGGCATTTGAATCAGAACGGTGCCGATGGCGAATTCCGCGCCATTGATGATGGCGGTGCGGAAGCGTTTGTCTTTGGTCAGCAGGCGTTCGTAATTGTCCAAACCCTTGTATTCCAGGACGACGCCGCCTCCTTCTGCCGGGCTGATGAAGCCGCGCACGCGCTGAAAGCTGAGGAAAAAAGCCGCGCCCGCTGGGTAAACGGTGAAGACCAGGAACGAGATTAAGAAGGGGGCAAGGAAAATATAGGGGATAACCTTGCGCTGATTGCGCGACCACCAGTCCGAGACTGATAAATGCTGCGCTTTTTCTCTTGTGGTCAATATGCTAGCGGACAAAGGATATGCTCCGTGCTGAACTACCGACCACTACCACTGCCGGCAACCGTAGGGGCGTCTCGGCGAGACGCCCGCTTATGCGGTTTCAAGATCAGGGCGCTTCAGCGAAACGCCCCTACATATTAGATTGATATGCTGCGCGCTACTTGTTGAACTCGAAATCGTCGATCGCCTCTTCCAGCGCAGTGCGCGGGTCGGCACCGTCAAGCATAACTGGTTGAACAGCCAAGCGTAATACGGAATCGGTGAAGAGTGTCCAGTAAGGATCGACATTGACCTCGGCCATACCGGCGGCGGCTTCGGCGATAAACTCGCCGGGCTTCTGCCCGCTGAAGTAGTCATCCGTGCGCAACAATTCTTCGCGATCCCAGACCGGAATGTAAGACGGGAAGAGGTTCATGCGGCGGAACGCCAGCAATGAGCCTTCAGCCGTCAAATTGCAGATGCGGATGAATTCCCAGGATTCTTCCTTGTTTTCGGAAGCGGTCGTGATGCCCATGCCGGTGCCGCCACGAGGTACGGTTGCATAGCTGTTCTCATCCCATAACGGGAGGTAGCGCATCTTCCACTTGCCCTCGAGGTCGGGCGCGTTCTGCTTCATAAAACCCTGATACCAGGGCGCGCCCCAAACAGTGATGAAGGCCTCTTCGTTCATCAGCGCATAATGCGCATCGCCAGAGCCCCTGTCAACATAGACGCCGCTGTTCATCTGCTCCTGCTGCCAAGTGAGGATTTCAACCGCCAGGTCGCTCATCAGCTGTACGTTGCCATCGGCATCGAAGAATTCGCCGCCCGCTTGATGGAACTGGATGTAGAAGTCACCCCACCATTGTGTGGAGATAGCGAAGAGACCGTGGCCCGCGCCCATCGCGCCGTCGCCGAGCATGTTGACGAATTCGTCCCAGGTGCCCGGCGCATCGATATCCAAGCCGAGTTCGTCAAATATGTCATGACGGTAATAGAGCAATACCGGGTTAACCTCGTTGCCGATGCCGTAGATATTGCCGCGCACCGTCCAGGGTTTGGTTGCCGATGGAATTGACAAGTCATCCAATTGATCGCCCAGCAAGTCATTCAGCGGGGCGTAGGGTTCGCTGCCGGCTTCGCGCACGAATTGACCCATGGCGGAAATCTCGATATCGACCATATCGGGGATGCCGGCGCCAGCGACGAAAGCCGCCTGCAACTTGGGCCAGAGATCAGAATAAGGGGTCAATGACAGTTCGACGCTGACGTTCGGATGCACTTCCGACCAAATTTCATCAACTAGATTCTGCATCCATTCGTCACGGTTGTTGGCGAAGCCCCAAAGATCGATACTGATCTCCTCGTCCTGGGCGCGGACGACGCCAACGGGCAGCGCGGCAAAGCCGGAAGCCGCCAGCGCGGTTGATGCCGCTTTCAGAAAGTCGCGGCGTGAAAGTTTATTTTCGGACATCGTAATCTCCTCCTATTTCCAATAGCGCCGATAGCGTTGCTGCATACTACAATGCGTGACCAGTCATGGCGAGGCAGATGACGATCACAATTGAGATAATAGCCGAGCGAGTCGCAAATGTCAAAGCAGGGCAGCTTTATGCGTGAAACTTCAATCATCACGTTGCCGCCGGAACGCTGGCGGGAAGCGAAAATGCTGCGCCTGGAAGCGCTGCTCGCCGAGCCGAGCGCCTTCGCCTCAAGTTACGAAGACGAAGTGGCTTTCCCGGATGAGGTATGGATCGCCCGCTCAAAATCGGCCTACGAACGCGACGGGAATGTGACCTTCTTCGCGGAAATCGATGGCGAACTGGTGGGCATGGCCGGGGCGGGCTGGCCAGCAAAAGCCAAACAGCGTCATGTCGCGGAAGTCTACGGCGTGTACGTAGCGCCCGAGATGCGCGGAAGCGGCATCGCGGGACGGCTGATGGACCGGCTGCTTCGCGAGCTGCAGTCACTGGGGCCGGTCGAGAAGGTGAGCTTGGGGGTTACCAGCGACAATGCGGCGGCGGTTCGGCTGTATGAGAAGCTGGGCTTTGAGATCATCGGCAGGGCAAGGCGGGAACTCAGGGTCGACGGACGTTATTACGACCTGTGCACGATGGAACTGCATTTCTGAGTAATCTATTGCTTGACCGCGCCGATGGTCAAGTTGTCGAGGATTTGGTTGCGGCCAGCGACGAAGATCAGCACGATCGGCAAGGTGGCGATGAAAGCGCCGCCCAGGATCATGCCGTATTCGACCTTGTACAAGCCATCCAAGGTCGCCAGGCCGATCGGATAGGTGAAGTTCTCGGGCGTGCGCAGAACGATCAGCGGCCATAGATAATCATTCCAGGCGGCTAGAAATACAAGCACGCAAAGTATCGACAGCGCGCCGCGCGAAAGCGGAATGCCGATGCGCCAGAAGAGCCCCCATTCGCTGGCGCCGTCGATGCGCCCGGCATCAAGCAATTCTTGCGGAATCGACACCATCGCCTGCCGCATGAAGAAGGCGCCGAATGCGCTTACCGAACTGGGCAGGATGACGCCCAGGAAGCTATCCAGCAAGCCCAGGCGAACGATCATTTGGAAGAGTGGCACCAGCGTGACCTGGAAGGGGATGGCGAAGGTGAATAGCAGGAAGATGGTCAAGAAAGTCTTGCCGCGAAACTCGTATTTGGCGAAGCCCCAGCCGACCATCGAGGCGAAAAGCAGCGTCAAGGCGCTCTGGCTGACGGCGATGACGACGCTGTTGCCCATTTGCCGCAAGTAGGGGATCTCCTCACCGCTGAGGAGGCGCTCGTAGTTGTTCATAGTCGGCTCCGGCGCCAGCAGATTAACGGGCCAGGAGAAAAGCTGGCCGTTGGTCTTGAAGGAGCCGGTGAACATGTAGAGGAAGGGGATGCCGACGAGCAGCGCGAAGAAGAAGAGAATGGCGTAGACGATCGTCGCTTCGACAAGCTTCATATAGAGCGATTTGCGCTCGGTTGAGTCCGCGGGGCGCGAAATGGCGAGTCTCATTGGCGTCAGTCCTCGCGGAATGCCCGAATCAACACAAGTTGGACCACGCTCAAGACCAGAATGATGACGGCGAGCGAATAGCCAATGGCTGAGGCATAACCCATCTTGAGCTCGCGGAAGCCGCGGGTGTAGAGGTACATGGTCATGGTCATGCCGGCGTTGTTGGGTCCGCCCTCCAAACCAACAAGAATTGCCGGCTCAGCGAAGAGATTGTAAGAGCCGATGATGGCGATGGTCAGCACGAAGGCGAGGATGGGACGCAGCAGGGGCAGGGTGACATGCCAGAACACTTGCCAACGAGTGGCGCCATCGACGCGCGCCGCTTCTTTCAGCTCGGGCGGGATATTCTGCAAGCCGACCATGAAATATATGGCGTTGATGCCGGTCCACTTCCAGGCGCCGAGCAAGATGACTGCTGGCATGACCCAGCGCGCCTCCCGCAGCCAGCGCACATTGTCGATCCCCAGCGGCGCCAGCAGCAGGTTGTTGATCAAGCCATACTGCTCTTCAAATACCAAACCGAAGATGATCCCAACGACGACGCCGGCGGTGATATTAGGTGTGAAATAGAGAAAACGGAAGAACTCGCGCAAGCGCAGTTTGGGGCTATGCAAGATCAGCGCCAGCAGCAGCGCCAGCGGCACAATGATCAGAATGCTGCCCAAGGCGTAATAGGTGGTATTGGTGAGCGCTTTGATGAATAGGTCGTCTTTGGTGACCAGCCGGACGTAATTGTCAAAGCCGATGAAGCGGGGCGCTTTGTTCAAGCCGACCTGACGATAGAAGCTCAGTTGCAGCGACTGAATGACGGGGTACAAAAAAAAGATGGCGTAGCCGATGAAGAAGGGGCTGATAAAAAGATAAGGCGCGATCTTTCGGCCGCGTCCAAACATCGCGCTTCCTCAGGAGTAGACGGAAAGTGGTGGCGAGCCATAACCCGCCACCACAACAATGCTTCGATCTAGCTTTCGAATTCCATCTCGTCGCGGATGGTGTCGGCGATTTCAGTGAAGACCTCTTCCGGACTGCGGTTGCCGTCTATTACGTCTTGCCAGGCGGCGACACGCAAGCCGTTCAGCTGCGAGCGGAAGGGGCTCTGCCATTGTGGCGGCGCCTCAGGTCCGACATCGGCGAAGAGCGCGCCCAAATCCTGGCCCGAGAAGTATTCGTCAGCGGCGTGAAGACGCTCGTTTGCCATCGCCGGGATATAAGGCGGCCACAGGGTAGTCAACTCAAAACGGCGCACATTGCCCTCGATGGACAGCATGGAGAATTCGAGGAAGCTAAGCGCCTCTTCAACGTGGTCGCTGGTCTTGACCACCATGGCGCCGGTGCCGCCCCAGACGCTCGTGCGGCGTCCGCCTTCTTCAAAAGCAGGCAATGGCGCCGCTTTCCATTTGCCGGACAATTCTGGCGCATTGTCCTTGAAGAAGCCGCCATACCAATCGGCGCCGACCATGGAAATCAGCGTGCCATCCTTGAAGGCGGCCCAGAGCGCGTCGCCCGCGGGCGGATCGCCGGCCACGCCTTCGTCTTTCAGCGCCAACAGCCAATCCATCAGCGCAATCGACTCTGCTGAATCAATGGTGACGTCGCCATCGGCGTTGAAATAGTCATGTCCTTGTTGACGCAGCAGCAATTCGTGCAAGCCGCCGTGAATATGCAGCGGAATCACATCCGGGTTCTCAGCCACGATGGCGCGCCCCGCCTCCACAAAGTCGTCCCAAGTGACGAACTCCTGCGGGTCAAAACCGGCGCCCTCCCAGACATCGGCGCGGTAGTAAAGCACCACCGGCGTCAAGGCGTGTTCGATGCCGTAGACCGAACCCATGGAGGTGTAGAGCGCTTGCCGGGCCGCTACCAGATTCTCGGTGTGTCCACCCTGGTCAAGAAAGGCATTCAATTCTATGAAGCCTGGATCGCCGCCGCCGCGCAAGAAGCTGCCGAAGCGCCCCTGCTCGACATCGGCGATATCCGGCGCGCCGACCCCACCCGACTGTATTGAAATCAGTAGTCTGTCGTGTAAATCGCCGTAAGCGATCTCTATGACATTGAGCGAGAAATCCGGATTGACCTCGTCGGCGTAGCGTTCCGCTTGCTCGCGGAACCAGCGCGCGTGCGTATTGACGAAGGCCCAGAGCTCCAGCTCCTGCGCCGCGACCGGCGCCACGGCGCTGAACAGCATTAAACTGGCCAGTAAGACTAGTACGACGTTAAGCTTTTTCATGACAGCCTCCTATTGGTCACTTAACAACGTGAGTCGATCTGTGCGCTTAAGCTGCTTGCCGGCCACAAGTGACGACTTGAGCTTAGGTGCGCAATCGTTAAGATTTTATCGTAGCTGCTAATCCCACTGCAAATTCTGACTCGTCTCAAGCTTTGATCGACCCGCTGGTCAAGCCACTGATGAACTGGCGCATCGCCACGGCGAAGACGCAGAGCAGCGGGATCGATGAGATGACATAGCCGGCGAAAAGCGTGCCCCAATCGGTCTCGAAATCTGAGGAGAATTGCATCAGCCCCATCGCCAGCGGCATCTTGTCTTTGTCCGTGATTGTGACCAAAGGCCAGATGAGATCGTTCCAGGTGCTGATAAGCGTGGTCATCGCCACCGTTGCGATCATCGGGCGGGCGAGTGGCACCGACACGTAGATGAAAACCTGCCATTCCGCGGCGCCATCGACGTAGGCGGCGTCGAACAGTTCCTGCGGAAGCGACTCGAAATAGCTTCGCATCAGCCAGGTCGAAAGCACCAGCCCGCCGCTTACCCAGACGGAGATCAGCGCGCCGGGCGTATTCACCAGACCGAGGTCGCGCACAAGCACAAAACGCGGCGCCAGCGTCAGCACGCCCGGCACCATAATTAGCGTGATGAAGCCGAGAAAGAGAGCCGTCTTAAAGGGGAAAATGAAGCGGGCGAAGACATAACCCGCTACTGAGGCGATCATCGCGATGAGGCAGATCGTCGAGCCGGAGTAGAGTACGCTGTTGACGATGTAGCGCCAAATGATTCTAAGGGCGGATGAATAGTTGCCGAAATGGAGGGGCAGCTCGGGCAGCCAAAAATTGTGGTAGAACTGCGTGTTGCTCTTGAATGAGGTGATAATGACCAGCACAAGCGGGAAGAAGGTCACGATGCCAAAGGCGAGCAGCACCAGTTGGAAGGGGAGATCATGATTGCCGAGGCGAATTCGCTTGCGATTTAGCGAGGCCATGTCGTTTGCCTACCCAGTGGTTGCGCCGGCGGAGACGCGCAAATTGACTACGGTCAAGGCGAGCATGGCCACGAAGAGCACGACGCCGATGGCTGATGCATAGCCGAATTCCAGAAAGTGGAAAGCCGATTGATAGAGCTGCAAGGCCGGCACCATGCTGCTGTAGCCCGGTCCGCCATCGGTCATCACCAGGAAGAGATCGAAGCGCTGCGTCATGAAGAGCATCGTCAGGATCATCGCCAGCGTGATTTGCCGCTTCGTCATGGGAATGTCGATGTAGAAGAGCCGCCGCCAGAAGCCGGCGCCGTCAATGGCCGCGCTCTCATGCACTTCCTGCGGGATCGTCTGCAAGCCACCCAGAATGATAAGGAATTGCAGGGTGGGCAGCCAGGGAAAGCGCACGAAGGCCAGCGCCCACATCACCGTATTGGGATCGCCCAGCCAAGCCTGCGCGTATTGCTCCAGCCCGATCAGCTTCAAGCCTTCGTTGAGCAAGCCGACTTGCGGGTTGTAGATGAAGCGCCAGATCAGGTAGTTGAGAATGGTCGGCACCACCATGGGGAAGACGAAGATGATCTTCCACCAGTAGGACCAGCGCGCGCTGCGCAGGTTGATGATCATCTCGGCGGCGAAGAAGGGCAGCACCGTCTGCATGATGACACGGAAGAAGACAAAGCCGAGCAGATTGGTAATGGCGACGCGGAAGGTGCGGTCGCTGAGCATCCGTTCGTAATGTTCGAGCCCGACATAGAAGTGGACCTTGCCGCCATTCCAGATGTAGAGCGAGTTGTAGAGGGCGCTAAAGGCGGGCAGCCACTCAAATACCAGCAACATCGCGACCGGGATCAGCAGCGCCAGGTAGAGCCACTTCGCGCGCCACATGCGTAACGGCAGCGCACTTTGGCTCTCGCGTTCTATCTTGGTGTCCGGCGGACTCGTGGCGAAACGTCTGAGCATGACCAAAGTCGGGCGTTTAAGCATGAGCGATCCACCGGATCGCCCCTACAGTCTCAAATGCTTGCGTTGCCTGTACGGGTCAGCCGGCGGCTGACCCATCGAAAACGCACAGTATTGACCGAAACGCGGCTGCGCTTACTCCATCTGGAAGTCGCAGGTCCATTCGTTTTCGGCGATGACGACGCGCGCTTCGCGCGTCATCAGGCGGTCCTCTTCCGCGATCAGCGTTTCGAGATCAATCTGATCGGTGAAGTATTCCTGCATCAGGCGGCGATGATCTTCGCCATAGCGGCGGCTGAGGCGCGGATCGGGATCTTTCAGCGCTCGAATAGGCAGCTCAAGGAAGGCGACCGTCGGCTTCAGCGCATCGGGCACATCCAGACCGAACTGCGTCGGAATGCTGCGCGGCGAGTCAGTGACGACGCGGCCCCATTGTGGCTGGGCAGTCATGTACATGAGGAAGTCGACGACCTGCTCTTCGATGCCTTCCCGCCGGGCGCGGTCGGTCACGGTGAAGCCGGCGGTGAAGCCACCGACCAGGTAGGCGCTCTCGTTGTTGGCGGCATGCGGGCTGGTGGTTTCAGTGACCGGCGGGAAGTAACTGATGCCCCAGTTGAAATCGGCATCGCGGGTCACGTTAAGTGTTTGGCTGGCGGCGTTGCCCAACAAGAACGGCACCTTGCCGGTGATGAAGAGGCGATAGGCTTCGTCCCAAGTCATAGTGGCATAGCCGTCCACCCACATCGGCTCGAAATCAGCCAGCAGCCCCAGCCAATCAGCAAAGGCATCGTCATGGGCGCTGATCAGGCCGTTCTGAATGGCGCAGGAGAATTCCCGTTGGTTGAGCGCGTGCCAACTGGCGCCCGGCTCCCACCAGCTCTCGATGTGGTCGATATACATGCTGGTCAGACTGGTGCCATCAAACCAGTTGTAAGTGTAGGGCGAGGCAGTGGACATGCTCATAGCCAAAGGTTCGTAACCAGCCTCGGCCACAGCACCCATCTCGGCGATCATCGTCTCCCAGTCTTCCCAGAGCGAATAGGAGATGTCGAATTCGGTATCGATGCCGGCCGCTTCCAGCATGTCGATGTTGTAATAGAATCCGACGGCTACGGCGTTAACCGTCACCACATACTGATTGCCGCTGCCGGTATGGTAGGTGGCGTTCCAGACGACATCGGGGATGCTGTCTGCCCAGCGTTCGTGGCCCGGCGTACCTTCGGGGATGTGCGGGTTCGGCGCTTCAATGTAATCATTGAGCGGAACATACCAGTCGTTGCCCTGCTCCTGCCAGACGCGGATGTAGTTGTTGACGATGATATGCGGTTCGTTCTGGCCATTGAAGACGGTGCTGCGCCATTGATCGCCGGAGATGTTGGAGGGCACATCAACCAACTCGATATTAACGCCCGGGTTGGCCGCCTCGTATTCGGCGACGATCTCGTTCATCATCTTGGGCGGATTCGGATTGTTCTCGGTCGGTTCGTCAGGGTAATAGGCGCCGACCGTGGCATAGATGGTGATGTCATCTTGCGCCAGGCCAGTGAACGCGCCGAAAACAAGAAGTAGAACTGACAGTGCAATCAGCCGCTTTAACATAGCAGATTCCTTTCTGAACTTGATGGAAATATAAGACGCTGGTGTCTTTTCGCAGGGAAATATAGCATATCATTGCCCGGCGCGCGAGAATCGGCCGCTTCTTTCAAATCTCGGCGAGAAACCTGTGAAGTGCTTGATTGAATTGGTCCGCCTTTTCGAGGAAGGGCGTATGGCCACAATCCTCAATGACAATCTCGGTTACATGTCCGTCCGCTGTCGCATAATTGTCCAGCACTTGCCGCGTTTGCGCGATCATGGGCTGGGGCGGGCAGACCTCGTCGCCGGGCCAACCGGGCACGACGCCCAACTTGCCGAATGTCGCCAGGTCGAACATGGACATATCAGCGATGACCTGGTCGCTGTCGCCGCGCAGCCAGAGCACCGGTGGTTTCGGGTCGATGGCGTAGAGTCGGCTCATATCGGGTTGATTATTTGGCGCCATGCCATTGAGCACGCCCCATCTTCCCGGCGCCACACCGGGCCAGTTTTCCGACGCGACAGAATCGCCCGGGTAATCGCGTTCGCCGGTATGCGTTTGCAGTACGGATGTCAACAGGTCTTCTTCGCGCTCTGAAGTGTAGGGTGGCTTCCAATAGAAGTTGTTCATCACCTGTCGCGGTGTCATCTCGCCATCGCCGCGCTCGCCGTCTTTCAGCATCTGTGTGTATTGAGGGTTGGCGACCCCGCCGCCGGAACCGGCCGCGTCAGGCGCGCAAAGTGTTCCTGCAGCGTCTTTTGTGCCACCGAAGCCAAAGGGAGAAACGGGCGCGATCAAGCTGGCGCTCAACAGGCGTTCCGGCGCGTCCATCATCATTCGCCAGAGGACGCCGCCGCCCATCGAATGCCCGACGACATGAGCGGCCTCAATGTTAAGCGAGTCCATCAGAGCGAGCACATCGTCGGACATATCGGCCAAACCGCGCGCGCCATCGACCGCTGCCGCCGGATCCGCCTCGCCGAAGCCCCGCTGATCAAGCGCAATGCTGTGATAACTGGAGGGCATCGCCAGCATGGTTTCTTCCCAGAATGTGGCCGAGGTTAAGTTGCCGTGTACGAAGATGACCGGCGCGCCATTTTCGTCGCCGGCGCAGAGGACGCGCGTCGTGATCCGCGCTGTGGTGACCGGTCTTGCGTTGATGCCGGGCAGAGTTGGAATCGACATGATGAGCCTTCCTTTTATACTTGGCTGCGCTAAGGATTAAGTCTACGCAGTTGAGTGTGAAGCGCCAAGTACATATTACCAGGTGAACGGCGTCGATGTTCTGCGCTCAGCGCGGATCGTGCTCCAGCGTAACCAAAACGGGACGGCTCAGTGAACCGTCCCGTCTTCAGGTGATCGTTGCACGCTTGAGCTTAATCGCTGGCCTCAAGCGCGGCCTGCTGTTGGGCAATCATGTCTGGACTGCAGTGAACACTTTCGAGGAAAGCCTGATCGACCGCTCGCTGCTGTTCTTGGTCAACGATTACTCTGGAGCGAGCCATCATACCAAGCGCGCGCTGCGACCACTGGATGTTGCCGTCCTTGACGATGGCATCGGCCTGGTCCATCAGGCCTTGCGCTATCTCTGCATCCTGCATTTCAGCCGTATCAAGATTGACCGCTACCAGTACGCTAGTGATGGATTTAATGCCCGAAGTCGCTAAATTCGCACTGCCCTGCAAATGCGCGGCCAACATTGCCCCCAGGTAGACGCCTTGCTGGTGATATTCGCCGAAACCGGCGCTGACTGTAGCGGCGCCCAAAGCCGGCAAAGCGGCAATGAAGGTAGGGTGGAATACCGGTATGCCGCTGTCATTGGCGACGGACACAATAGCGGGCAAACTCAAGCCTGTAACATAATCGGGTGTTCCAATCAGGGCATCGGCGCCTTTTTCGATCAAGCCCAAGCTAGCCGGTCGCACTTCGCTGGGATGCGCGACGCCGGCATCCACAACCTTAAGGCTTAACAGTTCGGCCGCCTCTCTTATCCGTTTCGCGCCCAGCATGCCCGCCGCCTCGCCGGAACTATAGATAATCCCAAGAGTTTTGACATCCGGAAAGTGACCGAGCATCATCGGAAGCACTTCTTCGTAGGGCGTAATCGACTCCACGCCCCAGACATGATCCGGTTTGATGCATGACGCTTGCACGATTCCAGCATCATAGGGATCAAAGACGAGGCCAAAGAGCACGACCGGCGGATCGTCCATGTCGCTAGTAGCGTTGACGACAAGCTGCGCCACGGGTGTGGTCAAGGCAACTATTATGTCCGGTTCGTCGTCCAAGGCGTTCTGCGCCATCAGCGCCGCAGTCGGAAAGTCGAAATCCGACGCGCTGCGGCTGATCTGAAGGTGTTCTCCTGAGACGTCTTCTCCGCTTTGCAGGAGCAGACGTTCTTCTTCGGAGATAAAACCGTACGATTGAAGGGTGTTGAGAAATCCGCCCAATAGATTGTCGACATTTCCGCCAGCGCCAAAGGACAAGATCACCACTTTCGGCGCGGCTTCTTGCCCAACGGTCACGGCAAGGGCAAAAGCCAACAGCATTCCCATAACCGTAACGCAAAGTCTTTTCATCATCGCATCCATTCCTTCATGTTTAGATTGCATTATATTCTGAACATTCGGCTAAGTCAACGTAATATTCAATCGTAATATCATTGGTTAGGAGAATTACACTTACAGACGGATGGGATTGCGGCTCGATTGCATCTCTGAGGGCAAGTATCAGAATGGACCGTATCGATCGGTCTGTGCCGGACGGGCATAGACCGTCGCGTCATAGCTGCGCTGCAAGAGCTCCCATTTCAGTTCCGCATATGCCGGATCTTGCGACAGATCGTTGTGCTCCCAGGGATCGTTCTCCAAGTCGAATAGTTCGCAGAGCTTCTTCTGGTGGTAGACGACCAGCTTCCAGCGCCGATCGCGATACATAGTGGCGTGGGTCGCGTCCGCTAAATTGGTCGCGGCGTAGTGTTCTGCGCGCACGAATTCGCGATGAGGCGCATTCAACTCGCCGCCACATATCCGGGATGCAAGCGAGCGCCCTTGCACCCAGGGCGGCACGTCCATGCCCGCCAGTTCATAAAGCGTCGGCGCGATGTCCACCAGCTCTACCAGTTCGTCGTGTATCCGCGGCTGGACGCGCCCGCGCCAGGAGATCATCAGCGGCACGCGCGCCAAGCCCTCGTAAAAGCGGCAGCCCTTGAGCACGAGACCGTGATCGCCCAGCATTTCGCCATGATCGCTCATGAAGATGATGATGGTGTTTTCGCGCTGTCCCGATTCGTCCAGGAATGTGAGCAGCCGGCCAAACTCGTGGTCGAGGAATTCGATCATGGCATAATACGAGGCTTGAAGGTGCTTGTGCCGAAGATCGTCGGGGTGACGGGCTTGATTCTGGAAGTCGATATTCGCTGCTTCAAGTTGGCGCTGATGTTCGAGGTCGCCTTCTGCAAAGTGTGCGCCCGGCAGCGATTCCGGGTCGTAGCGGCGATAGTATTGGTATGGCGCGTCGAAGGGCGGGTGCGGGTCGAAGGGATTGACGCTCAGCAGCCAGGGCTTGTCGCATTCGCGGTTGCGCTGAATGAACTCGATCGCCTTCTCGGTGCACCAGTAGGTCTGATGTAGATGGGGCGGCACGTTGTCCGCTTCCGCCGTCGGCTCCATGAAGCCGCCGAAACCGATGTGCTCATGCGAGTTGCGATAGTCATCAAGCGAGGCGATGCCGCGCGGCTGCAGCACCGTGTTGTGATCGATGCCCTGCGCCTTGATCCATTCGACATATTCGTTGCCGCGCTCATTACCGCCTTTGTGATCGTGACTGTATTGAAAGATGTCGTAGCCATCGTTCACGCGCTCCTCGCGGCGCAGGAAGGCGCTCGCCAGATGCAGCTTGCCAATCAAGCCGCAATCGTATCCCTCGTCGCCCAGCGCCTTCGTGATCAACCGATCTTCAAAATGGCGTGGGAAGCGAAGGAAGCCGTTGCCATTTACGCCCACCGCGCTTGGATACATGCCGGTGAGGAAGCTGGCGCGGCTCGGGCTGCATATCGGCGACTGGCAGAAAGCATGGGTGAAGACCGCCGACTCTGCGACGAAACGGTCTAGATTAGGTGTGTTGATATGTGCATTACCGAGGGCGGCGATGGTATCAAAGCGCTGCTGGTCGGTGCAATACCAGAGGATGTTAGGTCGAGAGGGCATGGACTGGCTCCTGATCCGCATCGTTTCGATGCTTGATAATACCGCCTTCATTGCTCATTCGCCGCAGAACTGCGGGCGGAGATTTCCGGCGAAACGCAGTACAATAATTTGACGGATAATGAATTAGGAGCGATGCCATGGTCGATTTTGGTTTGGGACTGCTGCACGGACCGCCGCCGGGAAAGACGGACCAATTCCTGGCCGACCTGGACAAGACGCTGCCGCAGCTGAAAGGGACTTTCCGCAGCATCTGGATGACCGATCATTTTCAGTGGGAAGGCCAGCCCACCTTTGAAGCCTGGACCGTGCTGAGTTACCTCGCCGCGCGTTACCCGGAATTCGATGTCGGTCCGATGGTATTGGGGCAGAATTACCGCAATCCGGCGCTGCTGGCGCTGATGGCGGCCTCATTGCAGGCGCTCTCCGGCGGCCGCTTCATCATGGGCATCGGCGCCGGCTGGAAAGAAGACGAATACTTGGCCTATGATTATCCTTACCCATCGCCCAGGGTTCGCGTTCAGCAGTTGGAAGAGACCTTGATCATCCTGAAAAAGATGTGGGAAGAACCGGGGCCCGTCAGCTACCAAGGCACCCACTACCGAATCAAAGACGCCTGGTGCGAGCCCAAACCGGAAACGAAGATTCCGATCCTGGTTGGCGGCGGCGGTTACACGACGATGAAGCACGCGGCCAGATACGCCGACATTTGGAATTATCCGGACTGTCCTCTCGGTCCATATGTGGAGCGCCAGGATCTCCTGCAACGACATCTTGACGATATCGGACGCGATCCCGCCACGTTGCGCTGCAGTTGGTTTGGGCGCGTCGCCATCGGGCGTACCGAAGACGAGGCGGTCGCGCGCGGTTTGTCACGCGAAAACAAGTGGACGCGCGACAAGGCCTTCGTCGGCCGACCGCAAGATATCGCCGAGCAAATGAACGCTTTCGTCGAGCGCGGCTGTGACTATTTCATAATCGATATCATCGGCGCGCCCGATGAAACGGTCCTCGGCATGTTTACTGAAGAAGTTGTTCCCAAATTGGTCACGAAGACATAGACCGTCAATTGGAGCCTAGAGCATGAAGATCAAATGGTATGGACACGCCGCCTTCATCGTCACCGCTGGTGACGGCACCTCGGTGATTACCGATCCCTATACACCTGAGACTTCCGGTTACCAGTCGATTCCCGATATTCCCGATGTTGTGCTGACGTCGTCGCTAAATGACGACTTTCACGACCGCTCGGACCTGATTCTGGGCGACCCGGTTCGGATTAACATGCTGGATGTGGCGCGCAGCAGCGGCGAGATCGAAGCGGCGGGCTTGGTAATCAAAGGCATCGAATCGTCAGAAATGTACGAGCATCCCTATCACGAGCCGGACAAATGCGCCATGTATCGCTGGGACATGGATGGCATCAGCATCGGGCATATGGGCGACGTCGGCAATCCCTTAACCGACGACGAGATCGCCTTTTTTGCCGGGCTGGATGTTTTCCTGGTCCTGGCCGGCGATGTGCCGACGATCCGGCTGCCCGATCTCAAGCAGGCGATCGACCGCGTTCAGCCCAAACTGGTCATCCCAATGCACTTTCGCACTTTGCGCTACAAGCCGCGCAACATGCAGTGGATCACCGCTTTCCTGCGCCACTTCAATGATGCCGATATCGATTTCCAATCGGATTGGGAAGTGGAACTAAGCCGCGAGGATCTGCCGGAGTCGACGCGGGTACTGGTCTTAACGCATGCCTTGTGAGGCAATACGATGCGGCAATTGAAGCCAGACGCGCAGATGAAACAGATGATTCTGGAGCGCGGATGTTATTCACCAGAAGAAAACAAACGAATCTACGACAAATGGTTTGCGCCTGGTCCGCGTCAGAAGTTTCAGCTGGTGAATCAGAAATTCCGTCTGGCAAACAAAGTGGTCTGCGATATTGGCTGCAGCTACGGCACGACTCTCATGTTTTGTAAAGAGGGATCGTACGGAATCGACATCGAAACCTACCCATCACAATTTGCCCGAAGCATCGGATTGACCGTCTTTCAGCGCGACTTTTTGCATGGTCCGATTGAAGATCTGCCCAAAGTGGAGGCAATCTGGTGTTCGGCTGTGCTTGAGCATGTCGAAAGCGTGCACGTTTTCTTGCGGCGAATGGCGCAATTGTTGAAGCCCGGGGGTCTAGTCGCCATTTATGTGCCAACAGTTCCGGTCATTCCTGGGCTGCGCCTATTGCCCTTTCTGCAGAAATATACAACCGGATACCTGTATAGCGATCATATCAATGCCTTCACGCCATCTACGCTGCGCTTCTTCTGTGAACGGGCTGGCTTTCAGACGCTGGATGTCAGTCCGTTTTTGCCGGGCATCGCTTCGTTGGCAAACCACATTCCGCTTGTGAATCGCATTGTCGACGGCTGCGTGTATGTTGGTCGCAAAATATCAGACTGGGAGTACCCGGTAGGGGCGACGCGAATCGCAAGCGAAGACGAAAAGGGATTCGTTTACAAATAGGTCAGGCAAATCACCGAATCGCCGCCACACCTGTTCACAACTACAGACTTTCTGTAGGGGCGAGCCATTGGGTCGCCCATTTTGATGCTTAAAGCTTCGCAAAAGTGTCCTTCAGCGTCGGATACAGCGACTGATAGATTTCATAGCGCTCGGCATAGGCATCGGCATCAGCGCCGACCGCCACCGTTTCCCCCGTTTGAATCATCGCCTCGCAAGCTGAAGACGCGTCATTGAAGACCCCAGCCGCCACCGACGCCAGAATCGCCGCGCCAAACGCGCCGCCCTCGGTAGTATGGATATTGACCAGGGGAGCAGCCAGCACATCGGCGATGATCTGCTGCCAAATTGGACTCTTGGCGCCGCCACCGCTGATGCGCACCTCAAATTGCTCGGGCAAGCCAGCTTGATCAATCAGTGTGAACGAATCTTTCAATCCAAAGGCCACACCCTCGAGGACGGCGCGCGTCAAGTGCCCACGGCAATGGCGCGTTGTCATGCCGATGAAAGCGCCCCGCGCCAAGGGATCGGGATGCGGCGTTCGCTCGCCGGTGAGGTAGGGCAGGAAGAACAGTCCTTCGCAGCCAGCGGGAACGTCCCCTGCTTCCGCCAGCAGCCCCTCGAAATCGAGATCCGGCGCGAAGCTGTCTTTGTACCATTGCAGGCTGCCGGCCGCGCTGAGCATGACGCCCATGAAATGCCAGGTTTCGGGCACGGCGTGGCAGAAGGCGTGCAAACGGCCCTCCGGCTCATAGGCATAATGGCTGAGCGGGGCGAAGACGACGCCCGATGTGCCGACGGTGACGCCGATCACATCCGGCGTGACGCAGCCCATGCCAATCGCGCCGGCCGCTTGATCGCCGCCGCCGCCGACCACCGGCGTACCCAGCTTGAGACCGGTTGCCGCCGCGCCCGCCGCGCTGATCGTCGCCGTGATTTGCGTCCCCTCATGCACCGGCGGCATCCATTCTGCGGGAATCGCCAGCGCGTCCAGCACTTCGGCGGACCAAGCCCGTTCGGCGACATTCAGCAGCGATGTGCCGGCGGCGCCCGCCAGATCCGTGGCGTAGGAATCGGTCAGCTTGTAGCGAATGTAATCTTTAGGCAGCAAGACTTGCGCCGCTTTTGCGTAGACCTCCGGCTCATGATCCCGCACCCAGAGGATCTTGGGCGCGGTAAATCCAGTGACAGCCGGGTTGCCGGTCAATTCGAGCAGGCGATCGGCGCCGATGAGCTCGGTCATATAGTCGCACTGCGCTTGTGTTCGTTGATCGTTCCAAAGGATTGACGGGCGCAGCACTTCGCCGTTCGCGTCCAGCAAGACCAGGCCGTGCATCTGCCCGGTGAGGCCGATCGCGCTGATGTCATCGCCGCGTAAGCCCGATTCAGCGAGCGCTTGACGGATGCTGGCGCTGATGCCGTCCCACCAGTCGGCCGGGTTCTGCTCGCTCCAGAGCGGCTTGGGCTGGCTGATCGGCTGGGGCGCATTGGCGACGGCGATGACTTCGCCAGTTTCGTCGATGATTAACGCTTTGGCGCCGGTGGTGCTGATATCAAGTCCCATCAGGTAGGGCATTATGTGTCCTTTCTCAATGAACGTTTCGCCGATCAACGCAGTTGATGTAGGGGCGACCTACCAAGTCGCCCGTGCAGGGAATGCATTCGTCGGATAGGGCGACCCAATGGGTCGCGTAGACACTGACCGCCGGTCGCCCCTACAACATCCATAAAGACGGGACCTAGCGCACGCCCAGCAGAACATCAAATGTCAGTTGATCTAGCCGCTCGTAGGGCAGGTTGCGCGCGCCCATGCCGACGCGGTCAAATTCAGTCGCTTTGAGTTGGTCGGCCGCCGCCCGGCTGTATCCTCTGCTGAGATAAGCGTAGCTGCCATCATCGGCGTTGATCTCGGCCAGCAACTCTTGAATCTCGCCATCGGAGTTGAACTGCGCCGCTTTCTCTTTGAATACGAGGTAGGAGCGCATGCAGCCGCGGGCGAACTCCTTGACATCTTCGTACTGCGAGCTGCGATAGGCGTGCGCGTCAAAGTGGCGGCTGCCGTCGTAGCCAACATCTTCCAGAAAGCGCACCAGGTGGAAGTTCTGCTTGATCATCATGCTGCCGAAGCGGAAATCTTGATCGTAGCGGCCAAACATTTGGTCATTCAGATCAATGTGAAAGAGTTTTCCCGCTTCCCAGGCTTGCGCCACCGCGTGCAGGAAGTTCAAACCCGCCATGTGTTCGTGCGCCACCTCGGGATTGACGCCGACCATTTCGGAATCATCGAGCGTGGGGATGAAGCCGAGCATGCTGCCGACGGTGGGGAAATAGATGTCGCTGCGCGGTTCGTTGGGTTTGGGCTCGAGGGCGAAGCGGTAGCCGTAATCATTGTCTTTGGAGTATTCGCAGAGGAAGTTGATCGCCTCGCGAAAGCGCTTGACGCCATCGGCGGGGTTCTTGGCGCTATCGGATTCGGCGCCCTCGCGCCCGCCCCAGAAGACATATACCTTCGCGCCCAGCTCCGCCCCCAGGTCCATTGAGCTCATCGTCTTTTGCAGGGCGTATGCGCGAACGGCGGAATCGTTGCTGGTGAAGGCGCCGTCTTTGAAGACGGGATCGAAGAAGAGGTTGGTGGTCGCCATCGGGCAGACAATGCCGGTTTCGTCCATCGCCCGCTTGAAGTCGGCCACGATCTGGTCGCGCTCGGCGGCGGTCGCGTCGATGGGCACGAGGTCGTTATCGTGCAGGTTGACGCCCCAAGCGCCGACCTCCGCCAGCATATGCACGATATCGACCGGCGAGATGGGCGCGCGGGTGGCATCGCCGAAGGGGTCGCGCCCGATATTGCCGACGGTCCACAAGCCGAAGGTGAATTTATGTTCCGGTAAGGGTGTGTAATCCGCCATTGTCAGATCCTTTGCTCAGGTCAGGTTTGGCGGAGATTGTAACAAAAAGGCTGGTGGCGGGCGATAGCAGGGCGTAGCGCGAGTATGAAGTTCACCCCTCATAGCCGCCCATTGCGGCAAGCGGAGACAGATTCGAAAAAATGGGAAATCGCTTGTTGACAAATAGAACAGACGTGCTATCCAATTGGCGAGCATTCATTACCTCTTGCGTCGTGCCTGATGGCTTGCGCCAGGATAGACCACAGTGGATGCATTCACACATCAATATCTTAGGAGGAATAGATGTCATTCGCATTTACACCCGGATTCGGCGGCGGCAACAAACCGACCATCGTGAATCCCAATCCCAGTGTGCCTCTCGTCGTCTTTACCGCTTTTGACGTTCACGAAGCGGAAGAGTTAAAGCGGCGTCTGCAAATGACAGTGCGTCCAGCGCAAAGACAATTGCCGGCGCAGAATCCGAAAACTGATGATCAGCCGGCGCCGTCACAAAAGCCGGGGACCAAGTCCGCCGGCAAGTCCGCCAGCAAAAACCGGCAAACGCAGCCTGAAAGCGAGCCAAGTCAAGCGAACTTGCCACAAGATATTGAGGAGGCGGCCGAGATTGCATTACCTGATCTGGAATTCGCCTGGTCGAACCGTGATCCCTTTCTCCATTTGGATCCTGCCGAGCTCTCTTATTACACGTCAGCGCAAGAATAAGACCTGGTGCGGGAGGCGGCGATTTCGCTGCGGCATGAGAAACTCATCCTGTTTCATCTGGACAATCCGCGCGAATATCTCAAACGCTTTGACACATATACCTGGGATGAAGAAGCCGATGCGGCGGCCGAAGAATTCATTCAGTGGTATGTCGAGCGCTTCAGACCGGAACTGGAGCGGCAACTGGATATTCTTTCGTCGGGACCCGCATTCGGCGAGGCGGAAGAGGCGCTCGAAGACCTGACTGCCGGTGAGGAAGAAGACACGCTGAAAGACCTGACATCCGGCGAGGCGGCAGATACGATTAGAAGCTGGCACAAAGACCTGACCAACGATGAGAACGAGGTAGTGATCGCCATTGACCTGCAAACGGGCGAGACGCTGTTTGTCCGCTATGGCGACGAAAACTCCGTCACCTTGCACGATACGCAAAAGAAGCTGGTGGAGGACCGCTATGTTGCCTTGCTCCACCATCATCCGAACAACAGCGCCGCTTCCCTGGCGGATTTGGACGCGACCAAGTGGCTGAAAGGGGATTTCCTGCTCGTCTCCAATCCGGATGGCACGCTGCATCGCTACGCGCGCGTCGGCGAGACCCTGATCCCGCTTGAGCCCACGCGCAACCCCGAATACGCTGCGCCGGTCGATAAGCTGGAGACAGCGCTGGCGGACGCGGCCTACCTGATCCAGACGCTGAGCGAGCTCGGCAATCCGCCGGAGATGGTGATGCGGCAGCGGGAGTCGTCTTGGTGGAAAAAGGACAATATTATAGTCCCGTATCACACTGACGAGACTATTGAAAACGTAGCGGCTAGGATGGGTATTCCCTCCGAACACTTGGAATGGGTGAATGACGGAAAGAGAGAGGAGGGCATAATGTACATTCCATTGCCAGGTTGGTCAACACGTCGAGTTCTTACGTTAGGAGGAGAACAGATTCAAGGCCATCACTCTTCTGGAAGGACATTCTTACGTTCCAGGATTGCCCACAATAATCGGATAACACACCTCTCCCGACGGTGGGATGCCCTATCTCCTGTCGAGCAGCAAATCGAAATGGCGTTGACAGCGACTGCCACTGAAGGACTAGCGATTTTCGATAACATACAGTCTTTTGACAGCGCCAACCACTGGATTACGGACAACATTGAACTAATTGAGGAATATGCCGGCAACGCGGGAGTACCTACTGAACTGCTTAAGACTATCTTGATGTCCGAGATACTCTACGATTATAGCAATACCGACGCTTGGCAGGATATCCTAGCGCGTCGACATATGACGGCTGCAATTCTAGAAATATGGAAAGGAACAGGCGTTGGAAATGTTCACTATGTAACTCTAAGGGATGCTTATACTCATTTGTCCGAAATGAACGCCACCGACATTTGGCATAGGGATCCGGCAGCTCCTGACTTATCAGCGGCCGAATTCAAGAAGCTTGAGACATTCGCCCTCCCTGACGGCATGGATGAGGCTGATTTCTTAGCATTGCCTATAGGCAGAAGAGAAGCCAATGAATCTATTCAGAGAGAAGCGCGATATCCGGAACTGGACTTTTATTCTGTGCAACACCCGATCGCACTGTATCTGGCAACTAATGAGGGCTCAATCAATGCTGCTAGTATCGTAACGCGCATGATATTGGACGACTACCTCGCATTAGACGAGTCAAGATTTTCCGAAAACCTGACTGCGGAAGATATGGCCAGATTATGGGGAAGATATAGGACAGCGCACGAAGCGCTTGAATACGACAATTATGGTCCCAACGCTCACTTAGCATTGCCGGTTGCTGAGTATTTTTTGGACAAAGACTAGGTACTTAGCACATGAACAAAAAGCAGAAATCCAACAGAACAAGCACGCAACGAAATCCATTGGCTAAATTGATAATCGCCGTTGCAGTCGTCACTATGTGTCTGCTTTGCGTGTTTTTTGCGGTATTAGTACTGGAACTTCGCTCAAACGATTGGTTCCCCCCATTCACACATGTAAATGATCTGGTTGCCGCCACAACAGTTGCCAGTTTGCAACGGTAGACCTGCAACTGTTACTCTGAATTTGTAGCAAAATACGATGATTCCTGACTGCAAGTGTCCAGAAATTATGTATGGAATCAGAAAGCAAATCACAGGACGTACGCAAGAGAAGTAAGTTTACCCCGGGTCGCCTGCTGCCCATAAGCGCAATCTTTGGTTTGCCTTCGGCTCGTTCGTGAGTGCGTATGTGAAGATCGGACCATCCTTCGCAGAACAGGTACTCCGAGATCAGTCATGCATTGAAGAATAATATTCAAGAGAGACGAGGAAAACCAAAAACAATCCCTTGCGAAATAGAGCGCTTAATCTCTTTTCGCTGATTCGCAGTTCACTTCATACGTGTACCTCAAGTCTGCATTCTTATTCAGCTTTCACGATCCGCTTTTCACACAACAGTTAGTCCAGAGTCTTTCGGTACACTACCTGCTTGTATCAACAACATCCACACGAAAGCAAGCTGCATAGCACTATCCGCGCGCGAATCGCCAATTGGCAAACTAGTCTCCCTCTTCGTCACTTGCATCCTCTGTTAAACACCCTTACAACAGCGCCGCCACCCTGGCGGATTTAGACGCGACCAAGTGGCTGAAAGGGGATTTCCTGCTCGTCTCCAATCCGGATGGCACGCTGCATCGCTACGCCCGCGTCGGCGAGACCCTGATCCCGCTTGAACCCACGCGCAACCCCGAATACGCGGCGCCGGTCGATAAGCTGGAGACAGCGCTGGCGGACGCGGCCTACCTGGCGCAGACGCTGTTGGAGCTTGGAAATCCGCCGGAGATGGTGATGCTGCAAGAAGCTATGGGATAAATTTGCAACTTCGCTGATTCGCTATTCGCCCTATAGCTTGTCACAACAGATTTCGGTACACTTCGTGCTTGCCGCTAGCCGTTACAAACGAAAGCGACCTGCATGGCACTACCCGCGCGCGAATCGCCAATCGGCAAACGAGTCTCCCTCTTCGTCACCTGCATCGTCGATATGATCTACCCGGACACCGGCATGTCGGTGGTGGACATCTTAGAGCACGTCGGCGTCGAGGTCGACTTCCCGCCGGACCAAACCTGCTGCGCCCAGCCCGCCTTCAACGCCGGCTATCGCGATGAGGCGCGCACGGTGGCGAAGCACTTCTTCAAAGCCTTCAAAGACGCCGAGGTCATCGTCACGCCCTCCGGCTCCTGCGCGGCGATGGTGCGGCATGAGTATCCGCATCTCTTCGTGCCCGAAGACGGCGGGCCCTACGAGCAGGCGCAGCGGATGGCCGCCATCACCTGGGAGTTCAGCGAATTCCTGGTCGATGGACTGGGAATCGTCAATCTCGATTTAGCACTGCCGGAGAAGCAGTGCTTCGCGATTCACGACGCCTGCCATGGCTTGCGCGGCTTGGGCTTGGGGGGCGCCTCCCGCGACTTGATCGGTCATCTGGGCAACGCTGAATTGGAGGAATTGAATGAGTGCGAGGTCTGCTGTGGTTTCGGCGGCTTGTTCAGCGTGAAGATGCCGGATATCAGCAACGCGATGCTGGAGAACAAGATCGAAAATATCAATGCGTCGGTCGCCGATACGATCGTGACCGGCGATGTCAGTTGCCTGACGCAGATGAACGGCGGCTTGTCGCGCAAAAAATCCGCGAAGCGCGTGATGCACTTGGCCGATGTGCTGGCGAAGGGGCTGGGAGGCGGGCGCGCATGACGCTGGAAGTGCAATCCAACGACTTCATCGCGCTGGCCGATATCGCGCTGCAAAACGATGACTTGCAGCATGCCATCGGCGAAGGAACGAGAACCGCCTATTATCGTCGCCTCGATACCATGTTCGCCCATAGCGATGAGCATGGCGAATCCATGCGGCAGCAGGCGGCCGAGGCAAAGCGCCGCGCCCTGCGGGAATTACCGGATCTGCTGGAGAAGGCGGAGCGCAATCTTAAGAAGAATGGCTATCAGGTGGAATGGGCGGAAGACGCAACGCAGGCGAACCAATTGGTGTTGGATATCGCGCGCCGTCACCGGGTAAAGACAGTCACCAAAAGCAAGAGCATGTTGACCGAAGAGCTGGGCACCAATCAAGTCATGGAAGCGGCTGGCTTGTCCGTGGTCGAGACCGACCTCGGTGAATACATCATCCAGCTCGCAGGCGAAACCCCCAGCCACATCGTCGGTCCCGTCATGCACAAGACGAAAGCGGAAATCCGCGATGTCTTTGTGCGCGAACTGAATATGGAGCCGACCGATAATGCCGAAGAGATGGTCGCTTTCGCAAGACGGATGCTGCGTGAAGATTTCCTCAGCGCCGATATGGGCGTCTCCGGCGGCAACTTCCTCATCGCCGAAACAGGTTCGATTGGTCTGGTGATGAACGAAGGCAATGGCCGCATGTGTACCTCGCTGCCGCGCGTGCACGTTGCCTTGATCGGGATCGAAAAGCTGGTCGACACCGTCGAGGACTACGCCACGCTGACGCAGGTGCTGCCCAGCAGCTCCACCGGCCAGAAGATGACAGTCTATACCAACATCCTCAACGGACCCGGGCGCGCGGAAGAAGGTGACGGACCCGAGCATGCCTATGTGATTCTAGTCGACAACGGGCGCACCGATATCTACGCCACCAAGTACGCCGAGGTGCTGTCCTGCATCCGTTGCGGCGCCTGTCAAAACGCTTGCCCGGTCTATCGTACCATGGGCGGCCACGCCTATGGCTGGGTATATGGCGGTCCCATCGGCGCGGTCTTGACACCCTTGTTTGTCGGCTTGGAGAATGCGACGCCGCTGCCGCATGCCAGCAGTCTCTGTGGCAGCTGCAAGCAGGTCTGTCCCGTCGATATTGACCTGCCGCGCATGCTGCTTGACCTGCGCTGGGATTTGGTGCGTGAGGGCGAATCGCAGGCGAGCTGGGACGCGGCGATGAAGCTCTGGGCGGTCGGCATGACCTCACCTCGGCGCTTCGCTCTCGGCGGGAAGGCGGCGCGCGCGGGCCAAGCCATTATGGGCGAATACATGCCGGGCTTGCTGGGCAATTGGAGCAAACATCGCGACTTTCCCGATTTTGCGCCCAAGCCCTTCCGGCAGCTATGGGGGTCGCGTAGGTCGCGTAGACACAGACCTTCGACACAGACCCGACAAGGAACGTAGACGTGAACGCGCGTGACAAGATACTGGGCAAACTGCGAGACGCGCGCAGACCCTTCACGGAAGTTCAGCCGATTCCTGAACGCCGGCACATGATCCCGCGGCAAGACCTAAATCCGCAGGAGCAAGTACAGCTTTTCATCGATGAGGCGGAAGCGGTCGGCTGCGTCGTTTACCGACTCGATGAAAACGCGGCTTTCGAGCAAATCATGGAATTGATCGGCGACGACCGGTCCGTGCTGAGTTGGGACGAGTGCCAGCTGCCGTTTGGAGGATTGCACGGCATGCTTGAATCGCTGGGAGTATCCGTGGCGGAGCACAATGACGGCGATGTACAGCTGGGCATTAGCGGTGTGAGCGCGGCGCTGGCGGCTACCGGCAGCCTGGTGCTGGAGGGCGGTTCCGGGCGCTATCGCAGCACTTCGCTGCTGCCGGATGTGCATATCGCGTTGATGCGCGCGGAGCAGATTCTGCCCGATCTGGAAACCTGGCAGGAAGTTCAGAAGCAGGCGGGCTACCCAGCCTTTACCAAATCGAGCAACACGACCTTGATCACGGGTCCCAGCAAGACGGCTGATATCGCGCATCAACTGGTCAAGGGCGCCCATGGTCCGCGCGAAGTGCATGTGATGATTCTGGACTCGCCGCTGCCACAGTCATAGTCGCGCATCTCGCAGGCCCTCCGGTTTACTATGTATAATGTGGGCGAAGGTCGGCCACATTGCGGCCAAAAGGATATGCGACATGAATATCGAAGTCTCGGATGAAATTAGTCTGCAACTGGAACAGCTCGCCAAAGAGCGCAGACTGACAATGGATGAGTTGATCAGCGTCATGCTTGATGGTTATGATTTTGTTCGCAGCAACAAGACCTTGCCTGAGCCCGCGGAGAACGCGGCTAAAGCCAATTTGTCTGACACTGAATCAGATGGAGCTTGCCCACCCTACTTGGCAAAACTGGCGATCGAACGCGGCATCTCGCCCGAGTATATGTCCGAGCTCCTTGAGAAGGAGTATCCACCGGGGTCCATGGGGCGGCTTGCGCAGGTCGCGGTTAAAGCTGGAATGGCTTCGAAAGAACGAGTAGATACTGCCGTCCAAAGTCGCGAGATATTGAACACCGAATACGCCGACTACCTTAAGAAACGCCGCACTACATGCCAGTAATCGTTGATTCTAGTTTTATCTACGCGCTTTTCAATCATAGCGAGGCTCGCCATTTTGACGCTGTCAGTTTTGCCCTTGCGAATACGGATGAGTTACTGATGCCGGATGTAGTCCTGCCTGAACTCAGTTATCTGTTCCGGCGTGATTTTGGACACGCCGGCATACATCGCTTGCTCGAATTGATTGAGTCGTTTGATGCCCGGTATGCACCAATTACTGCTGATGAAATTCCACAAATGCGAGCGATTACTATGCGATACGCCACGTCTGGCTTCGACATCGTCGACTGCTGCATCATGGCAATCGCCGAACGACTCGACATCACCCGGATCGCCACCTTTGACCGGCGCGACTTTTCAATCTACCGCCCGCGCCACTGCTCATTCTTCGAGTTGCTGCCGCCCGTCTAGCTGCAGCTTGCGGGACGAGGCGCCAAGACTTTCACCCCTCCGCAATTCCCGCCTCCGCCATCAAATTGCGCAGCGCGCCGACAGCCGCTTTCATCCCGTCGGCGCCGCTGAACCCGCTGGAATGCCGTGCCTCAAGCAAATGCGGCTCCAGCGAAAGCACGCCTCGGTAGCCGCTATCTCGCAAGCGGGTGAGCAGCTTCAGCAACTGCCCATCGCCAGCGCCAGCGACGGTCACTGACTTATCGGCGAGACGCGCGTCTTTAATGTGAATATAGCCGATGTAGGGATGTAATTCGTCCCACCAGCGATCGACCTGGTCGACAGCGTCGCACTGCACGAAGTTGGCCGGATCCCAAATGAAGCGGAGTCGCGGCGAATCGATCGCGCGCATGAGTGTCAAACAGCGTTCCGGGATGTCGCCGACGACGCCTTTCTCGTTTTCGAGCAGCAGCTGAAGATCCTGTTCCCCGGCGATCTCACTGAGCGCGCCCAATCGATCAATCGACAATTGCAGCGCCGCCTCGTCGACATCGTGCTCAGGATAAAAGCTGAACAGGCGGATATTGCGGGTGCCAAGCCGGCGCGCCGTTTCGCCGATGGTCTTGAGTCGCTCGCTTTCGCTCGCGATAGGATCCGTGATCGGAGACTTGCCAATCGGGCTGCCCATGCAGCTGACGGCGACATCGTATCGGGCGCAAAGGTCCGTGATGCGGGCGATATGTTCATCCGTGAATTGGGCGCAGTTCACGCCCCAGGCGGCGCGGATATCTATCAGCGGAATCTCGAGTGCATTCAAGACGCGCAGTTGTTCTTCAAAATCGACCGCGATTTCGTCGCCAAAGGCGCTAATTCTCATCATTGTCCATCAGTCGCTTTCTCTCATCGTTGGTCAATTGCCGCGATTCTATCAAATGACGAACGGCAAATGTATCGTGCGGCCAAAAGGTACAGTGGCGCGGCTATGATTCGTAGTACGGTCCCAACTCGCTCAAAAGCACCGGCAAATCAGGCGCATCCTGGAACAGCAGGCCATCATCGCCATTTGGATCCGGGAAAACGGGCGGCTCATATTCGCGCCAGGCGCCATCTTTCGCTGCCGTGTCGTAACCATCGCGCTCGAATCGGGCGATGAGCCGCTCCCGCATCGCGAGCAGGCGCTCGTTATAACGTGAATTGCCCGCCCAATTCTTCGTCTCTTGCGGATCTATGCGCAAGTCGAATAGCCACTCTCGCTTGTCGGCGGCGGAATAAATGTATTTCAAATCGCGGGACGCAATCATATAGAGGCCACTATTGCCTTCGCCGACCTGGCTGTAAACATGTTGGCGCTCGCTGGCGCCGGCCGCCAATTCGCTTAGGTTTGCGCCTTCGGGTGATGGCATTTCCATTTCGACGCCGCCCGCGGCCGCAAATGTGGGGAATATATCAAGCAGGCTCGCCGGCCTGTCTATCACTCGGCCCCGATTCATGCCGCCGGGCTCACGGACGATAAGCGGGATTCTCGCTGCCGGATTCAACATCGTCCGCTTGCCGAAGCTGCCGTAATCACCCAGCATTTCGCCATGATCCGCGGTGTAAACGATCAGCGTATTTTCGATGTCTGGACCGAGCGCCTCTAAGATCCGCCCAAGGTTGAAGTCGATGAAGGAGATACAGGCGTAATACATCGCCTTCATCGTGCGGACGAGCATTTCATCAAAGCCCTTGTCGCGATACTTGTAGCGATTCTGATGGTGATTCCAATAAGTCAAGAGTTGCTCGAATCCTGGCGGGCGGTTTGGCGGCAGCATTTCAGCGGCGCGATAAAGCTTGTTCCAGGGGACCGGCGATTCAAAGGGCGGGTGAGGTTTGATGAAACTTGTCCAGAGGAAAAACGGTCTCTCCCGATCCCGCCCCCGAAGAAAGTCGATGGCGCGGTCAGCCACCCAAGTCGTATGATGATGTTCCGCCGGCAGCTGCGAAGGCTGCGGGATGTAATACATTTCGCTTCGCAGACCCTGCGGTTCCAGCACATGGCCATAGCCGTTTTCGCTGAGGTAGTCGTGAAAATCGTTGCGGCGGCCGCTGAGCCTGGCGCCTTCTTCGGAAACGTCGCGGCTTTCAAAGCCCCACATCGCGTCCACTTGCGGATTGAAGTGCATCTTTCCGATGCCATGAGTTCGATACCCAGCATCGCGCAAGACTTGCATGATGCTGCGCAGATGAAGGGGTGATTCGTTGTTGGAGGTGCAGCCGTTCAGATGCGGCGGGGTACCCGTGATAGTGGCGCTGCGCGCGGCCACGCATACGGGCGACGGCGTGTAACAATTGGTGAATGCGGCGCCGGCCTGTACCAGCGAGTCGAGCACCGGTGTGCGGATTTCGCGGTTTCCCAAGGCGCGGATGGTATCGCTGCGCTGCTGGTCGGTCATCACGAAGAGTATGTTTGGATGTTGACTCATAAGCCTTCTTTCCTCATATCGGATTGTGTATTCGCGCGCCCTACGCGACCGGCGGCCAGTGTCGGCGGGCTGTGTCGACGGGCGGTGTCTACGCGCCCTAGGCGACCTGAATCACCACCTTGCCAAAGTGATCGTGCTCTTCCAGGATGCGATGCCCTTCCTGAATCTCCGACAGCGGCAGGACGCGGTCAATCACGGGCCGCAGCAGCCCTTGATCCGCCAATTCCAGGCAGTGGCGCAGTTCGTTGTAGCTGCCGCCATTGGCGCCCAGGATGCTCAGCTGCCGATGGTAGATCTGGGGAATATGCAGATCGATGCTCTTGCCTGAGTGCGAGCCGCATACGACCAGCCGGCCATTGCGCGCCAGGGTGCGCAGCGAGTTCGCCCAGGTGGCGGCGCCGACGAGATCTTGCGCCACATCGACGCCGCGGCCGCCAGTAAAGCCGATCACCTGTTCGACCCAATCCGCGTCGCGATAATTGACCACATGATCCGCGCCCAATTCGCGCGCCCGCTTCATTTTCTCCTGCGTCGATGTGCTGGTGATGACATTCGCGCCGGCGAGTTTGGCGATCTGAATCCCCATGGATGCGACGCCGCCCCCGGCGCCCGGGATGAAGACGGATTCGCCAGCCTGCAGACGCGCAACCGTAATGAGCATATGCCAGGCTGTCATCGACACCACTGGCAGAGCCGCGGTTTCAACGTGCGAGAGATTCTTCGGTTTGGGAATGAGATTCCGCGCCGGGACAATCGTATATTCCGCCAGCCCGCCATTCATGTGCTCACCAATAATCTGGTGTTGCGGGCAAACCGTTACCGCGCCAGCGCGACAGAACTCGCATTCGCCGCAGGTCACCAGCGAATAAAAGGTGACGGCGTCGCCGGCCTGCCAACCCTTTACCTCTGCGCCGACCGCGTCTATTACACCGGAGACATCGACGCCGGTGATCAAGGGCAAAGGCACAGCGCCAAATTGCGGTCCGCGCCGAATACCAACATCAAGCCAGTTGAGAGCGCAGGCGCTCACCCGAATCCGCGCCTCATCACCGGCTGGCTGCGGAATCGGCCTTTGATCCAGTTGAATCAAATCGCGGTCTCCATGTTCATAAAAGACCGCCGCTGTCATAGTTCCCACTATAGTCCTCCTTGGCAATTGCGCCGAAAATCCGTCTCATTCATGGACTGTTAGCGTTCCCAAAGGCGCGCGAGCATCAATAAATGGCGCTCCATCGCCGTCGCTGGCGGGTACGCGCTTTTGGTCGGTAAGTCGATAGAGACCGGTGCTTATCTGGTATTGCCCGGGCGCGAGATCAGTTGGCAGCGGCACAGCCCAGGTCTCGCTATCGGCCAGACCGCGATACCAAAGCCGGGTTGGCAAGCGCCGACCCAGCGGCTGCTGATCATAGCCCCACCACTCGCTGCTGCTGACTTCAACAAAATGCAGAAACTGCGCCAGGTCTTCTGTTTCGTTGTTGTCGCTGCGCCACCAAAATGTGACATCTAGCGTTTGGCCCGCTTGGGCGGATTCGGGCAAGCGGACCGCTTCCAGCGCGAAGCCGTTTTCGAATAGGGCGACGGGCGCCAGGGACCTGCCAGTCGGTGCTGTCTCGAGAGCGAATTCATCCAGGATGACTTGCGTATCGTTCAGTTGCTGATGATCGCTAGCGATGACAGACAGCGGCATAAAGGCGCCGCCTTCCGCCCGCCATAGCGTCAATGTGACCCAGAGCGCGCGATTGCGGTCCGCATCCGGCGGAATGATCAACTTTGCCCACTGGCGGTATACCGGCAAGTAGCCGGGCGCCAGCAGGAATTCCAGTCGCTGATGAAGAAACGTGTCATGGCTGACGATCGAGTTGCCGTGTTCCTGGTCGACCAGGTGAATGGAATAACCGATCGCGCTGTCATCCCATGCGCCCGACGACAAGAAGAGATGAATAGAAAAGTCTTCTTCTCCGCCTTCGATTCGATAGCCCTGCAGCCGCAAACCCGATTCAAACTCGATCGCGGCCGGCTGCGCAATCGCTTGTGAAGTGATAGGTAGGATGGACCCGCTCTGCCAGAGAACGAGAAGCCAAATGACCGGCCAGGCGTAGAGCGCAAGTCGGACTCGTTGCGGCGGCGCCGGCGCGCATATTGTAAACTGCCCGAGCAAAGCGACGAGAGCAAGCCAAATCCCGGCAAACTCCATGGATTCTTCAATGAAGTACATGTCGAGGCAGGGCTCAATTTGCAAGAGATCGCCGAATCCGCAGAATTGCCGTTCCGCTTCGAAGGCAAGCGCGCCAACCCCGCTCAGCGCCAAGCCCGCCAGAAAGCAACCCTGCCAAATCCAGTAGCGCCGGCGCCCGCGCCAGGCGACGATAAGTGTCGTCACGGCCAGCACCACGCCAAGCGCCGCGTAAAGCCGCTCCCAATCCGGTATCAGTTCGTGCAGATTACCGTATTCATCGCGCGCCAGGATCAAAAACAGGAGGCCGATCGCCAGCAGATGGAATCGGTCCCGCGCGCTTCTTTGGCTGCCGAGCCAGGCCGCCGCAAGGGCAACCGCTCCGGCAAGCGCCAATTGCATGGAAGCGAGCGTCGAAGGGATATTCCATTCGCGGTCCAAATGCCAGAGCCAGTATTCGAAGCTGGAAGCTGGCTGGAGCTCCACCGACGCCACAATCACGACAAGCTGCGCCGCCAGCAGGATCGCCGCCAGCCGCCGTGATACCGGCGACAGACGCGGCATAAGCCAGCCGAAGACGATGAAGCAGACCGGGACATATTGCAGCAGGAGGAAAGCGCGGATCAATGTCTCTGGTGGAATCACAACTGAGCCGCCCACGCTCGGGCTAAACAAGCCCTCTGCCGCGATTCGCGCAAGCTCCTCTTGTCATTTTCGCTCATCACAGGATGTCAGCGGTGTATCATCAGGAATCCGAGCGGCACACGATCGTCGACATAGGGCCTTCCGTTCTTATCGCTCGCCTCCAGGCGCACAAGGTCGCTCAGGCGATACAATCCGGTGAACAGGGCGTACTTGCCCGCCGCGACATCCGCCGGTATCGGTACTTCCCATGTTTCGCCGTCTTGCAAGCCACTATACCACAGCCGCGTCGGCAATCGCGCGCCCAAGGGCAGCTGATCGAAGCCCCACCATTGGCCGTTCTCGCTCGCGCCTGCCTCGCCGGCTTCCGATGGTGACGCCGGCACGAAGTGCAGAAATTGCGAGTAATCTTCGCGCCCGTGCCTCTCCGTCTCCCAGTCAAACGAGAAATTCACGGTCGAGCCAGCCTGCGCGCGCTCCGGAATTTGGACTTGATTCAGCGTAAATCCGTTCTCAAAAACTGCTATTGGGGAGGAGGTCGAGCGGGTCGCCTCCGCTCTTAGCGCCAATTCCCCCAAGACGACCTGCGTCTCATTCAGCAGCCTCAGATCGCTGGCGTCCACCGCTTGTGGAAGGAATTGGCCGCCGGTCTCCCGCCAGTGCGTCAGCACGATCCAGAGCGCGCGATTGACGGGCGCCGCCGGCGGTATGTGAAGATCAATCGCCTGCGCGTATACGGGCTCGTAGCCGCGCCCCCCGGGCCAGACGGCATAGCGGCGATGCGCGTAGACTTCGCGGCTGGCCACAGATTCGCCCGAGACCTGGTCGACTAAATGAACAGAAAAGCCCAGCTGCTCAAGTTCGATATCATAGGGCAAGAACATGAAGGCGATAGCGGGCAGACCGCGTCCATCGGTTTGGAATCCGTGCAACTGCGCATTCGACTCGAACAGCACCGAGGCCCGCTGTGCCGGTGGCTGGACTTCAAAGCTGTTGACCGGGGAATATCGGACCAACAACAGAATCCAAACCAGCGGGAAGAAATGCAACAACCACCAGCCTCGAGGCGACAATGTCGCCCTTCCCCGCGAAAGCCGACAAAGCAATGCCAGCAGCACCACCCAGGCGCCGAGAATCTCGACAATCTCCTCCGGGCTTCGGTAGAAGTAAAAACAGCCATCCAGGCGCAGAATGCCGATATCGCCGCATACTTCCGGCAGCATGTCGATGATGCCGCCTCCAATCGCCATGATAGCAAGGCCGAACAGCAAAATAATGAGGGGGCCGCGCTCGTCTTTCGGCGAATACGCCGTCACCAATGTCGTGACGATGATTACCGCCGCGCCCAGAATGAAGTAATTCATTCGCCAAGCGGTCTCGGTTATGGATTCTTTCCAGGCGAAAAACTCTTCCAAACCAAGAATGATGAAAATGACTGCCAGCGCCGCGAAGTAAACACGTTGAACGACCCCGCCTTCTCGGTAGGCCCAGGCTGTTGCAAGCGCAAGGCCGCCGATTAGCGCCAGCTGCGCCGAACTAAAGATGGATGGGATATTCCATTCCAGGTCCAGGTGCCAAAGCCAAAAAGCGAAGCCGGATTCTGACTGCTGTTCAATCGCAACGACGATCAGCAGTAGTTGCAGGGCCAGCAAAATGCATGCCAGTAGCTTGGCCGGCCGCGACAACGCGGGCATGATCCGCCGAAAGGCAAGCAAGCCGGCTGGGATGTACAACATTGCGACGAAGATGCGGAGCAATGTCTCCGGCGAAAGGACAAGTTCAACGCCACCGTTCAAGGTCCCGCTCCAAAGGCTAGTGGCATCCAATCCGTCAGCGGATATTCATCCGCAAGTTGCGCGAGCCCTCACGCGTCGATGGTCAACGTACCCAATGGAACAGCCGCGTCGGTGAAGGGTTTCCCGTCCACGTTCTTTACCGGCAGCCGCTCTAAATCACGTTGGCGATAAAGCCCGGTAAACACCGTATAGCTTCCTGATCCAAGCTCGGCCGGAAGCGGCGCCGCCCAAGTCTCCCTGTCGACCATGCCACTATACCACAGGCGTGTCGGTAAGCGCGGGCCCAGCGGCTGCTGGTCAAAGCTCCACAGCGCGCCGCTGTCTTCGTGCACAAAGTGCAGGAACTGCGCATAATCCTCCCTGCCATCCGCGTCCATCCGCCAGCGAAAGGCGACGGGCATGGTCTCGCCAGCCCGTGCTTGCTCCGGCAATGTAAAGCCGTCGAGACCAATCCCGCCATCAAATGTTGCCACCGGAGGCGCCAGAGACGGCGCCGTTTCAGCGCGCAGCACCAGTTCGTCCACAACAACCTGCGTATCGCTCAAGAGCCGGCGATCGCTCTCCAAAATCTTCTGATACACGAAGTCATCACTGCTTTTGCGCCATACTGACATCACCACCCAGAGCGCCCGATTGGTCGGCGCTTGTGGCGGGATCTGCAGCGCAAGCGGCTGTTCATAAACCGGCGTATAGCTCTTGCCGCTCAGGAAACCGAGATGAACGCGGTCGGCCCATTGATTGCGGCTGGCGATTGAGTCGCCGGTGACCTGATCAACCAGATGCACCGAATAGCCTATACCGGATTCTACCGCCTGTTCACTCACCCATAGAAAGGCGGATGAAGGCAGCCGCTTGGCATCCGAACTGTAACCGTACAAGTGTAGACCCGACTCGAACCGAACGGATACCGGTTCTGCTGGCAAGCTATAATGGAAGCCCGGAACCGGCGAAATCGCGAAACAAATGAGAATCCAGGCGACAGGCAAGGCGTACAGGACCCGGCGCAGCCTCGGTCCTGGCTTGGGCACGATATATGAGAACCAGCCGAGCATGGCGACCAGCGTCAGCCAGCTGCCCAGCAGCTCCAGCGTCTCTTCCAGGATAGAGCGGTTCAGGCAGCCGTCGACGACAAAAAGAAGTACATGATTGCAAATGCCAGACAGCGCGTCGAACAGGATCGCGCCCGCGCCCACGAAAGAAAGACCGACAATGAGCAAGATGAACCACCGGCGCATGCCCCACGGCGATCGCAGCGCGACAATGGCTCCTAGGGTGGCAAGCGTCGCGCCAAGAATCGCGTAATGCAGCGGCCAATCAGGAACCGGGTGTTTCGTATCAAGGAATTCTTCCAGCGCAATGAAGAGAAAAATCAGCCCTATGCTCACCGTGCACAGTCGCTGCCAAGCAGGTCGCTCATTGGCCAACCAGGATGTCAGGAGAATGACAGCGGCGACCAGCGCCAACTGAGTCGAAGCGACGCCGGAGGTAAAGTTCCACTCGAAGCGCATGCTCCATAGCCACTCCTCTGTCGCGGTATTGGGTTGCACCACTAAAGCGGCCACAATGACAAATGCCTGTGCTGCCAGAAAGCCGGCCGCAAGGCGCCTCGCAATCGGCGTCATGATGGGAAAAAGCCAGCGGAATATGCAAATGCTGACCGGCGCGTAAAGCAAAATCAGCAGGATCCGGAGGAATGTGTGGGGCGAGACTATCACATGAACAAACTCCGATGTCTGTTCCGCTTGAGTTCAACTGCGATCTTTCGCCCGGCTCGGTAGCGGTGGCGGCAAATGATGGGAGTTAGCGCTCGACAGTTAGGACGCCGACCGGCACACGAGCATCGGGGAAGAGCCTTCCATCTGCGCTCGTAACCGGCAGCCGCTCTTTGTCACTTTGACGATAAAGTCCCGTGTACACCGCATAATTCCCGGGCGCGAGATCCGCCGGAAGCGGCGCCGCCCAAGTTTCTGTGTCGACCATGCCACTATACCACAAGCGTGTCGGCAGACGCGCGCCCAAGGGCGGCTGGTCAAAGACCCACCATTCGCCGCTCTCCGTATGCCCAAGATGCAGGAACTGCGCGAGATCCTCGCGTCCCTCGGTTTCGCTGCGCCAGCTAAAGGCGATGGGCAGATCCGCGCCGGCTGTGGCCCGCTCGGGCAGGATAGCGCCGGTCAATAGGAACCGATTGTCAAACCGAGCCAGGGGCATAGCCGAGGGCGCTGTTGAGGCGGCCGGCAGCACAAACTCGCTCAAGATGACTTGACTGTCGCTGAGCAATGGCAGATCGCTTTGCAGAACATCCTGCCGAACAAAGTCGCCATCTTCGTTTCGCCAGAACGTGAGAACTAGCCATAAGGCGCGGTTTACCGGGGTCGTCGGCGGAATTACCAGCTCAGTCGCGTCTCGATAAACCGGCAGATAATCGGGACCAAAGAGCAAGAATTCCAATTGCTTGCTGACATGCTCATTGTGATTGGCCACCGTCTCTCCACTTGCCTGGTCGATAAGATCAAGGGAATAGCCCACAACGGCGCCACTGATGGAATTCCAGCGCCATACATTGGCTGCGGAATACAGGTGAATATCAAACTTGCCGTCGCTTGCGTCGATGCGATAGCCGCGCAGGCTGATTTCCGACCGGTACTGCACATTTGCTGATTGAGCCAGCAAGCGCATCTCCAGACGCGGATGAAGATGATAGAGCAGCAGCAAGAGAATCGAGACCACCGGTACAGCATAAAGCAGGCGCCTAACTGCGGCGGATGGAGAAGGATCGGCAACCGTAAATTGCCCCAAAACGGCGATAAGGGCTAGCCAAGCGCCGAGAATCTCCAAGGCTTCTTCCATGTATCCTCGAGTGCCTGAGCTGGGCAGTTGGTCGACGAAAAATGACCCCAGCGCATTCAGCGCCAAGCCCGCTAGGAGACAAGCGTGCCACTTCCAGGCGCTGCGCGGCGAGCGAGCTGCCACAACCAGAGTTGCCGCCACTGTGACCAGGCCGAGCACGATCATTGACTGGATCCAACTTGATTCCTGCATATAGCTCTTGAAAGACAAGAATTCATCCAGCGCTACCCAGGCAAAAACCAGGAACAATCCAAATAGATACAGGCGCGTCAGCGTCGGACGCCGTTTGGTCTGCCACGCGCCTAGGAGCGCCACTCCGGCGACGGAGCCGAGCTGCATGGATGCGACGATAGACGGTATATTAAACTCGCGATTGATGCTCCAGAGCCGCTCCTCAAAAGCCGTTGCCGGCTGCACAAATAACGACAAGCCGATAACGATGACTTGCAGCGCCAGCATCGCGCCTGCCAGCCGCTTGGCATTTGCCGAAAGGCGTGGAATCAACCGCCAATAACTGATCAGGCAGACGGGCAGAAACAGAATCAGCAGAGACGCGAGGATCCGTGACATGACTGAAACTGGATACAAGCCAATGTTCACAGATACGCTCCTCGCTACTAGAAATGCCTATTTCTTGCGAAAGCCAATCTATCGGCAGACAGAGGCGAGCAATAACTTTCGGCAAGACATCGAGCCTAGACGCCCTCGATCATCAGGCTGCCTAATGGGACGCGCGCATCGGCATAGGGCGCGCCATTCACATCGCTCACGGGTATGCGTTCCTTATCGCCAAGGCGATACAGTCCGGTGAAGACTTGGTATTGCCCGGTCGCCAAGTCCGGCGGCAGCGGCACCTCCCAAGTCTCGTTTTCAGTCAGTCCCGCGTACCATAAGCGAGTCGGCAGACGCGCGCCCAGTGGCTGGCGGTCCAATACCTGCCATTCACCGCTGCCAACATGCCCGAGATGCAGAAACTGAACGAGCTCGTCCCCGGCTGCGGCATTCGCGCGCCAGGTAAAGGACACAGACAGGGCAGTCCCTGAGCGGGCGCTTTCTGGCAGGTCCACCATGCCCAGCGTATATGCGTCGTCGAATTCCGCCAATGGAAGGAAGACATCAGCGGATGGCGCCCTAAACACAAGTTCGTCCAGGACGATCTGCGTCTCATTCAGCTGGTGGTGGTCACTTTCGATCACTTTCTGGCTGACGAACTCATCGCCTTCATCGCGCCAAACGGAGAGCGTGATCCAGTAGGCACGGTTGGCTGGCGATTCGGGCGGAATTTTCACTACGATTCGCTGCCGGTATACATGCGTGAAACCGGGAGCAAGCAGCAAATGAAATTGTGGCAGCGCGTGTCGGTCGCGACTGGCGACGGACTTGCCGCTGGCTTGATCGACAAGATGAACGGAGAATCCCGCACGCTCATAGTGGCTGCGCCAGGCGGAGGGATAAAGCCATATATGAATCTTGTGGCGGTTCCAATCCAGCGTGTAGCCAAGCAAGTTTACGCCTGATTCGAACGCGATGGCTGCTGGCTGAGCGTTTAGGCGCAGCTCAAGACGAGGGCGCCAGACATCATTGGTGACTAGGAGAATCCAGCAAACTGGCAAAACGAACACGAACAGGTAAATGAGGCGAGGCAGTTTTGGCGCCGCTTCGGCAAGAATGCCCAGGGCCGCGACCAGCATCAGCCATACGCCCAGGAATTCGAAGGATTCCTCCAAATTGTAGAAATACAGGCAGCCTTCCAGTTGAATGGAACCCAGACGCCTGCACATTTGCGGCAAGGCATCCACCATCATCGCGCCCATCACATTGAGCGCCATGCCCGCCAGAAGCCCGATATACCACAAACGGGCGCGGCGAGGCGAGCGCGCTGTCGCCAACAGCGCCATGCCGGCAATTGCGATTCCGGCAACGATGTACGCTGTTTCAAGAACCAGGTCGGTTTCGTGCAGCGTGAAGTATTCGTCCCAGGCGAGGAAGAGAAAGAACAGACCGATAGCGGCGACAAACAGCCGATAGCGCCTGTGATAAGCCCGCGCCAGCAGGGCGGCCGCCAGCGAGGCGCCACTGACCAGCGCCAGTTGCATTGAGGCGAAGGTGCTGGGGATATTCCATTCCTGATCCAAATGCCAAAGCCATCCCTTGAGTTCCCACCGGGGACTGTCTTCCAGCCCCACGATCAAAATCACGATCTGGGCGGCCAGCATGCTGATCGCCAGAAACCGGCCGCCCAACGACAGGCGTGGAAACAGCCGACGAAGGACGACATAGCAAATAGGCGCGTACAGAAGAAGGACCAGTATTCGCATTAACGCGCCGGCTGAAATCGCAATGTCAGTGTTATGCATGAATGTGAGACTCCTGTGCGCGGCCTCACTCATCCAGTCGCCAGAGCAAGCTGCGGCGATGGCGATTCATAAGTCGATTGTAGTCGCTGCGAATAGTCGCGGGAATAGGGAGCCTCAGCGCGCTATATCAGCCTCGCGCTGGAGCTTGGGCGAGTTGCGGTGTTCGCCGTAGAGATGGCACTGCGCTTGATGCTCACGGTCATCGGCGATGGCGGGCGGGCGGAAATCGAGACAGGCTTCCATCACTTCAGGACAGCGCTGCGCGAATGGGCAGCCGATGAATTGCTCGGTAGGGCGGGGCACGCCTTCGCGGATGCGCAGCGGTGGATTCTCGATTGTGGGGTCAGGCACTGGCACAGCCGCGATCAGCGCCTTCGTGTAGGGGTGCTGCGGCTTGTTGATGACCTCATTGCTGGGCCCGATCTCAACGATTTCGCCAAGGTACATGATGGCGATGCGGTCGCAAGTGTACTGGAGCAGCGACAAATCATGCGAGATATAGACCGTCGCCAATCCCAATTCGCGCGCCAGGCGCCGCGTCGTATTGAGAATACCGGCTCTTACCGAGACATCGAGCATGGAGACCGGCTCGTCCGCCACCAGGAAATCGGGATGTAAAACCAGCGCGCGCGCCAGCACCACCCGCTGCAATTGTCCGCCGGAAAGTTGGTGCGGGTATTTGTCGAGGAATACCTCAGCCGGGCGCAAGTTTACCCGGTCCAGCGTCTCCACCACCCGTTGCAAACGCTCGTTCTCGTCTTTCCAGCCGTGAATGATCAGCGGCTCGGTCAATGAGCGATAGAGCGTGAATCGCGGATTGAGGGCTTCGAAGGGGTTTTGAAACATCAATTGCACGCGGCTGCGGAAGCCCAGCAGTTCCTTGTCGTCGACTCGGGACAAGTCGGCGCCATCAAAGACGATCTGTCCGTCGCTGGCGTCGATCAGCTTCACCAGCAGCTTGCCGGTGGTTGATTTTCCGCAGCCGGATTCGCCCGCCAAGCCCAGGCTCTCGCCACGGCGCAAGGTGAAGGAGATATTGTTGACGGCATAAACCGTTTGCTCCTTATCGCCGCGCAGCAGACCGGCCAAGCCGCCGCCAATCTTGAAGCGCTTGGACACATCGTTCATCTTGAGGAGAATGTCGTCTGACTCGCCCCCATCCCCCGGCTCCGGTTTGTCTTTGTAGGGGTCAGCCACCGGCTGATCGGCCGCCACCTGATGCGAAACGTTTGACGGGCGACCCAATGGCTCGCCCCTACCGTCACCTGCGGATTTAGGGGCTGGGAGAGCAAATCCCCGCGTCACCTCGACATTCTGCCAGAGGGACGGGTCTTCCGCTTGATGGCGCAGGCTGTCCATTTCGTTGGAGCGCAAGCAAGCGGCCATACGCCCGTCGCCGACCACCTCCAGTTGCGGATCAATGTCATGGCAGGTCTCTTGCACGAAGGGGCAGCGTTCGGCAAAGCGACAGCCCGCCGGCGGCTCGCGCAAATCGGGCGGATAACCTTCGATCGATACCAGCACATCGCGCGGACTGGCGAGATTGGGGAATGCCTGCTGCAAGCCGAGGCTGTAAGGATGGGCGGGCGATGCGAAGAAAGGCTCCGCCGCCGCCTCCTCGACGATGCGGCCAGCATACATCACCGAGACCGAATCACAGACCTGCGCCACCACCGATATGTCGTGCGTGATCAGCATGACGGTCAAATTCAGCTCGCGCTCCAATCTTCGCAGCACTTCCAGGATCTGATGCTGCACGATGACATCAAGCGCGGTGACCGGCTCGTCGGCGATGAGCAGGCTGGGTTCAAGCGCCAGCGCCATGGCAATGACAGCGCGCTGCTTCATGCCGCCGGAGAATTCGTGTGGATAATGCATCAAGCGCTCGGTATCAAGGCCGACCATATCGAAAAGATCGACCGCCCGTTTGCGCGCCGCTTTCTTTGTATAGCCGCCGCGTACTCGCAGCAGTTTCATCAGTTGGCTGCCAACGCGCTGCACCGGATTCAGCGAATCCATGGATGCTTGCGGAATCGTGGCGATCTCGCGCCAGCGCAATTGACGCATCTCAGCCGGCGGCAGTTTCAGCAGGTCCATGCCCTTGAACTTGATCTCGCCACTGACGATATGGCCGTTCCGCGGCAGCACCTGCACGATGGCTTTGAGCAGTGTGGTCTTGCCACAGCCCGATTCGCCAATCAGACCGAGACGCTGGCTCTCATCGAGATCCAGATCGACGCCGTCCACCGCTTGCACCGTGCCGTCTTGCGTATGGTAGTTGACCTTGAGATCGCGGATGGAGAGGATGGACATTTTTGTTTATTCCGAGGTCACTGTCGATGCAAGGACTTTCGGCCCTCTAATCGTATGTTTGGGCGACCCACCGGGTCGCCCCTACAGCTTCCAACATTTTCGAGACCTGTAGGGGTCAGCCGGTGGCTGACCCGCTGTCATTGATTTTTCTGCCATCGCCTCACATCCGTCTCAAGCGCGGAAACAGCACTTCTTCATAACCGCGGCCGATAAAGAAACCGGCCATTACCGTCAGCATAATGCAGAGACCGGGCGGCACGATCCAATAGAAAGCTTCACGAGATAACGCCAGCGAATTGAAGGCGTCTTGCAGCATGAAGCCCCAACTGATTGTCTCCGGGTCGCTGAAACCGAGGAAGCTGACGCTGGCTTCGGTGAGGATCGCCCAGGCGATCGCGAAGGAGCCATAAAGGAAGGAAAGCGGCAAGATGCTGGGCGCGATATAAACGAAGATGATGCGCAGATTGCTGGCGCCGGAGACGCGCGCCGCGCTGACGAAGGCTTGCTCCTTGATCACAAGCACCTGCGAGCGGATGACCCGGCCCGTATCCCGCCACAGCAATACCGCCATCGCCACCACTACATTCCAGATGCTGGGATCCAGAAAAGCGGAGACCACAATGATGAAAGGAATGAAGGGAATGCCAAAGGCGACATCGGCCGCGCGCATCAAAATAGCGTCCACCCAGCCGCCGTAATAGCCAGCCAGCAAGCCGACCACTGTGCCGATGACCGCCACTGCCGCCGCTGCCGAGAAACCGACCAGCAAGGCCGATCGAGAACCATGAATCAGTTGCGAATAAATGTCGCGCCCGATGTTGGTCGTGCCCAGCAGGAAGGTATTCGTATAGCCTTCCGCTTCGTCCTCGCCCGGTTCGGCCAGCCAATAGGGCATGGCGTCTTTGACCCAGTCGCCTTCGTTGTTCTTGAGCGGCGTCAGTGGATCGTTCGGCGCGATTTGGGGCGCGAATATCGCCACGACGGCGAAAACAGCAAAGATGCACAAGCCGAAGAGCGCCATCTTGTCGCGCTGAAAGACCTCGAGGTTGGTCTCCCAAAGCTGACGAATGGCCGAGCCCTGCCGGAATTGCATTGTCGCCACCCCCGCTGGCTCACCGCGAGCGCTCGCTTCCTGCTGAATCGTCATAGCTGCGCCTTAACTTACCTGCGCCTGCGCCGACGCTCCCACGCGCGGGTCCAGCAGGCTGTATAAGATATCAGCGATAAAATTCATAAACACAATGATGACCGCGATCAAAAAGAAAGCGCCCTGCGCCAGCGGATAATCGGCTTGCTGGACCGCCCGCACCAGCGTCCGCCCCAGCCCGGGCCAAGAGAATACATGCTCGATCACGACGTTGCCGCCAATACTGTAGCCGATGCCCAGGGTCAGCGCCGTCAGCACCGGCAGCATGGCGTTGCGCGCCGCCGTCTGAATCATCACGCGCCACTCGCTATAACCGGCCAGCCGGCTCATCGTCACATAATCCTGGTCCAGCACTTCGAGCATATTCGAGCGCATCAGCAGCAGCGGCAGCCCGTGCAGATATAGCGCCAGCGTGAAGGTGGGCAAGATCATGTGCCGCCAGAAAACCGGCGACATCAGCTTGTCCCATTCCGTCTCCCAGCGGTAGCGCACCATCGGCGGCCCGATGCCGGACGAGGGCAGCAGTTTCCATTGAAAGGCAAAAAATGTTAGCAAAAGCATGCCGACCCAGAATTGCGGCGCCGCCCGCGTCATAAGGGTGAAGGTCGTGCCGACGCGTTCGATCAGGCGGCCGCGCATGGCGGCCATTACGATGCCGCCGAGCACACCCACGGCATACGCCAGCAGCAGCGAGGTCAGCGTCAAATAAATGGTGTTCGGGAGGTCGGCGCCCAAAATGTCCAGCACCGTCTTGCCCGAATAACTGAAAGTATCGCCCAAATCGAGCTTGAGCAGGTTTACCAGATAAATGAGGTACTGCTCGCCCAGCGGCTTATCAAGCCCGAAGCGGGCCAGCAGCGCCGCCTCCTGCTGTTTGGTGAAGGTGGTGTCGATATAGCTGGCCAGCGGATTGCTCGGCG
>JAPOWK010000035.1 GCA_026707665.1 Chloroflexota bacterium
CAACCGGCAGTTGGCATATCGGCGTGAACGCCAACACTGAAAACGTTGACGCGGCGACCAAGTTCGCCCACTTCATCTCCACCGGCGAGGGCGCGGAACTTTGGTGGCGCGAAGGCAGCGGCGATTTCCCCGCCCAGCAATCGGTGCTCGCGCTCTTCGCCACCGAAGCCGAATTCGATGAATTGCCCATGTCCTATATGCGCACAGCCGCGGACGAAGCGACCGTCAATCCGAGACCGCGCGCCGTCACCGTCGGCTTCCTGGAATACGAGCAGATCTTGCAGAATATCTTCCAGGATATCCGCAATGGCGCCGATGTCGAAGAATCATTGAACCTCGCCGTCCAGCGCATCGAAAGCGAAATGGCGAAATATCGCTAGACCTTGGACTCTGCATGGCAGGAACTGTGGATCTCCTGGCTCCTGCCTTTTGCATTCTTGAAGTAGTGCTGTTCTCCCCTTCCCTAGCTCGCTGGGGAAGGGGCCGGGGGATGGGGTAAATTCTGCGCAACTCCGCGATTTTGACCATTCTCTTTCTTCAGAGAAATATCCGAAGCAGCAATATGATTGACTGAAACTCGCCGCCAGTTAGGCTTACGCCATGCGTCTTAGCCGACAGCTGATCCCCTACCTCTTCCTCGCGCCAGCGCTGCTGCTGCTCATCGTATTCAATCTCGTGCCGACGATCGCCACCCTGGTCGAAAGCACCTTCATCCTCTCACTCCGCAGCGGCGAGCGCGTATTCGCGGGCTTCGCCAACTACAATCGCATCTTCAATGACCCTGTTTTCTGGAAGTCGCTTCAGGTCACCATCGTCTTCAGCTTGCTGGTGAACCCGATCCAGATTTTCCTGGCGCTCTGCCTGTCCATACTGATCAACCAGAAGCTGCCCGGCATCGGTATATTTCGCAGCATCTATTTGCTGCCCATCGCCGTCTCGCTCAATGTCACCGCCATCGTCTGGGGGCTCATGCTCGATCAGAACTCGGGCATGATCAACGGAATTTTGACACAATGGGGCATCGCGCGGCAGCCATTCTTGCATTCAGTCGATCAAGCGCTCTGGTCTATCATCGTCATCGCCTCCTGGATTGGCGTCCCTTTGTGGAGCCTGTTCATACTCGCCGGACTGCAAAACATCCCGCCGCCGGTGCTGGAAGCGGCAAAGATCGACGGCGCCAACGCCTGGCAATCCTTCACCAGGATCACGCTCCCGCTATTGCGGCGTGTACTTGCATTCGTGCTGGTGGCGGACACAGTCGCCAATTTCTTGATGTTCGCGCCGATCCTGCTGCTCACCAACGGCGGACCCCAATTGTCCACCAATCTGATCATGTATGAGACCTATCGCCGCGGTTTTCTATACGGCGACCTCGGCGCCTCGTCGGCCATGCTGTCGGTGATGCTGGTCATCGTCTTTATCATCATCGGTATCGAACTCTACGTCTTGCGCGGGCAGGACTAGCCTTTCAGCGGATCAGAAATGTCTCAACTGGCGACAGATAACGCATCGACGCGGGACAAGGTGCAAGTAAAGAAAAACGTCAAACCCCTGCGCTCCTATCTGAAGCCGACACTTGCATACATTCTGCTGATTCTCGGCGTCATCATCGTTCTCGTTCCGCTAATGTGGGCGGCGGCCGCCTCGTTCACGCCCAATCACAAAGTCTTCGAATACGCTTATCCCTTTTCCTGGCGCGCGCTCTTCCCCGTGGATTTCACCTTGGAAGCCTACGACAACCTCTTAGAACGCGGCTTCGGGCGCGCGGTAGGGAATTCCTTCTTCCTCGCCATCGCTACGGTGGTCATCGGTGGCGCAGCCAATGCCTTGGCCGGTTTCGCCTTCGGCCGCTTTGAATTCCGCGGCAAGCAATTCCTTTTCCTATCGGTCATCATGCTCACCTTCATGGTGCCGGTTGATCTGACGGCGATACCGCGCTATATCCTGGTCAACAGCTTCGGCTGGATCAATACTTGGCAGGGGCTGCTAGTGCCGGGCTTGGCAAACAGCCTGGTCATCTTTCTCTTTCGCCAATTCTTCGCCGAGATCCCGCAGGAACTGATCGACGCCGCGCGTGTGGACGGCGCTTCCTGGCTGCGCGTCCTGGTCAGCATCATCCTGCCCATCTCGAAGCCGGTGCTTGTCGCCGCCGGTTTGCTGATGTTCATCAGCCAATGGAATTCATTCTTCTGGCCTCTGCTCATCGCCCCGCGCCAAGAGATGCGCGTCGTGCAAGTCGAAATATCGCTGGCGATCGGCCAATACGGCACGGTCTGGAACGAGTTGCTGGCCGGTTCCATGATCGCGGCGATCGTGCCCATCCTGCTGGTCATGCCCTTTCAACGCTATTATGTTCAGGCGATAACCGGCACTGGTTTGGAATGACTCGTCCGCCAAATCCGCCTAGCGCTCCCTCCCCGCGTAGCCGTGGCATGAATCGGTCAAGACTGAATACTTGCGCAATCGGTTTCCTATGCGTTATTATTTTCCCAAAGCCTATCTTTTTGCGCTTTCTGGTGTAAAATTTCTCCGCTTCGAAGCCAATCTTGACGCTACACTTAGCCCAGCGTGAGCGCGAGTCGCGGACATATGCTGGAAAGCGCACTGGCGAGCTTGCTAACGAACGTACACAATTCTGTGATCAAATCGATTTGCAATACTCAAGAGGAGGAAACATGAAAGGCATAAAGATTCTTTTAGCGATCGCAGTTCTGATCTTGACGCTTGCGCCCGTCGGCGCGCAAGACGTCACCACCGTCAGCATGTGGTTTGGCGAAGGCTCCACGCTGGATTGCTGGGGGCCCATCATGCTTGAATTCAACGAAGTCGACCCGTCTATCCAGTTGGAAATCGTGCCGCAGGCTGATACCTGGAATGTCACCCGCACCGCGGTCGCCGGCGGCGGTGGTCCCGACATCGTGCGTACGCCAGGTCCATCTTTCGTTTACGAAATGGCGCAGGCGGGCTTGATCCTTCCCATGGACTCCTTCGCTGACGAAATGGGCTGGGGCGATTTCTTCTTTGATTGGGCGCTTGACCTGGGCTTGGTCGAAGGCCAGCTCTATAGCCTGTCCGATGAACTCGAAACCCTGGTGCTCTACTACAACACGGACGTCTTCGAGGCGAACGGCTGGACGCCGCCCGATACGATTGACGAATTGAACGCCCTGGCTGAAGAGGTCGCCGCAGCAGGTTACATCGTCTTCTCCCACGGAAATGCCAGCTGGCGCCCGTCGAACGAATGGTTCGTGGGCGAATACATGACCCAGATCGGCGGTCCCCACAACGTCTACAAGGCGCTCACCGGGCAGATCCCCTGGACGGACGAGAGCATGGTAAATGCGATGGAAGTGCTCGACGCGCACATGCAGGCCGGTTGGTACGGCGGCGGCATTGACCTCTACTTCACCAACGACGGCGCGACCCGCCGGGCGATGTTCTCCGATGGCACCGCAGCCATGAATATTGAAGGCAGTTGGGCGATTCGCAGTTTGGGAGAATACTTCGGCGAGACGGGCCAGGATTGGGATTGGGTGCCCGTACCCAGCCATGACGGCACCGATTACTTCACCATTGGCATGGGCAACACCAGCTCCATCAACGCCAACAGCCCCCATCCGGAAGCGGCGGCGCAATTCCTGACCTGGTACTTCTCGCCCGCGACCCAGGGCAAGATGCTCACCAATTGTCGCAAGGGACCGGCTCCGGTAACCATTTCAGAAGAAGTCATGGGCGAGCTTGACCCGCGCATCGCCCGCGTCTATGCCGAGCTGTCAGACGCCTCCGCTAACGACCGCTATGGTTACACCACCTGGACCTTCTGGCCGCCCAAGAGCGATGTCTACATCTATGAAGAGGTAGAACGCGTTTGGACTGGCGAAATCACCGTCATGGATTATCTCGAAGGCTTGAACGAGCTCTTTGCCGAAGAGCTGGCTGCCGGTGATATTCCACCGATTCCAGCCCGCTAAAGCAGCTTTGCCGGCGCTGGCCGTCATCAAGGCGGCTAGCGTCGCGTCAGCAACGGATGATTGCGAAGAATACATTTCGACCTTCACATGTTCAAATACTCCAAAGGAGGAGACATGAAACACCTTAAGATCCTTTTTGCGATTGCAGTACTCGTCATGGCGCTTGCGCCCGTCGGCGCGCAAGATGTCACCACCGTCAGTATGTGGTTCAGCGAAGGCTCCACGCTGGATTGCTGGGGTCCCCTAATGCTGGAATTCAATGATGTCGACCCGTCGATCCAGTTGGAAATCGTGCCGCAGGCTGATACCTGGAATGTCACGCGTACCGCAGTCGCTGGCGGCGGCGGACCCGACATCGTTCGTACGCCCGGTCCCTCCTTCGTCTACGAAATGGCGCAGGCCGGTTTGATCCTGCCCATGGACGCTTTCGCTGACGAAATGGGCTGGGGCGATTTCTTCTTCGATTGGGCGCTCGATCTCGGCCTGGTCGACGGCCAACTTTACAGCCTCTCTGATGAACTCGAAACCTTGGTCATGTATTACAACGTCGAGGTCTTTGAAGAGCACGGCTGGACACCGCCCGATACGATGGAAGAACTGAACGCGCTGGCCGAAGAGGTCGAGGCCGCTGGTCTGACCGTCTTCTCCCATGGCAACGCCAGTTGGCGCCCGACGAACGAGCATTTCGTCGGCGAATACTGGACACAGGTCGCTGGACCGCACAAAGTTTATCAGGCGCTTTCCGGTGAAATTCCCTGGACCGACGAGAGCTTGGTGGAAGCCATCGAACTTCTGGATGCCCACATGCAAGCCGGTTGGTATGGCGGCGGCGTCGATCTCTACTTCACCAACGATGGCGTCTATCGGCGTACTTCGCTGGCTGAGGGCTCCGCGGCCATGAATATCGAAGGCAGCTGGGCCATCCGCGGCACCGTTGACTACTTCGGCGAGTCGGGCATGACCTGGGACTGGGTGCCCGTGCCCAGCCATGACGGCACTGACTACTTCACCATCGGTATGGGCAATACCAGCTCCATTAACGCCAACAGCCCCCATCCGGAAGCGGCCGCGCAATTCCTGACCTGGTACTTCTCGCCCGCGACCCAGGGCAAGATGCTCACCAACTGCCTCAAGGGGCCGGCCCCGGTTGCCATTGGCGAGGATGTGCTGGGCGCGCTTGACCCGCGCATCGCTCGCATCTATGCCGCGCTGTCGGACGC
>JAPOWK010000150.1 GCA_026707665.1 Chloroflexota bacterium
CCCATTCGAAATTCGCCAGCGCGCGCATGCTCGGCGTGCTCCAGGTGGCGATATGACCCATGGCGGCGACGCCCGCGCGGAAGGGCTGCGAGTTGGGGAAGGCTTCCATTTCGGTGCCGCTTGCCCCGGCGCCCTCTACGTGCGTCAGGTTATACCAGTGGTTGAGCGCCGCGCGTACTTCGGGCGTGTCCATGGTCATCGCGGATTCGTCTTCGTTCATATGGACGCCGCCCCAGGCGCCAGTGAAGAAGCCGCCGCCGCCATTGCCCAGATCGAGGCGGCCATCCCAGCCCCAGACGCCCATATCGGCATCGGTCAACTCGATGGCGGCTGCCGCCATGTCTTCCATCGTCCAGTCTTCGCTCGGGTAATCCATTCCGGCGGCATCAAACATGTCCTTGTTGTAACCAAGGATGATCGGGCCGTGATCGTAGGGCAGCGCGTGAATGCGGCCGTCTACGCGATACAGACGCACGGATTCTTCCCACATGCCTTCGACGTTGAATTCTTCGTCGGCGGTCACGATGTCGTGGATGTCGATAATGATGCCCTCATGCGCCCAAGGCGTCGCGCGGCTGCCATGGACATAGATGACATCGGGCAAAGTTCCTGCGGCCGCCCAGGCTGGCACGACGTTGTTGTGATCAGCCCAGGTATTGTAAGTGATGGCGATCTTGATGTCCGGATGCCGCTCCATGAAGCCTTCATCGTATTCGGCTTGGCGCGGGCGGAAAGCCGCTTCCCAGTGACGGCCAAAGGTCAACTCGACCTGGTCTTGCGCGGCGGCAATTCCGCTTAGAGGACCAAGACCGGCAAGCGCGGCGCCAGTGCTGGTGGCCGCAGTCAGCTTTAGAAAATCGCGCCGTGATAGTTTTTCTGTGCTCATTTTCGTTCCTTTCTGCGTGAAACACGCTTGGCACATATTCTTGACCGAACTTTATCAATTTGGCTTTCGTCACCTCCTTCGGCGAATGTTGGTCCACTGCCGCGTATGCAGATTCAGAACCAGTTTTGAAAGGATAGAAGCGCTTTTCGTATCATAGACGAGGATATTCTGTTTGTCAAAACCCGCGTCTGCTACCCAAACAATCGCAACTGATTCGCGACTCCAATTGGAAAAGTATAACAGACTTACCACGTTTTCGGGAGAGTCCTGTCTTCGACGCTAAATGGGAGATCTTGCCACGATTTACTGTCTTGCTCGCGCGAGCGGAGGCGTTTATTATCTTCGCAGCGCGCCAGGCGTAATCGCTGTCATCATTTGACTGTGGCAAGCTTGTCGCCGTTTTCTTAGTTGCAGGCTCAATCAGATTCGAGCCAGATGCACCGGATAGTCATGCCACGACCGAAAGTCATCCATCAGCCGACGACGCAAGAAGCGCTGAAGCGCGGAATTACGACGCTGGTCAAAGCCATCGCGCCGACGCTGGGGCCATTGCCGCGCCGTTCCATCGCGCGGAACCAAGCCAAGTTTGAATTGCTGGATGATGGCGGCGTGATCGCCCGGCGCATTGTCGCTTTGCCCGAGCAAGCGGATGATGTCGGCGCTATGCTGCTGCGCCAGGTACTGTGGCAGGTGCGTCAGCATGTCGGCGATGGCGCCGCCACTACAGCGGTGCTCTATGAGCGAATATACAAAGAGGGACTGCGATACATCGCCGCTGGCGCCGACCCGATGCGGCTGCGCGCGCGAATCATGGCATTGCTCCCAAAGGTCAGTGAGCGAATGCTGGCTGATGCGCGCCCGCTGCGAGGGGAAGCGGAACTGAAAGCGCTGGCTTTCTCACTGTGTTACGACGAGGAGATGGCCGAAGTCCTCGGCGAGGTCATCCACACCATTGGGCAATATGGACAAGTCGATATTCGCGCCGGGCACGGGCGCGCCATGGAATACAACTATGTCGAGGGCAGCTATTGGAGCGGCGGCGCCCAATCCAAAGAAATGCTGCGTGGCTTCACCCGCCAAGTCGCCGAGATGCAGGACGCCTCGATTCTGGTGACAGACATGGACATTGAAGAACCGCGCGATCTCGTGCCTTTGATGAGCCTGGCGCTGCGCTGCGGCATCACGAACTTGCTGCTGATCGTCGCTTCAATCTCGGAAACAGGCTTGTCGGTCGTGCTGGATAAGCGGCTGCGCGACCAGATTCAAACCCTTGTTGTGAAGATCGACGCCTTCCATCCGGGCGACTTGAGCATCGCGCAGGAGGATATCGCGCTTTTGACTGGCGGGAGTCCCGTGCTGCTGAAAGCGGGCGAATCGCTGGAGCACGTTCGCGAGAGCGACTTTGGCGAGGCGCGCTGGGCTTGGGCAGATGATAAGAATTTCGGCTTCGCCAGCGGCAAAGGCGATCCGCGCCAACTACGTGAGGCTGCGCGAAGCCTGCGCGAAGCCTACGCCATCGCTGAGGACGACGATGATCGCCGGCGCTTGCTAGAGCGGCTGGGACGTTTGAACGGCGGGCTGGCGACAGTTTATGTTGGCGGCATCGCCGAGGACGAGATCCGCCAGCGCAAGGAAACGGCGGAACGAACAGTTCGGGCATTGCGCCGAGCGCTGGCGCATGGCGTCATACCGGGCGGCGGGATCGCGCTGCTGCGCTGCCGCGACTGGCTGATGGCGGATAGCGAATCGCTGGATGAATTGGAAGCGCGCGCCGCCCATCGAATTATGGCGACGGCGGCTGAAGCGCCCATACGTCAAATGCTGGAAAACGCCGGTTACGACCCGAGCGAAGTGTTGGCGCAGTTGGACCACTGCGGACCAGCAGCCGGCTTTGACCTGATGCGAGACGAGATAGTCGATGTGGCGTATGCCGGCATCCTCGATGTGGCGCAGGTACAGGTCGAGGCTTTGCAGCGCGCTGTATCGAGCGCGGCGCTGGCGCTGACGATCGATGTGCTTGTGCTGCATCGCGAGCCGGAAACGATGACGGACCCGTAAAATGACAGCGATCAACACGATTGAGCGAACGAATAGCCTGCTGGCGGCCGGCGAAATCGTCTACGCAGCCAGGCAGTCGGGGCTGTATCGGATTGGCGCTGCCGCCGATGAGCGGAACCTGTATCACGCTTGGCTGCCAGGCGAAGAAGTGCCAACGCTGGCGATTGCGGCAGTGGACGATCTATTGCTCGCCGGCATCAATGGCGGGGTCGCCCGCTCTGAAGACGGCGGCGCAAGCTGGAAGGCGCTTCAATTTCGCGAGCCGGCGCCGCTGGTGACCTGCCTGGCGCTCTCACCGGCCTTCGAGGGTGATGGCTGCGTCTTGTCCGGCAGTTTCGAAGATGGCGTCTTCCGCTCGACCGATGGTGGGAGGAGTTGGCGCGCGGTCAATCACGGCTTGTTTGATCACAGCGTTTACGCGCTGGCGCTGTCGCCGCGTTTCGCCATTGACGGCATCGCCTTCGTCGGCACGGGCAGCGGCGTCTACCGCAGCGAAAATGGCGGGCGCCTGTGGTGGGATGTGAAGATGCCCTCGGGCGACGAAACGGTGCTGAGTCTGGCGCTGGCGGCGGACGGCGCGCTTTACGCCGGCTGCGAGACGCACGGGCTGCTGCGCTCGAGCGACGGTGGCGAAAGCTGGGAGGCGTTGCTGGAAACCGACGGCGCGGTAAACGCTTTGGCGCTCGCGAATAGAGGCGCGATCGTGGCGCAGGTGGATGACAGCCTGCTGCAATCGCGGGATGACGGCGAGAGCTTTAGCGAATTAGCGGCGGAGAATGTGGATTGCATTGCGCTCGCAGATGACGGCGTGACCCTATTAATGGCAATGGCGGATGGGAGAATCAGGCGGACGGCTCTCTACGCTTTCGACGCCGCTTCCAAGATTCTGCCGCAATAACAGAGGTGGAAAACAGCCTTGTCGTACTCTTTCGAGATCTTTATAACCGGAGTAACGCCAGCACAGGCCATCCGTCTCTTTGACTTAGACGTTGAGGAAGGACACGAGTCCTACGAAGTACCAATAGAATTACCAACACAGGGTGGATATTACGTATTCTACGCAGGACGCACACGCGAGCAAAGGAGCGAGATATTATTTGAAAGCATCGGCATGAGCTTAGAAACCTACGCATCTTGTACAAGAAGTATGGGACATGTGGGAGAGCACATTACAACGTTGGTCTACAATGCGCTGCACAATACAGTGAGTGATTTTGTGGTTACGTCTCAGTTCGAAAAAGTCATTGTTATGCGGAAAAACGGGAAAGTCATTGTCAATTCAGAAGCAGGAAGTATGGGGATATTAACGTTCAAGATTTTCGATATGCCGCATCAGTTCTGTGAGTTAGGATTCTTTTGATGTATGTATCGTCTGGAGTGCAAACGCAGCAGAAGGTGTACGCAATTGACAGGAATAAAGATCGGGACAATTGGTGAAATCGTTTTGCACCGCGTTGTCGGATACCGCATGTTCGCCAACCGTCGCGATTCAAACCCGGCAAGTCGCAGTTGAATCTTTCAATACTTGAAAAAGGGACAACACAATGACATTTGAACCCACACTTGAATCGGTAAGCGCGCATGAAGTGCCCGGCTGGTTTCACAATGCCAAGCTGGGCATCTTCATCCATTGGGGGCTCTACTCGGTGCCGGCATGGGCGCCGGCCGGCGGCGATATCGGCGAAGTCTTCGAGAGCGGCGACATGAGCACCTGGTTCAGCAATAATTCTTACGCCGAGTGGTATCTGAATACGCTCAAGTTTGAAGATGGTCCCACGCGCGCCTGGCACAACCAGCATTACGGCAGCGACTTCCATTACGACGACTTCGCCGCCGGCTTCAATTCGGCGCTGCGGCGCTGGGATCCGAGCGAGATGGCTGCGCTCTTCAGCGAGGTCAACGCGCGTTATGTCGTCCTGACCACCAAACACCATGACGGCTTTACGCTCTGGAATAGCGAGATCCCTTGCCCGCACAAAGCGAATTACCATACCATGCGCGATGTAGTCGGTGATCTGACCGACGCCGTCCGCGATCAGGGCCTGCGCATGGCGCTCTATTATTCCGGCGGGCTGGATTGGGCATTCAACGAGGCGCGCATCGAAGACGTCGCTGATGTCTGGGGCACGATTGTGCAGACACCCGAATTCGTCGAATACTCGGTCGCGCACTGGAAAGAGCTGATCGACCGCTATCAGCCTTCTATTATGTGGAATGATATCGGCTACCCGGCGGCGGCCGACCTGGGCGAGCTCTTCGCTTACTACTACAACAACGTGCCCGATGGCGTCATCAATGACCGTTTCACGCAATCGCGCGATCAGCGGCCCAAAGTTGGAGAGAAGCTGACATCGCCGCGCGGTCCGCATTTTGATTACATCACGCCGGAATACGCCACTTTCGATGAGATTCAGGCGGTGAAGTGGGAGTGCTGCCGCGGCATCGGGCACAGCTTCGGCTATAACCGCGCCGAAGGCGATGAGCAGTTGCTGGCCGAGGACGAGCTTATTCACATGTTCGTCGATATCGTCAGCAAGAATGGCAATCTGCTGTTGAATGTCGGTCCGATGGCTGATGGCGCGATCCCGGATAACCAAGCCGACCGGCTGCGGGCATTGGGCCGCTGGCTGGATCGCAATGGGGAAGCCATCTTCGATACTCGCCCCTGGAAGCGCGCTGACGGAAAGACGTCGCAGGGCTTGGACCTCCGCTTCACCGCGACTGAGAGCGCACTGTACGCCATCCTGCTGGGCAGTCCAGCCGAGAGCGAGATCCGCATTGAGAGCCTGGAGGCGCCCGCTGGCGCGCGCGTTCAATTGCTGGGACAGGATGGCGATTTGGAGTGGAGCCAGGACGGCTCGGACCTTGTGATTCGCTTGCCGGGCTTGCCCGAGGCGCCGGCGCATTCGCTAAGCATTCAGGGCATGGGGGGCTAGCTTGACGCAGAAAGTCGATTCAAAGGTCGAAAGAAATCTGCCCTGGAACTTCTCGGTCAATTTGATCGATATCACCTTTATCACCCTGGCTTTCAGCATCATCTCGCGCGAGACGATCACGCCGCTATTGATCAGTAATCTGACCGATTCCAAGATCGCCATCGGCTTGGTGCCGGCGATCTACAGCATCGCCTATTATTTGCCGCAGCTTTTCGCCGCCAATCACGCCGAGCGCTTGAAACGCAAGCTGCCATTTGTCATGGTTGTAGGCGGCTTGCTGGAGCGTGTGCCTTATCTCTTCGCCGGGCTGGCGATATTGCTCTTCGCCGAGAGCGCGCCCATCATCGCCTTGCTCTGCCTTTATCTGGTGATCGGGCTGGGCGCCTTGGGCAATGGCGTGGCGACGCCGGCCTGGTTCAGCATGATCGGCAAGGTGCTGCCGGTCAATCGGCGCGGGATCTTCTTCGGCGTCAGCGAAGGCTTGGGCACGCTGATGGGCATCATCGGCGCCTTCTTCGTCGGCCGCGTGTTGGACGAGATGGGCTACCCGCTGAACTTCGCCACGCTCTTCCTCGTCGCCGCCGTCTTCATGGGCATCTCCTGGATCGGCTTGGCGCTGAACCGCGAGCCGGAAAGCCCGATCGTCAAGGAGCATATTCCCTTCAGCCATTATTTTCGGCGCTTGCCGGCGATTTTGCGCGATAATCACAATTTCCGCCGCTTTCTGCTGAGCTACTCCATCAGCCGCTTAAGCACGATGGGCGTCGGGTTCTTCATCATATTCGGCAATGAGAACTTCGAACTGACTGGCGCCGATGTCGGCTTGCTGACGGCGATCTTGATCGCCAGCCAAGCGGCGATGCAACTGCTGCTGGGCTGGCTGGCGGATAAGCGCGGTCACAAAGCCAACCTGACTGTCTCGGGTTTCGCCTTGGCGCTCGCGGCCATGGTAGCGCTGGGCGCGACCGACTTGCGCGGTCTGATCCCCGCTTTCATCTTGCTGGGCGTCGGGCTGGCCAGCGACCACGTATCGCGCTTGAACATCATTCTGGAATTCGCTGTGCCGGAAGATCAGCCGACCTTCATCGGTCTGACCAATACCTTGCTGGCGCCGGTCGTCTTCCTGGCGCCGATCCTCGGCGGCTGGCTGGCCGACTACGGATTTGAAGCGCTCTTCATGCTGATGGCGGGCTGCGGGCTGGCCGGCGGTCTGCTGCTCTTCACTTGGGTGAAAGAACCGCGATATCACAGGCCCCAGCCTATCAGCCCCAAGGGGAAACACTGACCTGGGCGCGCGATCGGAGCCCGATGTGAAGGATTCAGCGGATCGCCTGGTTGAAAAGAACCTCAACTGGAACTTCAGCGTCAATGTGCTGGACAATATGTTTTATGCGCTGGCGATCAGCCTGGTTTCGCAAGAGACGATCATGCCGCTGCTGGTCAGCAAATTGACCGATTCGACCATCGCCGTCGGCTTGATTCCCGCCATTTTCAGCCTGTCCTTCCTGCTGCCCCAGCTGTTCGTCGCCAACCATGCCGAGCGCCTGCCGCGCAAGCTGCCCTTCGTCTTGCTGGGGAGCGGCTTGCTGCAGCGCCTGCCCTACCCCTTGATCGGGATCGCGCTGCTGCTGCTCGCTGTTGAAGCGCCGGGCTTGGCGCTGCTGCTCTTCTTCATCGGCATCGCGACGGCCGCGTTTGGAGGCGGCATCGTGACGCCGGCCTGGTTCACTATGATCGGCAAGGTGGTGCCAACGCGGCGGCGCGGCATCTTCTTCGGGCTGGCGGATGGCGGCGGTCTGCTGATGGGCGTCATCGGCGCTTATTTCGTCGGCCGCGTTCTCGATATTGTCGACTATCCGGGCAGCTTCGCCCTCCTCTTCTTGGTCGCGGGCGTGATCCACGCGGTCTCCTGGTTCTCGCTCTCGCTGACCCGCGAGCCGCCGAGAGAAACTGTCAAAGAGGCGCTGCCATTGCGGCATTACTTCCGGCGGCTGCCGAACGTGCTGCGCGGCCACGCCAATTATCGGCGCTTCCTCGTCGGTTATGCGTTGCTTCGCCTTAGCATGATGTCGGTGAGCTTCTTCATCGTCTTCGGCAATATCAACTACGATCTGACCGGCGCTGATATCGGCTTGCTGAACGCCATCTTCATTGGCTCGCAGGCGGTCCTGCGGCTGCTTTTCGGCTGGCTGGGCGACCGCTGGGGGCATAAGCGCAATTTGGTGATCTCGGCGCTTTGCCTGGCGTTGGCGGCGTTTTTCGCGGTGAGCTCAACCGCTGTCGCCGGGCTGATTCCCGCCTTCATTTGCCTCGCTTGCGCCATTTCCAGCGATATGGTTTCCCACACCAACATCGTGCTGGAATTTGCTGATCCGGCCGATCAACCGACCTATATCGGCTTGACCAATACCTTGATGGCGCCCTTCACCTTCATCGGTCCGATCGCCGCCGGCTGGATTGCGGAAGTCTACGATATCAATCTGCTCTTCGCCGTCTCGCTGGGATTCGGTCTTATCGGCGCCGGGCTACTGTGGCGCTGGGTGCGCGAGCCGCGGCATATCGTTAATAGGAAACGCAAGCAACGTCAAGAAAGTGACGCAACTATGAGGACTGCGTAGGGGCGTTTCGCCGAGATGCCCGCTTTTCCAACCACGAATCTGTAGGGGCGATATACTATGTCGCCCGCTGAATCTCAATCCGTAGGGGCGATTCTGTGAATCGCCCGCCGGAAAGCAAACAGTAGGCGCGAGTCGGCGGCGCCTCGATCGCATTTCAGTGTACGGGCGAGCCGGTGGCTCGCCCAAAGAAGGAGACATCATGACCAATACTTACCAAGCAAACTGGGATTCGCTGACGCGGCACGAAACGCCCGGCTGGTTTCACGACGGCAAGTTCGGCTTGTACGCCCATTGGGGCATTTACAGCGTGCCGGGCTTTGGCAATGAGTGGTACGGCAAGTGGATGAATGACCCCGCGCATGAGATTCATCGGCGCCATGTCGAGACCTTTGGCTCGCCGGCTGATTATGGCTACACGAACTTCATCGATGGCTTCACGGCCGAGCATTACGATCCCGATGAATGGGCGGAACTATTCGCCGCCAGCGGCGCCTCTTACGCTGGATTTTCGCTGGCGCATCACGATGGCTTCGGCTTGTGGGACAGCGATGTCTACCGCTGGAATGTGGGGAAAATGGGACCAAAGCGCGATCTCTATGGCGAACTGGCGGAGGCGCTGCGGGCGCGCGGTCTGCGACTGGTGGCGCCCTTCCACATCATTCGCGGCTTCAACTGGTTCCTGCCCGGCTGGAATCAATGGGACCAGACTTTTGACGCCGCGGCCGTCGAGCGTGGGCTGGCGGAAGGCTGGGAACTCTTCAACCCCGTCTTCGCTGATTTCTACTGGGTGCAGCAGACGAGCCAGTTCGAAGATTTCTTCGCGCAGTGGCAGCTGAAAGTGCGCGAAGTGATCGACAAATACCAGCCCGATATGATGTGGTTCGATGGCGGCAAATTCCGCGATGACGGCTACGAAGAGACGGCGCTGGAGATCCTCGCTCATTATCTGAATCAGGCGGCCGCCTGGGGGAAAGAGGTGCTGGTGCTGAACAAGCTGCCGGTCAGCATGCAGTACAACTTCCATCCTGACTTCGGCGTGATCAATTTCGAGAAAGGGCGCGACCGCCCCCTGCAATTCGAGCGCCCCTGGAACGACGACATGCGCATCGGCGATCAATCCTGGGGCTGGGTGGAAAACCAGCAATACGCCAGCGGGCATACCTTGCTCAGCAAGCTGATCGATTGCGCAGCTCGCGGCGGTACCATGATGCTTTCGCTCTCGCCCAAGCCAGACGGCGACATCCCGCCGGGCCAGCGCGAAGCCTTGCTAGACATGGGCGCCTGGCTGCGCGCGAATGGGGAAGCGATTTATCACACAGTGCCCTGGACGACCCACTCCGAGGGCGACCTGGAGAAACTCTGGCATCACGAGCGCGGGCACAAATTCTGGATCTATGACCGCTGCAATGCCGACGACCGGCGCTATACGCAGTCGAAAGATGGGACGACAGTCTACGCGATGACCCTGGGCATTCCGGAGCAGTCAGTCACCTTTGAAGCGCTCAGTGACGATATCGGCATTGAACAGGTGTCGCTGGTCGAGTCGGATCAGCCGATTGCCTGGGAGCAGACGCGGGCCGGCTTGACAATCGATACCCGCGAAGTCGCCTTCAAGACCGATCTGGCGGCGGCCTGGAAGGTGGTGTTGAAGTGAGCCTGCCGAGTTCGCGGCTTCCATCGGCTGCTTCTGTGGGCGTGGTGCTGAACAGGCTCGGGCTGGACTACAGCGAATTCAGCATACATACGCTGCCATCAACATTCTCCAACTTCACGCATCGAGTCGATATCGAATTGCGCGATGGCGCAAAGAGGAAAATCGTCCTGCGCCGCTACAATCCGGACAAATACGAAGAGGGGCACGACAAGCAACTCTGCGAATTCCACGCGCTCAATCTGCTGCACAAGCAGGGCATTCCGGTTCCCAAGCCGCTCCTGCTGGATGAAACCGGCGACCTGCTGGGCCTGCCCGGCATCGTGTCCGCTTTCGTCGAGGGCGCGCCGATTCAATTGCCGGCCGAGGCGCATCGCTGGGCCGAGCTGGCGGCGCCGACCGCGCGCATGCTGGCGCGGATTCATCAGACGCCCTTCACTGAAGCCGACAAGCGCTTCCTGATGGATGACAACGTTGAGGTCGCTTGGTTCATCAAGGACGGCCTCATCCCCGATTACATACGCGCCGACCGCGATGGCGAGATGGTCTGGCATTTGGTGAAGGACCGCTGGGGAAAATGGACGCCGGTCGAGCCGCGCTTCGCCCATACGGATTATTGGGCGGGCAATCTCTTGTGGCAGGACGATCAAATCAGCGCGGTCGTCGATTGGGAAGAAGCCGGCTACGGCCATCCCGCTGCCGATGTCGCATATTGCCGAATGGGCTATTTCATCGAGGGCATGCCGGAAGCGGCTGAGACATTCCTGCGCGCTTACGAGGCGGAAGCGGGCTGGAAGCTCACTGACCTGGCGCTATTCGAATTGGCGGCCAGCGCGCGCCCGATGATCGACCCCGAGGACTGGTTCGCCCACCCATATATGGAAGCGGGTTTCCGCCGCTTCATTGAGCAGGCGAAGCGGAGACTCCTGCCCCCACCCTAAATCCCTCCCCGACGGGTCTGTGTCTACGCGACCCCAAAATGAGGGAGGGACTTCCGCAATACACGGGCCTAGCTAATCCACATCTAGGTGATAGCGCTCGTCGCCGACTTCCGCTTGCAGGCGGTGCATCTCCGCTTTGAGCTCAACGACCAAATCGGCATAAGCAGGCTCGTCGACTACGTTGTTCAGTTCGAAAGGATCAATTTCGAGATCAAACAGCTCCCACTCGGGCTCGTAGGTCTCGTCGATGCTGCCTTCTGTGCCCATGGCGTCGGCGTAATAATAAATCAGCTTGTATCGGTGGGTGCGGATGCCATAGTGGGCGTAGACGTTGTGATGCGTCTTGTGCATCCAATAGCGATAATACATGCTCCCGCGCCAGTCGTCGCTTGACTCGCCGCTGAGTTGCCCCGCGAAGCTGCGCCCCTGCATCGCCTCTTGCGCGGGCAAGCCAGCCAATTCGAGATATGTGGGACCAAAATCAACATTGAGAATCATGTCTTCGTTGACGCCCCCCGCTTCGATGGCGCCCGGATAGCGCATAATATAGGGCATGCGCAGCGATTCTTCGTACATGAAGCGCTTGTCATACCAGCCGTGATCGCCCAGGAAGAAGCCTTGATCCGAGGTGTAGACGACAACCGTATTCTCGGCGAGCCCTTCATCATCGAGATAATCGAGCAGGCGCCCCACGTTGTCGTCGATGCTGGCGACCACGCGCAAGTAATCCTTGATGTAGCGCTGGTAAGCCCATTTGCGCAGTTCCATCTCCGGCAGGTCGTGCGGGATTTCGGCTTTTAGATCGAGCGGCGCATGGTGCAGGCCCATGCGCATCTCGGCGGCTTCGGCGGCCGAGGCGCGGTTGGCGTAATCGTCGTAGAGCGTTTCCGGTTCTGGCACATCTTCGTTGAGGTACATGTGGGCGTGTTTCTCGTCCGGCTCCCAGCAGCGGTGCGGCGCCTTGTGGTGGCACATGACGAAGAAGGGCTTCTCCGCATCGCGTTCTCGCAAAAAGTCCAAGGTCATATCGGTGATGAGATCGGTAACGTAGCCATGCACCGGTCGCCGCGAGGAGCCTTCACTATCTTTGAATATGAAGGTCGGGTTGTGATAAAGCCCCTGCCCCGGCAGCACCGCCCAATCATCAAAGCCGGTCGGCTCGTGCGCCGGGCCCTGCCCCAGATGCCACTTGCCGAACATGCCGGTCTGGTAACCGCTGGCTTGCAGGTCCTTGACGAAGGTGGGCAGACGGTTGTCCATGGGCGTGCTCAGCGTGGTGACGCCATTGACATGATTGTATGTACCGGTGAGGATAGCGGCGCGGCTGGGCGTACAGATAGAGTTGGTGCAGAAGACGTTGTCAAAGCGCATGCCTTCATCCGCGATGCGGTCGAGATTGGGCGTCTGGTTGATGCGGCTTCCGTAACAACTTATGGCGTGCGACGCGTGGTCGTCGGACATGATGAAGAGGATATTGGGGCGTTCGTCTGGCATTGGTTTCGGATACCCCTAACTAAGGACCGTTATGGCACATGCACACACAAATTATCAAGCGCTTCGCGCGCTAGATTTCGCAAACGTCGTTTCAGTTGCTCAGTTGCATGAGCCGTTTATAATTGAAGCAAGCCAATGCCGACCAAGCCGACCAAGGCATTCAGGGCAGCAACAATTATTGACAATGTTACGGCGATTACAGCGCCAAATGCGGTAACACGGGTGCGAAAATCGCGATTCTTGTTGATTTCTTGGCGGATATCGCCTGTTTCCTTCTCAATAATCGCTGTTATATCTTTTAGCAATTGCGCGTTTTGCTCACGAACAAAGTCCTTGGTAGCCAATGCATCAAGCTTGCCTCTAAGTTCGCCTATTTCACTCGCATGCCTGGTCACTTGCTCCTGCAAATCCACGTAACTCATTCCTCATTGTAAATTGCACAGATAAGTTGCGCTCATTATATAGGAAAAACGCGGGATTCGCCAACACTTTTGAGCTATGCCAAGGCGATATACGGATGGTCCGCGGCCAGCAAGCCTTCTTCTTTCAGCACATCCCAGAAAGCGGCTGGCACTTCGACGGACATCGCATCGACATTGGTCTTGACGCGTTCGGGTCGGCTGGTGCTGAGCGCCAGCGCGACGATGCCCGGATGTGATTTGCCGAATTGGATGCACACTTCGGACGGGATTTGACCGTGCTGTTCACAGAGCGCAAAGAACTTCTCGCGCCAGGCGAATTTCTCCTGATGTTCTGCATTCGCCCGATCCAGTTTGACATAGTTGAAGAACTCTCCGCCGGTGAGGAAGCCGGCATTGAAGACGGCCGAATTGATGATAGCGACGCCTTTGGATTGCAGTGAATCCATGAAGGCGAGCAGGTCCGCCGGATGCGAGTAGAGCGTGTAGCTGTTGGCGAACATGACCCAATCGAGCTGGACCTGCGCGTCAATCTCGGCGATCGACTTCCAGTTCTTGGCGCCGACGCCGATGCCCTGCGCCGCCCCCGCCGCCTTCAACTCGCCGAGCGCGGTATAAGCGCCCAGGATGTCATCAAAACGGCGTTCGCGGTCGGCTGCCGATTCGGCTGCGTCGAGGTATTCATCGGGGTCGTGCACCGAGACCAACTGGGTGCTGTAATCGCCGCCGAGCAGCTCCAGTCCCTGTTCAAAGCATTGGCGGATGCCCGCGTAGCTGATGTCTTGCACGGCGTCGTGCTTCAAGCCAAACCAGGCGCCCGGCTCAAAAGTTGGCTCCGGCGTCGTCAGAGGCGTGCGCAGCCAAGCCAGCTTGTTGCTGATAATGACCTCGTCATCGCTCACGCCCAGCTCGCGCAGGCAATCGCCCATGACTTCCAGCGCCAAGCCGGCGCCATATTTGCCCGCCGAATCAATGACGACCGGTTTGGGCAAGTGCTCGATGATGGCGCGCATCGTCTCGAGCTTGGATGCGTATGAAAACTCGCGAAAGAGATTGCCCAGCGCAGTCGAGCCGAAGACCAAGGGCGGGGTCACTAGACCAGTGTTGCCGAAGGGGACGCTTTGCATGTCAACTATCTCCGTAGTTCACTTCAATCATCTGATGCCCGTTGACAAAAGTCTACCCCACCCCCGGCCCCTCCCGTAGGTTAGTGTCTACGCTACCCAATGAATTAGGGAGGGGAGAACCTCATCCTCGCGCATTTCGAGAGTCGAGGCACGCGGGCTACCAGCCAAACTAATACTTAAGCTCAATCATCTGATGCCCGTTGACGACCGGAACGGTAAACTCGATTCTTCCCTCCACCTGCGCGAAGTCGAGCGGGTCGCCTTCCGGCGCCAGCTTCACCGATGCTACCGCTCTTTCAGCGCGGACGGAAACGGGCACATCGTAAATGGGTATCACGTCCTCGATGATGTCGATCTGCTGGCTGCGGCGTATGGGAATGTAGTGCAGCAGGTGCAGCACTTGCCGCTTCCGCGCCGCCTGTTCATTGATCATGATCTCAAGCGTGCTCGGTCCGCCGTGTTTGACGATGGGCTCCGGCAGCAGCAGATCCAGCGCGTTCAGGAAGAGCGAACGGCACCACTGCGGCGCATTGTGATAATACTGCGTGAAGAGCGGGCTGGAGAAATAGATCACCCGCCCTCGGCGAACGATTGCCGCGCCAGCGGACACGCCGGAAGAGGGCGACTGCCGGTGCGAGCAGAAGTGCTCCCAGGTGCGGTCAAAGGCGGCGGGCGTGATATCGGCAAGGACTTGCGCATCGTCCGCGGCCGCGACATCCAGGCCGCGAATGTACATGACATGCTCTGTCGGCGGCAGGCCGCGGCCGATGTCGCCGCTTGGAATGATGTATTCGGCATAGTCGCCGCGCATGAACTCGCGTCCGCGGACGAGCGCGCCGCTACGATCGCGCGGTCCGTCGCTCGCCATCATCACCGGCAGCGCATCGAGAGCGAAGCCAGTCTTCTCCCCGTTCAAGCCGGACTCGAAGGAGGCGATCAGAGCGCCCCCGCCCGCGAGGTAGGCATTGATTTTGGCGTTTAGCGCGGCGTCGGCCGGGATGTCATCGGGCAAGACGACCACCCGGTATTTGCTGAAGTCGGTTTGCGAATCGATGATGTCGAATTGCTGCGCCGCTTCGCTCAGCATGCTGTGTATGCCACAAATCGAAGGCTGCATGCCGCGGTCATCGACCGGCGCGTATTCCTCCGGCGTCATCACAGCGATATCGCTGACCGCCTCGGCGCCGATGCACCAGTCCTCTTTCGCTTCAATCTGGCGGTAGACATTGCCGACTAGCTCGTAGACATGCTCTTCAAGCTGACCATCGGGCGGCAATTGGTCGCCGATGAAGGGACCGGCGCCCATCGCCATCATGCGAAAGCACTCGTATTCCAGGGCTTCCTGATTCTTGAACGAATGGAAATCGCCCCAGGCGGTGTGGAATTTGCCGGTGTGCCCCAGCGAAGGGATGCCCAAGGTGCGGGCGTAGCGGATCGTCAGCGGAAAATGGATATAACCCCAATGCCCGCTGGGCAGCGACTCCAGCTCCCAATGGGTGAAAGCGTCCATGTTGCGGCGATTATGCGGTCCCACATGCCCGCGGTTGTAGAAGACCGTGCAGTCGTCGCTGAATTGTCTTACATAGGAGGTCATTTCCGACCGGAACGTGTCGAGCACGACGCCGCCATAACGCAGTCGCTCGGCCGGATCGGAGGGATCGAGTCCCGCATCCAGCATCGCCCGCGTCGTCCAGATTGAGCTGTCGTCGGCGGCATGCACGATATCAAAGAAGAGCCCGTCAACCGCCGGCAGGCAAGCGAAGATATCGGCGACATGCGCCTTCAAGAAATCCATATAGGGCGAATTCAGGGCGATGCGGCGGTAGAAGCCGGCTTCGTACATGCCGTTGCCCTGATAGGTTCCGTCCGCGTTGAGGCAGAGCCAATCGGGATCTTGCCGCGCCGTCAGATGGTCCCACTGCACGGTCGTGTAGACGGGGACGCGGATGCCGCGCGCGTGACAGGCTTCGATTTGCTCAACCAGCAGATTCCGCCGCTCGAGCTGTGGGTGGATGCGCTCGGGATGCGCTTTGCTGTCGTAATAGATCCAGCCGTGATGCCCGCGGGCGAAACAGGTGATCGAATTCACGCGCGCCTTTTCCAATGTGTCGCCAAACTCGTCCGGATCGAATTTCGCGCCGACGCCGGCGATCGCTTCCGAGGTATGGAAGTCAAGGTGTATTTGCCGCATGCGCATGGGGAATTCCGCCATCAATCTGCCTCCCGCCTGAACTGCTTGACAGGCTTGAATCGCTAAACTAGACTTTCCGCAACCGGTTTACCCTGCGCAAGTATATTGCATGCGCCAATCTGTGGCAACGAATGGATTGACGGAATGAATCGCAAGAGCTTTGGGAGCGCGACAATATGACGACTGCAAGCGGCAAATACGAACCCACTTGGGAATCGCTGAGCCAGTACGAGATTCCCCAGTGGTACATGGACGCCAAATTCGGCATCTTCATCCATTGGGGACCCTACTGCGTGCCTGCTTTTGGCAGCGAGTGGTATCCGCGGAAGATGTACCTGCGGGGCGACCCCGCCTTTGAGCACCATCGCAAGACCTGGGGCTATCACACCGAATTCGGCTACAAGGACTTCATCCCCATGCTGACGGCGGAGAAATTCGACGCCGGTGAATGGGCGCGGCTGTTCAAGGATGCCGGCGCGCGCTTCGTCATGCCGGTGGCCGAGCACCACGACGGCTTCGCAATGTACGATAGTGAGCTGACCGATTGGTGCGCCTCCAAGATGGGACCGAAGCGCGATATCTGCGGCGAACTGGCTGAGGCCGTGCGCGAGCTGGATATGGTCTTCGCGGTCTCATCGCATCGCGCCGAGCACTGGTGGTACTTTGATGGCGGGCGCAGCTTCCCCTCTGATGTGCAGGATCCGGACAACGATGGTCTGTATGGACCCGCGGTGGCGGCGTCCAAGCTGCCAAATTGGGCCGGAGAAGTGGACAATCAAGAAGAATGGAAGAAGAAGGACTGGACGCCGCGCCCGGACGCCAAATTTCTGGAAGATTGGCTGGCGCGCTGCTGCGAGCTGGTGGACAAGTATCAGCCGCAAGTCGTCTGGTTCGACTGGTGGATTGAGCAGGTCGTCTTCGAGCCCTACCTGCAGCGCTTCGCCGCCTACTACTACAATCGCGGCGAGGAGTGGGGGAAAGGCGTCGCCATCAACCACAAGTACGACTCATACCCGGAAGGCGTGGCTGTCTTCGATATCGAGCGCGGGCAGCTGAGCGATATTCGCAAGTTCTTCTGGCAGAATGACACTTCGGTATCCAAGAACAGTTGGGGTTATATTGACCATCACGACTACAAAACAGCCGGCGATATCATCGCCGACCTGGTGGATATCGTCAGCAAGAATGGTGCGCTGCTGCTGAATATCGGTCCGCGGGCAGATGGCTCGATTCCCGAGATTGAACAGGAGATGCTGCGCGAGATCGGGCGCTGGAGCGCGGTCAATGGCGACGGCATCTACGATACGCGGCCCTGGAAGGTCTACGGCGAGGGACCTACCGAGGTGCCGGAGGGAGCTTTCACCGATACGCAGCGCAATCCCTTCACGCCGGCCGATATCCGCTTCACCCAGAAAGGGAACACAATCTACGCCTTCCTGCTGGCTTATCCCCAAGGCGAAGCGCTGATAACATCGCTGGCTTCGATGGATATTGCCAATGTGCGCATGTTGGGCGCGGATGAGACGATTGACTGGAGTCAGGATGACGGCGGTCTGCGCTTGTCGGCGCCGACGACGCCGCCCTGCGAGTATGTCTGCTGTTATGCGATTGAGTTAAATTCCTAAAATTGGAATTGTAGGGGCGAGACTTGTCTCTCCCACCACACCACGAATCTGTAAGGGCGACCTAGCAGGTCGCCCGCTAGCGAGGAAAACATGACAGAAATCGAATATTTCAAACCGGAACGAGGGCAGCGGCCCGGCGCCAACGAAGATCCGCGGCTGGATTGGTGGCGCGAAGCCAAGTTCGGCATGTTCATCCACTGGGGCGTCTACAGCATCCCAGCCGGCGTCTGGAAGGGCGAGCATATCCCAGGCATCGGCGAGTGGATCATGCTGCGCGCCGAGATTCCCATCGCCGAATACGAAAAGCTGGCGCCCCAATTCAACCCGGTGAAATATGATGCCGATCAGATCGCCAAGCTGGCGAAGGCAGCCGGACAGAAGTATATCGTGCTGACCTCCAAGCACCACGACGGCTTTTGCCTGTACGGCAGCAGTGAAACCGACTACAACATCGTCGATGGCACACCTTTTGGCCGCGATGTCCTGGGCGAGTTGGCCGACGCCTGCGCGCGCGAGGGCATCAAGCTCGGGCTCTATTACTCGCAGACTCAGGACTGGCACCATCCCGACGGCTTCGGCAACACCTGGGATTTCAACGAAGACGAGCAAAACTTCGGCGATTACATCGACAACTATGTCAAGCCGCAAGTGCGCGAGATCCTGACGAATTATGGACCGATCTGCCTCATCTGGTTTGATACGCCCCGCATCATCGAGCGCCATCAGAGCCAGGAGCTGCTCGACCTGGTGCACTCGATTCAGCCGGATTGTCTGGTCTGCGGGCGGCTGGGCAACCAGCTGGGCGATTACGCGACCGCGCAGGACAATGCCATCCCGCCGGATCTGCAGGCCGAGATCGACTGGGAGACGCCGGCCACCATCAACGACACCTGGGGCTTCAAGGCGCATGACCACAATTGGAAGTCGACGACGCAGCTGATCCAGAACCTGGTCGATATTGTCAGCAAGGGTGGCAACTACCTGCTGAATATCGGACCTGACGCCGAGGGCGCGATCCCCGAGCCGAGCATCGAGCGCCTGCAAGCGATGGGCGCCTGGCTGGATGTCAACGGCGATTCGATTTATGGCACGCAGCCGGGTCCGATTCAAGGCGAAGCAGCATATCGCACGACACAAAAGGGCGATACGGTCTACTTGCACGTTTTCGATTGGCCCGCCGATGGCAGAATCGTGCTGCCTGACCTGGATATGTCATCAGCGACTTGGCTGGATGCGAGCTGCGACGCCGCCTTTAGCCTGAGCCGCGAAGACCGCGCGCTGGTGCTGCAAGGTCCGGCCGAAGCGCCAGACGAGAACGTGACGGTGATAAAGCTGGAAAGGTAGTTTGAACATCTTTCCTACCCAAAACAGCACTGCAAATGTAGGGGCGACCCAGTGGGTCGCCCTTCTTTCGTGGCGATACGTGTTCATGCGGGCGACATGATATGTCGCCCCTACACGTCCTTACGTAGCGGGATCGCGCAGCCCCGCCAGAATCTTCTCCGGCGTGAAGGGGATAACGCGCAGGCGCAGGCCCGTTGCGTCGAAGATCGCATTGGCGATGGCGGCCGGCGTCGGATTCTGCGCCGCTTCGCCCGCGCCCAGCATCGGCATCTCAGGCCGATCGAGGATCAGCGTCTCTATCTTGGGCGCGGAATCGAAACCCAGGATCGGATAGGTCTCCCAATCGACGCTGGTGATGCCGCGCGCATCGAACTTGACCTGCTCGAAGAGCGTCCAACTGGCCGCCTGTACGAAGCCGCCTTCAAGTTGATTGCTCAGTCCATCGGGATTGACCACCTGCCCGGCATCGGCGGCGATGACGACGCGCTTGAAAGCGACCTGACCGCTCTTTCTATCAACCGCCAGCTTGACAACGACAGCGCAATAACACTGGAGATTCTTGTACTGCGCCAGCGCCAAGCCCCAGCCTTCGCCGTCGCCGCTCGCCTCGCGACAAGCTGGCCAATCCACCGCCTCCGCGGCCGCCTGCACGACGGCGCGCGCTCGCGGGTCCTTCAGGTGGCGCAGGCGAAAGGCAAGCGAGTCGTTCTCGGCGGCATGCGCCAGTTCATCCATGAAGGACTCGATGGCGAAGACATTGGCATAGGCGCCCAGGCTTCGCAGCGCCGAAACGCGCAGCGGGCTGTCAGCGACCGCATGGCGTACGATACGTTTCCGCGGCAGACGGTAAATGGGATCGGCATTGCGATGGGCGCCGGATTGGTAGCCGCCCATCGGCCGCGGCGCTTGACGGGCAAAGGGCTGCGCCAGATGCCAGGACGCCAACAAGCCGGAAGTCTCCAAACCGACCGCCGGACGGGTCGAGTGCGCGTAGCTCCAGACATCGTGGTTCCAATCAATGATATCGCCGTCCTTGGACAGGCTCGCCGCCATCCGCATGAGCATCGCCGAGCCATAAGGCTCCCAGGCATGTTCGTCCCAGCGCGTCCATTTGAGCGAAATCGGCCGGTCGGGCAAGGCGAGCGCGACCAGCGCCGCATCCAGCGCGACATCATCGGCGCCATTGTGACCGTAACAGCCAGCCCCTTCCGCATGAATGACGCGGATTTGCGCTTCGTCCAGCGCCAGCGCCTGCGCCAAAGCCCCCCGCAGCGTAAAGGCAGCCTGCGAGTGCGACCAGACTGTTAGCCGATCGCCTTGCCAAATTGCAACCGCAGCCGATGGACCCAGCGAGGCATGCATCTGAAAGGGACGGCGGAAGGTCGCGCCGAGAGTTTGCTTTGCCTCGGCCGGCTTTTCGTTTGGCGGGATGGGATCATCAACGGTGGCGCCATCAACGATGAGATTCGACTGCGCCGGCTTCTCCAGCAGATCGCGGTAGATGTCTTCCGCGGCTGGCAAGCGCTCATCATAAGCCCACGTGGCAGAAGCGCGCGCTCGATCCAGCGCCGCCAGCGCCTGTTCCTCGCGCTCGGCGACAATAGCGATAAACTGGCCATCTTGTATTACCTCAACGACGCCAGGCAGCGCGCTGACCGACTCGCCATCGAAATTGACCAGTCGAGCATGATAACCCGGCGGGCGCAAGACGCGCGCGTGCAGCATCGCTGGAAATTCCATATCATGCACGTAGCTCCTGGCGCCGCTGACCTTGCCCAAGAGATCAAGCCGCCGCGCCGAGGCGCCAACGACGACGTAATCGGCTGGCTTCTTCAATCTCGCGCCGCCGGTGATGGGACGGTTAAAGCGCTTGCCAGCGAAGAGGTCCCAGTACGTCGCGCTCCGCCCCGTCTTGGGGTCGGTGATGAGGCCATCGTCCACCGGCAATTCATCAGCCGGCGTCAGCGAGTCCAGCTGTTCGTAAGCGAGCGCCAGCAGGTGACTGCGCGCTTCCGCGGCCGCGCTGCGGATGGCGACCCCGCTCGTTTCCAGCGAACGGCTACCGGTCGTCCCGCCTTCATCGGGGCTGCGATCGGTGTCGGCAGTCAAGACCCGAACACACTCCGGGGCGATATCCAGTTCGTCGGCGGCGATCTGCGCCAGCGCCGTCGAAATGCCCTGCCCCAACTCCACTTTGCCGCTGTAAATGGTGACGCTATGATCAAGGTTGAAGCGCAGCCAGTCATCGACTTGATCATAGGCGTCGAGCGAGGGCGAGCGCTGATGTGGCGCCGCCGGTCCGACGACTGGCGCCGGACGAATGAGCTCATGGATCGGCGCTCGCTCGGGCCGACCGATGCGGAGCTTGATCGCCCGCCGAACGCGGTCGTAAACGCCACAGCGGCAGAGGTTGTTCGATAGCGTCTGCCGGATGTCGTCGTCTGATGGATAGCGGACGCGATTCAGCAAGCCTTGCGCGGCGATAATCATGCCCGCGGTGCAAAAGCCGCATTGCCCAGCCTGCTCTTCCAGAAAGGCTTCCTGCAGCGGATGCAAATCGTCCGCCCCGCCCAAGCCTTCCAGCGTGGTGATTTCCAGGTCGGCCGCGTGGCTCACGGGCAGCTGGCAAGAGGGCACGTCGACGCCATCGACCAGCACCTTGCAAGCGCCGCAAAGCTCGGTCCCGCAGCCGTATTTGGCGCTCTTCAAGCCGAGGTCATTGCGCAGCGCGTAGAGCAGCGGCGTATCGGGGTCGATGTCAAGCTGGCGCGTTTCGCCGTTGACCTGGAGCGTGATCGTTTCTGGCGCAGCCATCTTTGCCATCCTCGTCTTTCACTAAACCGGCAACGAAAAAGAGCCCGACCAGCGGGCTCCTCAAGGCGGAGAAGGTGGGATTCGAACCCACGTACGGTTTCCCGTATCCGCTTTCCAAGCGGACGCACTAGGCCTCTATGCGACTTCTCCGTGAATCCGTAACTCTATATGCCTTCACTCATAGTATAGCAAGCGTGGGGCGAGTTTCCAAGTCGAAAGCGGCCACAGGCGATCAACGGCCGAATATCGGCGTTGGCGTCGCCAGCAGCGGTACGAGATAATCCGCCGAGCGCCGGCCGGATTGCGGGAGCCCTGCGCTATAGCCGGCATTCTCAATGTAACAGAGGATGCCCATGGTGATCGCATGGGCGAGCAGGTCGTGCTGGCCGGTGAGGATTTCCTTGTCGGCCAGCATGAAGCCCATTTCGAGAATGACACCGGGCGTCAGCGGATGGATTTTGCGCCAGGCATGATTGTTAATCATGTCTTCGGTCTCGTTGTAGCTGCGTTCCAGCGGGATGTTGGCGGCGTAATTCAAGGCGATGCATTCACGCAGGAAGACATCGTTGCCGGTATCGGGGCGCGCATCCGACTTGGAGACGATAAAGCCCGTCACCAACTCGCCGAAGTCGATGCAGGAATTGGCATGAATCGATACCAGCGCATCGGCGCGATAATCCACCAGGCGCGGGTCAAACTCATCCAGCATATCAACCGTGAAGTTCAAGGCTTCAAGATTATTGACCACGCGTGTCGCCACGGCGTAATTGATGGACTCTTCCGTGAGGACGACCCGTTTGTATTCGTCATAACAGACAGCGCCGGGATCGTAATCCAGCCGCTGGCCGCGCCCCCGGTGCCCGGAAATGATGCCGATACGGCGCAGCCATTGCGGCGTTTGCACCGGCGTCGGCTGAGCCGCCGCGATGCCAGCGATGATCTCATCGCGCTCAAGCTGCAATCCCTGAACGACAGCCGGATTCAGAAACTCCGGGTTGACGAAAAACATCAGCAGCGTCGCCACAAGCGCCGTGCTCAAGATGACGACGGACAGCGTACCGAAGAATCCGCCAGCGATGCTCCCCGGCTGCGGACGGCGCAAAACGAGCCGCGGACGCACGCGTCGAATGCGATGTTCCTCGTCCGCCGGTTCCAGGCTGGGCTCGCCGTTCCCCGCCGCCTTGGGCTGCTTCTCGGCATCATCCCCGCTTGGCTCGGTCGTCGATGGCGCCGGCTTGACCGCCGCTTTCGCCGCCGCCTGCCGCATCAACTCGACGAAAATCGCCGAGGCGGAATGCTCGTTGTCACCGCGATTCGGTTTGTCGTTGACCCCTTCGTCGGTCATGGTGATGGAACCGTTCCAATCAGATCGGCATGAAACCCACCACCATTATAGGGGAATTCCCTATCAGGACTCGCAAGCGAGGCGATAAGATTGCCGCTCGGCGCATGAGAGATCGCGGATGTAACGGTTTAGGCGCGCCCACTCAATCAAGTCATCAGCCGTCCGCTTAATGACCCATCGGCGAAGTGTATAATCCTGCCCGGCGGAGACGCCAAAGCTTTCGCCCGGTCCCAGCACGATTTCCTGTATCCAGTCCGTGTGCTGCTCAAAGCGATTGAGCTCTTCACCCGAGGCGATGTCCCACATGCGCAAGGTTGTATCCGATGACGTCGTCAAGAGCGTGCTGCTGTCTTCGGTGATGGCGATGCCGAAGGTGTTGCCGGCGTGGCCAACGAACTGGCGGATCTCTTCGCCGCTTTCGGTATCCCACATCCTTACCGTGTCGTCCCAGGATGTGCTGATGATGAACTTGTTGTCCGGCGCCAGGCGCGCGTAATTGACGATATGGCCATGTCCTTCGAATGTTTGCAGAAGTTCGCCGCTTTCGACATCCCAAAGGCGAACCGTGCGATCGGCGCCGCCCCAGTCCCCGCTTGCGCTGACCATCCGTTTGCCATCGGCGCTGACGTGCACGCCGTTGACCGCGACTTCATGACCGACGTATTCGCGCAGGACTTCACCGCTCTCAATATCCCACAAGCGGATGATCGCATCGCTGGAGCCGGAGACGAACTGGGCGCCATTCGGCAGCAGATCAATCATGAACACGCTCGCGTCCTCGATGGTGTAGCGCTGGATTTCGGCGCCGGTTGCCAAATCCCAGCGCCGGATCGTGCCATCCCAAGAGGCGGAAAGCAGCTGCCCCCCATCGGGCAGGAAGCGTACCGAATCGACCGTGTCTCCATGCCCGGCCAAGGTCATGAGCTCTTCGCCCGTCGCGGCGTCCCAAACGCGCGCTGTGGCGTCGAGCGAGGCGACGGATTCGGGCCCAAACAGAGGACCGGAACCAGAGGCGAACATGGATCCGTCCGGGCTGATAGCAGCCGCCCAGACCCAATTGCTATGCCCGCTGAAGACCTGCGCCTGGGTACGATTGCGCAAATCCCAAAGGTAAGCCGAGCTATCGGCCGGGCTGTCGCTTCCATCGGGGAAGTTGCCGGCTTCGCCCAAGCCGATCAGCAGATATTCGCCATCGGGAGAAAACTCGATGTCCTGAATGCGATCGCCCAAGTCCACGTAACTGGTAATCTGAACGCCTTTGTCGATGTCCCAAATCTTGACACTCTGATCGCGCGAGGCGGTCGCCAGCAGCGCGCCGTCGGGAGAGAATTCAAGATTCGCAATCGTATCGCGGTGCGCGTAGAGACGCCCCCGTTCTTCACCGGTCTGGGCGTCATAGAAGCGCGCGGTGCCGCCCAAGGCGCCGCTCCAGGTGGTCGCTGCGATGGTCGTGCCATCCGGGCTGAATTCCACATCGCGCACGAATCCGACGCCGTCTGGCGGAATAGTCAAGATGTTTTCGCCGCTGGCGACATCCCAGACCTGGATCGTGTTGTGTTCCGCCGTTCGGTCGCTTTCCGATATGCCGATGGCGGCGGAGGAGCTGGCCAATCTGGCGCCGTCAGCGCTGAAGCTCAGCTTAAAGACATAATCGATATGCTTCCGCAAGACATGCAGTGGCTGACCGGTAGTGGCATTCCAAAGCCTCACAGTGGAATCGGCGCTGGAAGAAGCCAGTGTTTCGCCGTCGGCGCTGAATTCGACATCGGTCACGATATTCTCATGACCGCCGAGGCGATACCGTTCGGCGCCGTCAGCCACCTGCCACAAGCCGACCGTCATATCCGACATGGCGGCCGCGATCAAAGTATCATCCTCGCTGAAGGCGACCGCGTTGACCGGGCTTCCGGTCGCGATAGAGATGATGCCTTCGCCCGTGCTCGTATCCACGAGATAGACGACGCCCTCCGAGCCGGCGTAGGCGCCGACCGAACCGTCCGAATTAAATGCCACGCCCAGGATCGATTGCGGCGAATCGGTGAAGCGGAATCGCGGACCGGGCGAGAAGGTGGCGGCGCCGAGAATGCGCAGTACTTCCGCTTCCGGCGGCTCAAAGACATGGCGCGCCTCGATCGCCACCGGCAGCGCCAGCGCCGGGTCATGCTCGCTGAGCGCGGTGCGGGCGTTGGCGGCCAGCGCCAGGCTCAGGTTCTTGCGCTCGTTGACCTCGGCGACATGCATGGCATCCACAGCGATTGCGCGCTGTTCATCGGCGCGGTCGCGTTCCGTCAACGCAATTACGCGCTGCTCGTCCGCGATGGAACGCTGCTCTTCGGCTTGGTTCCGTTGGTCGAAGGCGAAGAGACTCAAGATGACGGCGACGACAGCAGCCACGCCAAATATCACGGCGGCGATACGCATATTGCGCGCCTTCTGCCGTTCCAACTCCCGTTCCCGCTCCTGACGCGCCCGCTCGATCGCCTCTTGTTCATCGCGGGCGGCGAGGCTGGCTGAGAGATATTCCAGTTCCAGCTCATTGAGCCGCAAGTTAGTGCTCTCCGCCCATTCTTCGAAGGTCAGCAGGCGATTGCCCTGCATCAAATAACTCTTGTCCTTGTTCGCCGCCTCCCATTCAAGCGCGGCGTTCAGTAGTTCTCGCTCCAGCCGGACATCGTTGCGGCTCTCAGTTAGCCATTCGCGCAATCGTTCCCAACGGCGGATCAGCGCCTCATGCGCGACTTCGACTGTCGGGCTGCGGGTGGCGTCGTCGCGGTCGAAGGTGAGTAAGCGGTAGCGCCCGAAACGGTCAATGACATCTTCCACCACATCACGGTCGCCCAGGGTCAGCAGTTCCGTCTGCAAGATGCGGCGGCGCGTATCTTCCTGGCCCTCGCCCAGCGTGACCAAGCGCAAGAACATCTGCCGCGCCATGTATTGGCCCGCCTCTTTGAAGCGTTGGTAGACTTCTTCGGCGCGCTTCGCCAAAGCCCCCAGCGTGCCGCCGATGTCTTGATAAGCGGCGCGGGTCAACAGCGCGCCTTCGCGCCGTTCAAAAAGCTCGGTCAAGGCGTATTGCAGCAGCGGCAAGGCGCCGGGCTGTTCACGAACGTCATCAATGATGATCTCAATCAATCCGTCTTCAATGATGGCGCCCACGTTTTCAGCGGGGCCGGTGATCGTCTCGGTCAATTCGTCATCGTTCAGCGGCAGGACGAGCTCGGTACGCGCTCTGATAAGCTCGCCAAAGCCTTGATACATCAGCGGACGATCGTAAAAGTCGGCGCGCAAGGTAGCGATTATGATGATGGGGCTGTTTTCCGCGTTGACGGCATTCAGTATCAGATCGAGAAATTGCTGGCGATCGCTCTCTTGCTCCACCTGCGTGAAAAGCTCTTCGAATTGATCAATCATCAGCAGCAGCTTGCTGTCTGCGGAAGGCAATGCCTCATAGACGCTGCGCGCCAAGCCATCGACGTGATCGCGCAAGGTGTCCAAAATGCCGGGTAATTGAGATGTCGATACGCTGAGAAGTGCGTTTTCCAGTCCCTCCAGCGGCACCTCGCCCGGGACCATTTCGGCATAGAACCAATTCTCCGAGCCCGGGATGCGGCCCGAGCGCAGAGCCGGCAAGACGCCCGCTTTTACCAGGCTGGACTTGCCGCTGCCGCTCGGACCGATGACGGCGAGGAAGTTGTTCTCGATAACGGGTTCTTGCAAGCGGTCCAGCACGCGTTGGATCATCGCGCTACGGCCGAAGAAATCGGCGGCGTCCGCCTGTTGGAAGGCGCGCAAACCCTTGTAAGGATTCTTGGTCTCGATCAATTCGAATTCAGAGAGGTCAAGCTCTTCCAGCTCAATCTCCACGGTGGCCGCCCCACGGCGCAGGGCATCCTGAAACTCTATCACGAGCGAAAGCGCGTCTTCATAACGTTCGCTGGGATCCTTGGCGGTGGCGCGCTGGATGATGGAATTGAACGCGGGCGGCAAATTGAGCGCGGTGTGGTCAATCATGGGCAGCGGCTCGTTGAGGTGCTTGTAGACCAGGGTGGCCAGCGTCTCGTCGGCGAAGGGCCGGCTGCCCGAAAGCATCTCATAGAGCATGATGCCAAAGGCGTAGACATCGCTCTGTGTGCCAGCGCCTTCACCGCGGATTTGCTCGGGCGCCATGTAAGCGGGCGTGCCAACCAGCGTGTCTGAGCCATCGCTGGCGTCCGCGCCCACTTCTTTCGCGATCCCGAAGTCGCTGAGATAGGCGTTGGCGTCATCATCCAAAAAGATGTTGTCCGCCTTGATATCCTGGTGCACAACGCCACTGTTGTGGGCGAAGTTCAAAGCGCTGCCGACTTGCTCCACAATCTTGGCTGTTAAGGTGATGTCCAGTTTTCCCTCTCGCTCGATCAAATCGCGCAGGCTGCCCGCGCGCAAGTAGCGCATGACCAAGCAGGTGCTGTCCGGCTCGCGCCAGAAATCGTATAGCGGCACGATATGCGGGTGCTCAAGCCGGGCGACCACCTGAGCTTCGCTTTCGAATCGACGAATGAATTCAGGCTGGTTGGCATATTTGGGCGAGATGACCTTGATTGCGACGTCGCGGGTGACCACACCCTGGTGGGCGCGATAGACAACGCCGAAGCCACCCTGTCCCAGCAGATCGCCAAATTCGTAGCCTTTGATTGTTTGACCCGATAACTCTAGTATTTCCATGAATGTCTCCCACGAGGCAATTGGCTGGTTTCCTCACATAATTGCGCCTCAGTATAACATACTCCAGGTTGCCTGACAGCAAGCGCGACGGCGGCGAGTGGTGAACGCGTTGGAACCGGTCTACAATGCGGTCGGGAGCGCAACAGTGACTGAGCAAGTCGCCCGTCTATCAAACGATTGATTGCCCCTGGCATTGATATGGCTCGGCTTTGTTGTTTGCCCGCCAATGTAGGGTCAGTTCATCAGGCTTTGAACGCGATATCGATGTCCGCGTACATTCTGCGATTCGGCTTCGCTATCTGGCTTGCGACTTGCCTCGCTTCGGCACTGATCATTTGGCTGATGCCCCAGCTCCCGCCGAGCGAACTGTTGGTCTTCGTCGCCAGAGATTCTGGCCAACGCCAACTGATGATCGCTGACCTGAGCCGGGGTATGAGGGCAACCTTGGCCGCAGCCGGCGGCGAAGTCTTTCAACCAAGCATTTCCCCACATACCCGGGAGACGGTATTCGCATCCAGAGCGGGAGGGGATGCCGAGCTCTATACACTGCGACCCGGTGAAGCGGCGCCGCGCCAACTGACTGACAATGCTCATGACGACAGCCACCCGCATTGGTCTCCCGATGGCACATCCATCCTCTTCCAAGCGGACCCGCAGGGCGTCGCTCAAATCTTCTTGATGGACGCCGATGGCGGCAACCGACGCCAACTAAGCTTCAACGAGACCGATTATTCGCGGCCATCCTGGTCGCCGGATGGCCGCTCGCTGGTGTATGACGCGGGCGGCGACATTTTTGTCTACGATATCGCCAGCGGCGCCAGCCGGGCCTTGACTCATGACGGGCAGGGCGCGTACGACGAATACGGGGACGCGCAAGCGGTGTGGTCGCCGAATGGCGGCATAATCGTATATGATTCTTTTCGTGAAGGTTCATGGAATCTGTATCAGTTGGATCTGGCGAGCGGAATAGTCCGCGCTCTGACGGCGGGGGGCCGCGACGAACAGCACGCGACCTTCACCAACCAGCCGGGGCAAATTGCCTTCCAGTCGGTGACGGAAATCCCTGGCCTGCTGTTTTTGCTGGACCTCGACCGACCATCGGAACTGCGCGCGCTGACGATACCGCCCGACTATGGCAGTCCGCTGCACTTGCTTTTCGGCAATGTTCAGGCGCTGGCGCTGGATGGAATCGACATTCTTGAGCCCGATTGGCTGCGTAATCCCGAGTAGAGCGAGCGCGCCACTCAACCAGAACCGAGCGGGACGCCATAAAGAATCAAGGCATGCCGGTCGGTGGACGCCGCTATCATCGTGCCATCGGGGCTGAAACTGACATCGTAGATGCCGCCGTCAGTCTCGCGCGTCGCGATCAGCTCATGCGCCTCCGTATCCCAAATGGAGATGACGCCTTCCGCCGCGCCAACCACCAGCATGGAACCGTCAGCACTTAAATCGAGCGATGTGACGCCTGCTGTTGGCAAGTCATAACTGGTGAGGTCATCGGGCCCGTCAGGTCCCATGACCAGGAGATTGTCCGATGGGCGCGCAAGGGCCACGACGGACAAGTAGCGATGATCATCCAGCGCGCTTATCGGGGCGCCGAAGTCCCGGTTCAATAAACTTGCGCCGCGGCTTGCATCCCATAGACGCTCTGTGCCATCGTCCGCTCCAGTGATTATTTGGTCGATGAACGAACGAAAGACGATAGCATTGATCAGTCCAGTATGACCGGAAAGAATCGCCTGCTGCGCGACCATCGGCAATTCCCAGACGATAGCGGCAAAGTCGCGATCCACTTCCGCATGCGTGTAGGCTTCGCGCCCGGCGCTGACAAGACGATCGCCATCCGGGCTGAATGCCAGCGCGGAGACGGGCCCGGCATGGGCGTTCAAGTGCAGCCGTTCGCTGAATGTCAAAAGCGCGCCATCATGGATTTGCCAAAGCTGCAGCAAGCCTGATTCGCTGCCCACGACGAACTGATCGTGGCTCGGTCGAAAGGCAAGCGCGGCGATACCCTCGTCCAATTCCAGGATTTGGGGCGCCAGCGTCGGCTGATGCAGGTCATATACCCAGACGCCATCAGAGCCGGCCGCGCCCGCGACAATGAGGAAACGGCTATCGGAGGACCAATCGTGAAGAGGCTGGAAATTGCCGCTGACGCGGCCAAATTCGAGCAGATAGGGTATCAGACTGCGGTTGAGAACTTCGCGACCTGGCAGCCCGGGCGGGGTCGCCGGCTTGACCAGGTAGTTGCCCGCGCCCGATTCGGCGACGTAGCCAGTTTGCCCGTTCACCAGCGCCAGCCACCACACATAGCCGCCAACGCATTCGGGACCGCCGGTGATGCTGAGGGTCCATTCCGACGGAATCTGCAATAGGACTTGCGCATCGGGGGAAGGCTGCCCGCGCATATTCAAAGGACCGGCTACGATTTCAACATCCATGCCCACATTGATTCGCGAACGCATATACGGTCCATCGACGGCGCCTTCGCCGCAGAGCCGATTGACAGATTCAGAAACGGACTCCGCGACCGCTGCCGCCGCCGGATCAATTGTCCCGCAATAGACGACGAGCGCGCTATCATGGGAGACGCGGTAGTCGTGGGTGATCGCATTGTGCGTCAGTTGGAATTGGTAGCCGAGGATGGCGCCTCCGCCGCTGCTGGCCACCGTCGGGCAGCCGAGCGAGTTGTCCGCAAAATTCACCTGCTCCCAGCGCCAGTTCGACAAGTTGCCGATGCCGACACGGTAGCCGAGGCGCGCGCTCAAATCGAGCAGAGCCGCGTCCATTTGCGTTGGCGCGCCCTGCCCCAGCGTCAGCGCCGACGCGCATGTCAACATTAACAGGATGACGAATCTGGTCACGACTATTTTCATCGGCGATTCCCCGTTTCGCGCCGCGGTCATAAGCAGCATTATAACATAGTGGGCGCAAACCATTGGGCAGCCGCATGACCTGTCGTTGACGCAAGGTCACTGCTTGCAAGTCGAGGCACAATTTGACAAAATGATAGGATATCGTAAGCGTAGCCTAGGGAAGAAAGCTGCCGCTGTGGCATCGGCGCTGGAATACGTCATACTGGGTCACAACGACGAGGTTGGGAAAGCAGGCCGTAAACTGCTCATGTTTAACGGCACCCTGCCTTCGCTTGACCCCAGATTTTATGCGCAACTGGTCGACCTGGAGCCGATGTCGGATGCAGATGGCAAGGCTGGCGCGGCGCTGGTCCTAATTGATTATGACAGCGCGCGAATGCTGCTGGCGTCCATCCAGCCCGCGGCCGACAGCGCGAGGTCTTATACCGAGCACTACGTATTTATGCCGGCGGACGCGCTCGCGGAATCGGCGCTGCAGCTTGAGCCATGGCTGGCATTGCTGCCGGAGTTTTCGGCCGATATCGACAGAACCCTGCCGCTGCTGCAACCGCCCGATAGCATTTCGATTGACAGCGAAACGCGAGCGGAAAACCTATTGCGCATCCTGGACCAGCTGCCGAACGACCGCTTTGATCATCTGTTGACCTTGCTTGGCGCTATCCTTCATGAGCGGGGCTTGGTCATTGCCGGGTATCCGCCCGACTTCCAGCAGCGGCTTGCTTTGATCGCGGGCTTGCAAGCGCTGATGCCGGGCCGGCTCGCCGCGCATTTATCCTTTGCCAGTCAGGCGCCGGCGAAAAGCCAGTATCACCCGCGGTTGTCGTTCGCTGATGAGGTTGAAGGCGCCTCAGGCTGGATCTATGACTGGGCCTCGCCCAGCGTCATCGCTGATGTCATGGACCATACGTATATAACTGTGCTGCGGGCGTTGTGGCGCGGCGATGTCCTTGAACTGGCGGCCGAGATTCAGAGCCTGGCGGGGCTCGCCAATTCTGGCGTCGCATCGGGCGACCTTGGGCGAGAGCTTGAGCGGATCGCGGAGCGCCATTGGATTGATCATCAGGTGCGGGCGCCGGCCGATGAAGTCACCACCGAGGCGATTGTTCGGATCTTGGATGGCGCCGCGCCGCCTAGCGATGAGATGCGCCGCCAGTACATCAGGAAGCTGCTGCACAACGCGCTCAGCGAACGAGACGCGGCTGCCGGCAAACGCGTGGCGGAAGAGCTCGAAAAGGACGCCTCGCTGGAAAGCGACTTGTCCGAGATTTTTGACGCGATGCTGAAAGATCAGCCGGACGCGGTCTACGTCTTCATTCGCAATCGGCTGATGAACCTGGGCGTCGACGACGCCTGGATTCCCCGATTGCAGGCGGCCGCGCGCAACTCGCTGGAAGTCGCTATTGAGGAGGGCGATGTCGGCACCTTGGCCGGCTGGCTGGAACTTATCGCGCATGAGCCACAGACCTATCAACTACACGCTATTCTGCAAGAGGCGATTCTGCAGGCCAGACAGCGCGCATACGCCGACGGCGAGCTCGGCATTCACCTGATTTTGATTGCGGTCCGCCGCGTACCGGCAATTGTCAATGCGCTCTACCAGGACGAGCAGCTGATCAACGCGCTGGAATCCAAAGTGCGAAAAGCCCTGCAACAGGCGTCAGCGGCTACGCTTGAAAAATTGATCGACGAGAAGACGGAGTATTTCCTGCTCGCCTTGTATCACGGCATCCAGGTCTCAGACGAGATTCTGGTCACCTTGCCTACGGTCAAGCGGCTCTGGTCGCTGTATGAGTCGGACGAGCGGGTCAATCTGCCGGCCGTATTCCGCCCGCCAGCGGCAGCGCGTCTGCTGGCGACCGAAGCCAGCCATCAAATGACGGAAGAGGCGCTTGACTTTCTCTTCGACTGCATCGTCGCTTGCGACGATCGCAAGCTGATTGTGGATACAGCGCATCATTTCGCAGACCGCGATCTGCTATTCCCGCGTTTGAGCCAGGCCTTGGAAAGCGACGTGATACCCCTGGACAAAGTGCTGTCCGTCATGAGCGCGGTTGGCGGCATCAAGAGCGCGCCGCCAAATGAATTGATCGACACCTACTTCACCTTGCTCGATTATTATCAATGGGAACCGCAGACACAGCGTCTGGTGGAAGCGCTCTCTCGGCTGATGGCGAAACACCAGGATACGCGGGTATCCTACCGCCATCTGTGGCGACTGTTTGAGGCTTGCCAGGAATTGGCGGTCGAGGGCGCGACCCGCGTTTCGATGACGCACCTGCTGCTGCAGTATGGGGAAGAGGAAGACCTCTCTCTCGTAGTGGAGGGCTTGGGGCGGATTTGGCGACAGATCGGCTGGAGCAAGGCGCTGCAAGGAGTAGTGAACGCCTGGTGGAGGCATTACACGCACGGCTTGAGCCTCTCGCAGCTGCAACGCATGGAACGTGAACTGGAGCCACAGCGTCAGCTCGAGCCGCAGAAGCACATCCTTTATTCGGCCTTGGCGATGCGGCGCTGGCTGCACAGCCAGGACCCGGCTGAGCTGGCCGAATCTATCAACACAACCTACACCATCCTGGAGCATATCACCGAAGCCTTTGACGCGGAGCATATCCATGAGATAGACTCGCATACGATCCGAAGCGAGCTGGATGAAGTCGGGCGCGGGCTCTCATCGGAGCAGCGCCACATTTTGGCGAATAACCTGCGCAACCTCGCCCATCGCATCACGAAGATGGCGGAGAGACGCAGCAAGCCGTCGCTCATCCGCAGCGATGACAGCATTGAGCGTCAATTGCAGCATGGCGAAGCGAATCCGCAGGGCTCAATCGACATGATGAAATGGATCGCCGGTTATCTGGACGGCGCCCACCCGCCGGGCGAGGAATAACCAGTTATCTTGATAATATTATTTCCTTTGTTTTCAAAGTAAAATCAGATGATTCACGAGCCGGCGCTAAGGAGAAGCACGGGCGCATGGAAAAGCTGTTCACCTATGGCACGCTGCGCGATCCGGCGACGCAGCAGAAGCTGCTGGGTCGCACCTTGGGCGGCGGCCTGCCGGATACCTTGCGCGGCTACCGGCTGGCGAAGCTCACCGGCATCCATGAAGTCTATTCGATTTTACAGCCCCATCCCGGTTCCGCCGTCGAGGGCATGCTCTTTGAAGTCAGCGCCGATGAGCTGGAGCGCCTGGATGACTACGAGGGCGAAGCCTATCAGCGGGTGAGCGTCCGCCTGGTGAGCAAGACCCGCGCCTGGGCTTATACGGAAAACCCCAAATCGAGCTTTCGCATTCATATCGAGCCGCCCGACAACCCATAACATGCGAAGAAATTCCCAATGAGTCAAAATGCTTGCACGGGCGAGCCGGCGCTGTGCCGCTATAAGTCTCCGAACATAGACGAATTCGCAGGGGCGGGCCGGCGGCGCACCAAAATAAGGATCTAAATCTAGATGAATTCGTAGGGGCGAGCCGGTGGCTCGCCCCTACAAAAACGTGGAAAAACGCTGCATGACTGAGCTCGGCATCGGTGTGATCGGCATGGGCTGGATGGGGCAGGTTCACGCCCGCTCTTACCGCCTGGCGCGGCAGCGCTTCCCCGACAGCGGCCTATCGGCGCGGCTCGTCATCTGCTCCGACAATGTCGCCCAGCGCGCCGAGACCGCCCGCGAACTGCTGGGTTTCGAATCTGCCAGCACGCGCTGGCGGGATGTCGTTGAGCATCCCGCTGTAGAGATCGTGAACATCGCCACGCCGAATCATCTGCACGTGGAGATCGCCGAGGCGGCCGCGGCCGCTGGCAAGCACATTTTCTGCGAGAAGCCGGTGGGGCGGACGCCGCAAGAGACCGCTCAAATCGAATTCCTCGCGCGCAGAGCCGGCGTCTTGAGCTTCGTCGGCTTCAACTATCGCTGGGCGCCGCTGGTCATCCAAGCCAAGAAGCTGATCAGCCAGGGCGCGCTGGGCGAACTGACCCAGTATCGCGGGCGCTTCTTCAGCATGTACGGCAGCGATCCGCTGGGTTTGCTCTCCTGGCGCTTCGACCGTGAGATCGCCGGCTACGGCGTGCTGGGCGATGTCATGGCGCATGTGACCGATATGGCGCTCTACCTCGCTGGCGGCGTCACGCGGCTGGTCAGCAACGCGCATACCTTCATCACCGAGCGGCCTAAGCCTATTCCGGGCAAAGGCACCCATTATTCGCGCGGCGCACCGGATGACCCCAAGGGACCGGTGACGAACGAAGACTATGTGGGCGCGCTGCTGGAGTTCGAGAACGGCGCGCGCGGCTCGGTCGAGGTCTCGCGCTCCATCTTTGGGCCTAAGAACCAGATGGCTTTTGAACTCAACGGCACGAAGGGCGCGATCAACTGGGATTTCGAGCGGATGAACGAATTGCAACTTTACCTTCCCGACGCGGATGGCGGGCATGATGGCTACACGCGGCTGGTCGGCGGCGACCAATATCCCTACCATGGAAACTTTAACCCGGGAGAAGGCAGCGGCTTGGGCTACGAAGACATGAAAGTGATCGAAGCCTACAACTTCCTGCAATCCGTTGCCGATGGCGTCCAGCGCGCGCCCGGACTGGCGGAGGCGCTAGCCGTGGCTGAGGTGCATGCGGCAATGATCCGCTCCTGGGAGAGCGGCGCCTGGGAAGTTGTCAAAAGCCTGCGGCTGGACTGAACCAACCAATTTGATGTAGTGGCGGCAAGGCCGTGCCGCCTATGTTACTTGGAAGGTAAGCTGCGGGCGTTTCAGCGAAACGTCCCTGCATAGTTTAGACGATGGTGAACCCGATGACAGAGCTTGCCCTGCGCGGCGCCACTTACAGCCTGGTCGCCGATCCCTTTCACAACGCGGCCACCGACTGCGTCGACTATGAGCCGGACGGTTGCATTCTCATACGCGAAGGCGTCATCGCCGAAATCGGCGCCTATGCCGACCTGCGCGACCAGCTGCCAGACGACATCGACCTGCGCCATTGTCCCGATGCGATTCTGATGCCGGGTTTTGTCGACGCTCACATCCATTATCCGCAGGTCGAGATCATCGGTTCGTACGGCGCCCAGCTATTGGAGTGGCTGAACAAATACACCTTCCCGGCCGAGGCTCGTTTCGTCGATGACGATCACGCCAGGCGCATCGCTGACTTCTTCATCAGCGAGCTGCATCGCAATGGCACAACATCGGCTTCGGTATTCTGCACCTCGGCGCCGGGCTCGGTTGACCCCATCTTCGAGGCGGCGCAACGCAGCAATATGCTGCTGCTGGCGGGGAAGATGATGATGGATAGCCATGCGCCGGCCAACCTGGTTGATACCGCCCAATCCAGTTACGACGATTCCAAGGCGCTGATTGAGCGCTGGCACAGGCGCGGTCGCTGCCTCTATTCAGTGACGCCGCGCTTTGCCTTGACCAGTAGCCCAGAGCAGCTCGAACTGGCCGGCGCCTTAATGGGCGAATACAGCGACGTCCGTTTGCAATCGCATATTTCGGAGAACCAGGCCGAGGTCGCGCGCGCCGCCGAGCTTTATCCGGAACGCAGCGATTATACCGACATCTATGCGCATTTCGGCTTGCTGGACGAACGAGCCATTTACGGGCACGGCATCCATCTGTCGGAGGACGAGCTGCGGCGCTTTCACGAGGCCGGCGCCAAAATCGCCCACTGCCCCACCTCAAATTTCTTCATCGGCAGCGGATTATTCGACATCGCGACTACCAAAGACGCGACCCGGCCCGTCACCGTCGGGCTCGGCAGCGATGTCGGCGGCGGCACCAGCTTCTCCCTGCTGCAGACGATGAGCGAAGCCTACAAGATGGCGCAGCTGCGCGGCATCTCGCTGACAGCGACGCAGTGCTATTACCTGGCCACCTTGGGCAGCGCCGAAGCGCTGGGCTTGGCGGACGAAGTTGGCAGCCTGCAAAAAGGCTACGCCGCCGATATCATCGTCTTGGATCCGCGAGCGACCCCGTTGCTGGAGCTGCGCGCTGATGTCGCCGAGTCGCTGGACGAGCTTCTTTTCGCGCTGATGATCTGCGCCGATGATCGGGCGATCGCGGCGACTTATGTGGCGGGCGAGCGCGTCTACGAGCGCGACAATTCGGCTTAGCTGGCGCCGCCAACTTCGACTGTTCCCAGTTCAACATAACTGCTGTCGCCGACCGGCAGGCGCGCCGCCGGGTCATTGATGTCGTAGAGCCCGGCGATCAAGCGATATTCGCCCGCCGTCAAGTCCGCCGGAATGAGCAGACCGTGATTATCGACTATCGTCTCGCCAGGCGCCCAGGCCGTCGTCCTGGATGAGCCGCCGACCGGTTCACTGTCGCGCTGGGCGACCAGAGCGCCCTCGCGATCCAAAAGCTGGAGGAAGACTTTGTAGCGCCCGCGCGGCGACGCAAGCGCGGTCCAGACCAATTGAACTTGCAAAACATCGCCAGGCGCCAAAGTTGTCGCGCCCAGCGCTACGGCATGCAATGAAATCTCGTAGGCGAAATCACGGGCGAGAATGGTTGGCTCGTCAATGTCCGCCGGGCTGACATATAACACATGACGCAGGTCATCGACCCAGCGATCATCCACTTCAAACGCACTCCGGTTGAGCGTCGTCTCCACGATCAGATTAGGGTCCTGCTGCTCGGCGCCATAGAAGATGACTTGCAGTCGATTATGCGCGGCGATGATGTCCCGCACCTGGTTTCGGGTCGCTTCGTCATCGCCCCCCAGCGGCAAGGGGTAGACGGGCGCATCCGCTTGGTAATAGTAGCGCAGCAACTCTTGCAAGCCAGGCGCGCTGACGATGAGGGCGTCGCCCGGGCGCAAATCGCTTTCGATTCGCCTGGCCAAACCGCGCATGTCATCGCGCTGGAAGGCGGGATGGTGATATAGCGTGTCCAGCGCAGAAAGCAGCGCTAAGAGATAGGCGGCAAGGGCAAGAGCCGAAACCAGCTTGGGAAGGGCGCGAAGGTACGAAGGACCCTGACGGATCGGCAGCTGCCAAAGGACCCAGGCGCCGCCACCCAGCCACAGTGCGAATGCCAACTGCGCCGGCAGCAAGAAGCGCAGAAAGCCCTGCCCCAAGCCAACGAAGAGAAAAACGGCGATTGAGATCAGCGCCCAGACGACTGGCAGCAGCGCAAGCCAGCGGTCTCGCCGGCGATAAGCCGATGAGAGTAGCCCCAGAAGGAGGAAGACGCAGGCGACCAGCCAAAGGTGGCTCGCGCTCAAATCAAAAGCGCTGCCAAAAGCCAGGAGCTCCATCATCTCGGTCAGCATCTGATCGACGGGCAAGCGCGCCAAGCGATGCGACCGGTTGCCCAATTGCGCGATGGCCACCGGCAGCCAGGGCAGGAACAGGATCAGCGTCAAGGCATGCGCCAGCGGGACTTTGAGCCAGCGCCGCGGTGTCCGTCGCCAGGCGGTCCGGTCGCCGACTTGAGAAGCGCAGAACCAAAATGCAGTCAGCGCAGCCTGCGTCACAATTACGAAAATGTGCGCGAAATGCGTGTAGAGTCCAAGCGCATTGATCAGCCCCAGCCCAATGACGCGCCCCAAACCAATTTGCCGGCCGGCGCCCGCCTCGCGCTCGCGCAGGATATCAAGGTACAGCCACATGCTGGATGCCGCGATCACCGTGAGCATGGCGTACATGCGCGCTTCTTGCGCATAGTAGATGCTGAAACTGTTGAAGGCGACCAGCGCGGCCGCCGCCAGCCCGGCGACGGGATGAAAGAGCCGCGCGCCCATAACATAGGCGAAGGCGACGCTGATGACGCTGAAGAGCGCGGAGAGCATTCGCAGCGCAAATTCCGATGAGCCGGTCAGGTCGCGCCACCAGCCTAGCAGCGTGAAATAAGCGGGTACGTGCACATTGGTCTGCAAGTGGGATATCAGCTCGGGCAGCGCCCGCGTCGAATGGGCGTAGGCGACGCCTTCGTCATACCAAAGTGATTGCGCCCCAAGCCGGTGGAAGCGCGCCGCCGCCGCTAGCAAAAGGATGACAACGACTAGCAAAATGAAAAGCGGGCGTCGCTGGTGCAGGCGTCTCAGCGCCGGACCCATCCTCGCCTCGTCGGTCATCGCGCGCGCTCTCGCAGTGCCAGAATCGCAGTGCCCAGCGCGACCGTCAACAACGCGCCGGCCAAAGCCAGCCAGGAGAGAACTCGGCTCAATCCCCGGTCATAAACGGCGATCTCGTCGACAATGATCGGTCCGGCGCCAAAAGAGACGCGCCGCGTCTGCGCTATCGTGGGCGACAGCTCGAATCGCGTCACCTGCCAGACGGCATCTGTCGCCTCAACGTGACGCCAGCGGATCTCCAGCGCTGTGCCGGACGCGGTGAATTGCAGCCCGGCTTCGAATCGCCTCGCCTGGCCGAAGCGAGCGCTGGCATCGGATATGGTCGCGCCCTCCCCTTTTATCTGCCAACTCTCCGCCTGATGCCGGCCGCGATACAGAATCGGCTCCTGCTCCCTCAAGTAGTCTTGAACGCTGTGATAAACCGGCAGCGGCGTGAAGGTCGGTTTCTCCGGCTGGTAGTCCGGCTCGACCATGCGAAAGTAGTAGAAAGCCTGATCCGCTTCAAACGGGTCTTTGCGCGTGAAGAACCAATACATGACATTGCCGACCCAGGGCCACTCCTGCTGGATGCGCTCGTAGAAGATCGGCATATAGCGAGCCGCCTGCTCATCCGTGACGCTGCCGTAGGCGCCATAAAGGCTGATCTGCTCGGGCGGCAACTCAGCATCGAGGGTGGCGTTCCAAGCCGCTTCACTGAGCCAGATGGGCTTGTGGGCATCGCCGTTGCGCACCATGATGTCGCGATAATAGCTGTGGCGAGCCACATTGACCGAAGTGGCGCGCAGGCGTCGATCGGTGGGTCCGCTGCGCAAACCGTAGCCCTGTGCCGAGAGCACATCAAAGCAGTCGCCGCCACCCATGTCATAAAGCGCACCCAAGAAGACCAAGTCGCTAAGGTTGCGCGTCCCATCTAGCGCGATAGTGGGGGCGATCGCGCCGCTGATCACCACGATATCGGGATCAACTTCCTTCAGCGCCCGGTAAGTGCGGCAGAGCAAGTCGACGTAGCCGGCTGGATCGATAGGATTATTGCCCCACTCGGGGTAGATATTCGGCTCGTTCCAGATTTGATAGTGGCTGATGCGCCCTTGATAACGCCGGGCCACGGCAGTCGCATAATTGACGAAATCAGCCAGGTCGTCGGGTGGCGCGCGGTCGCCGGCTGCGGGATTGGCGCGCGTCCAAGCCGGCGGGTTGCTCAGGCGCGCCATCAGACGCAAGCTATAAGCTTCGGTCAATTCGACGATCTGGTCATATTTCAGCCAGGTATCAATCGTGTCCGGCTGGCCGTCGCCATCGCGATCGAGCCGGGAGTCAGTGTAACGCCCGCGCCCGTCAACTTCGAGGTCTTCCCAGGGGAATTCCTGCCGCAACCAGACGAAGCCAGCCTCGCGGATCATGCGCAACATGGCTTCAATCTTCGGGCGCTCGACTTCCTGCTCCAGGAAGGTATTGATGCCGTAGGGATAGGCGGCTTTGTTGTCGATCGGGGCCAGCGCATCGGTCTCCAGCGGCTGACGGATGAGGTTGCCCGCCACCTCGACCAAACCGCGGATTTGCCCGGCGGCCGACTCTTCGCCGGTCTGTCCCCAGAGAAATTGCCAAGCCAAGCCGCGGCTGCGCAAGTCCAAAGCAAAGGCGCCCAGGACCAAGACCACCAGAATGGTGATAAGCGCCAACCGTTTGCGTCGGGAAGTAGATGAACTCGAAGACCTTTGTGACATGCGTCGAATTATAGTCGCAGCGTCGACGAATGGAAGTGCACGGGCATAGGGTCAAGCGCATGGTCGCGGCATGCGCAATGTGAGGTCCGGCACAAACTTTGATTTGCCAGACGAATTATGGTTTACTTGTGGCAAACACCGCTGGTGATCGAATGCTATTCCGATCCTGCACCGTCGCCTTTTTCATTCTACTGTTGCCCTTTGCCATTGACGCGCAAGGCGCCGTCGAACGCGCTGACTGCATGGAAACGCCTTACGGCTATCTCGCGCACTGTGGCTATGTCACACTGCCACAGGATTATGATAATCTGGACGCTGGCCAGGTGGCGATCTATTTCACGCAGATCCACGGCCGCAACAGCCAGAAGCGGCCAGATCCCCTCGTTTATCTGGTCGGCGGACCCGGCAGCAGCGGCACACAACTGCTGCAAACTTCGTTCAGCAAGTACCTCAAATACTTCGCCGATGAGCGTGACATCGTCGTTATTGACCAGCGCGGCACCGGTCTATCGGATCCGCCGCTCTATTGTCGCGAGGTACTCTTCCGTCTGGACGAAATCTTGCAGAGCCATCACGACGAGCACGCCGAGCTGGTGCTTGAGATCCTGAGCGACTGCCACGACCGGCTGACGCGCAACGGCGTCCAGTTCAAAACCTACCATAGCGACAATATCGCCCGTGATATCGTAGAGGTGCTGCGCGCCCTCGGCTATGAGCGATGGAATCTGGTCGGTGTGTCTTACGGCTCGCGTTTGGCGTTGGAGATGATGCGCGATTATGCGCCATCTATTCGCAGCGTCATTCTCGATTCGGTGTACCCGCCGCAAGCCGATATCTACCTCGACGCCTGGTATCATGGTGAGCGCGCCCTGCAAGCGCTTTTTGACGCTTGCTCGGATTCCGAACGCTGCAGCGCGCGCTATCCCGACTTGGAAACTGTATTCCATCGCGTTTACGAGCGCTTGAATGAGACGCCGCTGCGGGAAAGCTATTCGCCCCCGCGCTTCGAAACGCTGGAAATCAAGATTAGCGGCTATCGGCTTTACGACTGGATCTTCAGCTGGCTTTACGAAGTCAATTCGATTCAGCAGATCCCCAAGCTGATTTACGATCTCGACCGCGGATTCGCCGAAAACGCCGTCCGCCTCGGCGTCGCTTTCGAGGCGAGCATGACCTCGCTTAGCTTGGGCATGCACTACACTGTGCAATGTCAAGAGGAGTACGATTCCGCGCTCAAGCGCGACTATTACAGCATGGTGGAGGCACATCCCCATCTCGGCGGCTACCTGCGCTATCCGGTGGAGGGCTTGTCGACTCTGTCGCGCCTCTGCGGAATGTGGCGGGCGGAGGCGCGGCCGCTCAGCGTCAATGATCCGGTGCTGAGCGATGTGCCTGCCCTGCTGCTTTCCGGCAATTACGACCCGATCACGCCGCCGGTCTACGCCGATATGGCCGAGGAGACTTTGAGCGCGTCCTACAATTACGTGTTGCCCCATGTCGGGCACGGCGTGCTGCGCTCGGACCGCTGCGCCGTCGACATCGCGGTGGATTTCATCAACGCGCCGCTGAGCGAACCCGATAGCAGCTGCATCGCCCGGACGCGCGCCATCGAATTTGACTAATCAATTCCAGCTGAAACGCCCAGAATTTGACGTAGGCGTAGCGGTTCGTTATCTTTCGCATACGCTCAAATATCGTGAGCGCGCGTTCGAACCTCAATTCGCAAGCAGCCAACGCGCGAGCGACTTTCGCCCACGCGACGGCAGTCGGAAGAGGCGCAGATGAACGAAATCGAACAATACGAATTTGATCGGCTGGGATACCTCATCATCCGGGATTTTCTCAATGATGCAGAAATAGAGAGTCTCTCAACCGCAGTAGATGCCGCTGAGGCGGATGCGCTAGCGCAGGTGGAACGTCCGCCGGATAAGATCAGCGCATATGGGCTCGAATACCGTCACAATCGCGAAAAAGGCTATTATGTCAGTGGCGCGGGTGGAGAAGGCAATGCACTGCTTATTGATGAATTCTTTAACATGGATCCCGCTTTTGATGCCCTGGTCAATCACGCGCCAACCATGGCCTACATCCAGGCGATCGTCCAGGAACGACCGACGATCAACAATTCCGAATTACGCATCCGCTACCCTGGCAACCAAACCGGTGCGCATTGTGGCGGACCTGTTGGCTTGAAGCTACGGTACAATTACAATTCCAGGGGAATCAACTGCATGATGGTGCGCATGGTCTACTTTGTGCACGATGTTGAGCCGGGCCAAGGGGAATTTTGCGTTGTGCCGGCAACCCACAAGAGCAATATGGTCTCACCCTACGAAGGGAATGACCCCGACAAAGAACCAGGCATGATCGGCCTTCCCGTCAAAGCCGGAGACGCGATCCTTTTCACCGAGAACCTGCGTCACGGCGGATTGACCAACCGCTCCCGGCAGACGCGCAAGACGCTGCACGTCGGTTACGGGCCCTTTTGGATGAAGTCGCAGAATCACAGCACCATGGATGAAGAGCCCTATATCCTGCCGAGCACATTCGCGCGCTATACCGAAAGCCAGCGCATGTTATTCCGCGCGCATCAGACGCTGTTCGAGAATGGCAGCAACTGATGCATGAGATCGAGCGACAGGAACTCGCGGGAATCCCTTGCGTCACTTTGCGTGAGTCGCGCGCCATCGAGTCTGATTGACGCGCGGCGCTGAATCTCTTGTGTGTACGGGCGAGCCGGCGGCTCACGCAAAGGCGCCCAAATTTGACAAGCGCATTGGACTTTGTTAGCTTTCCGATTGGGTTCACAATCGGCCCATGCATCATCAAGACACATTTCAAAAATAACTTGTAGGACAAGTGGCAGCGTCCGCCGCGCCGCCAAAATAAGGACATAAATGAATCGGATTGAAGAATACGAATTTGACCGGCTGGGTTACCTTGTCATTCCAGACTTCCTGACCGGCGACGAGTTGAAGACGCTCTCCGCCGCCATCGACGCCTTGGAAGAACACGCTCTGGCTCAGGCCCATCGCCCGCCGGATAAAATCAGCGCCATCGGCCTCAAGTACCGCCATGACCCCGAAAGAGGCTATTACGCCAGCGGCGCGCGCGAAGAAGGCAACACCCTGATCATCGAAGATTTCTATAACGCCGATCCCGCCTTCGATATCTTGATTGATCATCCGCCGACGATGAAATATATTCGCGCCATCGTCAATGAACGCCCGACCATCAACAACAGCGAGATTCGGATCCGCTATCCCGGCAACCAAACCGGTTCGCACATGGGCGGACCAGTCGGCCGCAAGCACCGCTACTATTATTCGAGCCAAGGCATCGACTGCATGATGGTGCGCATGGTCTACTTCGTCCACGATGTGGGACCAGGCGAGGGCGAGTTCTGCGTTGTGCCCGCCACCCACAAGAGCAATATGCTTTCGCCATATAAAGGCACTGATCCCGATACGGAACCGGGCATGATCGGGCTGCCCGTCAAGGCCGGCGACGCCATCTTGTTCACGGAAAACTTGCGCCACGGCGGCTTTACCAATCGATCAAATCAGACCCGCAAAACGCTGCATATCGGTTATGGGCCCTTCTGGATGAAATCGCAAAATCACAGCACCATGGACGAAGAGCCCTAC
>JAPOWK010000106.1 GCA_026707665.1 Chloroflexota bacterium
TCGACGGCGGCGAAATAGCCGGCGAACTGCGATTGCGCCACCCACTGCAATTGCAGCTTGATCGGCGTCATGTGGCCATCGGCTGAAGCCAGCGAAAGGCCCAGGAGCAGAACTAAAACAAGGGACATTGCAATTACTTTACGCATGACGGTTTTCCTCCATCAACTTAGATAAATTTACAGCCATGGCGGACTGAATTGCAGCCCGTCCAGCGGCTGATCGAACCTAAATCACAAGGTGCACACTCACCCGGCTTGCCGAAACGCAACATGCCATGGCATCAGTCGCCTTTCCGCAAGCAACACCACCAGATAAAAGGAAATGCCGATGATCGACGCCATTAGAATGGCGGTCCAGGCTTTGGCGAAATCGAAGGCGCCCGCTTCCTGCGTGATGTAAACGCCCAGCGTCGCGCGCGGTCCGCCGAAGAATTCCGCCACCACGGCGCCGATCAGGCTGAGGGCGCTGGCGACGCGCAAAGCGCTGAAGATAAAGGGCAAGGCGTTCGGGATGCGCAAGCTGAACATGATCCGCGCCGGCGTCGCCGCGTAAGAGCGCATCAATTCCAGCTGTTCCACATCGACCAGGGTCAAACCGCGCACGGTATTAATCATGGTCGGGAAGAAGACGATGACCGCCACAATCGCCATCTTCGATGCCGGGTTGGTTATGCCGAACCAGTTGTTCATAATCGGCGCGAAGGCGATGATCGGCACTGAATTGGCGGCGATGGCGAAAGGCATGGTGGCTTCGCTAACGATGGTCCAGCGCGAGGTGATCAGCGCCACCAGTATGCCGCCCCCGCAACCGATGATGAAACCGCCGAAGGCTTCCCAAAAGGTCGCGCCGCTCGATTCAAAGAGGATGGAGCGTTCGTCTGGCGCTAGCCACAAGTCAACTTGCAACATGAATTCGGCGAATATGGCTGATGGCTTTGGCAAGAGGAACTGTTGAATATCAAAGATGACGACAATGACTTCCCAAAGCAGAATGACGCCGACGGCGATGGCGATAGTCGGCAAATAGTAAGTGAGTCGGCGGCGGATGCTCGCGATCAGCGACGTGGTCCTCTGCAGTTCAGTTGGCGCCATCAGTCCGCTCCCTGAGCTGACACATACTCGCCTGAAGACGGATCTGCCGACAAGGACCCGACCGCGTCGCGCAGCAGATCGCGCACGTTGGCGACGAGATCATGATAAGCCGGGTCGTTGCGCGTATTGAAGTCGCGCGGATAAGGCAGCGTATTGCGGACGATCTCGGTGATGCGCCCGGGGCGCGGCGACATCACCACGATGCGATTCGACAGGAAGACCGCCTCGGCGATGCTATGCGTCACGAAGATGATCGTCTTGCGGGTCTGCTCCCAAATCTTCAGCAGCTCCAGATTCATGCGTTCGCGCGTGAATTCATCCAACGCGCCGAAAGGCTCATCCATCAGCAGCACCGAGGGATCAAATGCCAGCGCCCGCGCGATCGCGACGCGTTGCTGCATTCCGCCCGAAAGCTGCCAGGGGAAGTGGTTGGCGAAAGCGCCAAGCTCGACCATTTCCAGCATGGCTTGGGCGCGCTTCTGACGTTCCGACTTGGAATAGCCCATGATCTCCAGCGGGAGCTGCACATTCTTCGTCACGCTGCGCCACTCGTAAAGTGTCGCCGCTTGAAAGACCATGCCGTAATCGCGATCCAGGCGCGCGCGAGCGGGCATTTTGCCATTCACCAACAGTTCGCCTGCCGTCGGCTGAATCAGATCGCCAACAAGACGCATCAGGGTGGATTTGCCACAGCCAGATGGTCCGATCAAGGAGATGAATTCGCTTGCTTCGATCTCCAGGTTGATATCTTGCAGGGCGATCACCTCTTCCTCCGCGCCCGGATTGAAGACCTTGTGGATGCCCTTCGCCGAGATGGCGATGTCTTTGGCTGCTACAGCCATGAAACCCCTCACCCCCTGACCCCCGCTCCCGCAAGGGGCGCACGTAAACATTGCGCTTCGAGAGGGGCGCTTTGGCGGGCGACCTGGTAGGTCGCCCCTACAGATTTGCGTGGGGCAAAGCGCCCTTCAACCATAGTCGCCTGGCTTAAGTTCATAAGTGCCCATTCAGTCCATTTCGCGAATGTAACGGCGCAGCGCCAAGCGTTCCGCCAGATTGACCGAGACGAAGAAGAGAATGCCCACGGTCGCCGCCATCATGATGGAGGCCCAAAGCTTCGGCGTCGAGACCAGACTGTAATCCGAACTGAAGTCGAGGATCGCCCGCCCCAGCCCGTCGCCGATGCCGGAGGGCAACTCGCCAATGATCGCGCCGACGACGCTCGCGGTTGCCGATACTTTGAGCGCGGTGAAAATATAAGGCAGCGCCGCTGGAAGGCGCAGCTTCCATAGGATCGTCCAGCGGCTTGAGGCGTAGGAGCGCATCAATTCGACCTGTTCCGCCGCCGGCGATTGTAAGCCGCGCAAGGTATTGATGGTCACCGGGAAGAACGTCAGATAAGCGGCGATGACCGCCACCGACAGTTGACCGGCGCCCAGCCAGATGACCACCATCGGCGCGATCGCCAGGATCGGAACCGTTTGCGAAGCCACAACATAAGGCAGCAGTCCCCGCTCCATCAGCGGCGAATGAGCAAAGATCGTACCCAAAATGAAACCGAGAACTGCGCCAAAGACGAAACCGAAGATCGCTTCGCTGAAGGTATAGAGGCCCGCATCGGTCAGGATGCGCAAGAGCAGCAATTCGCCATTGCGGCGCGCCGGCTGCAAGAAAGCCTCGGCGATCATTTGCAAGTGCGGCAAATTCAAGTCATTGAATATCTTCAGATCGAGGAGCACCAGGCTGCGCGGCTGACTGAGGAAGCGCGCATCGGCGAAATCGCCAGCGATCGTCGCGATCTTCCCACCGAAAATATTGCGCACGGCCGCGTGCTGCGGGGCGTCATTCGCGCGCACGGCGACGCTTAGGCGCCCGGGAAAGGCCGGCGCAATCGGCAGCACGGCGACGCCTTCGCGCCGATTCAGATTCGACAGGTAACGCAGTTCGGGATAAGGCAGCGCCTCGTCTTTATCGTCCTTGGGCGGGTGCGGCGGCATCAAGTCATCCAGATCCTTGCGGTCGGCAATGACGTAATCGACTTCACCAGCGAGAAGCGCCGCGAGAGCCTCTTCCATCGTCGCTTCGGTCTGATATGTCCAAGACTGTTGTGGCAGCAGAATCTTGTAAGACACGGACTCAGCGAAAGCTTTGCTCGCTTCCCAGCCGACCAGCAGAAAAGACAGCGCCAAAAAGAAACCGACAACGCGACTGGTTTTCCCGGGTGATAACACGCTCGCGAGCAAAACAGCCAAGATTGCCGCGATAAGTGGCGTCAAGGCGCCGCTGCCTTCGAACGAGGGGATCAAAAACAGAAGCCCATCAAGCAGAATCAGAATAGTGAAGAAGAGCATCGCTGTGCGCCGGGGACGAACGACAATCGCCATCAAGGTATAGACCAACAGCAGCACAATCAGTCCGTAGTATGCGATGCGCAGGTTGCGCATGCTGGTGTAAAGGATGTCCGGGTCCAGTCTCTCCGCACCCAATTCATTTGCCCAATTCTCGGCGTAGGCGGCCAGCGGAGAGAGAATCTCTTCAGGGTCGTTTCCAGTCTGATCGGCCATCCAAGTTGCCAGACGACCCAAGGTGGATTCCAGCAGAGCCTCATCGTCCAGCGCCAAGCCGCCAAAGCTGCTCCACAGATTGAGGACCAGCGCCAGCGCCAAAAGTGTCAAGGCAACCTGAACGGGTTTCCGCAAGCGGCGAAATCGGGAATCTGGGGCTGCCGTCTCTACGGTGATGTCGGTCATGAGATATCAAGCAATGTTATAAGCATGAATATAATTGGCTCTTGGAGTTGTCTACGGGCGACCTGACAGGTCGCCCCTACAATTCTAATCCTTAAGGATCACGACACGTCTGCCAGCGCGCCGGCGACGATTTCCATGGCGATGTCCATATCCTCCGCTGATACGTTTAAGTGAGGGGCGATGCGCACGACATTGCCGTAGAGCCCGCCCTTGCCCAGCAGCAGACCCTTCTCCTTGCAGGTATCGACAAAGGCGACCGTGCGCCCGGCATCGGGTTCTATGCCGCCCGGCTGGACGATTTCGATCGCCTGCATCAGCCCCATGCCCCGTACCTCACCGACAATCGGAAACTCAGCGGCGAATTCGGCCAGCTTGCCGGCCATTCGTTCGCCTTGCGCCGCGCAATTGGTCGGCGTGTCATGCGCTTCCATATATTCGATGGTCGCCAGCGTGGTCGCCATCGTCACCGGATTGCCGCCAAAAGTAGAGAAGGTCAAGCCAGCGACCGCATCGGCGATTTCCGGCGTCGCGATGGTGCAGCCGATGGGGCTACCGTTGCCCATGCCTTTGGCGAAGGTCATGATATCCGGCTCGACGCCCCAATGCTCAATGCCGAACCATTTGTTACCGGTGCGCCCCCAGCCGGTCTGCACTTCGTCCGAAATGAAGACGCCGCCTGCCTCTCTGACAATCGGCAGAACGCGGCGGAAGTAATCTTCGGGCGGCACGATGAAGCCGCCGGCCCCTTGAATTGGCTCGGCCATGAAGGCGGCAATGCGCCCTTCGGTCCCCGTGGCGATCGTCTCTTCCAAATCAGCCACGCAAAGGTCAACCACTTGCTCGGCGGTCAAGCCGGCCGGCGCGCGGAAGGTATAAGGATTGCGCACATGTTTGACATAGGGATCAACCACGCCACCCAAACGCCAGGGCCGCTGAGCCGATAGGCTCATCGCCAGCATCGAGCGCCCGGAATAAGCATGGCGCAGGGTGAGGACGACGGGATTGCCGGTAACCATGCGCGCCGCCAGCACGGCCGTCTCATTGGCTTCTGTGCCGCTGTTGGTGAAGAAGCACTTTTGCAGCCTGCCCGGCGTCAGTTCAGCCACCTTCTCCGCCAGCCGCACCATGCTCTCGTTGACATAGATCGTTGATGTATGCTGCAGCTTCCGCAGCTGCGCCATGGTTCGCTCGCTGATCTCGTCGTTGCAGTGGCCGACGGAAACGGTCAAAATGCCGCCAAAAAAGTCCAAGTACCGTTTTCCATCCACATCCCAGATATACTGATCCTTGGCGCGGTCGGCGATCAGCGGATTGTCGCCGTGATAAGGAACGGCAGCCGGAAACATGACTTGCCGATAGCGTTCCATGATTTCAGCAGACCTTGTCATTCAAGCTCTCCTATTTGCCCTTAGGTCCATACATTCGACACGAGATTCCGACATTGCTCTTGCAAATCTTCACGTACATGTCGTATAGTCTAGCATATTCCAACAGAGTGTCCAACCAAGAGCTACAAATTGCTACAAAGTGTACGAGGATTCGCACAGTTCGCCCACCCTGCCACCAAATCGCTCCGCAGTCCGGGGGCTCGTCGCATTCGACGCGCCATCGGCAATTTCCGTGACGCGCTGATGGCAAACATGGCAACACGATGGGCGTGCCGGTGTTGTACAATGTGTCTCCATAAGAATTGTACATTAGCGGCATAGGGTATCCAAAAACTGATGACGCATCGAGTATGATACAGGCGAGGACTGCAAGCCAGAGTGGAGGAGGGAATGATGAGCCACACAGTCAAGAATTACGTTGATGGTGAATGGGTCGAATCAGGAGCGTCCGATGTCTTCGCGGTGCATGACCCGGCGACCGGCGAGTTGCTGGCGAACTGCCCGGATTCGACGCGGGAGGATGTGAATACGGCGGTGAGGTCCGCGAGAGCGGCCTTTGATGAATGGCGCAGCACACCGGTATTAGTGCGCGCGCAATACATGCACCACTTCAAAGTCATGGTGGAAGACAATTTCGAAAAGGTCTCGCAGATTGTGGTGCGCGAGCATGGCAAAACCATGGACGAAGCCCGTGGCGAGGTGCGCCGCGGTATCGAAAGCATCGACTTCGCCATGAGCGTGCCCGTGCTCATGCGCAGCGACGGGCTGGAAGATATCAGTTCCGGCATTGACGAGACCACGGTGCGGCAGCCGGCCGGCGTCTTCGCGGCGATCACCCCATTCAATTTTCCCTTCATGGTGCCGCTCTGGTTCTTGCCCACCGCCATCACTTGCGGCAATACCTTCATCTTGAAACCATCGCCCCAGACGCCGCTCGCCACCGAATACCTCTTCGAGATGCTCGATGAGTTGGACTTGCCGGAAGGCGTGGTCAATCTGGTCAATGGCGGCGTGCCTTCGGCGACGGCGCTAATGGAACATCCGGATGTTACGGGTGTGTCCTTTGTCGGCTCTAGCCCGGTGGCGAAGATCATCTACGAGACCTGCACGCGCAACGGCAAACGCGTTCAAGCGCAGGGCGGCGCCAAGAATTACATCGCCGTCATGCCCGATGCCGATATAGAAGCCAGCGTCAAGAATATCCTGGGCGCGGCTTACGGCTGCGCCGGGCAGCGCTGTCTGGCGGCGGCGGTCGCCGTCGGCGTCGGCGATGCCTACGATCAACTCAAGGATGAATTGGCGAAGCAGGTCGCGGCGCTCAAGGTCGGCTATGGCTTGGACGAGACCACGCAGATGGGCACCGTCATCAGCGACGCGGCGGTGAATCGCATCGAATCCATGATCGGGCAGAGCGAGGGCGAAGGCGCCGAAGTCGTGGTTGATGGGCGCGACTTCCACGTCGATGGCTACGAAAACGGCTCCTGGGTCGGCCCGACGCTGATCGCCGATGTGCAGCGGAATACGGTCATGGCGACTGAAGAAGTTTTTGGTCCCGTACTGTCATTGATGCAAGCCGACGATTTCGAGGATGCGGTCGATATTATCAATCAGAGCCGCTATGGCAATGCCGCCAGCATCTTCACCAGCAACGGCAAATATGCGCGCGAGTTCAAGTACAGCGTCAACGCGGGCAATATCGGCGTCAATATCGGCGTGGCGGCGCCGTCGGCCTCCTTCCCCTTCGGCGGACAGAAAGACTCCTTCTTCGGTGATCTGCACGGTCAAGGGATGGATTCGATCGAATTCTACACCGAGCGGAAAATTGTGATCGAGCGGTGGGTTTAGCGCGATGCCATCACTGAATACTTTCGGCGCCGTCTTCACCTTTGCCATTGAGTTGGAAACGCGCTTGAGCGCCTATTACAGCTACATCGGCGATGCGGCCATGGCTAGGGCGGCCGACAAACGGAGAAAGAAGCTGGAGCGCGTCCGGCGCGAGAACGTGGTCGAAATCACGCTGGAGCCGATAACGGGATTGGACGCGGACGACTACGCCCTCGATCTGAACGATAGATCAGCCGCGGGTCAAGCGGGCGCGGCGCGGATCGCGAGTCAGTTCTACCGCGACGCGGCGCCAAAGATTAACGTGCGCGCGGCGCAGCGGGCGCTCGAGCGCAGCGGGCGGGAGCATGGGGGATAAGTGTTGTAACGGCGACTCTGTGAGTCGCCCTCGCGGGGGCAATCATGAAAAAAATCGAAAGCATTGATGTAGTTTGGCGTGACCTCAAGAGGCGCTCAGGCCGTCCCTGTATAATAGGCAGATCTCTGAAAGTGAAATACGTCGCCCAATTGCGACGGGGAAGCGACAAACTCAGCCCACAAGAGATCGCCAATACCTATAGCCTCTGCCTGCATCACGTGCATGCAGCGCTTGCCTATTACTACTTGCACCAAGCTGAAGTCGACTCCGAGTTTGAAGAGGACAGAATATTCAGTGAGAAACTGGATACCTTGGGCGTAGAAGCAGCGGAAGACTGGTTGTTTAGCCGTCCGCTACCAGCAAACGGTCTCCCAAAAGGCACTCCGTCCCGAATCGAAAGCATCAACTTAATCTACCGTGACCCCGAAGTGCAAGACGGACGTCCGTGCCTACTCGGCAGCGACATAAGCGTATCGGATATAGTCACGCATTATCAACATGACGCTATCGACGATGAGGAGGCCGCCGCTCACTTTGAAATTGGCCTGGCACATGTCCACGCCGCTATGACGTACTATTACCAGCATCAGGCGGAAATCGATGCAGATTTAGCTGCAAGATCCGACAGTCTGGAGCAAGCGAGGCTTGCCTGAGCAGAAAAAGATAAGCCTCTATTTCGATGAAAACATGCCGGAAGCAGCTGCGATACAGCTGGCTGATCAAGGCATTGATGTCATGACGACGCAAGAGGCTAAACGGTGCGGCGCCGATGATCTCGACCAGTTGTATTTTGCGGCAAGTCTGGGACGTGTAATCTGTTCTCACGACAAGGATTTCCTTGAATTGGCGAAGACTGATCCAGTGCGCTGCGGAATCGCATTCATCGGATTCAAGAGCAAAGAGATGGGCGCCTTGGTTCGAGCACTGCGAGAGCTCCACCGCAACGAAACAGCTGAATCGATGGAGAACCGGCTGGTTTATCTCTAGTCAGCACCAAGCGAAAGGACATCCCGATGACCGATAGCCGAATCGTACGCGCCGCGCTGCTGCAAGCGAGCTGGACCGGCGAGAAAGAATCCATGATCGAGAAGCACATCGACTATACGCGCCAAGCCGCCGACCAGGGCGCGCAGATCATGTGTTATCAAGAACTCTTCTATGGTCCTTATTTTTGCCAGGTGCAAGATCCGCAATTCTTCGCCTTCACCGAGGACATCCCCGCCGGGCCAACCACGCAGCGCTTCCGCCAACTGGCGGCGGAACTAAATATGGTATTGATTGTGCCAATTTACGAAGTCGACGGCGTCGGCGTCTATTACAACACCGCCGCCGTGATTGATTCCGATGGCCGCTACCTGGGCAAGTATCGGAAAACGCATATCCCCCACCTGCCCGGCTTTTGGGAGAAGTTTTACTTCCGTCCGGGCAACCTCGGCTACCCCGTCTTTGATACCGCGGTTGGCAAGGTCGGCGTCTATATCTGCCACGACCGGCACTTCCCGGAAGGGGCGCGCGCGCTGGGCTTGAACGGCGCCGAGATGGTCTTCATTCCGTCGGCGACATCGCGCGGCTTGAGCCAACATCTTTGGCGGATTGAGCAGACTTCGCACGCAATCTTCAATACCTATTACGTCGGCACGATCAATCGCGTTGGCATTGAGGAACATGGCGATGATGACTTTTACGGCGAGAGTTACTTCTGTGATCCCAAAGGGCAATTCATCGGCGACCTGGGCAGCGCTTATGACGAGGAGCTCATCGTGCGCGACCTCGATTTGAGCATGATCCAAGAGGTGCGCGATACCTGGCACTTTTATTTCAACCGGCGGCCCGATCAATATGGAGAGCTGGTGCAGGATACGGTGTCAACAAGTTAATCATCAATACGCTGTGAGTGGTTTAGCCAGAGGCTAACCCTTACAGATTCGCTTAGAAGATGAAGGGGCGACACTTGTATCGCCCGCAGATCCGGTAGACTGTAGGGGCGACTGACAGTCAGTGTATACGCGACTCGGTGAGTCGCCCGTCGACGGAGAAACTTCTTCAGGAGTTGACTTATGGATTTCGGCATCACATTCAAAGGCGATATTTCTCCAAAGCGAACGGTGGCGCTTTGCAAGCAAGCGGAAGTCGCCGGCTTCAAATATGGCTGGTTCTTTGACTCGCATGTTTTGTGGCGCGAATGTTATCTGACGATGGCGCTCTGCATGGCGCATACCGATGACATGATCTTTGGTCCGCTGGTGACCAACCCGGGCGTGCGCGAGTGGTCAGTGGCCGGCAGCATGTACGCCACGCTGGCGGTTCAGAGCGGCAATCGCATTGAAGTGGGCATCGGCCGCGGCGATAGTTCACGGCGGATGCTGGGCAAGAAGCCGATGACTGTCTCGAATATGGAACGCTTCGCCGATGCTCTGCGTGGCTTGGTGCGCGGGGACGAGGTCGCCTACGACGATACCTCGGCGCAACTGCCTTGGGCGAACGGCTATGCGATGCCGATCTGGATCGCCGCTTATGGACCAAAGGCGCTGGCCGGCGCCGGACGCAGCGGTGATGGCTTAGTCATTCAACTGGCGGATCCCGGGCTCGTCAGGTGGTTCAGCGAGCAGGCCATCACCGGGGGCGAGGCCGCCGGTAAAGACATGTCGAATTACCAGATCATGTCGGCGGCGCCGGTGTGGGTCGGCGACCTGGAAAAAGCGCGCGAGCAAACGCGCTGGTTCCCGGCGATGGTGGGCAATCATGTGGCCGATATCGTCGAACGCTACGGCATGGACAGCCCCGATATCCCCGCCAGCCTGACCGCCTACATCGAAGGACGCAAGGGCTACGATTATAAAGAACACGCCGACAAAGACGCCGACCATCTTGACTTCATCAGCGAGGACATCGTCGACGCCTTTGGCATATTGGGCGATGTCGACGATCACATCGCCAAGCTGAAGGAGTTGGAAGCGGCGGGCGTCACGCAGTTTAACATCTATCTCATGTGTGGCGAGGAAGAGCGCATCGTGGCCGAGTATGGGGAGAAGGTTATCCCGGCTTTCGCTTAGGTCTCGTTCGCCTATTTTGGCGCCGCCAAATTGGCATCCAACGAAAGTGATATACTGTCGCTAGCAGCGAGCGCGAGGAATGACAATGGCAATCGAACGCATCCGTCAAATGACCGTCGAGGAATACTTCGCCTTTGATGAAGCCAGCGAATACAAGAACGAATACATTGACGGCGAGGTCTATCCAATGACTGGCGGGACAGCTTATCACGCGGAAATAATGTTGAACCTTGGTTTTGCGCTTGGATTGCGACTGCGTGGCGGCGACTTTCGCTTTTACAGCAGCGCCATGCGCAACAGCGTCAGCCCAACGCGCCATCTATATCCGGACTTGAGCATAGTCCGCGGCGAGCCGGAGCTTGATGAAGGCGCGATGAACTTGTTTAACCCTACGCTGGTCGCGGAAGTGATCTCACCGACAACAGCCAGCAGAGATCGCGGCTTCAAGCGCGAACAATACCAAAGCATCCCTTCGCTTCAGGTCTACCTCGTCATCGACCAATTCAAAGCGCATGTCGAGGTGGACTCGCGCCAAGACGATATTTGGCAAACACAGGAATTCGCTGGCTTGGACGCCATTGTGCCGCTGCCAGCATTGAATTGTGATTTGCCGCTGGCGGAAATCTACGCCGGCATCGAGATTTAACGTCGAGACCGACCTATAGTTCTTTCGATGGGAGCATCCAAATGGGAACACTATTCAAAAACGGAACCGTCATCACCGCCAGCGACAAGGTGGACGCCGATGTGCTGGTCGAAGGCGAAGTCGTCACGCTCATCGGCCAGAATCTCGACGCCGGGGCTCACGATGTCATCGACTGCGCGGGCAAGTATCTGATGCCCGGCGGCATTGACGTGCATACCCACCTCGACCTGCCCTTCGGCGGCACCATCAGCAATGATGACTTTGACGTGGGACACATGGCGGCTGCCTACGGCGGCACGACCACTCATATCGATTTCGTCGTGCAGCCGATCGGCGGCAGCTTGCACGACGGGCTGGAGACCTGGTGGGCAAAATCGCGCGATATCGCCCAGATCGATTACGCCTTTCACATGGCTGTCACCGATCTTAATGAAGCCGTCATGAAAGAGATCCCAACTATGATCGATGAAGGCATCACCAGCTTGAAGCTCTTCATGGCGTACAAGAATGTCTTCATGATCGATGACGCGACGCTATTCAATACCATGCGTGTGGCGGCCGACAACGGCATGATCGTGATGGTGCATGCGGAAAACGGCGATGTCGAAGCTGCTTTGACACCGGCGCTGCTGGCAGCAGGCAAGACCGAACCAATCTGGCATGCCTCGTCGCGCCCGCCCGAGATTGAGGGGGAAGCGACCAACCGCGCCGTCGTCATGTCCGGCTTGACTGGCTGCCCGCTTTATGTCGTACATGTGACCTGCGAACAAGCCGTAGAGGCGATCAGACGGGGGCGGGCTCTGGGCTACCCGGTCATGGGCGAGACCTGTGTGCAATACTTTTTCCTGACTGTTGACGAGCATCTCGGCGCGCCCGGCTTTGAGGGCAGCAAATATGTCTGTTCGCCGCCGATCCGCAGCGCTCACGACCACGCGGTGCTCTGGCAGGCAGTGCGCGATGGCTCGCTTCAAATTGTCAGCACCGACCACTGCGACTTCTGGTATGACGGCGGGCACGGACCCTGGCAGAAATGGAACGATCGCACGGGGGGCGCGGATTGGGTCGGCTACGAAAAGCAGGACCCGTCTTACCGCCGGCCGGGCAAAGAGCTCGGCATCGGCAACTTCGCCAAGATCCCCAACGGCATGCCGGGCTTGGAAGACCGCATGATGGTCATGTGGGACTCGGGGGTCAACAGTGGCAAACTCTCGCCATCGCGCTTCGTCGAATTGTGCTGCAGCAACCCAGCCAAAATCTTCGGCATGTACCCGCGCAAAGGCACCATCGCTGTCGGCTCGGATGCCGATATCTTGGTTTGGGATCCGCAGCGGGAGCACAAGATCAGCGCCGAAACCCATCACATGCGCGTCGACTATAATTGCTATGAGGGCATGACCGTAAAGGGCGTGCCGGTCCAAGTCTATCAGCGTGGGCGAAAGCTGGTCGATGGCGATCAGTGGCTGGGCAGCAACGGCGCTGGGCAATTCATCCCGCGGGCGGCGGGCGCGCCCGTGCTCTAGTCTCGCTTGAACTGCGTGAGGACTCGCAGGGGCGATCAATAGGGTCGCTGTGTATCGTGCAGCATTTGGGAATACGAATCGCCTCGTAGTATGATTAGGCTTACGTGAGGCAGGGTGCTGGAGACAGCAATGGCAATCCAACAGCGCGTTTACGACCTTGACTCCTTCTGGCGCTTCGTCTGCCAGCCGGACAACGCCGACAGATACTTTGAACTTATTGATGGAGAGATCATCGAAATGGCGCCACCGGGTGGAGAGCATAGCACAGTTGCTGGCGAGATATATCTCCATTTTCGACTCTTCGACCCGCAGCGCAATCTGGGCGTTCCTACAGTTGAAGCCGGTTACTATCCACCTGGTAAGCGCGATATTGTGCTTGCGCCAGACGCAGCGTTCACGCGAGCTGAACGCGCCCCAGAGCCCTTTCCACGAACCTGGGTGCCAGTAATGCCAGACATCGCCGTTGAGGTGCAGTCGCCGAGCAACTCCCTCGCCGAGTTACGACGAAAAGCTGCGATCTATTTGCACCATGGCACACAACTGGTCTGGATTATCTTGCCTGAACGACGAAGCGCCGAAGTCTGCCGGTTGGACGCAAATGGCAAAATCCAGACTGAGTTCATCGACTCGGAGGGCGTCCTCTCCGGCGAACCCGTTTTGCCCGGATTTAGGCTGGAGATTGCTCGTCTGTTCATCTAAATCACGCGGGCGCCGGCGCTTTTCAATGCATTTTCGGGGAGTCAACATGAAGAGAATAATCCTGCTTACAGTCCTTGCGCTGCTTTGCGCGATACCAGCCTTTCTTCAAGATGAAATCCAGTGCGAAACCGCCAGCCTGCAGGCGGCGATTCAAACGCAACTGAATGAGATTGAGGACGATCCAATATCTGCACTCAATGAGATCATCCAGCTGGCTCTCGGCGGATTGTTTGACTGCGCGGACGACCGGCAGACCTTTAGCGGGCAAGCGGGGGCTCAGCCAGTGGTAGGCCCGCTGGCGCTACACGAAGGCTTTTATATCGTCAAACTGACCACCGAAGGCAGCGCAAGAATCGAAGCTACTTCCTTGGAGTCATGCGGGAAAGACTTGGACAGTATTTTATTCAATATTTCCGCTGGGCAAGCCATAAATGGCGCCGAGAATCTCATTCAAGCGGAAGACGACTGTACAGTCTATCTTGAAGTCAGCAAGATATCCGCTAGCTGGACGCTGGCGATTGAAAAGGTTCAATGAACTGCAGGCGCGCATGCGAAGCGATCCCTGCGCGCTACAGCACCGCCGCTTTCCGAGTCAGCGATCCCGGAATAGCTAGCGCCACAGCCTCCGGCCACTGAAGATCCATACGACTCAACGTACGATGTCCAGGTCTGGACTGTCCAGCAAATCTTCCAGTTCTCCTCGCGTGATGTACACCGCATCGCCATAATGCGTGAGACAAAGGGCGGCGGTGAGCACGCCGTAGCGCAAGCCCTTGAATGTGTCACCTTGCAGCCAGCCATGCAAGACGCCCGCGACCATCGCGTCGCCGGCGCCGATACGGTCGATCACTTCGATATCTTTCGCCGGCTCGATATGAATAGAATCGCGATCCCAGGCGACGATGCCTTCGCTGCCCAGCGAAGTCACAATGGCGCTGGCGGATGTCAGCTCGCCCAGTTGCTGGACGATCTCTGCGGGCCTGCCCGTAAACCCGTACATGCGCTCGGCGTCTCCGCGGGCGAAAAATAGTATATCAATCGCTTGCAGGTATGGCGCGATCGCTTCCGCTGCCTCATCCGTCGTCCAGATGCGGCTGCGGTAATTCATATCAAAGCTGATGGGAATCCCCGCGGCTTTCGCCCTTTCCACTGCTTCCCGCAAGATGGCGTTTATCGATGGTGACAGAGGCACGCTTAAGCCCGAGATATGCAGCAGCCGCGTATCCAGCAGGTAATCCCAGTCGATGTCATCGCGCGTCATGTTGACGAAGCAGGTGCCTTTGCGATCATAGTAGACCTGCGTGCCCTTGGGTGGTGTACCAAACTCAACATAGTAGATCGCCAAGCGACCATCTTCCGACCAATGCACAGCCGACAGGTCGAGCCCGGACAGCGCATATTCTTGGGCAACGCGCCGTCCCAAAGGATTCTTGGGCAGCGCGCTTACCCAGCCACAGCGCCAGCCCAAGCGCGACAACAAGCTTGTGACGTTTGCTTCGGTACCAGTGACATTGACATCCAGCTGCGATGCGCGTTCCAGATGGCTTCCCAGCGGCACGCTGTAGCGCAGTTGACCCTCGCCGACGGTGGTCACATCAAAGCGCGGCATCGTCAACGAACCCGCCTTCCAGCATCTTGCCTATGACCCACTGCCTGGAGGCGACGATCAAATCCAGCGAGTCGGGCCGATTGTCATTCCACATTTCGATAAGCACGGGACCGCGAAATCCAAGCTCCGCCAGCTTGCGAAAGGCCGCGACAAAGGGTACGACGCCAGCGCCAAAGGGCACGCGCCGCGGCTCTCCCGGTCGAGAATCCTTGACATGGATGCCGACGATGTGACCATGCCCAGTTTCCAACTCTTCTCCCACATCGAATCCGTGCGCGGCCAAGTTGCCGATATCAGGATAAATCTGAAACCAGGGCGAATTCAAAGCTTCGACATGACACAGCGCGCGCCGAATCGAATCGACAACGTTGGCGCCCTCCATCGTTTCCACGCCCAACATCACGCCTGCCTCGCTCGCCCAAACGATGCCCTCAGCCAAAGCATCCAGATAGCGTTCCTCGGCGCCGCCGTCGACAGCGCCATAGAAATCATAATAGCCCGCGATCTGTATCATGCGGACGCCCAGATCCAGGCTGAAATCAATCGCCTTTTGCAGCAGATCCAGACCCTTGTCGCGCGTCTTCGCGTCCGCGCTGCCCAAAGCCAGCGCCCGATGCGCGCTCAGGCACATCGTTAGCAGGGGTACGCCACTCTTGTCTACCGCGTCGCGAAGACACTGTCGCTGCGTCTTCGTCCATTCCAGGCGCGCCTGCCGTTCCGATGATTCGTCGCAGGAGAGCTCAACAAAGTCGAAGCCGACCTTCCGCGCCAGATCAAGCCGCTCGTACCAATCGATATCAAGGGGCAGCGCCTTTTCGTAGATGCCAATCGGCGGGCGCGCGGGCATAGTAAGATTACGCTTCACGCCGCTGGGCAGAGAAGTTGCGATGAATAGCCTCTTGGAAGTCGGCAGCGGCCGCCGCCGGATCGGAAGCGTTTCGAATCGCCCGCCCGGAGATGAAGATATGTACGGGGATCCCGGCGAAGGTGGAGACGTCATTGACACCCACGCCTCCGGCCACGGTCACACGGTATCCCATATCCGCCAGTCGCCGGATGTTGTCGAGATCCGCGCTGCCCCAAGCGAGCTCGCCTTGCGCTTCGGCATCGCGGCTGCGATGGACGATCGCCTGTTCAATGCCGATGTCACGCCAATGCGCCGCCTGCTCCCAGGTCCAGCCGTCGCTCAGCTCGATCTGCACTTCGCCGCCGTGCTGCCGCGCCACATCATGGACGACTTCGGCCGTTGAGGGCGCCGCCCCGCTCACCACGCTGACCCAGTCCGCGCCCGCCTCGAATGCCATCTTGGCGATGATGCCGCCCGCTTCGGCAATGCGGACGTCGGCCAGGATGGTCTTGTCCGGAAAGAGGCTCCGGATGATCCGAACCGCGCCCATGCCCTCGGACAAGCACAGAATCGTGCCCACTTCAATGACATCAATATAGGGCGCCGCTTGTTGCAAGGGAGCGAGCGCCGATGGCAAATCATAGGTATCCAGTGCGAGCTGCAGCAGTGGCTTCGGCATCAAATCATCCTTTTACGGCGCCAGCCGTCATGCCCGCGATAATTTGCCGCGCCGCCACAAATGTCAACACCAGCGGCGGGATGACGATCAGCGTGCCCATCGCCATGATGCGGCCCCATTGCACACCCTGCTCGGTCAAAAACAGCGTGATGCCCACCGGCAAAGTGCGCGTATTGCGATCGGTCAGAACCAAGGCCAAGAGGAACTCATTCCAGGAAATGCGGAAAGTGAAAATCGCCGCCACTGCCAGGCCGGGCCGCATCAAGGGAAAGATGATCCGGGTGAAGACCTGCCATTGCGAGCAGCCGTCGACGATAGCGGCTTCCTCAATTTCAGTCGGGATTTGGCGCAGGAATCCGATCAGGAGCCAGATCGCGAATGGCAGATTTAGCGCCGTATAAAACAGCGTCAGACCGATGCGGCCGTCAACTAGGCTTTCGGCAAAGAGGTAGGGGTCGGGGTTCTCCATTTCGTAAAGGAATGGCGTAGCATCGATGAGATCAAAGAGGAAGAGTTCCCAGTTCAACCAAAGGATGAAGATGGGAATGGCCAGGACAGCCGGCGGCACCATGCGGATGATCAGCGTGAAGTAGGCGATGGGCGACCGGCCCGGGAATTCCAGGCGCGATAGAGCATAGGCGGCCATCCCGGCGACCAACAGCGACAGCAGTGTTGATGCTAGAGACACGATGATGGAATTGCGCAGGAAAAGATCAAACTTGTTTTCGAAAACATGCGTGTAGTTGTCGAATGTCGGCTGGAAGACCCACATCGATTCGCTGGACATGATATCCACTTGCGTTTTGAACGACGTGAGAAACATAACGATGATCGGTCCCAATGCGATCAGCGCCAGGAAGATCAAGACCGCGTATTGCAATACAGTCGACCGGTTAAGACCTTTTATCGAGTTCATGAGTCGAGCGCCAATTCTCTCATGTTCAGAAATCCGCTCTTTCCTTCAAGGGATTGGAAAACAGCAGCAGGAACAAACTCAATACCAGCATGATGAACATCAGCACGACAGCGATCGTCGAAGCGTAACCCAAGGTCTGCGAGGTGAATGCCGTCTTGTAAATATGCAACGACATGACCTGCGTGCTGCGGCCCGGTCCGCCGAAGGTCATGATAAATATCACTTCCAGCGCCCGGAAGACATCAATGAGACGCATCAGCACGGTGACAAGCAAGATGGAGCGCAGCATCGGCACCTTGATCAGGAAGGTCATCTGCCACCAATTCGCGCCATCGATGCGCGATGCCTCCAGCACTTCCGCTGGCAGCGCCTGCAAGCCGGCAAGCAGAATGATGAAGATGAAGGGCGTCCACTGCCAGATATCGGTGATGACAATGGAGAAAAATGCCAAATTCGGATCACCGAGCCAGGTTTGCGCCGGTATGCCAATCTGTCCCAGATAATGGTTGATCAGCCCAATACGCCCATCAAGCAGGTAGCGCCAAATCAAGCCGACAGCGACCGGCGACACCATCAGCGGCAAGATGAATATGGTACGAAAGACGGCGGCGCCTTTGATCGGCTTCTCCAGCAGCAGCGCCAAACCCATGCCAATCACCAGCTCGGCGACGAGCACGATTGCGGCAAAGCGCAGCGTCACGCCCACCGAAGAACGGACGTGGTCGTCCTCGATCATGCGCTCATAGTTATCCAAGCCGACATAGTCGCGATCGGACCAGCGCGAACCCATCGAGAGCCGATTGAAACTCAATTCAAATGTGTTGATCAGCGGAACGACAAGACCGAGGGTGAAGACGATGATCGCCGGCAGCAGAAACAAGTATGCGATTCGTATTTGCCGTATTTTGAAAGAAGAGCTCATCAGTTGATCCAGTTATAACTTTATGCGGGGAACCTGACTGCGGCTCCCCGCATGCGCGCTATTTTAGCGCGTTCACTTGCCTACATATCCATGCTGGACCAGCCATAGTAGCCGGCGCGTTCCATCTCAGCGCGGATCTCTTCAGCGGCCTGCGCCATCGCTTCTTCGGCCGTCATGTTGCCGGTGGCGAATTCCGAGACGTAGACGCCCAGAATCGGCGCATTCAGCGCGCCCCATTCGGGGATCAGCGGACGCCAGTTGGGGTTGGCGCATTCGAGCTGCTCCACCACCACTGCGTATTCCGGGAACATCTCCTGCAGTTCGGGATCCTCCAGCGTAGACACGCGGCCCGGATCGGCGCCAATCAGCGCCAGCTGGCGGTCGATGCGTGGGCTGGTCATCCACTGCATGAAGAGGAATGCCGCTTCCTTGTTGGCAGAGTTGGAGGGGATGCCCATGGCGAATCCGCCGGTCTCCGAGAGACCGCACTCAGCGTCGCCCACTTTGGGATGCAATGCATATCCAACCTTGCCATCTACCAGAGACTGATTCGGATCGCGCGTCATCGCCGCGATCTTGTGCGAGTCAACATAAATTGCCGAGTCGCCCTGCAGAAAGGCATTGGCCTGATCGCCAAATCCGTTCGCCTCGACGCCAGGCGGTGAATTCTCCATGATGGTCTTCAATGCGTGAAGGGACGCGATCGCCTCGGGCGATTCCACAGCGGGTTCCCAATTCTCGTCGAATATGGTGCCGCCATAGGGGCTCAGATGGAGCAGCCAGCCGTGCACGATTTGGTGCCCGGCAGCGCCGCGGCTGGTCATGCCGTATACGCCCTCAACATTTTCGGTGATGTAGGCCGCGGTCTCCAGCATTTCATCGTAGGTCGTCGGCACCGCTAAACCGTGCTCCTCAAAAATGTCCGCACGATAGACCATGATGCTAGTCTCGGCGCCGAAGGGGAGACCATACAGCGCTTGCGTCGGTCCGGGCAGATAGGCGTTGGTGCCGCCGACCACGCCGCCGGTCTCCGTCCAGGCCTGTACGAGGTCATCGGGGTTGTAGCTGGGATCGGCCAAGGCCGGATTGACGAAGAAATTGGCGAGCGGTTCGAGGTAACCGTTGATGACGTACTCGGACTTGGTGAAGACGACCCAGGCAACCACATCGTATTCGCCGGTGCGCGGCTTCTGCAATTCGACTTCCTGCGCCGGCTTCATCGCTTGGTATTGCAGAAAGTCAACTTCCACGTTGATCCCGGTCTCTTCCTCAAATTGCGGAATCAGGGTGGCGGCCTGGTTGAAATGGTAAAGCGAGGGCCAACTCACGACAATCGTATCCCCACGATAGGGCGCGTAGGGGTCGAACATGTCCTGCGCCATGACGCCTGCGGTCATCGGCACAAGCAAGATGGCGACAAGCGCCACTAAGATTATTCGTCTGTACATGATATCGCTCCTGTAGTCTTGCATCGATCGAATGTCTGGTCAGATTGCTGTGTGTCTGCTCGCTTTTCCTTTCACTCAATTTGTAACGGATTCGTCCGCGATGCTTGGCTTGCGCAAATTGAAACCATCCGTACTTCTGTTGGTTCAAAGCATGGACTTGAACGGCAAGTCTGGTTCGATGGCGAAGACGTCTTCGAAACCGCGGCGATGGTTGTAAACCAGCTTGTCCTTGTCATTCGGGTAGACATATTTGCCGCCCACCTGCCAGATGAAGGGCTTGAACTGGTATCCCAGGCGATCTTTGCGCATACGCCAAAGCATCAGGATCTCGTTCGGATCCGCCTGGAAATTCGTCCAGATGTCGTGATGCACGGGAATGACCACTTCGCAGTTGAGGCATTCCGCCATGCGCAGCAAATCCAGCGAGCCCATTTTGTCGGTGATGCCGCGCGGGTTATCGCCAAAGTTACCCAGCGCCACATGAATTTCGTATTCGTTGCCGTGCTGCGCAAACCAGTTTGAATAATGCGAATCAGCCGCATGATAGAGATTGCCGCCGCTGGTCTTGAACAAGTAGTTGACCGCGCGCTCATCCATGTCTTGCGGCATCACCCCCTTTAGCGTCACGTCGGGCGGCGCCGTAACCAGTTCAGTCCGGTCAAAGGAATCGAGCGCCACGATCTCAATGTCGCCAACCGTGACGGCGTCGCCGGGGCGGACGACAATGCAGCGCTCCCGAGGCACACCCCAACCAACCCAAAGGTCGACGCAGGTTTGGGGACCGATGAAGGGAATGGACGAGTCGCAATTCTGGACGATGGCGGCGGCCACGTTGATGTCAATGTGATCGCTGTGGTCGTGGGTAGCCAGAACAGCATCCACTTCTCGGATGGCAAAGGGGTCGAGCGGCACAATCGCGTTTCTCAAGTTTGGCTGTACCATGCGAACACCGCTGGCGCGCTGATGCTGGTGGCGGTCTCGCATCCATTTGATGGCTTGCGTCCGCTTGCCGGACTGCACCCATAAGTCGATACAAAGGTTCGTATCGCCCGCCGATTTCAGCCAGAGACCGCAACAGCCGAGCCACCACATGGCGAAACTGCCCGGCGCGACGACTTCACCTTCGATCTCTTCATTGAGCCAGGTTCCCCATTCCGGGAAGCTGCTCAAAATCCAGGATTCTCGATTGATCTCGCCTATCTGCATGCCAACCCTGTTTCGGTGAATTTCTGAATGCAATGAATCTCAGACGATGTCTTGCTCAAGAGACTTGATCGGATGCTATCGCAAACCGAACTTTTTGCTAGCAAATTGAGAAAATGTGCATGATCGCTCCAATAATGGTAAATTATATGGATATTCTGCCGCAATATATGCAAATACTTCTCACTCGCGCACAAGTTTGCAAAACGGATTGCCTTATGGATTTCTCTCTAACTGACAGTCACCGACAGGCTCTTGTTGAGGTCGCCCGTCTCTATTACGAGCAAGATCTGACCCAAACCGAGATTGGACGCCGGTTGAGCCTCTCGCGCTCAACGGTTTCCCGCATGTTGCAGCGCGCCCGCGATGCCGGCATTGTCACCATAACGGTCAACTACGAAGTCGCGCGCGATCCTGCCTTGGAAGACGCGCTGAAATCCGCTTTTGCGCTTCGCGATGCGAAGGTGCTGAGCAGCGGCCGGCGGTCGCCCGACTCGATTCGCAACGGCTTGGGCAAGCTCGGCGCCAACCTGCTCGAACAGTCCTTGAACGACAACGGCACTCTGGGCTTGTCTTATGGCCGTTCTCTGGCGAAAGCGGTTGAACAGGTTCGGCCGCGACAGAGCGAGGGCTTGACGGTCGTTCCCGTCATCGGCGCTCTGGGTTCGGACAATCCACTTATCGAGGGCATCGACTTAACCAGGCAGCTGGCCAACAGGTTGGGCGCCAGATATCGCTATCTACATGCGCCGCTGCTGGTGGAAGACAGGCGGACGCGGGACCTGTTTCTGCAAGAGCCGACTGTAAACGATGTTTTGCAGATTGCCGCCAAAGCAAACATCGTGCTGATCGGCATCGGATCTTTGCAGGCAGAATCTTCGGGCATCATCTGGACTGGTTACATTACCCGCAAGGAGCGCGACTGGCTGCACAATATTGGCGTCGTCGGGCACATGTGCGCGCAGTTTTTCGATGTCAGAGGACAGATTCTCGATATTGGAATCAACCACCGGTCGATCAGTATCGGCTTGGAAGCGCTGCGCCAGATTGACAATGTAATCGCCGTCGCCGGGACGACTGACAAGGCGAGCGCCATCCTCGGCGCGCTCAATGGCGGTTACATCGATTCCCTGGTCACCGACGACCATGCCGCTCGGCAAGTGCTTGAACTTATGAAGCTATGACCCGGCTGGTCCCAAATGCCGGCGCCGTGATGCTGACACGCTGTCTCCTAGCGCTCGCGTCATTTGCGTTTCCCGCCTGGGATTTACAAACGCTTTACAGCGACCTAACGTCTTTCTAACGACTGCCTTTCATGCTACAGTGGAATTATGCATCGAAAGGAGATCAAACCTATGAAGCGTTGCATGCTGTTACTCTTGATCCTGCTGCTGGCCAGCGGGCTTGGTTTCGCCGAGTCGGAACAAGCGCTCGATCTCGAACACTACTGGCTGGACAACGGACTTGAAGTGATTTTGGCGCGCGATACCACAGCGCCGACCGTCGCGGTGGATATCTGGTTTAAGGTCGGCAGCGCCAACGACCCCGTAGGCAAGAGTGGCTTCGCCCATCTCTTCGAGCATATGATGTTCGAAGGTTCGCCACATATTCCCGGCGGCACGATGGATCAGTTGCTGGAACCAGTTGGCGGCTCGTCCAATGCTTACGTCGGCACCGATTACACCGCCTACTACGATACGGTGCCATCGCATCAATTGCCGCTGGCGCTCTGGATTGAAGCCGATCGCCTCGGTGGGCTGGCCGTGACGCAGGAAAACCTTGACAATCAGCGCGCCATCGTCATTGAAGAGCTGCAGCGGAGCTACGACAACCGGCCTTATGGTTCGGCGGTGAAAGCGCTCATCACCGTGCCCTACTCCTACGAACCTTATAAGCGGCCCGCCATCGGCAATATTGATGATGTCAATGCCGCGCAGATTGAAGATGTCGTCGAATTCCACCGAACCTACTACGTCCCCAACAATGCCACGCTGGTCGTAGCTGGCGATATCGACTTCGACACGACGCGCGCTTTGATTGAAGACCTGTTCGGTCCCATCCCGCGCGGCGACGATCCGCCTGCGCTGCCGGAATTCGTACCGGTTGATCAAGAGGAAGCCGAATTCATCACCATTGAAGATCCCTTCATCAACCTGCCGGCGCTCCTGGTCGCCTATGAGATCCCGCCACTGGTCCACGACGACTTCCCGGCGCTAAACGTTCTCTCCCGCGTATTAAGCGTTGGTGATTCGAGCCGCCTGGCGAAGCGACTGGTCGATACCGGCTTGGCGCTGCAAGCGGACGCCTGGATTTTCGACAATCGCGGTCCGGGCATGTTCTCTTTCATTCTCGTCGCCAATGTGGGCGTCGACCTGGCCGAACTTGAGGAAGCATCCTACGAAGAGCTCCAGAAGATCATCGATCAAGGCGTGCCGCAAGAGGAACTAGACAAGGTGATCGCCGGCATCAGGAGCCGAAACATTCTCGGATTGGAGACAGCTCTGGGCTTGGCGGAAAGCATTCAAAGCGTCAACTACTTTACCGGTGACCCGCAGGCGCTGTTCACCGGCATCAATCGCTACCAGGCGGTGACCAGCGAAGATATCCAGCGCGTGGCTACGCAGTATCTCGAAGCGAGCGATCGTCACGTATTCAATGTGGTGGAAACCGATGCCGAAGCGCCGCCTCCGGTAGAGCCCTACGCCGCCGAAGACGCCGTCGAGAGTGAGCCGGACTATCGCTACGTCATCGAACAGGACGAGCCGCCGCCGCCACTGGACTCGAACGAATTCAACTTCCCCAATATCACCGAAAACGTCCTGGATAATGGCTTGGAAGTTGTCGTCATCGAGCAGCCCAACATGCCCATCATCTCGCTGGACATCTATTTCGCCGGCGGCTCCACTGCCGCGCCACAGGATTTGCCCGGCTTGGCAAGTATGACCGGCGCCTTAATCACCCGTGGCACGACCGAACGCAGCGCCCAGGACATCGCCGGCGCGATTGAGCAAGTCGGCGGCGTCGTCGGCAGTGGCGCCGGGAGCGACAGCATGTCCGTTGGTGTCTTCGGCTTGATTGAAGATACTGAGCTCGCCTTCGACTTGCTCGCCGATATGACGCTGAACGCCAATTTCCCGGAAAACGAAGTCGAGCGAGAACGCGCGGAACGCATCAGCGCCCTGGAAGCCAACTTGGCGGAACCGGGCTATCTCGCCGGTCGCACTTTCGGACGGATTCTCTATGAGGGCCACCCCTATGGCAATCCCGTGACTTTCGAGTCGCTGGAGGCGATAACTCGTGATGATATGATCGCCTTTTATGAGTCGCGCCGGCAACCCGACAACGCCGTGCTGATCATCGCGGGCGCCATCACCACCGAAGAGGGCTTGGCCTACGCCGGACAGCACTTTGCCGAATGGGAAGGCAGCGCTGAAGCAGTCACTTATCCGACCTTGCCGGCGCACAGCGGCCAGCGTTTCCTGCTTGTGGATCGCCCCGGCAGCACACAAGCCAACTTTCTCATGGGCAATATTGGCATCCAGGGCGCCAGCCTCGATTACTTCCCCGCGCGCGTGATGAACCACGTTCTGGGCGGCACCTTTACCTCGCGCCTGGTGCAAAACATCCGCGAGGAAAAGGGCTATACCTACAGCATCGGTTCGGGTTTCAGTTACCCAGCCGACACCGGACGCTTCGTGGTCAGCACAGCGGTCCGCAACGATGTCATCGTCCCCGCGCTTGAGGAAGTCTTCAAGGAGATCGAGCGCATCCAGACCGAGCCGCTCACGGACGAAGAGCTAAACGACGCGCGCGATGGCATCGTCGGCGAGTGGGTGTTTGGGCTGGAAACTTATCAGGACTTCGTCGAAGCAGTCGCTTCGTACAAGATTCGCGGCGTCGAATTGGACCGCCTCAACAGGTGGCTGGGTCACATTAAAGACGTCACAAAAGAGGATGTTCTCGAGATCGCCAACACCTACATCCATCCCGAGGACTTCATCGTCGTCGTGGTTGGCGACGCCAGTGTCATCCAGGAGCAGTTGGAGACACTGGGCGAGGTCACGCTGCTGGAAGCTGAGTAAGTCTCTCGGCGTTTGGTCCCGGCGGCGCCAAGCGAATGGCGCGGATACAGAATTGAAAAGAGGGCGGTTCAAAAGGTCGCCCTCTTTTGTTACGAGTCTACCGCGCGAGTAAGCGCCTAAGTCTCTCCAAACTCGCTTCACTGGAAAATGTCTCGCAACGGCAGATGGCAAGCCAGCGGCTCAAGCGGGTTTACATCTGCAGCGGCGATGCGCCAATGGCAAGAGTGGATGATTTGGCAACGGGGCGGAAGCACCAAGGCCTTCACAGATTACTTTGGGGTGATCGGGACGGTGCTTGTCCGCGGGGGGCCGGGCCAGTGGCGCATCGTGTCTAGGCTGAGATCGATACGGCGACGCCTGTGGGATTCATTCCAAAGTCAAGGCGCATTCTTACGCGCTCTGAGTTTGTCAAAAAGCAATTCGCGAGTCCCACAGTTTTGACATGCCAATACCTCCTAGATATACTCCCAGTGAATGGTTGATTCGCTGCCACAGTCCGATGTATATGTAGAGCAATGGAGCAAGCAAAAGATTCGTAGAGAAAACCAATGATTTTGATGCGAGTTATTCGCTTGCCTCATTTACATCGGATATAGCGTTTTGAACAGATGATGGAACTTTAAGAGATTTTTGAAAAGGAAGATTACAATGGCAACACGCTCCCACACGAATAACGGGAACTTAAATTCGCTCATTCAGGCGAAACGCGAACAATATGTTGGCGTTCTGCGAGCGCTCTTGTCCAAATCAGCCGAGGGAGAAGAAGCTCTCCAAAATGAAATTGCCGGATTCTTCAAACGCTTGGGATGCCAGGTAGAGACCATTTCAAGCAGACCAAATCGCTTTGCCTTGGCTTCGGATTTCGCACCGCCGGCAGATGTGCCAGAGGCTGAGCGGGTGAGCGTCGTCGCTGTACAACCGGGCGCTGGCGACGGGCGCAGCCTGTTTGTGTTCGCCCATCCCGAGGGTGAGCCGGTGGCGGATACGGACACATGGCAGCACGATCCATTTGCCGGCACGATTGAAAACGGCCGCATGTATGGTTGGGCAATCGCCGATGACTTGAGCGGCGTTGTCGCGATGATCTGCGCCCAGGACGCGATTCGTTCCGCCGGCTTGTCCCCTTCTGGCCAGGTCGTCTATGCCAGTACGGTGAGCAAACGGCGGGCGCAAGGCATCTACGCCGTTCTGGAGAAAGGTTACCGCGGCGACGCGGCGCTGTACCTTCATCCAGCGGAGTCCGGTTTTGGGCTCAGCGATATAAAGTCACGAGCTTCGGGCCTTCTGCGTTTTCGTATTACGGTCACGGGTCAACTGCCGGATACCGGCGAGCCGACTCATACGCCCTTCTCCCACCTGGGCGTCAACCCGATTGACAAGGCTTGGGTCATTTACCATGCGATTAGCGAGCTGGATGAGCGGCGCGCGCAAAAGGTTCACCATCCCGCTTATGAAGAAATCGGGCGCTCGACCAATCTGCACATCACGCATATCGAGTCGGGCAGTGACGCGCGACCGGGTCGGATCCCGACTTCCGCGGTAATGACGGGCGCGCTGGCTTTTCCGCCAACCGAAGATTTGACGGCCGTGCAGCAAGAACTCGAAGCAGTTGTACAGCAAGCTTCCCAGAGTGATCCCTGGCTCAAGGACCATCCGGCGCAACTGGATTGGCTCCAGGGCATCAGCGGTGTTGAAATCCCGGAAGACAGTCCTATCTACCAGACGGTCGCCGCCGCGATCCAAAACGTAACCGGGATCACGCCCAAAGTGCAATCCTTACATGCCGCCAGTGAGATTCGCACGCCGATTCTCTACAGCGGTATTCCAACCCTTGGCTTCGGTCCTCTTTCGGGCGGCAATACGCAAAGCGGCGGCACCGATGAATGGGTAAGCGTCGACGACTTTATCAACATGGTCGCGGTTGTCGCGAGCATCATTGTGGATTGGTGCGACTAGTTGTTCCCAACTGGGCGGCTACTGGTTTTTTGCAAAGTCGTGTGAAAGGAGGATACTGGAACGGAGCAAGCCTGACGCGTCAGAGTTGGCGGCTCCCATCGAATTGGCAAACTCTCACTGATCAGAAAGGATTAGATTGCCATGGTTACCAAAAGAAAGAAACATCTGTTGTCCTTGAGTATCGCACTGCTATTCATCGCGTCGTTGGCGGGCGGCGGCTTCGCGGTCGTTGCGCAAGATATGAGCACGCTGGTGATTGCGCTGGCGGGTTCGCCACCGACCTTTGATCCGCTGGCGGCCTCTGACAGCCGCGTGGATACGCCGTCGATCAATCTTTATAACACATTGCTGCAATATCTCCCCGGCGTCACGGAGTGGGAACTGGAACTCGCCGAAAGCTATGAACAAGCCGAAGACGGCCTGAGTTACACCTTCACGCTGAAACCCGGGGTCATGTTCCATGACGGGACGGAAGTCCGGGCGGAAGATGTCGCCTACACCGTCGATCGCCTGGTCGCGGTGAATATCGGCGTGGCGCGCAGCCTGGTGATGGTCACCGGCGCCGAAGTCATTGACGACTACACGGTGCAGATCAACCTCGCAACGCCCTTCCCCGGCTTCCTGGGCGCGCTTTCGCGTTTGTACATTCTGAATTCCGAGCTGGTAATGGCGAATACGGTCGATGACGATTGGGGCCAAACCTGGCTGCAGAACAACGATGCCGGCAGCGGACCTTATGTCTTGACCTCCTTCACGCCCGAGCAAGAATTTACCATCGAGCGATACGACGATTACTTCAAGGGCTGGGAAGGCAACCACGTCGACCGCGCCATCTTCGTCGTCATCAAGGAAGAGAGCACGCGCCGCCTGTCGCTTGAAAACGGCGACTCTCACTGGATCCAGGTTGGCAGCCCGGAGACGCTGGACGCGCTCAGCGAGAATCCGGCTTACACGGTCAACACCGATCCAACGCTCAACCAACTGTACTTCGCCATGAACAGCCGCCATCCGATCCTCTCGGATGCGCGCGTACGCAAGGCGCTATCGCTGGTCTACGACTTCGAAGGCCACGTAGAGCTGGCGCGCAATGGCTACGCGGCGATCGCGAAGGGCGTACTCCCGCCGGGCATCGTTTGCTTTGACGCCTCGACGCCGGAGTCGGCGATGGACGTGGAAGCGGCGCAGGCTTTAATGGCGGAGGCCGGTTACGCGGATGGCGGCTTCGAGTTGACGATGGCCTACCAAGGCACATCACCAGAAGAGACCGCCGCGATGCAGATTATGCAAGCCGGGGCGGCGCAGCTGGGCATCACCATCCGCCCGATGGCCATCGAGTGGCCCGCCAAAGTGCAAGCTTACTCCTCGCAAGAGACGGCGCCCGATGTGGGCACGGTGTGGATGTTCCCCTCGCTGCCTGATCCGGATCAGTTCTTCGGTCGACTGGGGCATTCCAGCCAAGGTGGCGGCGGCGGCATCAACTTCTCCTGGTACAGCAATGCCGACAACGATGCGCTGCTGGAGGCTGGCAAAGTCGAACTGGATCCTGAAGCCCGCTGCGAGATTTACAAGCAGGTGCAGGCGATATGGGATGCGGAAACGCCTTATGTCAACGTTGTTGTAGGCATGGCGCTTTCGGCATCGCACGCCAACGTCAAGGGCTATCAGTGGTCACCGCCACATAGCTACACGCAGAATGTGTATCAGATCTACTTTGACGATATGTAGGCTCGATATCGTCAGCAAGGGGGCGAGTGGAGTCGGCGATTCGGCTCGCCCCATTTGTGGGGTGATCAACCTTGGGTGACTATATTCTGCGCCGGTTGTATCAGGCTCTGTGGGTCTTGATCGCCGTCACCTTTGTGACATTCTTCATTTCTAACATGCTGCCTGGCGATCCGGCGCTCTCGAGGGCGGGGCAATTCGCCACCAAAGAACAGGTCGCGAAGACGCGCATACTGCTCGGTCTTGATCAACCCTTGCATATTCAATACATCAAATATATGCAGCGGCTGATATCGGGTGATCTGGGACTGTCAATCGTTTCGCGCCAACCGGTGCTAAAAGAGCTCAGGGACTTTTTCCCGGCGACGCTGGAACTGACCATTGCCGCCTTGTGCTTCACCCTCACTATAGGCGTCCCCTTGGGCGTCCTTGCCGGTTCTACGAAATCACGTTGGCTCAAGTCTTCGATCATTACCGGCTCTCTGATCGGCGTGGGGATTCCGGTGTTTTGGGCCGGGCTGGTTTTCCAGTTGGTTTTTGCCGGGAGATTAGATATTTTACCGCTGTCGGGACGATTGACTTTGGCCACACCGCCACCGCCCAGCGTGACGAATATGTATTTGATCGACTCAATCCTGGCGGGTCAATGGGATACCTTCAAAGATGCGCTCATTCATCTGATCCTGCCCGCCTTCACACTGAGCCTGGGCCAGATTGGCGCCATGGCGCGCACGACGAACTCGGCCATGGCGAGCGTGATTCACCGCGATTATGTGCGTACCGCGCACGCCAAAGGCTTGGCGGAAAGGAAGGTCCTGTGGGCTCACGTGCTGCGGAATGCGCTTCTGCCGGTCGTAACTGTTCTAGGTCTCTACGTAGCGTTTATGCTGAACGGGGCGCTGCTGATTGAGATCATCTATTCTTGGGGCGGGCTGGGTACCTACGCCTGGATCGGCATCTTTCGCAACGACATCACCGTCATTATGGGCGTGACACTTGCAGCGAGCTTTACGTTTATGTTTGTCAATCTCGTCATCGATCTGACTTATCCCTTTCTCGATCCCCGTATCCAATACAGCTAGACGCAAGTTTGTAGCGCGATGAGTGCAGAAACGAAAGCAACAGTCGATCTGTCAGCCCTCGATATGCAGAAGAACATCGGGGCCTGGCAACGCTTTAAGAGCAGTCGATTTGCTTTTGCTGTTCGGCATAATCCGATGTCGATCCTCGGTCTGTTGATTCTGGCTCTCTTGATTCTGATGGTGCTTTGGCCGGAGCTGTTCACCTCCCAAAGCGCCACGCTGCTGAATCTAAGAAACAAGTTTCTGACTCCATCCGCTGAACACCCCTTCGGCACGGATCACATGGGCGTGGATATTTTCTCACGCGTGGTTTACGCCGCCCGGACTACGATCTGGGTGGTCTGTGTTGTCTTGAGCATCGCCACCGGTCTGGGATTCGTCATCGGCTCGCTGGCGGCTTATATGGGCGGTCGGGTCGACAGCGTCCTGATGCGCATGACGGATGTCTGGATGGCCTTTCCCTCACTGGTACTGGCCATTGCCTTGAACGCGGCTTTGGGAAGGGGCTTGTTTCAGACCGTAATAGCCGTTGGCTTTTCCTGGTGGCCCTCGTATGCGCGGCTGGTACGGGCGCAGGTCTTGAGTGTCAAGAACGAAGAATATGTCCTGGCGGCGCAGGCGCTCGGCGCGAGCCATTTTCGCATCGTGACGCGGCACATCATCCGCAATGGGTTTGACCCCATCATTGTGAACATCACGATAGATGTCGGTTTCGTCGCGCTCGCAACCGCCGGGTTGAGTTTTTTGGGATTGGGTATTGAGCCGCCCACGCCGGAATGGGGCCGTATGGTGGCGGAAGGGCGCGATTACCTGCTGGACCAATGGTGGGCGTCGACCTTCCCCGGCCTGGCCTTGTTTATGTTTGTGGTCGGCTTTAATTTGCTGGGCGAGCTGGTGAGGGACTGGCTCGATCCCAGCAACGTAGGACGTCGTTGATCGGGTGGAAAGGACAAAGTCCATCAGGACATTCGGTTGAGTTGATTAAGCTGAACATAGGTATTGAAAGCGATTTGTCTACAAAGGGAGGTTTGTCATGCGGTCACATCTATTTTGGGATCAATTTGCTGATATTTCCGTCAATCGACTGGTCAATCCGGGGAAGGGCGAGCCCTTCCTGATTGTCGCCGACCCCAAGAACGATCTCAATCTGGCGGAGGCGCTGCTTTCGGCCGGTCTGCGCTCCGGCGCGAATACGACGCTGATCATCAAAGACTGGTACGAAGAAGGCACCGTCAGCGATCCGGGTCCCATCGTTAACAACGCCGTTTTGAACAGCAAGTATGTACTGACGCTCTGCGGCGGCATGGTGCGCGCCCCAGCCATGCAAGAAGCGCGCAGGAATGGCACGCGCCATCTATCCACGGTGGTGGAAGGCATCGAGGACTATTGCATCGCCGCGCTGGTCAACGTTGATCTGGACAAGATGTTCGAGAACGCCGATATCATCGCCAAACTTTGGGAAGAAACCGACGAATGTCGCGTGACATCGCCCTACGGCACCGACATCTCCTTCAAGATGGGCGGGCGACCGAGCCTGGTGAGCGACGGCGCGCTGACTTACGACGGCGAAGTCGACTTTTACCCCGGCGCCCAGGTATCCATCGCACCGCTCGAAGAGAGCATCAACGGCACCATAGTGGTCGATGCCAGCGACAATGTCAGTGGCCTCGTTCACAACAATTATTCGCTCATCGTCGTCGATGGCGTGATTACCGAGGTTGTCGGCGATGGCGCAGGCGATGCGATGCGGACTTGGCTGGCGACGCGCAACGACGACGTCATTTACAAGATCTGCCATTTCAGCATCGGGCTGAACCCCAAGGCGGGCATCTCGGGCCACTTGATGGAAGATGAGCGGGTGCTGGCGTCGGTTGACTTCGGCTTCGGCTATCAAGATCCCAAGTTTGGCGGCACCGTCGGATATAGTCCCTACCACGCGGACATCATGATGGCTAACCCGGACATTTATCTCGACGGCAAGCTCATGAGTAGCGCCAACAGGCTGGGAGATGGTTACGGCTTCCACCACCTATAAGTCTTGGCCTGCGCGTGAATTCCCGTTTCGCCGCGAGTTTTTCGGCTTAGGCTCAGACTATATCAGCACGGATGAGCCTAAGCCGGTTCAAGTCGGCGCGCAAGTGGCTTGCGCGATTCTGAATTCGCAATGTTTTGGATGGTTATTCACTGGACTGCGCTGCCTGATCGAGGCGGCGCGCCGAGATTGGCGCTGGTCCCGCTAAGGAGCGGCGGACATGGAGTATCGTGAACTGGGCCGTAGCGGCGTCAAGATCGCCCCGCTGGGGTTAGGCACCGGCAATTTCGCCGACCCCACTCCGGAAGATGAGGCGAGCCGTATCATTCATCGCTCCCTCGATGCCGGAATCAATCTCATTGATACCGGCAATTCTTATTCCGACGGCGAAAGCGAACGCATGATAGGGCGCATACTGGCGGGCAGCAATCGCCGTCATGAGAGTATTCTGGCGACCAAGGTCTTCTACAAAGTCGGCCCGGGACCCAATGACGAAGGCTTGTCCCGCCTGCACCTCATACGCGCCTGTGAAGACTCGCTGCGGCGGCTGCAGACGGATTATATCGACCTGTATCAAATTCACCGGCCGTCGCCGACGATTCCCGTGGAAGAGACCTTGAGCGCCCTGACCGACCTGGTTCAGCAAGGCAAGGTGCGCTATATCGGCAGCTCGACCCACCCCGCCTGGAAGGTCATGGAAGGCATCATGGTCAGCGAGCTTAAGGGCTTCGTCCGCTTCGTCAGTGAACAGCCGCCCTACAACTTGCTGGACCGGCGCATCGAAAACGAACTCGTGCCGATGTGCCAGGCGCACGGGTTGGGCCTGATCACCTGGTCACCCCTGGCGCAGGGCGTGCTGGCCGGGCGCTATTCCAGCGCGACCGACTTGCCGGCGGATTCACGCGGCGCGCTGCGCGGCGGCATCTACTCCGAGCGCATCACGCCAATGGGCATCGAAGTCGGCAACAAGCTGGTGGCGCTCGCGTCCGAGCACGGCCTGTCCGCGGCGCAGTTGGCCACGCTCTGGGTGAAAGACCAGCCGGGCATAACCGCGCCCCTGGTGGGCCCGCGGACGCTGGAGCAGCTCGAGCACGCGTTGCCCGTGCTGGCGATGACGCTAAGCGAGGAGTTGGCCGCGGCCTGTGATGATTTAGTCCCGCCGGGCAGCGCGGTCGCCAGCTTTTTCAACAGCGCTGTCTGGATGAAGCACCGCATCTTCTGAGCGAGCGCCGCGCCGCCGACACGGATACACCGGCGGGCGGACATTTCAGTCAATAGTCCATTTGAAGGAGTCCATACGATATGTCCAGCATCAAAGTGGCGTTTTCCGGCGGCGGCGTCTTCTCTGCGCGCCTTCTCGAAGCGGAAGCGCCCAAGACCTGCGCTGTCATCAAGTCGCGGCTGCCCTTTGAATATCAGTTTTATCACAGCATCGTCTCGGGGCAGGCGCTCGTCTGCCTGCCACCGGATCTGACCGTTGAGCGCGAGAACCAGCGGGTGGCCGGCATACCGGCCGGCGCCTTGTCCTTCCTGGTCGCCGACGAGCCTGTCCTGGTCCCGGATGAGATCTACATCGCCTACGGCATCTTCATCTCGCGCGGACTGACCGTGGACATAAAGCAGCCGGTGAACGTCTTCGCCCAAATCGACGACGACCTGGAGGCGCTGGCGACCTGCTGCCGGCGTGTGCTGATGGAAGGCGCGGAGATCATCAAATTCAGCCTGGCGGACGACTAACTCGCCAATGCCCGCGGTCAAAAAAATCCATACCGTCCTGGGCGCGGTCGAGCCAGCGGCTCTCGGCAGAACGCTCATGCACGAGCACGTTTTCTGCGACATCTACCGCGTGACCGGGCGCTTGAACGAGTTGCTGAATGACGAGGCGCTGGCGGTCGAAGAACTCGCCGCTCTGCGGGCTGTTGGCGGGACAGCCCTGGTCGAGGTGACAACACCGGATCTGGGGCGCGATCCTTTGGCGCTGCGCCGAGTCGCCGAGGCGACCGAACTGCACATGGTCATGGGTACCGGATGGTATCGTCAGCCCTTCTATCCGCCCGAAATCGACGCTCTCTCCACCAATGAGCTGGCGGACATGATAATCGCTGAGCTCACCGATGGCGTCGCTGGCAGCGGAGTCCGCGCCGGCATCATCGGTGAGATTGGCATGAATCTCGACTATGCAACGGCGCAAGAAGAACGGGTGCTGCGCGCCGCCGCGCGCGCCCAGAAGGCGACTGGCGCGCCAATCACGACGCACGCTTCCATGTATCCGGTTGGGCTCGTTCAACTCGAAATCCTCAAAGACGAAGGTGTGGACTTAAGCCGCGTAATCATCGGTCATTGCGACACCTGCCTAGACCAATCCTACCATCTGGCGATTCTCGAATCCGGGGCTTATGTACAGTTTGACACCGTTGGCCGTAAGCACATGAATCCCGATTCGCGGCGAGCCAGCGCTTTTGCCGAACTCGTGCGCCTGGGCTGGACAGAGAAGCTGCTACTCTCCAGCGACCGATGTCATCGGAGCGACCTCTGCGCATTCGGAGGGGTGGGATACGGTTACGTATTCACGACCTTCTTTGACATGCTTCGAACCGAGGGAATCGACAACGAGACATTGGACACAATTTCGATAGAGAACCCGCGTCGCGCATTGGCTTGGTAGATTGTCTGACGCCAATTCGCAAAATCGCAAAGCAACCAGACTGCCCAATCGACAGCCGAAGTTGCTGCGTCCCTCATTTACCCGCTGCATCAGATCCCAGCTAGCATCTAACATCCCCGGCACGAGCATCAAACCCTGCGCTCGTCGGAATGGGGATTAGAGCGACATGTGAGCTTCGCTGGCATCATCCAGCGTTTCTTGGGGCATTCCAGAAAAAGTAGCCTCCCAAGATTCGTACTTAGTGAGTTTGAGGCGCTGCGGGCAGTTGCCTCGCGATTTCTGCTCGATTTCGCAGTCGATGCCGGCATGCCGCCGCTGCCGTCTTCTCCACAGAAGCGCGACCAACTAATCTGAAATGGGCGCAGGAGAGGAGAAAGGCGGAGTCACGCCATATTCAATTACATTAATCAGGGCAACTAAGGTATATTTGGTCGGTTGATTAGATGCGGCAGGACTATCGAAGGAAGCCATCTTGTCTCAAAGAACACTCTCAGGCGCATACAGGCAGCAGCAACACCGAACCCAGGCCGATGCCCGGAATGCCGAACTGGAAGCTACCTTCGCCAAGCTGCAGAACATCCTCAAAGATGCATTGTCTCGGGATTCCTTTATCGATCTGGAAGAACTGAAAACAACAGCACGTATCGAGCCTTTCAAGAAAGCGAAACCCAGGCGAACCACGTACTTACCCGCCCCGCCCGCTGGCTTGAACAAGACGCTTCCCTGGAAGAAGCGCGAATATGAGCAGCTATATGCGGAAGGCGTAAATCGATACGAACGAGCGGAAAGGGAATATCAGCGGGCCAAAGACGACCATGAGATACGCATGAATCTGCGGCGCAACAAGGCCTTCGAACAGAATCAGAACATTGAGCGCATTCAGGAGCGCTTTTCCGCGGGCGAGTCAAAAGCGGTAGAAGACTATTTCATGCGTGTGCTGCAGAATGGCGAATATCCGGACTCCTTTCCCCAGAAGTCGCAACTCGTCTACACAGCGAACTCGCGGCAGCTAAGTATCGAGCACGATTTGCCAAGCTTTGAAGCCGTGCCGGATGCCAAGGCATATCGCTATGTCAAGTCGCGCGACGAAATCACGGGGACCGCGCTGCCCCAGTCACAGCGCAAACAACTGTATGCATCGGTCCTCGCGCAGATACCGCTGCGAACACTTCACGAGATCTACAGCGCCGACAGAACTGAGAAAATCGATACCATCATCTTCAGCGGCTTCGTCAACAAGATACATCCTGGCACCGGCAAAAGCGGTCGTTTCTGCCTGATAAGCGTCAGCACGACCAGACATCAGTTTCTTGACTTGAACCTGGAACTGGTCGACCCGCTGGAGTGCCTGAAACACTTGAACGGTCGAATTTCACGTAAACCGGAGGACTTGGTCGCGGTCGACCCGCTGGAAGTCGTGGGCGATACCAAGACGCCGCCCTCTCTATCACAGACCGTGACCGTAGAACATGAGCCGCGCCGCGCCGACGAAATATACTATCGGGTGAGCATGCCCGTCCCGGAGGCCGCGCCAAAAGATATTCCCATCCCGGCTCGCGCTCAGAACGCCGACTTTAGCGCCTCTTTCTCGCCAAAAGGAAATCTTTTCGCAGAACAAGCCAAAGCGTATGTGAATCGGACAGAAGCGCAGGCGGAGCCGGTCCCATTCATGCAGTACTGGCCCACTTACGAGTCCATGGATGCCGCGCAACAGCGTTGGTACTTCTACTGGCGCGCGCAACTGCGCCGAGGCAATCGGCTGCCGACAGACTTGAGCTATCTCTTCGTCCACATCTACGAAGTTATCAATATGATCGGTTTCTCTTCTCCAGCTGAAGCGTTCCACCACCTGGATGCATTCTGGCGCTACTATCGGCAGTTGCAGCCGAAGCTGGATCGCTACCTGCCGGATTGGATTGCCGACTTCATCGTTCTGCATCAGTTGGTGCCGAACGCGCTGGACTGGTACAGCGAAGTGAGCCAGGTCACTGACGTCACGGATCAGAACTTTGCCCTCGAAACCTGGGTGAACTCAGGCGAGTCATTCGAGGCTTTGCCGGATGGAACCCTGTTTGCGCTGGCGAAATACAACCCTACGAAAAGCAAATTCTACAAGAAGTTCTCTGAATCGACCGACCTGCACAAAGGGTATAAGAAAGCCTTGGCTGCCGCAGATGAGGCGGCGCGAAAAGAACAGGGAAAGAGGCTTTTTCAGCTGCATCAACCGGCGCGCCGGCAAGTCATCCGCCGGGCGCCCTTCGTGAGCGCGGTGCATAACTATCCCGGAACGGAAATAGAAATCGCCGCGACTCATGCCTGGACGGAGGTCGAACCGCTAACCGCGGCACTGAACAGCATCATCAAACATGCTGAAAATGTCCTGCGCGGACAAGCCGGTTATCGCTATCGTGTTCGCGGCATCCAGTTGACGGAAGCGAGCAAATCCGTCATCGAAAAGGCGCTGCAGCCGGAAGCGCCAAGGCGGGAATTGTCAATCGACCATTCCGAACTCGCGCAGCTGGCTATGGAGTCCGAAGCGCTTCGCGATCGCCTCCTCGCGGATGCCGAGCCCCTGAGCGAACCGTCACAGCCAAAGGAGACATCGGCAGATGAGGAGCTTGTTGCAGCCGCAAGCTGGGTGCCTCACGTGCCGAAAGAAGCGCCGACGCCGATCGAAGTCGCAGCCAAGCCGCTGGCAAAGACTGGCGCCATCGATTGGTCCCGGGTTGGCGGACGCAGGCAAGCGCGCGCCCTGCTCCGCCTCGCGCGTTTCGCGGCAATTGCCGGCGGCGGCGCTACATACCGCGTCGGTCAGGCTGAGCGGCAGGGGGCGCCAATGGGTACAAATGCTCCGAACGCTATCAGCGCCCTGGGTGGGGGCTCGGACAATGGCGTCGAGCCAGCCGCATCGGGTTTTCTTCAGAGACCAGAGGACACGCCGGCTGAGCTCTTGACTGACCTGGCCGAAGTCGCGCATATCATGGGCGCAAGCGACGACAGTCGGGCGAAGCTCATCGCTGCGATGATGGCAAATGGCTGGGAATGCCCGGCCGATGCGATCGAATCCCAGTTTCCGGGCGAGTTTATCAGCGTGATGATCGATGAGATCAACGGCATCGCGTTGGATGAAATCGGTGATACTCTGATTATCGAAGAAGATGGAATATGCATCGTGCTGGAAGAGTATCGCGATGAAGTCGAATACATCCTCCAGCACCCGGAATATCTTGTGGAATGAATCTGGAATCTGCGTCGCACATGTATCCAACACGCCGTTGAGGTCAAGTATGGCAAAACGAATCCCGAAACGCACGTCACAGGCTATCTTGCAATCGCTGAGCGCCGGCGTCGTCCCGCGTACCGGGGCGGAACAGATCGCGGTCGGGCGGAAAGATGAATTGGGCGCGCTGCTCAACGACTTGGATGATATTGTCGCCGAGGGCGGCGCTGCGTTTCGCATGATCGTCGGCCGATATGGAACCGGCAAAAGCTTCATGCTGCAACTCTTGCGCAATTATGCCTTCAAGCGGAAGTTCGTGGTCGCCGATGCCGATCTCAGCCCGCAGAAGCGCTTGACCGGCTCGAAGAACGAAGGGCTCGAGCTCTATCGCGAACTGCTGAACAATATGGCCATCGATACCCGCCCGGGCGGCAACGCTTTCGCCGCGCTGCTGGAGAAGTGGATCAACAACATTCAATCCGAAGTGGTGAAAGCGGGCACCAGTCCATCATTGCCCAGCTTCGCCAATGAGGTGGAAGCGCGGATTCACGCCACCATAAGCGAAATGGAAGGCATGGTGCATGGCTTTGACTTCGCCACTGTCATCAATGCCTACTGGCGTGGACATCAAGAAGGCAACGACGAGCTGAAGAGCAATGCGATTCGCTGGCTGCGGGGCGAATTCAATACCAAGACCGAGGCACGGGTAGCGCTGAGCGTCCGCGTCATTATTGACGACAGCAACTGGTATGACTACATCAAGCTCCTCGCCTATTTCATGCGGCAAATCGGCTATAAGGGCTTGATCATATTCATTGATGAAGCAGTTAACCTCTATCACATCTCCCACAAGATATCCCGCAACAACAACTACGAACGCCTGCTCACGATTTTGAACGATACGCTGCAGGGCAAAGCCGAGTACCTGGGCGTGCTCTTTGGCGCAACTCCACAGATGGTGGAGGATGAGCGCCGCGGGCTCTACGGATACGAAGCGCTGAAGACGCGGCTGGAAGACAGCCGCTTCGCTCGGCAAGGATTGCGCGATATGTCGGGCCCCCTGATTCGGCTCGATGTCCTCAGCCACAGCGAAATCTTCCTGCTGCTGCAGACGATTCGCGAGATTCACCGGGTGCACCACAAGGTCGAGACCATGATTGAGGACCGCCATCTCGAGGCCTTTATGTCGATTGTCTTGAATCGTATCGGCGCCGATACCTTGCTCACGCCGCGCGAAGTGCTGCGAGACTTCGTGGCTTTGCTCAACCTGCTGCAGCAGAACCCCGAAGAAAGCTTCGAGTCGCTCGTGGGCGAGGTCCCATTCACCACGGGAGAACCCGTCGCCGACCCGGAAGCCTTGACGCCGGCCACTGAAATCCATGACGATAATGGCTCGTCGCCCTACGCCAGCTTCCAGATCTGATGAGCGAAAACGCCTTCTACAAGCTCGCGCCCTTCATCCAGGAATACATCTATCGCCACAAATGGGAAACGCTTCGCGAAGTACAAGCGAAAGCCATCGACGCCATCATTGACGGGCCCAATCACGTCTTGATCTGCAGCGCCACCGCCAGCGGCAAGACCGAAGCGGCGCTCCTTCCCGTCATCACTGAGCTCGACCGCGATCCGCCGGCTTCCATCGGCGCGCTTTACATTGGTCCGCTAAAGGCGCTGATCAACGACCAATTTCTCCGCATCACCGGCTTGCTCGAAGACAGCGATATCCCGGCGCAGAGCTGGCATGGCGATGTGTCTCAATCCAAGAAACAGCGCTTTCTGCAACGCGCGCGCGGCATCCTGCAAATCACGCCCGAGTCGCTGGAAGCGATGTTGATGCATCGGACCTTTGAACTCAGGCGCCTCTTCGGCGACTTGCGTTTTGTCATCATTGATGAGGTTCACGCCTTCATCGATTCGGATCGCGGCCGGCAAGTGATGTGCCAGCTGGAGCGTCTTGAGCGCTTTCAATCGGCGCCAGCTCGGCGAATCGGACTGTCCGCCACCTTGGGCGAGCCGGAGCTAGCGATGGACTGGCTCCGCGGCCGCTCAAGCCTCGGCGTGGAAAAGATCATGGGGCCGGGCAAGTCCGAGCTTGAGCTCGCCGTTAAGTATTTCCTCTTGCCTTCCGAAGACGAAGGCCCGCCGAGCGACCTGGATGCGCTGCTGGTCGACACAGAGCAATACTTTATGGACATTCACCTGATGACGCGGCGGTCGCCAAAGACGCTGATCTTCGCCAATAGCCGAAGCGCGGTGGAAGAGATCAGCCTGAATATGCGGCGGATTTCCGAGCGCGACAGCCTGCCCAACTTTTATCATGCGCACCACGGCAATGTCTCGGCGCCCTATCGGGAGAGCGCGGAAGCGGCGATGAAAGAAGAAAACAGACCGGCCTGCGTCGCCGCGACCGTCACCCTGGAGCTCGGCATTGATCTCGGGCAGCTGGATCAAGTCTTGCAGATTAACGCCACCCACTCCGTCGCCAGCTTTGTGCAGCGCCTGGGCCGCTCGGGCCGCCGTCAAGCGCCGCCGCGGATGTGCTCCTATACCAGTGAGAACCAATCTGAAGCCGCCCACTTTGGCGAAGAGGTTCCCTGGAACTTGCTGCAAACCCTTGCCATCATTCAGCTTTACGCCGAAGAGAAGTGGATCGAGCCGCCCCAGCTCCCGCGCCTGCCCTTCAGCTTGCTCTACCACCAGGCGATGAGCATCCTCTATTCACATACTGAGCTGACGCCCCCGCAACTGGCAGAGCGCGTACTGACGCTATCGCCGTTCAAAGACGTTGAGGCTGAGCAATTCCGCCAACTGCTGCGCCATCTGCTCGACATTGAACACCTGCAGCGTACCGAAAGGGGCCGCTTGATCATCGGCTTGAATGCGGAAGACATCGTCAACAACTACCGCTTCTATTCGGTCTTTATGGTCGCCGATGAGTTCCGCGTTCGCGACAAGTCCCGCGAGATCGGCACGATTCCCGACGCGCCTGATGTCGATAGCACGCTGGTGCTCGCGGGATTCATGTGGCGCGTCCTAAGCGTGGACACCGAACGCCGCATCGTTGAAGTGGCGCGGGCGAAAGGCCGGGGCACAACCCGCTGGACCTCTCCGGGTATCGAGATTCACACGCGGATTCTGCAGAAGATGCGCCAGATCCTGCTGACCGACTCCGACTTTGTTTACATGACCGAGCGCGCTCGCCTGCGCCTGGGGATCGCTCGACGGGCGGCGCAGCGGGTAGATCTGGCGGCCTCATCGATTTTGCCCTTGGCTGACAATCGTTTCCTTCTCTTCCCCTGGTGCGGCACGCGGCAGTTCGCCACCCTAGCCCTCTTGCTTCGACACAGCGGCATTGGTGTGCCTGATCAGGATCCGCCTTACTATCTGGTGCTGGAGGCGTCTCACGCTTCCGCCGCCGACTTGAGGGAGCAGCTGCGGCGTCAATGCCAAGATCACCCAACACCCGAGGCGCTCGCCAAACCGGTCAGCGAATACAACCTCCAGCGCGACAAATATGACCGATTCGTTCCTGCGCCCTTGCTGCGCGAGGCCTACAGTGCAGATTATTTGGATATTCCGGGAGCGGTAGAGAGTATTTCACGGCTTTGACCGAGTTAGATAAGCGGGCTGATTGCACTTGTCGCGCAAGTGACCAACAGTACTTGATGAATTCTCCTCAACCGCAGTAGATAGAAACGCCTACGGATCCCCGGATCATCATCGGCTGGCCGGGCATGTAGCAGGGTGGCGGCGGCGTTGGCATGGCCGGCTTGCGTCTGCATATCCGGCGAGGCAGTGGGCGACCCTATTGACCATCGAGGACACGGTGGCGACGATCGTCCCTTGGTCAAATCAACCAGAATCCGTCCTAAAAATTGTAGAAAAAAATTGCGCGATATACTCACAGTCGGAAGACATTTCCCAAGAATAGTATAGAGAGGAAAAGACTCATGTACAAACAGTCCAGGACTCGCTCCATTTTGGCGGTGATCGTTCTTGCAGCGCTTGTGCTGGCGCTGACGGCGACCGTCGGCGCGCAAGAAGACATCCGCGGCGTATTGCGGCATTTGAAGGCCGGCACTACGCCCGCCAGTAACCTCGATCCTCATGGACCGAATGCGGAAGGACTCGTCCTGCAGTATGTCTGGAATCAGCTGACTCGCTTGGATATAGGCGCGACCTTCGTCGTCCCCGATTTGGCCAAATCATGGGAATCGGACGAAACGGGCAAAGTATGGACCTTCCATCTCGAACAGGGTGTGAAGTTTCATGACGGGTCGGATTTCACTTCGGCCGACGCGCTCTACAGCATTCGGCGTGTCTTGGATCCGGACACGGGCTCGCCTGTCAGAGACAAATACCTGATCATCGACGAGGAGAATATGTCGGCGCCGGACGACTACACCATCGTGATACCGCTGCATCAGGTTGACGTTGAATTCCCCCTCAGAGTGTCGGAAAAGCGCTTGGTAATGATCCCTGAAGGCAGTGGCGACACCATTGCCGAAACCGGCATCGGCACTGACGCCTTCTATGTCGTGGAGCAGAATCCGGTAGGGCTAACGGTGTTGGCGGCTTTCGACGATTATTGGGAGGGACCGCCAGGGTTGGCCGGCATTGAACTCCACCACGTCTCTGGCTCAGCTGGCATTGCTCAGGCGCTGCTCACGGATCAACTTGATTACGTGGGAATCGGTCAGATTAAGGCTGAGAATTTCGCCCTATTCGAGGGGAACGATGATTTCACCTTCCTGATTCAGGACTCTGGCGGTTTTACCCAGATTGCGATGGATGTCACGCAGCCGCCCTTCGATGACCTGCGCGTGCGCCAGGCGTTTAAGCTGGCTCAGGATCGCCAGGAGACGCTTGAGGTGGTCTATGCCGGACAAGGCGACATCGCCTGTGATACCTCCGTCTGGAAGAAAGACCCCTATTTCCTTGAGCAGGATTGTTCGCGCGACGTCGAGAGAGCCAAGGAACTGTTGGCTGAAGCGGGTTACCCCGACGGCATCGATGTCGTGCTGACGGTCGGCGATGTCTATCCCACGCTGGTTCCGCTGGCTGTCGCCTACAAGGAACAGGCGGCCGAGGCCGGCATCCGAATCGAGATCAACCAAGTGCCTGCCGACACCTACTACCCCGATCATTTTGGCAAGAACGCTTTCTACCTTGATTGGTGGGGCCAGCGCCAGGCGTCATCCGGGATGAAAGAGCTCTTCGGCTGTGGGTCGGGCAACAACATGTCCAAATGGTGCAGCGAGGAATTCGAACAGCTGCTGATCGACGCGGGCGCCGAGCTTGACTTTGACAAGCGCAAAGAGCTTTTGGGACAGGCTCAGGTATTGGTCGCGCAAGAGAGCGGCACGATGAACCCGGTCTTCTTCACCGCCGTTGACATTTTCAATTCCCGCGTCAAGGGCGTGACCAGAAACTTCACCGAGTACATCCATCTCTTCTATATCGAGGAGGACTAGAACCAGCGCTTGCTGGGCTAGTCCCCAGTCGGCATGCCCTTCTCCGATATGGATTCTCGTGTAGGGGCGTCTGACGGTCAGTGTCTACGCGACCCGCCGAGACGCCCTCATCGCAGGCATCCGAATTATTCCTGTGGGCGTTTCAGCGAAACGCCCCTACAGCTTTCGTTGCAATGTGGAATGCGGAATAAGGCGAAACCCTTTGCATGGATGGGCGGCGGCATTGTCGCGCGTGTGGCTACAAGGTTTCACATAAATTTTGGCTGTAGGGGTCAGACGGTGGTTGACCCGTCGCCATAGCGGCCAAAGTTTGCAATCCCCCCCCCCTGCGCGATATACTTACAGTCGGAAGACATTTCCAAAGAATAGTATAGAGAGGAAAAAGACTCATGTACGCACAATCCAGGATCCGCTCTCTAATCGGAGTGACATTTGTTGTAGCGCTTGTGATGGCGCTGACGGCGATCGTCGGAGCCCAGGAGGACACTCGGGGCATATTGCGCGCGCTCAAGGGTAGCTCTTCTGCCG
>JAPOWK010000052.1 GCA_026707665.1 Chloroflexota bacterium
CGGTTGCCGAATTCATCGCGCCTAAACCGCAAATTTGGCAAGCTCCCGAAGCTGCGCTCACTAAACTCTTCCCACGATACGTCCTTAAACGACTCTCGTCTGATGCCGTATTGCAGCGCTCGGCTCAGGTATTCCAAAAGTTGCGCTTGCTCCTCCAGGGTCAACTTGTGCATCGCTGCCACGACTTCCATCAGCGCGCTTTTTGACCCGGCTTCCACTTCGTCAGTTGCCTTGTCCGTCGTTAGATCAGCCATGTATTTTGCCCTTTCCCTTGCCCCGCCCAATCCTGCCGATTCCTCAACTTCAATCGACGTGGCACGCCCATTATAGCTTGGCATGAATTACCATCCAAGACGAGGGAAATAGCGTGGCCCGTGACTTACAACAAATCCCCCGGCAGCGCGCGGAAATCCAGATCGTAGCCAAAGGCGCGCGGACCAACGACCGCCAGCGCTTCCGGCGTCTTCAGCTCCTTGGGCGCCGGCATCGCCAAGACGGCCACGCGCAAACCATAACGCAGCGCCTCGGTACCGATGGGCTCGCCTTCTTCGAGGGTGACTAGCGTAATCAGATCGGGCACGGTGCAACTGACTGCGCCATTTGCGCGCGCGATCAGATTCTCATTCTGAAACTCGATTTCGATCTGATGATCGAATCGGTCAAACGCGCTGATGACGAGCTTGCCCCGCGCGAATCCCTGAACCGTTCGCCGCTCGACATCAATGATCTTGCCTCGGAAAAGAACCTTGCCTTTGCACAGCGCCGTGACCATTTCCGCCGGCTCAATCCCGCGCGCGCGGCAGTCTAGCACGGCGTCGCCGAGGCGTTTCGCCAGGCTGAGCGTATCGCGGATGACAGTCGCTTTCAGTTCAGCGCCGCTCATCACCGGCATGACGAGCCCGGCCGAGCCGCCCATCTCGATGGTCAAGCTGCGGGCGAATTCCTCGGCCTGCTTCGCCGATCCAATCCGCTTGAAGATCGCGACATTGCCATGGGAATCGGCCAGGACGAAGGGCGCCGGCGCCGCGCCATAAATCATGAAGGTATCCATATCCAGCTCGGGAAAGGCGCGCCCCATGCCATCGCCGTCGACAACGGGGAGGCCAAGTTGCAAGGCCGTGATCATTGGTCCGAGGGCGTTGCCGCCGCCGATCTCGCCGATGACGATCGCGTATATCTTCTGCTGCAGGTGCTCCTCCAGGGCGCGGACGGCTCGCTTGATCTCTTGCCCTTCTTGCAGCTTTTCGTTGCTGACCGTCGGCGCGCCCATGCCACCGACGGCGCAGACCAGCGCGTCGTCGGGCACATCATCGGCTCGAATGACTGGCACCGGGCGCCCGGCCTGGCGCAGCTCATTGTTCAGGCGGAGGCGGTTCAGATAGGTGCTGCCGCCGCCGCCCGTGCCGAGTACGCCGGCGCCGATAGCGATGGCTTGGGTGTCGTTGAGTGTGACTTGGCGCATCATGAATGGAACCGCTCCTCTACCGGAATATAGTCGACATCGTAGCCGAAGTAGCGCGGATGCACGAGTGCCAGCGCGGCGGGTTCACGCCATTGCGGGGCACAAGGAATGGCGATGACAGCGACGCGCATGCCATATCGCAGCCCTTCGGTGGTGATGGGTTTGGCGGTTTCGCCATCGAGGACGGCGATGAGGTCGGGCGTGGTGGCGATGTATCGGCCATCGAGTCGGACTGCGAGATGTTCATTCTGGAAATCGAGCCAAAGGTCTTGCCCGGCGAAGTCGCCAGAACCGCTCATACTGGCCTTGCCTCGCGCGAAGCCGGCGACGACGCGCCGATCGACATCGGTGATCTTGCCGCGGAAAAGAAGAAAACCGCCGACGAATTGGCACAGGGCGGCGACTGGATTCTTTTCGTGAAGACGAGCCTGGCGCACGGTCACCCCAAGCTCTTCGGCCAGGGTGATCGTGCCGTGAATCGCGGCTTCCTTCAGCTGCTTCACCGTTGCCGAATAGAGGGCGATGGCGCAGGTGGCGCCCATGTGCATGACGCAGCTTCGCGAGAAGGTCTCCACCCAGCGGTTGCTGACGGCATTGATTAGCAGGATGTTGCCGCGTTCATCAGACATGACGAAGGGGCTGGCGCTGATGCCGTGCGCGGTCAAGACGGTCATTTGAATTTCGGGGAAAGCCCGCCCCATGCCATCGCAATCGACGACCGGGATGCCCAGACGGGCGGCGATGTAAATGGGACGGATCGAGTTCATGCCGCCGGCTTCGATACTCATTGTAGCGCGCGGGGCGCGTCCGCTGTATCTGCCCAGGGTCTCGTAGACGCGGAGGATATCATCGCCTGCGGGCAATTTTTCCCCGAGGACGGTTGGAGCGCCCATGCCGGCGACCGGCAAAACCAAGTCGTCATCAGCGAGGTCATCGAGGCTACAGAGTGGCACGGGTCCATAACGACGGATGGCTTCGCGCGCCATCAATTTGCCGATGTAGGGATCGCTGCCGCCGCCGGAGCCCAGAATCGCCGCGCCGACGGCAATATCTTCCATGTTCGCTTCGTAGAGCAGCCGCATCAAGCGCCTCGGTAGCGCTCCTCGACCGGCACATAATCGACATCGTAGCCGAAGTAGCGCGGGTGAGCGAGTTCGAGCGCGGCCGGCTCCCGCCATTGCGGCGCGCAGGGAAAGGCAATGACGGCGACGCGCATGCCATAACGCAGCGCCTCGGTGGTGATCGGCTCGCCCGTTTCGCTGTCGAGCACCGCAATCAAATCGGGCACGGTGGCGGCGAATTCGCCATCGACGCGCACGACCAAGTGCTCATTCTGGAATTCGAGCAACAACTCTTGCCCGGCGAAGTCGCCGGTCCCCGCCATCTTGGCGTCGCCGCGATTCCAGCCGCCTTCGATTCGCCGGTCGACATCAATGATCTTGCCGCGGAATACAAGGTAGCCGCCAACTGCTTTGCGCACAGCGTCGACCGGATTCGCTTCTTCGCGGCGGGCATTGCGCACCGTTTTGCCGATCTCTTCCGCGAGCGTGATCGTGCCGTAAATCGCCGCTTCCTTCAGTTGTTTCACCGTCGCCGAATACAAGGCGATCATGCCCTCGGCGCCCATGTGCACAACACAAGAACGCGCAAAAGTCTCGACCCAGTGATTGCTGACCGTATCCATCAGCAGCACATTGCCGCGCTCATCCGACATGGCGAAGGGGCTGGCGGTGATGCCGTGCGCGGTGAAGATTGTCATCTGAATCTCGGGGAAGGCGCGGCCCATGCCATCACAATCGACCATGGGGATGCGCAATCGGGCGGCGACATAAATCGGCATGACCGAGTTCAGCCCGCCCGCTTCAATGCTCATCGTGCCGCGCGGTTCGCGACCAGAATATCTGCCCAAAGCCTTGAAGGCGCGGATCATGTCATCGCCCGCGGGCAGCTTTTCCACGATCACGATTGGGGCGCCCATGCCGGCCGAGGGCACGATCAGATCGTCGTCTTCGAGTTCGTCCAGTGTGTATAGCTCCACGGGTCCGTATTGCCTGACGGCTTCACGGGCCATCAACTTGCCGACGTAGGGATCGCCGCCACCGCCGGTACCGAGCACGGCGGCGCCCAGGGCGATGTCTTCTATTTCTTGTTCGTGCAATAGACGCATGTTGGATCACCTCGAAATTGTTCACTATAAAGGCACAAAGTGCACAAATACTGCGTTTGGTCTACCCCCCTCGGTCCCCCCATATCAATGGGGGGAAGTTTTGCCGAGCATTCGCGTAGACAATGAATCCCACACCGCGTCCCAATTGCGCCTGCCTTGGCTCCCCACCCTGATGATTCGGGGTTGCGTAGACACAGACCCGTCGGGAGGGGCCGGGGCAGGGGTAGACCGATGGAGGTTACCCGTACCGTTCTTCAACCGGGACGTATTCGGTCTCGTAACCGAAATACGCGGGACCGACGATTTCCAAGCCCTTGGGACTGCGCCACTTCTCCGCGCAGGCGATGGCGATGATGGCGACGCGGAAGCCATAGCGAAGGCCTTCGGTGGTAATCGGCTCGCCGGTATCCACATCCAGAACCGCCAGAAGATCCGGCACGGTCACCTTGAATTCGCCGTCGATGCGGGCGGCAAGATGCTCGTTCTGGAAGCTCAGTTGTAGGTTCTGCCCGGCGTATTCGTCGATGCCAGCAATGTGCGCGTCACCCTTGGCGAAGCCGGCTTCCGTACGCCGCTCGACATCGCCTATCTTGCCCTTGAATATCAAGTAGCCGCCCACAGCTTCGCGGATCGTCTCCACCGGTTCGTCTTCTTCCAGGCGGGCGCGGCGCACTGTTTTGCCGATTTCTTCCGCCAGCGTGATCGTGCCCGGGATGGCCGCTTCGCGCAACTCGGCGGCGGTGGCGGCGTAAAGCGCGATCATCGCCATCGCGCCCATGTTGACGGTGACGCTGCGAGCGAAGGTCTCCGTCCACAGGTTGCTGATCGTTTCCATCAATACCGTGTTGCCCCGTTCATCGGACATGGCGAAGGGCGTCGATGATATGCCGTGAATCGTATGGGTGACCATTTGCAACTCGGGGAAAGCCCGTCCCATCCCATCGCAATCGACCATGGGCACGCGCAGGCGGGCGGCGCAATAGATCGGCACCACCGAATTCAGCCCGCCGGCTTCAATGCTCATCGTCGCTTTGACCGGCTTTCCAATGTATTTGCCCACGGACTGAAAAGCGTTGACGATATCATCGCCGTTGGGCATCTTTTCCACCATAACCGTCGGCGCACCCATCATCGCCGTCGGCACGATCAGATCGTCGTCGTCCAACTCATCCAGCGTATACAGCTCAACTGGCCCATAATCGCGGATGGCTTGGCGCGCCATCAGCTTGCCGATATAGGGGTCGCCACCGCCGCCCGTGCCCAGGACAGCCGCGCCGAGAGCGAGATCTTCCAGGACGGATTCATCTATGATTCGCATCTATGCCCCCCGACGGTTGCGGGCGAGTCACCGCCTCGCCCCTGTTTTCTTTGCCAAGAAGCACATTTTAGTCTAACTTTATGTTTGCCTT
>JAPOWK010000108.1 GCA_026707665.1 Chloroflexota bacterium
AGCTCATGCTGGCCCAAGCCCCATTCGCCCTTGCTGCTCTCCACGGGAATGCCCGAATGCTTCAGCTGGCGGCGGGCGGCGGCGGTGAACGCTTCTTCGCGCGTGCCTTGAAGAATGTGGTAATCCTCCAGATACCATCCCATTGGCTCAAGATCGGCGTAGCCCTTTTCATGCGCCTCACGGTAAGAATCCCGGTAGATGTAATATTCAAGCTCTGAAGCGGCATTTGCGCTGAATCCCAGGCTCGCGGCCGCTTCCAGTTGGCGGCGTAGAATCGAGCGTGGCGCGACCGTAACCGGCTGATGCGTTCGTTCGTCCTCGACATCGCAGAGGATCATTGCCGTCTTCTCCAGCCAGCTCGCCCGGCGCAGCGTATTCATGTCCGGCACGAGATGGAAATCGCCGTAACCCCGCTCCCAATTCGCGAAGCGATAGCCTGGCACCGGTTCCATTTCCATATCGGTCGTCAACAGATAGTTGCAGGCGTGGGTGCCCTGCCGCGCCGCCTCCGCGATAAAGTATTCTGCGTCCAGGCGCTTGCCAAGCAGCCGACCATAATGATCGCTGAAAGCGAGGATCACCGTATCGATCTCATCAGCGACGACGCTGGCTGCCAATTCGTCCAAAGTCAGCATGCCGCGGAGGGCGGTCATAAAGCGGTCCTTACTCTCTCAATCCGAACAAGCCGGCCGCCTTCGTCTTGCTCCCTTCCCAGGCGTCTAGTTCGGCGATGCCATCGATGCCCTTCTGATAAACCGGGCAGTCCTTATCCAGCGGTAAGGTGACGACTCGCCCGGTAACAGCCGAGGCATACGCGCCCAGCACAATCTCCAAGGCGCGCGCGCCCGCCGTCGCCGGCGCCATCGGTTCGCGGTCTTCGCGAATGGCGTCGCGAAAGTCGGCATAGAGAGCGATGAAGGAATCAGCTGTCGCTTCCATGTGCGTCTCGCGATTGGCGATAGCGTGATCAGAACGATTCCAGTCTCCGTCGACGCTGTATAGCTCAATCGGCTGGTTGAAGCCACCGCTCTGATATTGCTTGTAACGCATGCGAATCTGCCCATCGCTTCCGCTGATATCGGCGCCGCCAACGCCCTCGCCCCATGCCATGTGAATGGCGGCGTATGACTGGGGAAAGGCAATTTGCAGCAGCGCCAGATCTTCGATCTCGGGCTGCCGATGGGCGTATTCCAGCGCGTCGACGAATGCCATGACCTGCTGCGCCTCTTCACCCGCGAGCCATTCTGCCAGGTACGCGGCGTGGATCATATCCATTAACACACCGCCGCCGGCCGCCATTGTATGACGCCAGCCGGATTGGTATTCGGCCGCGCCCGGATAATCAATGACGCCCAGAAAATGCAGCGTGGCGACGCGCATGTCGCCGATTAAGCCCTGGGCGAGCATCTTCTTAATCTGCCGGAACTCGGGCAAGAAGTGGTAATTGTGCACCAGCGCCATTTTCAAGCCGGCTTGCTCAGACGCGCGTATGAGCGCATCGGCGGTCGCCGGCACATTGCTGATCGGCTTCTCGCTAAGGACGTGCTTGCGAGCGGCAAAAGCCTCCAGCGCGATTTGCGGACGATGCTTCTGGGGCACGGCGATGACGACGGCGTCAATCTTATCAATGGCGAGCAGCGCGCGGTAATCTTGGTACAATTGATCGTCGCTCAAGCCGAACCAGGCCTGCCCGATAGCGCGGCGCGCCGGAGTAATATCGGCGAGCGCGACCAATTCGACATCCGGCAGCGTCAGCAAGGCGGGACGATGCCCGTACTGGACGACATTACCGCAGCCGACTAGTCCGACTTTGACTACATCACTCGTCATCAGTCTCCCCGTCTTGGAAACTAGGAGGATGATTCTCGACTCGAATCGGTCCAACATAGACGTGCCGTTGCGTTGGCGTGCCAACGTTAAGCGTCACGCGTAGTTCGTATAATCCCTCTGGCAATGATGTCGTATTCCAGCGTCCCAATACGCCCTGCCTTACAGGATTAATCTGAGGCAAGGTGGCGGGCAACCAGTCAATTTTCTTTCCGCTCCAGCTCGCGGCGGTTGTCAAATCCTGCATGAGTGGTCGGAATTCTATGAAAAAACTCCTCAAGTCTGACGAGGCAACCGTGCCTCGAATATCAATGGCGTTGCGAACAACATATATGCGGGGCGGGAACGTAATTTCCACGTTCGTGCTCAATATTGTCGGCGTTTCGGAAGGAATGTCTGCAGGAGCGGTAGTCGCAGCCGTTGCGGGCGGGCATGCATATAATCTGGCCAATCCGCCAATGATATCATTGACAGTCTGCCATTGCACGTCAGACGGGTCTCCATTTGCTGGAATTGGTCTCAATAGCGGCGAATCGCCGTAATCCAGCAGAATATCGGCAAAAACGTCACAGCGCGCTTGGCTAGTGGAAATGACTTCATCGTCTTTAGCCAATCCAGCGCCAACGGTCATAGCGGCAACCAGGATAAGCAGAGCTAGTCTATTCATAGCTTCCAGCAATCACGACGGCAACAATCCACCCACCCTTGTCAATCATTGGCTTGGCAACGCATCAATATGGCGCAGGCTGCATCGTATCTCATCGTTCGCAAGAGCGGACCCTTCGCCAATTGTAGCGGCAATTGAACAGCCAGCGACTCCTGGAAGATCAGTCATTTGGCACCTTGAGAATTACTACCAGTTTCTTAAGCCGAGCAGCTTTTCGCCCAACGGCGTCAGTTTCGCCGTGGCGCCATGCTCGATTTCCCAACGGCGTGGATCGCCCGGGAAAGCCTTACGATCGGGCGATTTGCGTTCCCGCCACAGCTTGATTCGTTCTTGTCGCATGGCTTCATCGTCTTCTTTCGCCGGGAACATGGTGATGTACTGGGCGAGACGGGGGCGCGTCGAATTATTGCGCCCGGTGCCATGCGGCAGCAGGCTGTTCCAAATAACCAGATCGCCGGCATTCGTCGCCAATGATTTCAGCTCGAGACCGGCCATGTCGGGAATGCGTGGATTGCGGTCTGCTGGCTGGGTCTTTACCCATTCGTCAAAGCGCCGGTGAAAGCCAGGCACAACTTGCAAACCGCCGGCTTCCGCTGGAACATCGACCAGCGACAATACGCCTTGCACTCGATTCGGAAGCGGTACCAGCGATGTATCGATGTCCCAGTGGACAAAGCCTTGAAAGTCCCAATCCGCGCGCGCGGGCGGGTTGAGATTGACGCGATCGAAAGAAACCCAAAGCTTTTCGGTTCCCCAGATATCGGCAAAGGCGCCATAGACGCGCGGATGCTGCCGGTTCTCCCAGAGCGCTTGATGCTGGTATAGCTCGGCCATGCCCGATTCTTTCAGCTTGGGCTTGGCCTCATCGCCGTCCCCCAAGCGATACCAGGTTTCCGGGTCATCGCGATCCATCTCCATGAATTCCCAGATGATGTCGACCACCGCGTCCAGGTTGGCTTGCGGCAGGGCATCGCGAACGATGACGTAGCCGTTTTCATGCCAGAAAGCCATTTCTTCTTGAGTTAATACATGCATTTCGTTTCCCTATTAGAACGCGGGCGACCTACTAGGTCGCCCCTACAAATTCCGTTATGCCGGCCGGCGACCTGTAGGGGCGAATCTGTGAATCGCGCTCTGGCCCCTACAGATATCCATTACTGATAATAACTCTCGCGTTCCTTGTACGCGACATAAGCCTCGCGCGCCTGAGTGACCGACTCGCTCTCGGCGACCTCCGCCACTGGCACATCCCACCAGGAGCCATAGCCATCGACGCGCTGCCGCCGGTCGACCTCGGTGACGATGCAGACCGGACCGCCCTGATGGGCCTTCGCTTCTTCCATGGCGCGGGAAAATTCCTGGCGGTCTTTCGCGCGAATGACACGGGCGCCCAGGCTCTCGCAATTCTTGGCGAAGTCAATGGGCAGGGTCTCGCCATCCAGATGCCCGGACTCAGTGCGATAGCGGAATTTAGTGCCGAAGCCATCGCTGCCGACGCTCTTCGACAATCCGCCGATACTGGCGTGCCCGTGATTGTCCAGCACGATGATATTCACTTTGATGCCCTCTTGCACCATGGTCACGATCTCAGTGTGCATCATCAAGAAGGAGCCATCGCCGACCATCACCCAAACTTCACGCTCGGGGTCAGCCATCTTGACGCCCAAGCCGCCGGCGATCTCGTAACCCATGGTCGAATAGCCGTATTCCAGGTGATAACCTTTATGATTCCGCGTGCGCCAGAGCTTGTGCAGGTCGCCGGGCAGGCTGCCGGCCGCGCAGAGCACCGTATCGCCCGCCTCCGACAGCGAATTGACCATGCCGATCACCTCGCCCTGGCTCAGCATCGGCTCGTGCTCGAGGTTGTAAATGCGATGCACCTCGGCATCCCAGGAGCGATTGTAAGCCTGGACGCGCTCGCGATAAGCCGCATCCACCGCATAGCCGCCCAGCGCCTCGGCTAGCTCCTCCAGCGTTACGCGCGCATCGCCCACCAGCGGCAAGGCGTTGTGCTTGTAGGCGTCGAATTCAGCGACATTGATATTGATGAAGCGAACGCCCGCATTCATGAAGGCGGTCTTGGAAGCGCTGGTGAAATCGCTGTAGCGCGTGCCGATGCCGATGACCAGATCAGTTTCGGTCGCCAGGATATTGGCGCCTTCCGTGCCAGTCACGCCGATCGCGCCCAGATTGCCCAAATTGTCGTATTGGAGCGCGCCCTTGCCCGCCTGCGTCTCGCAGCTGGGGATGCCGGTCCGCCCGACAAAGTCCTCAAGCGCGTCATAGGCATCGCTGTAATGAACGCCGCCGCCAGCGATGATCAGCGGCTGCTCGCTCGCGCGAATCCACTGCGCCGCCCGCTTTATTGCGCCAATATCAGCCCGATTGCGCGGGATCTCCCAGACGCGCTTCTCGAAGAAGGCGCTCGGGTAATCATGCGCTTCGGCTTGCACATCTTGCGGCAGCGCCAGCGTGACCGCGCCGGTATCGACGGGCGAGGTCA
>JAPOWK010000063.1 GCA_026707665.1 Chloroflexota bacterium
ATCTAAGCGCTGCCAACATCTGGGAGATGGCAATAAAAGCCAGCTTGCGGAAGCTGGCCTTACCCGCGTCTCTTCAGCAATTCGTCGAAACTCATACGACCAGGAATGACTTTGGCATCCTGCAAATTACGGCGGAACACGCCGAGACGGTGGCTAAGCTTCCCTTTCCGGAATCAGGGCATCGAGATCCGTTCGACCGCATGATTATCGCGCAAGCCATTTGCCATGACTTAACCATCATTACTCGCGACGCTGCGTTTAGCGACTACCCAATACAACGCATTTGGTAGCCCAGCCAAACAGAAATGCGCCTCTTCGTCATCTTCATCTTTGGCACAGTCCTTCTCGGCGCGACTGCCATCCTCTCGCCCACCTGGCGGACTGCCCAACCCCGCATCGCCTTATCGGAAGGCGCACCAGAGAAAATCCCGAATGTGCCTACTTGATCTTAGATGGCGGTCGGAATCTGGCTCAGCGGATCAATGAAACGCTCGGCTACTTCACGCGCTGTGTCGTACTAGGTTTTGTATCAACCAGCATCGGGTTCAACGTAGTCGTCGCAAACACCTTTTTCTTCCACCCAGTCCGCATCGATGTAACCATCAAGCCACTGGATGCTGCTCGATCCCGAACCTCTTAGGGACGCTAATCCTGTCGCTCCTCGTTTATGTGGGCTCTGGCGAACAAGCACTTTATGCCATCTCTTTTCGTTTGCGTCTGTCACGATACCTTCGGAAAATATACGGCGGTCTATAACAAGTGCTCCCAAGGCTTCGGAGTTGAGATCCGGCGCCGCTCGCACATGAAGTGTGGCCCGCGCCTTATTTGTTATGCGGCAATAATCTTTCAACTTGCCGCGCGTGTAGGCATACTGCTGCGCACCTTCTCCAAGAATGAGATACAGCGTCTCGCCTGGACCCATTGGCACCCATACAAGCAAGTCCGCGACAGCGTCAATCGAGTCTTCTCCAGCAACTTCCATGAGCGCTACCACGAACAGATCATTCCATGCCTTTGGCGTACTACGCACCTCACCGGTAACCGAGCGGGATATCACGAGTGGGAATAGAGGATGATTGATTACACGTTCGGTGTTTTCCAGGATTTCATCGGCTTCTTCGGAAGCCAGCAGAGTATCGACGCTATTTCGCGCGTACTGTTTGGCAGCATCGGTTAGTGGCAAAGCGTCGATTCCCGTCTCAAGTATGGTGACAAGATGGTCTCGGAGAGAGAAGGCAACAAAACTTTCCCCTTCCTCGCGATAGACCAAATATGTCAAATATTCTTCTTCGGTTATCAGTCCTCGCTCGAACATTGCGAACAGCGTACTGTCCGCTGTTGCATCCTTCGGATGTTTTTGAATAAAGTCATTGACCGCATCCAGCTTTTCTACACCCACAAGGAAGTCATTGAGTGTATCAACGGATTCACGCAGGTCATTAGGGCCCGCACCCATTGCGTCGCCAGTAACACATCGGGCAATGTGATCTGTGGTAGAGCCCACGAATTCTTCGGACTCTATCAGTCCGCTTCTAAATCGCAGCCTATCAAGCTTGAAGCGATCAACAGCGGGCTGGCAGTGCAAGAAAGCGCCTCGGAATAGAGTGCTATCGGCCAGTTGCAGGAATAGATTCGGCACATCGGCGATACCCGCGTAGTAAGGCTGCAAAGGCGTGTATAGCGCGGACAGATCGTCACTGTCCGTTACGAGCGCTAATGTGCCTGGACGCAGTATCCGGGTGCAAGTCTTGCCATTGTTCCTCAACGACGGCCATGGATGATAGGTTGCGGGATTGAATTCGGACCTAAACATCACTTCGCCAAAGCCGGGAAAACAGACGTTTACACCGTCTTCAAAGCCAGACCCGTGGAATCGTGCGGCATCAATAACGCCGATCGCCACCAATTCCTGATCGTCGATTGCGCTGAGATCAACATTCCCGTCGGCATGCTTCAGCCGCTCATAACTGACACCGGATCCTTCTGTGACAACTTCGAGTTCAGTCCCGCCATCAAAGGCTGCCAGCGTGTAACAGCCCTTCCCGCGCACAGTCCAGGCGCTGACCGTGTAAAGGCCTGGTTGCGGATTGGATACGTTCAATTGCGCGACACGCTCTTCACTGTCGTTCTTGTCCGTCTTTAGCTCGTTTCCCGCGCTGTCCCAAAGCGTTAGCGCCGGCACCATGATTTCGGTGTTCTGATCATGCGCAGTCATGCTCACAGCTATGAAGAAGCTCGGCTCAGTCAGGAGCAGTTGGAACGAATCCCTATCAGTCTCTGCAACCAGACAGAATTCGACCGATTCGCCCAAAGCAATGGACGGTGTGCTGGACTCCGCTTCGGCCTCGGTATCTTTTGGCGCCACAGCGGGAACGCTGATCGTCACAGTGGATTCAATAAACAGGTCAGGCCCATCAATCGGCTGGGCGATCCAGCCTTCGATCAAATCCGTTTCCAGCACCCTTACCAAGTACCAGGCGTGCGAATCGTGAGGGTCGTTCAGGTCGAGAAACTCGATTGGCGTTCCGGCGTCAAGTTTGCGCTTGACGACATTTCGCCCGCCCAGCGGTCCGGCATCACGCCACAGGTCGGTATCATCGTGGACGATCAGGGCGCGAGCGCCCACACGCCAAGTCCGTACTTCGGGCATGTCTTCAGGCGCGTCGCCACATCCGCCGGAAAAATTGGGGAGGCCCCTACCGGCGCAGCGGTTGGGCGTGTTGTCCTCGAACTTATTGTCTGAGAGCGTACCTTGCCCATCCCGCACGTATATGGCGCCGCCTTCGTCCTCCGCGGAATTCTCCGCGAAGGTATTGCCGCTTATGCTCAACGGCCCGCCGTCATCGTCGTCAAAGTAAATGGCGCCGCCGTTGTCGCCTGCAGAATTGCCCCGAAAGGTATTGTTTTCGAGGTCGCCAAACCCGTCATCGAAATACAGTGCGCCGCCGTCCTCGCCGGAATTGTTCGTGAACGTATTCCTACTCAAGGTCAGAGGATTGTCGTCATCGTTATCAAAATAGATGGCGCCGCCATCATCTGCCGATGTATTGCCGCTAAACGTGCTATTCGTGATGGACAGACTGCCGCCGTCAGAATCTATCGCGCCACCGTCGTTGCTGGTGGCAGTATTGCCGCTGAAGTGACTACCAGTCACAGTAAGGTTACCGCGCTGGTTCAAGATGGCGCCGCCTTCTTCGGCGCTGCCATCGATCAACCATAACTGGCTGATCGACAGGTCGCCGCCCTGTTGGACGCTGAATATACGATGCGCGCCGGCGCCACTGATTGTTTTTCCAGCCCCGTCTATACTGATCCCAGTTGTGATTGGCGGCAGTGCGTTCGACAAGCTGATATTCCGTAACAGAGTGATGGTATCGTGGCCGCTTCCTGCGGGGCAGCCGCCGGCCACCCGGTCCTCGTTCGCCGCTGTGATAGCGTCCGCCAGCTCGCACAACTCGCCCGCGTTAATCGGGCCCTCAGGTACCGCTGCCGGCGGCGGGCTGCCTTCTTCTATTGCTGTCGCCGCCAGAGTCCTGCCGCCGTCGGGCACGCTTACGCATTCAACGTTTACACAATCTTGAGGCCGATTCTTGGAAAAGGTACTTCCCTCAACACTGACATTTGTTGAATAGGAACGGTTGATCGCGCCACCAGAGGTGTTGGCTGAATTGCCTATAAACTTGCTGTGCTTGACGCGTAGCACAGCACTGAAGCTCTCTATCGCGCCGCCGAATGCGCCCGCTGAATTGCTGACGAATTCACTATTCGAAATGGTGAGGGTGGCTGGATCAGTAAGCAGATCGATCGCGCCACCAGCCCATCCAGCCGTGTTGCCACTGAATAGGCTGTTCGTGATGGCCGCCTGACTCTCCCAAACTCTAATCGCGCCGCCGGCTCTTTCTGCTGCATTGCTGTTGAATTCGCTGTTGATGATATTCAAATTGCCCGCGAAAGCGAAAAGCGCGCCACCGTGTTCGGCTGTATTGCCACTGACTTCGCTGTCGATAATGTTGAGATCGCCGTAGCTAAAAATCGCGCCGCCGAAAGTGCTGTGGAATTTAAAGCCTTCTGGCTGGAATTCAGGATTGCCGCCGCCATTGATCAAACGTGATTTACGAATCGTCAGACTGCCGCCCTCCTCAACAAAGAAGATTTGATATATGCCGCCGCCGCTGATGGCATTCCTGCCGCCCTCCAGCGTAATCTCGGATGTAATTGGCGGCAGTTCGCTCTTGAGCGTGATATCCGCCGTCAGCGTGATGGTGTCCGCACCGCTCCCCACCGGGCAACCGCCCACCGCCCGGTCTTCGTTGGCCGCGATGATGGCGTCGGCCAGCGTGCAAGAGCCGTCCACGATTATCGGGCCTGCAGGAACGGATTCCTGCGCCTCCGTAACTGGCGGCCTTGAGCCAGACAGCCGCAGTTCGTATTCGCCCGACTGGCCTGCATAGAGGCGCAGCGCGTGGATGGTGTATTCACCGTCCGCGGGTATGCGGAAATCGCTCAGTCGCGCGTTGACACCCGAACCGCTATCATCATCAAAGGCAAGTTCCTGACCGGCGCTGTTGTACAGACGAATGGCGGGATTGAGATCGCCGCTGGTCACGTCCATCGATATCATGACATCGTCACCCGCCCGCGCGTCAAACTTGTAGTCATCGAAGAAGTTGTCGTCGTTCAGCCGACCTGTGGCCATGTACCCGAAACCATCGCTGTCTCCGCTGTCTGCTTGGATTGTTGGGTCCGGCGCCGCCTGTGACCACGACAAGCGCAACTCGTATCCGCCCGCTTGCCCCTCCCGAAGGCGTAGCGCATGGATGGTGTATTCACCGTCCGCGGGTATGCGGAAATCACTCAGTCGCGCGTTGACACCCGAACCGCCATCATCATCAAAAGCGAGTTCTTGCCCCGCGCTGTTGTACAGACGAAGAGCGGGACCGAGATCGCCACTGATCGTGCTCATCGTGATGGTGACTCGGTCGCCCTCGCGCGCATAGAACTTATGGTCGTCGAAGAAATTGTTGTTGTCGAGGTAACCCACGCCATCTGAGCCATTCCCGACCGGCACAATCCAGTACTCGCACTCGCCGCTTTCGGCTGTCCAACCGGTGACGTCTCCATGACGCACCTGCCACCAGTAGTAACCGTCAACAAATACCGGTCCATCCAGCACAGCAACCACTTCGCCGGCTTCAATGCTGCCGACGCGTGGATCGCTCAACGATGGCCCGCGTCGCATACGATTGGCGGGCCCAGGCACGACTTGCCCCCATCCGCCCGCTTTTAGGTTGGGGCTCAACGTGCAGTTGTCCGTCACGTCGCTGAGTGGTGTTAGCCAGTATTCACAGTTGCCGCCCTCCGCCGCCCAACCAATGTCGTCGCCATGGCGTACCTGCCACCAATTGTAGCCGTCCGCCAGAATAGGGCCATTCAGCACAGCAACCACATCACCGGGCGCGATCGAACCCACGCGCGGATGACTCAGTGATGGGCCGCCTCTCATGCGGGTGTCGGAACCGTCGATATTCTGGGCGCGGATGCCCGGCTGCAGCTTGGGCGGTAGCGAGCAAGTCTGGTCAGCTTCGCCACTGCTTGGACCGCGTGTTAATCTAAGCTGAGACCCGCCAAAGAATACAAAATATTCGAAGATATATGTGCCATCGCGCTCGATACAGCAAAAGTTCGCAATACTATCTCCTTCGGCCCTTTGACCCCAGAGTTCATTAGAGCCGCTATCGAGGATAGCCAGGTAAACTAATTCTGAGCCTCCGTCTTGAGTTTGCGAAATAACAATGTCATCGCCTGCCTGCGCCCTGAAGCGAAATCGGGTCGGTATTTCGTAATAGACCAAGCCATCGGCCGACGCCGCGCGAACCCTGCCGGCTGCGAACTCCTCTCCATAGGAAATCCAGCCGCCATCGTGATATTCGTCTTGGGCTGTCGTCCGTTGCGTCGGCAGACATAATACGACGAGCGAGAAAATGAGTCGCAGCGATAAGAGCAGCACCTTTCCCCCGCGGAGAATGCGCATCGAGTTACGGGTATAGGAGTCGCCCATGGTTCTCATCATCTTTAGCACTCACTCGTTTGTCGAACGTTACTACTTATCTCATGTTTAATTAGGGTAAGATTATAACGTAGTTTCACGCGTTGAATCGACTTCACTCGCGCCGACGGCGCTGCTTCGTTCTGCCTGTTACTCTTAGACTCATCATGGCTGCGCGTGTCGGTTTGGCGGAGAGCAAAGATGCACCGCCTGTTTGTGAAAATGTTGAGGCAACTACGTGGTATGGGTAGCTCTGTTTACGTATAGCGCGTCGCTTATGCGACGAGAACGCTTACGATTTTGCGTGGGCGGCAATGACAATTGCTCGAGCGTCTCTGTATTGCAGCTTAAGGCCGGTTAACCTGTGTGGCCCCATCAAAGTGTCGAATTGAGGCGCTCTTGGCATGCGAGCGGCCTAGCAAGGATCGTAGCTGCCACACGAGACACGACTGCCGGCTGCGCCCGCGGCATCTCGAAGATGGAATGTGGACTCTGGCGCGCTAGACAACCTGCGACTCGGGCACAGCCGCTATGCTCACTGGCCATGTGTATCCATTGGTTCTGCTGTTTATCAGCCGAATTCCTGCGTCGGCGTAACAATGTGGTTCAGTCACCGGACGGGCTCGCGCAGTCGATTCCGTAGCAATCATGGAGCCTGTTATTGGAAAAGCTGCTATCTTCTACCTTCGCATGGCCAGTCGCATGGTAAATCGCACCACCATGGAAGCGCGTCGAGTTGCCACTGAACGCGCTCCTTTTTAGGCTTAGATTGCCGGAATTAAATATTGCCCCGCCTTCGTTGGACAAGTTCTGCTTGAAATCACTATCCTCCACATCAAGCGCGCCGAAGCTGTCTACCGCGCCACCTCTGCGAGCTGACTTGTTGCGGACGAAAACACTATGACGCATGTTGAGTACACCCGAGCTCTTTATCGCGCCGCCATAATCCTCTGCTGAATTGTCACTGAACTCACTGCTTGCGATTGATAACACGCCAGTGCTGTCTATCGCGCCACCGCGCCGCCGAATGGCTGAATTCTCCATGAACCGGCTGCGCATGACGCTTACGCTGCCCTCGCTATATATCGCGCCGCCTCTGTTGGCTGTATTCTGGCGGAACGTGGCTCCCGACAGAATGAGATCGCCCTGGTTATATATCGCACCACCTTGATCTCTGGATGTATTGCCGCGAAATTCGCTCTCTACAACTTGAAGATGCCCCCTATTGCAAATCGCACCACCCAGAAACCGCGACCGCCAAGATACTTCTGCTTGTTCGCATGGCCGCGCGCCTTTTTGGGCGCCGCCATACCCCAGTCCCGTATTCCTGATCGTCATGACGCCGCTTTCGTCGACATAGAATATACGATAGTGGTTGCCGCTGATCGCATGCCCATCGCCTCGCAGCGTGATCTCCGATGTGATCGGTGGCAATTCAGCCTGGAGCAAAATACCGGCTGTAAGCACAATCGTATCTGCTCCACTCCCGGCGGGACAGCCGCTGTAAGCCCGGTCTCTGTTCGCCGCAGTGATGGCGTCCGCCAGACCGCATGACCCTTCTACGTAGATCGCGCCGGCCTGAGCGGATACCTGCGCCGATCTGTTATCTTCTTGCGCTTTCGACACGCCGCTACTTTCACTCACGCATTCAACGAGCCAGCAATCGTCGGGGCTGTTATCGGAAAAGAAACTACCTCCTGCAAACGTAACGTCTCCTTTTGCGACAATCGCGCCGCCATAGCTGCCGGCTGAATTGTCGCTGAACTCATTGTCTGTCATGTATAAATCGCCCTCGCCATATATTGCGCCGCCGATCTCTTGAACTGAATTACCGCTGAATTCACTATCCATGACGCTTATCGCGCCGACGCCATAAACTGCGCCACCGAAATTGGCTGACCTGTTATCTCGAAATTCACTATCCGTGACGCTTATCGCGCCGACGCCAAATATTGCGCCGCCAAGCACTGACGACCTGTTTTCACCGAAATCACAATCGCTAACGGTGAGCGTACCGTTGCTGTATATCGCGCCGCCATAACCGACTCGATTGCCTCTTGCGGCATTTCCAATGAATTCACAGTCCGTGACGCTTAACCGGCCGGAGCTCCAAATCCCGCCGCCACTATGAGGCGCCGAATTGCCGCTGAAATAACTGTCTGTAACGCTCAGCAGCCCCCAGTTGCAAATTGCGCCGCCCGCCGCATCCGCCTTCTCGCCAGATCTTCGGCAACGACGTGCGTCTGGGATTGCGATACCATCTCTAAGCGTCGTTTCCTCGATAGTCAAATCTCCGTTATCTCGCACAAAAAATATCCGAAAACGATCGTCGCCACTGATCGCATGACCATCGCCTTCCAGCAGGATCTCGGATGTAATTGGCGGCAATTCGGCGTCAAGCGTGATGTCCGCTGTCAGCGCGATTACGTCTGCCCCGCCTCCCGCCGGGCAGTTGCCAGTCGCTGTATCCGTGTTAGCGGCGGCGATGGCGTCCGCCAAGCCGCACGTGTTATCTACCGTGATCGTGTCCGCTCTAGCCGGCACAATCGCAAATATAGCCATTACGAATACGATCAAGACACCACAACTTAACTTCATTCTGTATTGGGCATGTGGTATAAACACCGACTCCTCCAATTTCCCGTGATATCCAGATCCTTTAGAGAAACGACTCTAGTATACCTACGCTGAGCCACGTCGATACAAATCCATGCAATATAATCACAGCCGCTCGGCGGCAGCGATTTTGGGCTACCGCGCTCACACAGAATAACAAACCCGCTCGGCTACCGCAGATCGCGGTTTATTAAAAAAGAGGTCCTACGAATGGCGCGGGCCTTTGGCAAACATAAGGTTTATTCCAGCACTTTTGGAAAGAGCTGCAAACGCCGACGGCATGTTTTCACCCGGACCACCGCCACAGCACCTGCGAGTTCAGTTCACTCGACGAGGGTGCCGCCACCTGGCCGCTCACTAGGCGCAATCTATTGTCAAGGAAATTTCAGCAACTCCTTGAACGCGCAATTAGACCCATAAGCGTTTTAGTATCGATCTGAGCCGCGACACAATAGTCCACTGACCCGCTTGACCGCGCACGAAGACTGGCCCGATTTTGCCAAAAGCGTCTGTGAAGGCGCTGGTCTGCTCGCCCTGATACCAAACCATCCATTCCTGCCATAAGCACATGGCAGCGGCAGATGTCAGCAGCTCGCGCTCCAGCTCGTTGGGGAGGGAATCGTCTGTGATCGTCATCCACTCGTCGGGAGATGCTTTGAGCCGTGCGACATAATCGTCCGGCCGCGTCTCAGTGAACGTGTCCATGACGTCGCGGGCGGTATTCAGGATGTCATCTGGAATCGGTTCTAGCGACGCCGGCTCTAGTTCGGACTCCGGAATCTCGTCGACAGGCGCTGCTTCCTGTCCCGCCTCAGATTCGCGGGTTTCTTCATTTGGCGCTTCGTCCGTGTCTAGTGAAGGTTCAGGCTCTTCGACATCGTCAGCTGTCTCTTCTGGCTCAACATCAACAATTCCAGGGCTTTCCGACGCAGCCTCTTCGTGGGGAGTTTCGCGCATTTGCGCGTTTTTCCCCAATATCCCCGCGACTGTCTTATGATCTACGCCCACTTCATCAGCGATTTTCCGCAGAGACATACCCCCTTCAGCAAGCGAAAGAATGCGCTCGTCGCGAATGCGTCTGTCCTCTTCGCGAAGCCCTTTTGTCCAACGCCTTACTGTAGCTGTACTGACACCTACCTGGTTTGCGATCTCCTTCGGCGTCAGCTTCCGCACGTGCAATTTCAGCCCCTGAGTCTGACGCTGAACGCGAGTGTACTGAACTCCGTGCTTCAGATTGGCTGCCCACATCTTGTCACCCAGATCTTCGTCGTTGTTGGTCTCGACAACAACATACGCGATTTCCGTTCTCTCTATCCGCCGCGCCGCCAGGATACGGTGCCAGCCATCGACAAGCACATTGTCCTGATTGATCTCAATCGGTGGCAGCGCATCGAAGATATCCGCGTATTGCGCGATCAGGTCTTCATCGCGCTGGCCAAGCCGGGGATCCAGGTCGCCCCGGAGCACGACGTCGTCAAGGGAGATCATCTGTGGGGAGTCCATACCAGAATTGTCGCATGATCGCAAAACCGCGGCAAGCGGCTGCGTCTATGAGCTGCGACTTGGCGCCCGCCTGGCGACGCCGTCGAAGAACGCTAGCTGCTGGCTGACGTCCACGGCGAGGTCGGTTGTGGCTGGAGCGGGCAGCGGCGGCGATGGCGGCGGCGCTCGCGGAGACAACCACGTCAAAATACGTCGCGCGAAAGCAGGCAAAAGCCCGTCGTCGGGGCGCGTGATCCAACGAGAACGATACGCAAGGGCTTTAGTGTGACACTTTCGCGTATGCAGCAGAATCGCCCAGATATTGGTACGATATTCGAAATTGCTATTGGGATGCCTGCCGGCAACAAGCTTGGATATCTTGGCGATGAGACCGTGCTGTTGCAGCGTGTTGGTATGCCTGGTGACTGTGGTTTCGCAGCAACCGATCATGCCGGCGATGGTGGCGCGTTTGGCGCAGCAGAGGCCGGAGTGCAGCCCAAGATCGATGATGCTGCGAAGTACGCGCTTCAGTAGCGAGTGCTTGCGTTGCCGTGGCAGCGGTTTCTCTGTGACGATCTCGCCCAGGATGGCTTCGCGGCGGACGATATCACGGGCGCGTTGCCGTCGTTTTTTGGCGAGCGTGTAATCGACCTCTTCGGCGGGCAGGCCGCGCATCAGCGCCAGGCGCGTGTGCCGGTCTGTAGGTTGACCGCTCTTCAGCGCGAAATATAAGCCAGCGCTGAGCCGGTTGTTTCGCCCCCCGCGATGCCAGTAGTTGTGGTTGCTTTCTGGTCCGGACCTGCGCTTCTGGGACTGCTTGCGCTTCCCGCTTCGCTGGCGCCGCGGACGGTCCGCTGCGGGAGCCGGGGCGGTCAGCGCTTGCGACGAGTCGAGCAGGTGGTGCAGCAGGCCCATCGGCGCCGTTCGGCGATCGCTGTCGAGTAGCTCGATGATGATGTGGTCATCGTAAGGGATCGTGTAGCCATCGCTGGTGCGGATTTCGCCGCGGATTTCGCCGTATTCGAAGTGCACGATGCCGATAGGACGCTGGCAGAAGAACCAGATATGCCAGCCGCCGCGCGGTGTGCCCTCCAGGACGTAATCGGCATCGTAGTCCTCCATCATCTGCGTGATGGACCAGGGCAGGCCCTGATCGATGTCGATGCAGCCGATGCCCCCCGATGGGTGCAGGATCGCGTATAGACCATTGTGCGCGAGGAATTCTTCGCGTGTGGCCGGTGTCCAGTCTTTGGTCGGGCGCTTGGAGGGCTTGCAGGTGACAAGGTTAACTTTATTCGCAGAGAGTTCACGAAAGAAAAGTCTTTTGTCTTGCTCTTTAATCTGTGTAAGAGTGGATCGTGTTGCTTTGTTTAGCATTGCATGTTATCTTTCGGGTGACGTCGGCGGTAAACTGACATCACCTTTTGCAGCGCTCGGTATGCGGATACCGGGCGCTGCGCGCTTTTAGTCGCCCCCGCTGCCTGCGGGTGTCTTTCTCTGGTTAATCCGCATCGCCAGAAATAGGCCTTCGCTATGGCCGCTGTCGGTGATGTAAGGCGCTCTGTCGTCCTGTGCTGCGGTCTGAGAAGCTTTTTGCGGTAATTTACTCCTTTCCTTCTTGAATATTTCGCGAACCCCTGCTGATAACGGCGCTGACCTGCAGCATCGGCAGATAAGCGTCTCAGTCGCTGGCGCAAAGGCTGTGCCTTGGCCTGAGCAACAGAAAACGGCAGGTTGCCGCTAACGGCCGCAGCATAACCGTCTGGCAAGGGCGGTTGCCTGCCTTTAAGACACTGCAGCAGAAATTCAGCTAACTGGGGAGAACAAAACTGAGGTTCCCGATTAGGCTGACCGGGCTGCAATGATCCACAAGTGCGGGCGTGGTCCCCGTCCGGATTAACAGCTTCGGCCGCTGAGCAGGGCGTTATGTCTAACGCGCCGCTCATTTCATTGTAGGTGCTTTCACAGATAGTGCAACTGGGCTTGCGATCCGCGAGCCGGTTTTTGCGGGTAGTGTGGCAGTTGATGTCTGGGGCCGGAAGCCGCCCTGCTCGCTCCTTGGGGGGCGGCCCTGCAGGTTTGAACAGGTTAAGTTCCTCTAACAGGAAAGGCCGTGAATACGGCTGAAAACGAAAATTTTTCTGGCAAATATTTTCGTTACTGAGGAGATATGCTGCAGATTTGGGATTTTCGTCCAATTTGGACTTGGCACAAATCAAACCTTGAGGTACCATGTTGGCATACTTCCACAATTAAGAGCACGACGTGGTTGGTGCCACAACGTGTTCCAGATAGACCTCAGCAAGAAAGCCTGGCCCGACAAATGCAAGGCTTTTTGCTTTATATGCCCCTGAATGCTACGACGGAATCGCGAATCACGCAATCAAATCAGGCTCGAACTTTGGCGACAGAAAGCCGCGTGGCCACTTATGTGCGTAGCAAAGCCAACCTTTCAGTGAAGTTCCTTCCCGCCAGCTCGCCAAGCTCCCAATAGCATCTCTGGGATCTCTTTCTGTTATTCCCCAGTATCACAAGATCGCATGATGGTCATGTGGGATTCGGGCGTGAAGAACGGGGGCTGTCACCTTCGCGCTTGTCGAGCTTTGCTACAGCAATCAGGTCAAGATCGTCGACATGTACCCGCACAACGGCATCGGTCAGTGTGTTCCACGGGAAGTGGACGCTCCGGTGCTTTAGGTCTGCAAACTGTCGAAACGACACTTTAGAGAGTGGGGTAACCCATCCTTTCTAATTTCAGAGCTCACGCTTACTATCTTCGCTGCTGACATCCACATAAGTGAGTTCGTATGCACATTTCAAGAATCTACGTCAAAAACTTCCGGAACTTTAAGGAAATCGATATCCCGCTGAGTCATGGTGTAACTTGTATCATTGGTGAAAACAATACGGGTAAGACTAATCTCTTCAGAGCTTTGCGGCTTGTTATAGACAATAACGTCCCCTCCACTTCTCGGCAGCTTGCGGAGCAGGACATATTCGCCAAGGCGGATTTTAGAGAGCCCAATCAAGTAATCGTCAGCATAGAATTCTCAGATTTTGAAGATAGTATCAACTCCCAAGCGTGGGTTTGCGGATGGGAGATCAATAACCTTGACGTCGCGAGGCTCACATACAGGTTCCGTCCAAAACGCTCCATTCGAGCACAATTGGAAGACGGCACCTATCGCGGTGGGCTTGTGCTAGATGAGCACTATGAGTGGCAAATTGTTGGTGGAGGATGTACAGACCCAAGCAGCTTACAATGGAATGATGACGATGGCCGATCGGTAAGGTTCAGTGATCTGCAACACTTCAAGCTCGAATACTTGAAGGACTTACGCGATGTATTGCAGGATTTGGAAAGAGACCGAGTGTCTCCATTACGACGACTGCTCAGACTCATTGATGACAAGGCATCACAAGAAGAACTTATCGCAATCGCGACAAACGCGAATGATAGAATAACATCGCACCAACTAATATCTGATTTAAGCGAGGGATTAGGGAACGAGTTCACCAGAGTAGTGGGTCCGGCATTTCAGGACATCCAACTAAACGTAGGCATGGTGGAACCGTCGTTCGCAGCAATTATTCGTTCACTCAAGATTCTCTTTCGAGACCGTGGGCTTCAGCATGACGGGTTCCAAATCTCGCGAAACGGCTTAGGACTCAACAATCTTCTTTATATTACTATGGTACTTCAGGCTTTTGAGTTGACGTTATCCAGTGATGATGTCGCCGGGCAGCTGGTACTAATTGAAGAGCCAGAAGCGCATTTACATCCCCAGCTTCAGCGTACACTTTACGATGTGCTGCGGGGCGCGCCATCACAGGTCCTGTTAACATCGCATAGCACTCACATTAGTTCGAAGGCTCCATTGAATTCATTTGTGTCATTGACTCTGTCTGCAGAAGGCACAAAAGCAAATAGACTAGCATTGTCGGGAGTCTTAGAGGATAAAGAAATAAAGGATCTGGAACGATACTTAGATGCGACACGTTCCACATTGCTATATGCCAGAAAGGTGATGCTGGTTGAAGGCCCTGCCGAGTTGTTTCTCATTCCAAGGATGATCGAGGCGGCTGAAGGGAAAAATCTTGATAGCTTAGGAATCAGTATCATTCCGATATACGGCACTCATTTTGAAAGTTACGCGAAACTATTCTCTGATGAAAGCTTGCCCAAAAAGTGTGCCATCATAATGGATGGAGACTGCAGTCCGGAGGAGATACCGACAGATGTAAGCGAGGACAGCTTATTTGAGTCGGAGAAATCATCTTGCTTCGCATCTGACTACGTCAGAGCTTTTGCCTGTCATTCGACCTTTGAACGTGCCATCGTCATCCCCGATAGTCTTGCGATGCTCATAGCGACGTTGACTGAATTTGGCGCTACAAATGTCGTAAAGAATGTAAAGTCCGCTCAAGAGCAGATCGACACTTCAATCCATTCGAACATGGAAAGTGGCGAACTGATATTGCGCCCAATTAGAGAGAAGATTCTTAATCAAGCTAAAAAGCGAGGAAAAGCGCGCTTTTCTCAAGTGGCGTCAAAACATACGAGTTCATTGTCCGTTCTGCCAAGCTACATCAAACAAGCCTTAGATTGGCTTCTGGAATGAGATTAAGCGATCAACAGCGAAAGGCAGTCCAGTATCCCGAAAGCGCATTTATTGAGGCTAGTCCGGGAAGCGGAAAAACCCGCACACTAACGGCCAAGCTGATAGACCTGCTTGATTCGGTGCGAGGAACGCCGCGAAAGATAGCATGCATAACCTATACGAATGCAGCTGTACACGAAATCGAAAATCGAGTCCGCAAATATGAACGCAATGATGACGAATTCAGTTATGAAGTAGCTACGATACACTCATTTTGTTTAACAAACGTACTTGGCCCTTACTATTGGAAGCTGCAAGAATACAAGACCGGCTATGAAATATTGCCATCTGATTCGGATGAATATGATGAAATCGCTCGCAAGATCTGTACTCGACACAGCTTAAACTACAATTGGGACGTCAAGAGAGCATTTGAGCAACTGGGCCGGCATAAGGATGGTTCACCCATTGCACCATATCCTTTGGATACGCAGAATAGTGCAGTATATGATTTCTGGGATGAACTTGAACGCCTTGGATATATCGATTTCACAAATATAGTTTATTGTTCCTATCGCTTAGTCTCACGCCATTCCGAAATTGCCAAGTCAGTTGCCAGCAAATACGCCTGGATATTGGTGGATGAATTCCAAGACACTACTGCTCTGCAGTTTGAGGTATTAAGCAGAATAGCCGATGCCGCAATCACCAAGTTTTTTCTCGTGGGCGACCCAAATCAATCAATCTTTGGATTCGCTGGCGCGACGCCGGAAGCGATGTACGACTTCAGCGATAGAGTCCAGGCAGATTCAAGATTTGCATTGAATCATAACTGGCGTTCAAGCTCCAATATTGTCGACGAAGCTGAATCGCTGATACCGCGATCGCCGACAATGGTTGCGGTTGGTGAAAATCGTGATTTTGAATTCGCTCCTTATCGCCGTCACTTCGGGAGTGCCTATGAAGCGATAGCGGATCACTTTTTACCGTTACTTGAGCATTATGACATTCCTTATGGGGATGCAGCAATTTTGGCGCCGTGGTGGACAGCCCTCTATGGTATTGGAAAGCGATTATCTGCAGACGGCGTTCCAATTGTTGGACCAGGAGCTAGGCCCTACCGCCGGAGCAGGTACCTGTTTGCGAGATTCGCAGAAAGAATATGTGAGTATATCGAGACACGTGAACCTCACTTGATCCCGCTCCTAGAACGTGAGCTGTTCATACTGGTTAGAGACTTGACCGGGCAACCTAATTTCAGGGTGTTCTCGTATTCGGGTCGACGTATTGTCATGGAGCTAGTCAAACGAATGGGCAGTGATATAGATTCCGATGCACTAGCAACGACTTGGTTGCAGGTCGCAGTGCAATCGATGAGAGAGGTGCTTGAAGGCGAAGAATTGATTCAGAAGAGCCATGGCGACCTGCTGTCTCAGTCTGTTAATGACATGATCAAGGAAATTCGGAACAACAAGAACACTCGGGACAGGCCTGATTCTCAGCTAAAAGTGCGTGATCTGGCGATTTTTGCCAGCTATAGCAAGAATATCAAGCTACTGACTTTTCACGGAGCAAAGGGACTCGAATTTGATGCGGTTGCTTTGATCGACATGCACGAAGGCAAGATTCCACACTTTTCCATCAATTATAAGAGCTATGATGAACAACAGCGCATGTTGGAAGAATCGAAAAGAGTGTTCTACGTAGGAATTACACGAGCAAAAAGGCTACTGATGTATTTCACCGATGATAGTGACACTAGAAACCCACCATCTCGACTATTAAGTTTGGTTGAAAATTAATCGTGGTTACAGACTGAGTTTGGCTTGCCTTTTGCCAGTTTCAGTGGCCGGCTCTATCAGGTGGCGCGCGCCATATCAGAACACTCTGTACATTCCTCATATCCAGGCGCAAACGATCTCGATTGCTTCGGGATTGATAAAATTCGGCAATTTCACAGTCAAATAGTATTATAGTCTTAGAATATTCAAATTTCACATTTCTACAATGTGAAATTGTCGAATTGTCAGAATGCGATTATACTGTCTGCTGTTATGCTGTTGAAAGCGGATGTGTATGACCATTGGCATTGCGGTCTTTAACCAGAAGGGCGGCGCAGGCAAGACGACCGTAACGGTGAATCTGGCGGGGGCTTTTGCTTTGCAGGGCGCCTCAGTGCTGGTCTGTGATCTGGACGGTCAGGCATCGCTCTCGGCAGCGGTGGGGCTGGATGAAGCGATCTATACCGACCCGGACGAGAGCATATATACCTTTCTCATCACGAAGCAAGGCGATCCGAACCGCATGATCTTGCCGGCGCCCCATGATGATTTTGATGTCCTGCCGGGTGATACGCGGACCTATATGGCGGACATGGAGCTATTGCCTGCGCGGAACCGTGAACTGCGGCTGACGCGTCTCTTTAAGAAGATCAGGAAGCGTTACGATTACATCCTTGTGGATTGCCCGCCACACCTCGGCGTGATCTCGGATAATGCCCTGATGGCTTGTCGGCGCCTGCTAGTGCCGGCGCGGATGCAGCATACCTATATGCGCCGCTTCGACAAGCTGATGGAGCAGATCGACGACCTGGAAGACGAATACGATGTCCGAATAGGGCTGATTGGTGTGGTGCCGGTCGCATATTTGGGTTACCCGGACGAAAAGGCCTATCTCGAAGCGCTGAAAGCGGAGATGCCGGGTGGTGTTGCCCCAGAACTCCGCTGGCGCGATACTGCCATTGAAGAAGCCCGGACCCAGGGCTATTCCGTCTTTAGCTATAGGCCAGCGAAAAAGCACCGCGAGGAGTCCCTGCGAAAATGCCGGGACGAGTATCTCTTGGTGGCGAAATACGTGCGGGAACGCACTAGAGAGGAGATCACATGACCACGCAGAAGCCGAGAATGCCGAAGGGCACATCCAGGAGACTGAAGGCCCAGCCCACCACACCGGTCAAATCAGATGACAACCGCCACGCCGTCACCTTCTATATCGATAGGGACCTGTCGGTGCAACTGGATAAAGCCTATTACCTGCGAAAGGCTGAGCAACCCAGCTTTACCCGCGCCGAGTTCCGCGAAGCGTTGCTGCGCGATGCGCTGGCGCGGGAAGGAGAGATCTTCGCTGACTACGATTGGACACCGGAACATGAGGCGGAGTGACTGACTTCAGCGAGACAATCATGCGGCCGGGGCTGAACCACCTGGACGAGCTTTGAACCAGATACAATAGGCCACCTTAAGAAGCCGATGCCTGAGTTCGGGGTTACAGCTTGACTGCCTTTTAGCTACCGTAGCGCCTGCAAAGGACTTTCTGTGCCAAGAATCTTTGACAACATATCTGAAAAGCTGCTCACTGCGTTGCAGAAAACGATGCAATCCGCTGACCGGGCGGATTTTTGCGTAGGATATTTCAATCTCCGCGGCTGGCGGCTTCTACGTGAGGATATCGAGCAACTTTCCGGCGGTGAAGAGGGTCATTGTCGCATTCTGATCGGCATGAATCCCACGCCGCGCGAGGAGTTGCGTGAGTACCTCAGCTTAAAAGCCCGCAAGCCGGTTGATCAGCAGCAGGTGATGCGACGCAAACGACAGATCGTTGAAGATTTCCGGCGCCAACTGGCTATTGGTGCGCCTAACAACGAAGATGAACAGGGACTCCGTGATCTCGTCCGCCAACTGCGCTCTGGCAAAGTAGCTGTGAAGCTATTCTTGCAGTACCCACTGCACGCCAAGCTTTATCTGATCCACAAACAGGATTACAACACACCTACTTTGGCTTTCCTGGGCAGCAGCAATCTCACGCTGGCTGGGCTGTCGAAGCAAGGTGAACTGAATACCGAAATCAGCGATTACGATGCTTGTCAGAAGCTGAAAGCGTGGTTCGATGAGCGCTGGGACGATAGATGGTGCCTCGATATCACCGAGGACCTGATTGAGGTGATCGAGACCAGTTGGGCGCGCGAAGACATGCTCTCGCCCTATGAGCTATATCTCAAGATCGCCTATCATCTGGCGCAAGAAGCGCGCGTCGGGCTGAACCAATTCAAGCTGCCGCGAGAATTTGCTGATCAGTTGCTGGATTACCAGGCGGCCGCCGTCCGCATTGCCGCACATCATCTTAACGCGCGCGGCGGCGTTTTGCTTGGCGATGTGGTCGGGCTGGGCAAAACCTTGATGGCTACCGCCGTGGCGAAGATCTTCCAGGATGACAAAGACTGGAAAACACTCATTATCTGCCCACCCAATCTAGTGCCAATGTGGCAGAAATATCGCGCTGGTTACGGTCTCACCGGTGACGTACTTTCTCTCGGTAAGGTCACCAGAGATTTAGAAAGCTTACCGCGATACCACATCTTGATTGTCGACGAGAGTCACAACCTTCGCAATCGCGGCACGCAGCGTTATCGGGCGGTACATGATTACATCAGCACAAACGAGAGCCGCTGTATCTTGCTGTCGGCGACACCTTACAACAAGAGCTATCTGGACCTGTCCGCGCAGCTGCGTTTATTCATCGGTGAAGAAGACGCGCTTAAAGTTCGGCCGGAACAATACCTGAAAACAGTCGGCGAAGCCCAATTTAAATACCAGTTCCCAACAGCCCATTCCCGTTCCATTGTTGCCTTTGAGAAAAGCGAATCGCCTGACGACTGGCGGGATCTGATGCGCCTGTACCTGGTGCGCCGCACCCGCAGCTTCATCGAGAACAATTATGCCGAAATCGACCCGCTTACCGGGCGCCGCTTCATGGAACTGGGTAATGGCGAGCGCTATTATTTTCCCCGCCGCGCGCCCAAAACCATCCCGCTGAAAGCCAGCCCTCAGTACCAGCGGCTGTATTCGGACCAAGTGGTTGAGTTGGTGAACGATCTGAGCTTGCCGCGCTACGGCTTGGGTCAATATGTCGACGGCAGACAAGCCGATAAAGCGTCCGCGAGCGAAAAGCAGCAAATCGAGAATCTGTCTCGCGCCGGCAAACGCCTGATGGGCTTCTGCCGCACCAACCTGTTCAAGCGGCTGGAAAGCAGTGGCAAGTCATTTCTGCAATCGGTCGACCGCCATATCGCGCGCAATCACGTCTTTCTGCATGCGATTGAGAACGATCTGGACCTGCCTATCGGCTCGCTGGATGCCCATATCCTCGATCCCGATACCCAAGACGAAGATAGCGATTCCCATTTTGTTGCCCTTTATTTGGACGAAGATAGCAATTCGAATGATGACACCGACAGGAACCAGCTTGTCGAGGACTATGCCCAGCGCGCCCGTGCGGCCTACGCCTTATTCAGGGGCCGCTATAAAAGGCGCTTCAAGTGGCTGCGCGCGTCCCTCTTCACCGACATCTTGGGCAGGGAACTGCAAGAAGACATTGATCGCCTAACCAAGGTCATTCAACTCTGTGGCGATTGGAATGTCGCCGAAGATACCAAGCTGGCTGCCTTGCACCAACTCATCAGCGCGGATCATGCGGGAGAAAAGCTGCTGGTCTTTTCCCAGTTTGCCGACACCGTCCGTTACCTGCAGGATGAGTTGACCCGACTGGGCGCCAGGGAACTTGAGGCGGCCACCGGGCAACACGATAATCCCACCGCTCTGGCGCAGCGCTTCAGCCCGGCGAGCAACGAACTGAAGCGGAAACCAGCCAATGAGGTACGGATCCTGCTATCGACCGATGTCCTGAGTGAAGGCCAGAACCTCCAGGACAGCGCCATCGTCGTCAATTATGACTTGCCCTGGGCCATCATTCGTCTGTCACAGCGGGCTGGCCGTGTCGACCGCATCGGGCAGAAGGCGGAAGAGATCCGCTGTTATTCGTTCATGCCGGCGGATGGCGTGGAAGAGATCATTCGTTTGCGCTCGCGGGTACGGCAGCGGCTGGAAGAGAACGGGGAAGTCGTTGGATCGGACGAGCAATTCTTCGAGGACGACAAACACGCCCAACAGTTGCGAGACTTGTACACCGAGAAATCCGGCATCCTCGAGTTGGAAGCCGACAGTGAGGTTGACCTGTCGTCATACGCCTACCAGGAATGGGCAAATGCCACTAAAGACAATCCGCGACTGAAGAAAAAGATCGAGGATTTGCCTGATGTGGTTTATTCGTCGCGGCGCTATCAAGGCTCTGTTGACCGCCCTCAAGGTGTCATATCATACGTTAAATCAAGTGGTGACAGAGATGACTTGATCTGGCTGGACAAAAATGAAGAAATCGTCACTGAGTCGCAGTTGGCTATTCTGCGCGCAGCGCGCTGCGAACCCGATACGCCAGCGCAAGCGCGACATCCATTGCACCACGATCTGGTACTCGCCGGCGTACAAAAGACGCAGGAAGAAGATTATATCGCCGCGACCGGCGGTCAACTGGGAAGATCAAATAGCACCGGACGCAGGACTTATGAGAAACTGAAGAAACATATCGAAGCGCTCAAAGCAGACATGCCGATCTTTGGCCTGCCGGAGGGACTGGAAGCGGCAATTGACGACATCTATCGCTACCCGCTGCTGGAATCGGCGCGCGACCGGCTGAATCGCCAACTCCGCGCCTCGATCTCGGACGAAGACCTGGCGGAGTTGGTGATCGGCTTATGGCAAGATGATCGTCTGAGCAGGAAAATCGCAAGCGGCGATGAGGGCGAACCGCGCATCCTCTGTTCGCTTGGCTTATTTAACCTATCCGGGGAGTAGAAGAAGATGGCAATGGACCGTACAAAGGCACGCGACTTATTGCAGGCATTCGAATTTGAGAAACTACTTATCGAAATTGGGTGGGAGAGCGTTCCGCCAGCGCCGCCAAAAGACGTTGGCAACACCGGTTACCAATATCGACTCATCTCGGAGACTGTCTTTGAAGTGTTTCCCGAGAATCCCCGCACTAACGCACTGCCGAACGCCAGTATGCGGGCAAAGATCCACAAGCAGATTGAGCAAATATCGTTCGAAAACCTCATTATCTTCCTCGACAACGACAAGAATCGCACACAAAGCATCTGGTATTGGGTCAAACGAGAGGATAATAGAAAGCGCCCGAGACCACACGAATATTGGAAAGAGCAGCCGGGCGACCTTTTCTTAAGCAAGGTCGCAGACATGGTCATTGAAATGGGTGACCGGCGTGCCGATGGCACTCTCCCGATCACTGAACGTACCAAGCGATTTGCTAATTCATTCGATATACGGCCCGTCACCAAGAATTTCTACAAGGAATTCAGCGGACTGCGAGAAGATTTTGGCAGCATGATTCAAGGCATTCCTCGTGAGTCAGATCGACTACTGTACGCCTCGGTGCTGCTCAACCGCTTGATGTTCATCTACTTTCTGCAAAAGAAGGACTTCATCCAGAATAACGGGAACTATCTCGATGCCAAGCTGAAAGAAAGCAAAAGGCATGGACCCGATCGCTACTACAACGAATTCCTTGAGGCGCTCTTCTTCGAGGGGCTCGCCAAACCGGAGCGTGAGCGCAGCGAGGACGCAAGACGCTTGCTGGGCAAGATCCCCTATCTGAACGGCGGTCTCTTCATTCGCCACAAGCTAGAACTGGATTACGATGCGATTCGCATTCCCGATATAGCCTTTGAAAACGTCTTGCGTCTCTTCGGCGAGTATTCCTGGTATCTCGATGACACACAAGGAGCGGACGACAATGTCATCAACCCTGATGTGCTGGGTTATATCTTCGAGAAATACATCAATCAGAAAGCCTTCGGCGCCTATTACACCCCCACCGAGATCACCGAATACCTCTGCAAGCGGAGCATACACGCCGCCTTGCTACAGCGGGTCAATCAGTACAGCAATCGACAATTCAGATCCTGGGGTGATGTTAAAGAGCGACTGGACGCCAGGCTCTGCCGCCTGCTCTTGTTTGAAATCCTGCCGAAGTTGTCCATTTTGGATCCGGCTTGCGGCTCGGGCGCTTTCCTGGTGGCGGCGCTCAAGAATCTGATTAATATCTACAGTGCCATCTACGGTCGAATAGACTTTTCCAATGATGCCCTACTGCGGGATCACAAAGATGAGATCACAAGCAAACACCCGTCGCTGCATTACTACATCCGCAAACAAATCATCGTGGATAACCTCTACGGCGTGGACATCATGGACGAGGCGACCGAGATCGCCAAGCTGCGACTCTTCCTTGCTTTGGTGGGGGTGGCGCAAAAGCTGGATGACCTGGAGCCGCTGCCTAATATCGACTTCAATATCATTAGCGGCAATTCGCTAATTGGTTTGCTGAAAGTGGACGAGGTGCGCTTTGATGACAAGAAACAAATGCAATACATGTTTCAGGATAAAAAAGCGGAGGATTACCGGCGGGAAGTGGCTGAAAAGAATCGGCTCGTCCGCATCTACCGCAATGCTACCAGCTTCACGGATGCCCTGGAAACGCTGCGCCGGACGATCGACGAACATAGAGCCGAAGCCTACCGGACGCTGAATGACATACAACTGGACGACTTTAAGCACTTGGGCATTCAGTACGAAGAGGCCCAGCTGCAAGGCAACCCGATCAGATACGCACTTGAGACGCAAGACATGAATGCTCTAATTCCATTTCATTGGGGATATGAATTTGATGAGATTATGGAGACTCGCGGCGGCTTTGATGTCATTATCACCAATCCACCGTGGGAGATATTCCAAGCGGACCAGAAGGAGTTTTTTGGCCAATACGATAATTCGATCAAGAAAAAGAAAATGAGCTTACGCGACTTTAAGGCGATACGCGACGAGTTACTTCTCGATCAAGAAATCTCGAAGGATTGGTTGCATTATGAAAGCGAATTTCCTCACCAGCGCGCGTATTTCAAAGAAGCGCCTCAGTACAAGTACCAGAATGGGGGGAAGGTCAATCTATTCAAAGTGTTTTTGGAACAATGTTTCAATCTTCTCCGGGATCAGGGAACCTGCGGAATCGTTCTACCTTCCGGTTTCTACATCGACAAGGATAAGAAAGACCTGCGAAGGTTGTTGTTTGAAAGAACTAAAGTGAGCGGACTGTTTGGATTTGAGAATCGGAAAAAGATTTTCGAAGATGTGGACAGTCGATTCAAGTTTGTCGTGCTGACATTTATGAAAGGGGGACAGACACAGAGTTTACCAGCTGCCTTTATGCGCCATTACGTGAGCGAACTTGATGATTTTCCCAGGGAAGATAGCATCGTAATTGATGTTCCCTTACTGAAGCGTTTATCACCTAACTCTCTTACGATAACCGAGTATAACAATCAGCTGGAAGTACAGTTGGCAAAGAAAACCCAACAGTTTCCCTTGCTTGTAGAAGAAATCTTCGGCACATGGAATATACAACTCACGACGGAGTTTGATAAATCCAAGAACGACGACATATTTTATCCGCACCCCAGTATTGACCGACGACCGCTGTACGAAGGTCGAATGATATCGCACTTTACACACCAATTTGCTCACGTATCGAAGTTTGTGGATCTTGAGGAAGGTGAGGGTAGATTACGGGGAACGAAAGGCAATAAGTCCGGTTTCGCATTCGAAGAATATAGACTAATTCACCGCCGAGTTACAAATCAAACAAATGACCGTTCGCTCTTGTGTTCAATCATTCCCCAAAACTGCTTTTGCGACAACTCTGTTAATTATGTCATTCCATCCGGATACACAAGCGCGGATCTTTTCTTTGTGAGTAGCATGTGGAGTTCATATATTGTCGATTATCAAGTTCGGCGGAAAATCAACAACAACATAACTCAAGGAGTTATGGAGCAGCTCTCAATCCCGCGGTACAGATCTGAGGATCCATTCTTCGACAGCATCATCCGCCGCGCGGCAAAGCTCATCTGCACGACGCCTGAATTCGACGACTTGGCGACGGAGGTCGGTTTGGGCAGCCATCACAACGGTGTGACCGATCCAGCGGGACGGGCGAAGCTGCGCGCCGAGTTGGACGGCATCATCGCGCATATCTACGGGCTGACCGAAGACGAATTCGCCTACGTGCTGAGTACCTTCCCGCTGGTGGCGGATCCGGTCAAGGTAGCGGCGTTGAATGCGTACCGCGATGTTGAGCGAGGAGTCTTAAGCTGACGTCGGTACTGGTCCGAAACCACCTAAAGCTGAACAGGTGCGCCGTGCTCACATTTCCAGTGGATAATGTGGGCTCGCTATCGACTGACATACCGGTAACTAACTTGCTATACTAAAGCACTCCATTTTGCACTTGATAATGAGAAGCCAAATGCATGATTGAGAGTGACGAAAGACTTCAGTTTTCAGTAGATAGTAGCCTACTTCTCCAGCTAAGCGAGCGATTAGTATCTAAGCCTTCTGTAGCCTTGGCTGAACTCGTCAAAAATGCCTACGATGCCGACGCTACCCAAGTGCTCATACTTATGCAAAGCATTGACAAACCTGGTGGCACAATCTTCATTGAAGATGACGGCCATGGGATGACATTTGAAGAAATCCAGACTAACTGGATGCGAATTGCAACCACAATCAAACACGATAATCCCAAATCCAGGAAATACAGTAGACCCGTAACTGGAGAAAAGGGAATCGGCCGACTCGCAGCTTGGCGATTAGGCAGAAGTTTGACTCTGGAATCCGTGGCGTATCGCGAAAATGAAAAACGGAAAGAAGCCGTCACTGTCAAATTCGATTGGAGAAACTTCAAAGAAGGCGTGGATATAGCAAGCGTCCCTGTAAATTACAGACGTTCGACTGTGGCGGATGATCGACCTACTGGTGTCATTCTCACCATCGAAAATGCCAGAGATGCTTGGACTCCGGAAGAAGTCGCATCTCTAAAGCGCGACTTGCTGAGCTTGCAAGCGCCCTTTCCGGAATTGGTTCGCCAAGCAAGCGCCCGGAAAGGTGGTACCGACCCTGGCTTTACCTTAGAAGTAGATATTGGTGAGTCTGAGGGGCTTGAGGTGTTCTCAGGTGATTTGGTGGACGATTTCCTTAGTCTTAGCCGGATCCATCTAGAGGGCTGGGTAGATCAGGAAGGGACTGCTCATTATCGCCTCAAGATGCGAAATGAAGACGGTCTGCATGAACTGACAGCCGAGAATGAAGATTATTGCGAGCTGCAAAATGTCCGGTTCCAACTGTACTACTTTTCGGAGCGGGCGATAGACTTTTCCAGTTCTAATTTGGGAGTGCGAGACTTTCGGAGCATTGTTAAAAGGGCTAGTGGCGTACGAGTGTACCTAGACGGTTTCAGGGTCTTTCCTTACGGAGAAGATGGTGATGACTGGCTAGGTCTGGATTACTATGCCAGTCAAAATGTGGATATGGCTACTAACGTCCATATACCAAAGCTGATCACAGATATGGATCGCCAGATTCGAGCTGATGCCAAAGAAGCTGGTGGTTCCCATAGGCCGTTTCTGCTGATTCCCCGCAACAAACAGGTTTTTGGAGCAGTAATTCTTCAGCAAACACGTGCTAACGAATCAGAACGCAACGATATCGAGATTAAGACAACCCGAGAGGGGCTGGTAGCAAACCGAGCATTTGAAAAGCTAGTGCAATTCCTGCAGGGTGGAATTTACTGGCTAACAGTGAAGCACTTTGAATCAACGAGGGCAGAACGCGCTGAAGCCCAACAAAAGCACGAAGATATGGTTGAAAGCCGACGCTCAGTCCCCGCAATAATTGAGGGAGTACGCACGGAAATCAAATCGTTGACAGTCGAGCTCTCTACTTTTTTTACAGAATCTGTGGTTAATGGGAAATCTACGACGCATGTTGTGCCGGATGTTGAGCCGGATGTTGTTGAACGTGTACTCAATCACATAGAAGAAGGGATAACGAACCAAATCAGGGTTGTTCTAGAATCTGCCAATGAGCAGCTGCGAGAAGCTAGCCAACGTTCACGTCAAGAAAGAGAAGAGACAATATCTTACATGGCTATGCTCAGGTTGCTTGCGTCAGCAGGAACTTCATTACTGCTGATGCAACATCAGATACAGGCTCTTGTCGACCAAGTCAATTACGTTCAACATTCGCTGGGTGACCTACGAACTGAAATTCCTGAGGCAGTCGGAGAACGCTATGACGAAATAGTGCGAGACGTGAGCACTTGGCATGATCTAGTTACCGACCAGTTATCGCAACTAAGCTTTATCTTATCTCCCGATCATCGGCAACGTCGACGTCGCCATGCCTTACGTGAAGTGACCGAAAACGTGCGGAAATCGTTGCAATTTTATATGGGGAAGAATCACGTAGAGTTCATAAATGACGTTCCTGCAGGTCTTAGAACGCCTCCGGTATATCGTGCAGAACTCTACACCGTGTTGCTCAACATCCTGACCAATGCCCTGAAAGCCGTGGACCATCAGTCAGAACGTCGGATATCCGTCGTTGCTGAGAGATTAAATGACTATTTGTATATCCGAATGTTAAACACGGGTGTACGGATATCGTCTCGAATGCGAAAAAAGGCTTTTGAACCATTTCAGAGTGAAAGTGTCCCTAATCTGACACTGGGGACTGGGACAGGGCTCGGTCTTACTGTTGTAAGAGATACTGTGGCATTTTATGAGGGAGAGACCCGGTTTATTGATGTGGAGCCTCCGTGGCAAACTGGAATTGAGATTACGATACCTTACCGATAGGACGAGAAATGATTGAAGCCATATATGTTGATGATGAGCCAAAAGCCGCTCAAACACAAAAGATCAAAGAATTTCTGACAAGCGATGATTTAAACTGCGAACTCCGAGATCCTCCCGCAGACATATCAGAGGCCTCGAAGTGGAATCCCGACATACTATTTGTTGACTACAATCTTGCGCATGCAGAAACAGAATTCGATGGCAGGCATATTTCATATAGTGGGAATTCACTCGCTACTGAACTGCGTAACAGAAGTCCATTTTGTCCAATCATTCTTGTATCCAGAGAGAATATACTCAGCGGACGGGGGTCGCATCTTACCACTAGCGGGAGTGATCTGGATCTGATCTTCTACAAAAACGATATCATAAACCACCGGGATGAAACCCTACAGTACATTTTGGAGCTTCACGAAGCTTATATGCAGTTGAAGGAAATCAAGAACCTGCCGTGGTCAAAAGTCTTGGATAAACTAGGTGCCGATGAAGATGAACAAAGGAAGATTCGAGAAGCGTTTCCACCGGTTAGTAAGGGGCGTCGTTGGTATGTTCCAACGACGATTGAATGGATACGCACCGTCCTGATTGGATATCCAGGAATCCTATATAACTCGCTTCATGCATCGGCGCGGTTAGGCATAACTGAACTTTCTTTCTTGTCTCCAGCCATACTGGATATCTTTGCTAGTGCTAAGTACAAGGGATTGCTCGCTGGATTTGGGGAAAGATGGTGGGCGGATCGTCTGGTAGCAAAGGCGACAGAAATCATAATCGAGGCAAACGTCGACGGTCCATTTTCAGTGGCTTTTGCAGAGGCTTACGAGCAGATGAGTCGAGAGAAACTAGAGCCATCTCGGTGCGTGTTTGATAACGAGCCTGTGGCGGATCAAGTTTGCTATATCCTTAAGAAGCCTGTGAAAAGAGATAACTCTATCGTGTATTATCCGGACTCGCGCCCACCGGTAATGGACCCAGCTAGGGTGTCAATCAAAGCAATTCAGGAGTCCGACGATTTTGATGAGGATTTGGTAGAAGCTAGTAGTTTCAGTGTGGTCAAAAGAATCTGGGACAGAGGAGAGCGATGCACATAAGCAATGTTAGGGAGAATCTTGATAAGATCCGGAGGATTTATAGGAGAACAGGCACAGATATACTCGGCGGCACCGCGAAAGATGTGCTCGATGTTGCAGAGGCACGTGCCGTAGCCATGTGGGATGAATTCAAGCGCGACAAAAAGCGTAATCCTGATTGGGGCTATGATATATCGGAAGCTGCTCCCCTTCGTTTTAAGCCAAGCCGAGTCTTAAAGGATGCCATTGTTGATGTGTACTGCAAGATACGGTGGTCGGAAGAGAGCAGTGTGCCATGCAAACAGGACATCAAAGTACGTGTCTGGAGCGAAGATAGCAGCATTATCTATCGTTCTGATCTCGACTCAGAATGTGTTGAAAAAGAATTAACCGACCCGGCGAGAATACAACCAGGGCGCGTAATTTCCCGGTTCCACTTCGATCGTGCGAATCTTTCTAACGGCTCAAGAAGACAATATCATCCAGAGTTCCACGTGCAGATTGGTGGCATTCCAGGAAGCCATGAGCTTTGCTGGCACCCAAAGGGGTTTAATTTGCCACGCATCCCGTATCAACCTATGGAACTACTGATGACGTGTCAGCTCGTAGCAATTAACTTCTTTCCTGCGGAGTACGGGGATATTGCAAAAGAACCCGACTGGAAAGACCAGCTACATTCAACTCAGAAGTTAATCTTGTTGGACTATTATCAACTGTGTAGGGACACTATTTGGCAGAAAGACTCGCTTTTGGACCGGTTGCGCGCATAGGAATCATTTGAGTTTGGTGGCCGTTGCAATTTCAACAAGATCCCGTCGTGTCTCCTCCACTTTCTGCATCATGTCTTGATCGAATTCAAGAATCCGAGACACAACACTATCAATAGAGCGCCTGCCTGATTTCGGGTCCTGGATGAAGTGCTCATAGCTTTGTGCAAGCATGCAGCGCTGTTTATCATTCAGGCGGAAAGCATCAATGATAGGCATTCCTTTTATCTCGCCGGAGTTCATATTGTACGTCCCACCACCATAGACTTGAGCATGACAGCGGAATAACACTTCGGCCACTGTGCTGTTTAGGATTGCAAGATAAACTCGGGGATCAATCGTTTCATGTGGCACAAATTCGATGAATAGCTCGCCAGGAACGTATTGCGCCCGATTCCAGTAGACTGCGAAATCTCTGTATACAAGTCTGGGAATAAGTATTTCGGCACGGCCGCGGGCCTCGAGCCGGGTACGAAGATCGTACCAGTTCTGTCGACTGGCTTTCTGTATTCGCGGTTTCTTATGGTAGCCGACAACTTTTCGGCCTTTGCCTCTAATTGGTACGGTCTCAGTTTCGCCGGCCTCAATGTACTGTAGAGCGTGTGTTCCGGTCAGTTTCTCTTTCGATTCCGAACAATAGAATAGATAGAATCTGACCTCACACTCTTTCGAAATGACTGGATAGTCATGGTATTGAGATGACTGCGCTAACGGCGCGAGGAATCGGTCTTCAATGTTAAGCGCGCGTGCCATATCGCTGGTTAAGACGAAAAAAGCTTTAGCCAAGGTCTGGTGACCAATTTGCGCGCGTGCTATTTTGCTAAGCGGTGTGAACAAGCTGTGAGCTGTTATGTCATCGTACAGTTCAGGAGCTTTGAAATGAATACTCCAGATACTCTCTGGTACCAAAAGCTTGTTCGGCACGAAAATCTGTTGAATATCCTTGTGGGCTGTTTCACGATGCAGATGCCTAGGCAAATCATCAAAGCGCAGCCCGTTCTTTACACGGATGAATTTGCAATGCCACCTTTCCTTGGTGTGCGCCTTAGTTGCTAGGAGTAGCACGGGTTTGACCTGTGCATCGTCAAAGACAGGTCGATCTATGCTGATCAGCCGCTCAATCGTGAATTCTTCAAGTAGACGTTGCTTTAGTATTTTGCCGTAACCGACATTTAGCCAAGAGTCAGCAGTAATGACCGCAAGCCTGCCTTCTTGTCGGAGAAACTGTATAGACCGGAGCAAAAAATATACATATAGATCCGTGAGCCGTGAAACGTTGTTTCTATCATCTTCATCTGCGAGTACGCTCTGTCGAATGGTATCTACATTATTAAGTTCATATCGGCGTACATATGGCGGGTTGCCGATCACAGCATCTACACTTGTAAGGGTTGTCTTGAAGAAATCGCCCTTTGAGATATTGGGGAATGAAACTCCTCTGGAGGTTGCTAACAAGCTGAAGTCGGACCAAGCTTCATCGTCAATTTCCGCACCGTAAATCTGCTGGGAAGCATCGTGGGCATCGCACCCTAACGCTTGCAACCGGTTGTGGGCTTGAAATACAAATACACCGGGCCCGGTGCCTAAGTCGAGTACTCTATCCTGTGGCGACTGAATAGCCCAATTGGCCAGGAATTCCGCGACTGGTTCAGGGGTGTATATCCGACCGTTGTTCACAGGATTACAACTAACATCAAACCTCTATAAACTAAACACACGGTGAGTATAGCAGAGTCTCTGCTCAGAGTGTGAGTTGCCACGTGTATCCTGACAGAAGCTGGTAGAAGCGTGATTGCTGCAGTGACTTAATCGCCGATGATATTCTACACAGCTTTCGCTCGAATGTGCCCTGCAGAGTAGTTTCCCTAAAATAGTAAGTAAATAGGGCTTTACTGACAGCGAGAAATGACAAAAAATGCCATAATAAAGGCCTGCGTCAGCGCGATTGCCCAGGACCAAATATGAACGATGAAGAGCGAATGAAACTGCTCAATGCCGCCTTCGATGCCATGAGCGAAGGGCTGACCGAAGATGAGCTAGCCGATATGACCAGCGCCATGGCCGGCGCTATCGCGATCAGATCCAGGCGCTGGCGCGGGAGAACGGTGTCATGTCTCTTTATGTCTTTGAGGCTGGTCCTAAAGAGGGCGCGCGCCGAAGCGGCCATTTCTGTTTCGTGGTACGCACTGGCACTAGTTATCGTTTGCCGAATCATATCCGCCTCTACGAAGAGCTGCAGGAATTGCTGGGCTGTGCGCGCCCGATGTCATCGATGCCGGCTACTACCGCGCCGATGATCTCGAGCTCTACAGGGAACGATGGGTCGAGATATAGTGCCCCGCCATCTGATGTTAGGCCGGCCGCAGCAACTGATCTGCTGACAATAGCGCCCTTGGGGGGACCTATATGCCGGAAAATGCCAAGACCATCACGACATTCGCCACCGCCGGCGGGCCCATGGCCGTGCACGGCGGGACCAGCGGCGATCTTTTCAAGACGGCGGTCTTTATGGTCCTGCAGAGCATCGGCGAATCATCTCGCCGAGTGTATCTCCATACCTATTACCAGTGGTGGACCTTCGCCGAGCGCCAGGGACTCGACCCCCTCGATCTCAGCTACGAGCATATCCTGGCCTTCTTGCAGCGGCGCGATATCGCCCACGCCACCCGCCAGTCCTGGAAAACCCATATGCTGCGCTTGCTCGACTGGCTGGAGGAATCCGAGGCCAAGGGCGACTGGTATGGCAAACAGCGGCGCCGCGTGCTCAAGTTCGTCAAAGTCAAGCGGATGGAAGAAGAGCGCGGCGGCAGCCGCAGCCAACGCGCCCTGAACTGGAGTCAGGTCGTGCGCCTGCTGGATGTCTGGGCCGACGATCCGCGACCGGTGGGCATTCGCAACTACGCCCTGCTGCGCCTGATGATCTACACCGGCCTGCGCCGAGCCGAAGTGGCGACGCTGCGCTGGGACGATATCAGCTTCGGAGACCAGACCGTGACGGTCAGGCACGGCAAGGGCGACAAACGCCGGATCGCGGCCATCGCCGATAAAAGCGATGACACCATCAATGCCTTATCTGCCTTGCGGGAAGCGCAAGCAGGCGCCTGCGACTGCATCTTCCCGGCCATGACCGTCGGGCGCAATCCGAAATTTGTCTCCGATAGGCCCATGAGCGCGCAGACCATTGTGCGCCTGCTCAAGCTCAGCAGCCAGCGCGCCGGCATTGGTCACCTGTCGGCACATGATCTGCGCAGGACGCATATCACCCTGGCACTGGACCGAGGCGCCCCGCTACAGGATATGCAAGCCCAAGCCGGTCACGCCAATCCTTCCACCACGCTGCTCTACGCCCAGCCCGCCGATGCCAAGGACCGGCGTACGCGGATTGCCTTTTGAAGTGAGTGCCTGGGCGCATTCTGCAGCCCACTGCAATCTTATCTAACAATTTCTTGCCGCGTCGTAGTGTATAATGCTTCGCGCTCGCTTGCAGATATCTGGGGAACGGCGAATTAATGAGCAATGAAACTCGGCCATGGCTGGATGGCGTTGATGGTGAAGAAGCTGTTGAACTGATCGAGTCCAAGGCGGAAATAGCATCGACTCCGAGTCGGTGCTCGAAATGTGTCCTGAGTTCAGCAAACGCCATAAATCACTTTACTCGACCCGGACAGTTCAAAATTTCATCAATGTCCGGCTGCGACAGAATGTACTACTCTCCTTCCGCACTCGCTCATCTACGTTTGAATCTTTTCGCAACTCTTGCTAACAGAGCATCACGTGCAGCGGTCAACATTGGCAACTCGTGAATTTTCTCCCTACCGGAAACTGCGGAAGATATGTTGCGAAAAGCAAGCGTCCTACTTATGTCTTCAGGATTATGATCAGCGGCACGTTCAAGAAAATCGGATAAGCTCAGGTCGCTGTTGAGAATATCGCCCAACATGATTTCCAAGTCGTCCACACATATCACAAAGATATTTGACAGTGGAATGACCTCCCTGTTGTCGTGCTGCGAGATGATTCGGTCAATTTCGTCCGACGCGATAAAATCATGGAAATTCTTGCCGTTTCCGAAATACATATCTTTGTACGTTACGACAAGCAAGAAATTCCGTTGCGTTCCTAGCGAGCAGCCGTTGACACTTGTTTCTTTCTCTAAGGTGGAGGCGACATCATAAGCTTGCTCAATAGCTTTTAAGACAGAGGTCTCGCTCTCATTTCGTAGTGTGCCGGATCGTCTGGAAACCGTTCCTTTCCATGATAACGCTACTCCTTTCACTTCAATGAAAATGTTGTTTCCCTTGTCAACGGCAAGAAAATCAACCAGCTTCTGACTACCACTTGCGTTTAAGTGATCTCTCAGGTCATCTTCTGTAAATAAGGGGCATTTCAGCACAGTAAGCGCCTCGTGGACGTAGTTTCCAAACCAGGTGCCGAATCTGTTCATGAAACGTTCTTTGGTTCGCTGGTCCCGCAAAATGTCGTACACGATTGAAGATAACGAAACACGTAGTGCGTGCGGCGAAATTACTATAAACTTCTCTCTTGCCTCAACAAGCGGATACCTCAAAAATGGTGTCTGCTCATGGTATTCTGACTCGACACCTTGGTACGCTTTAGGTTTAGCATCGTCGGTTTGCTGCAACCAAGCTTGCAACGCTGGAACAGTAGATGAAACAGCTCGCAGCCAAAGCGAGATATTCTCCTGTCCAACCGACTCAAATAGCTGCGAGAAGGTCGAAACAGTAACGTATCGATTTTTGTCTATCTCGAAGTAGGAGAATAGACAGTATGAGAGATCTAGAAAGTCATCAAGGTCTACACCAACGGATTCTTCAAAGAGCTTTCGAATTCTATGAGTTTGTTCAAGATTTGCGAACAAGCGAGCCTGTCGTCCCCAACCTAGAAGAATACTCTCCTTGCGCTGAAACCAAAACTGCTGTACACACGACGCCCGATAAGTGAAGTACAAATCTCTTCGGGTAGAAAGTGGAAACACTTGCTCAGATAAGTTTTTCAAGTGGTCGAACAGCGCGTTGATGTGATTATCGGCTACAGGGACGAAACTCTGCCTCTCGCGAAAGTCGCCGAATCGGATAATCCACTTGAATATCAACAGCGAATGCCAGGGTTCATACCATCGCATGTAGTCAACGTCGGTGGCTCGTTTATCGTATAGCCAATGCTGGAGGTAGTTCGTCAATTCATAGGCTTCATGTTGTCTAATTTTTGCTTTGATTGTTTCGAAGGTTTTGTTTGCATCCATTCGGCCGTCCTTTCAGCGTCGAGCTCGGTTCCGAGCATCGTACTTCAAATGCGTCAGCGATCAACCTGGTAGCTTATCCGGTCGCCGCTCGCCCTCGCTGCCGGTCCAGCATAATGCGGATCCAAACAGGATATCCACGATCAAAACAACCACCGCAATCACATCCTGACCCCCGAGCACCAGCCAGATATCCAGCGCCATCAGGAAAAGGACCGGTATCCAGATCGCACTTCTCAGGGCTGGCGCGCCCGGTCGTCCGTCGTGGCGGTAAACGCTGACAGCGAACTCCTGATTCCGTCATATGGCGAAATGATCCACGGCATCACATCTACGTTATGAGGCGGCCTGCGCGAATATTCGCGATAATGACCGCAGTGCTGATTTGAATTGATTAACTATACTATCTCTGCTAATATCACCATAGATGCGGAGAATGGAATGCGACATGCACAGAATGTTCTATATCTACGAGGCGCACAAAGACCAGCCGATGGATCAGTGGGTGCTGATGAAAGCCTACGTTCGTCCCAGTCACGTCTCGCGCTGGCTAAAAAAGGCGCCGCAAACGCAAATGAGGGTGGAAGTGCGCGATGGCGATCAAAATGCGATTCTCGGTTCATATGAAGCTGAGGAATGGCTGCGCATGGGCGAAACCATTGAGCGGCGAAACATGATGCTTGACAACAAGCGGCGTCACGAAGAGCGAGGGGCGGACAAGCCAAGGCGTAAACGTCAACTGACCGAATTACGCGGCTTGGGCAAAGAAATCTGGGCTGGCATCGATGCGCAAGAATATGTGAATGAGATGCGCGACGAGTGGCAGTGAACATAGACACTGCCCTACAGTCCACACAGCGTCTTTATCTGGATACGGCACCGCTGATCTATTATTTCGAGGAGTATCCCTCTTATATCAGCAAAATGGATCGGATTTTCGATCTTATTGGAACGAGCCGGGTTGCCACCTTCAGTGCTGTACACATACTGACAGAGGTCATGGTCAAGCCGCTGCAGACCGGCAATCACGAACTGGCACAAGAATATCGCGACATCCTTGTCAACAGCGATGCCTATACTCTGGTTCCTGTCACATTGCCGATTGCTGAGTCGGCGGCTGTTCTTCGCGCTCGCTACAACCTGCGTACGCCAGATGCCCTACATGTGGCGACGGCTATCTCCACCGGCTGCGATGCTTTGCTTACCAATGACGCCGGTCTCAAGCGGGTCCAAGAACTGCCCATCCTGGTTCTTGACGAACTTGAGCTATAGCTGGCGATCCGTTCGCAGCGACATGTCCGATCCTCCGATAGCGTGGAACGGAAAACACAGATGGCGACTGACATGAAGGTTATTGCGGTGATTCGTGCGGAGACCAGACGGGGAGACCCGATGTGGACACTTCAAACAACCGGCGGAGACCGCATCAATGCCTTCGATAACTTGCTGCAGAGTCCGCCCTGGATGAACTCGGGCTATCGCACGTGGTTCGAGGCGATGGAGAGCGGCCAGACCGATCGCTGGGTCAGCTGGCCTATCTGGGTCGGCGTCGCCAAGCCCTGCAGATATTGGGAAGTTGTCTCGGTGCAACCGACGACGCCCGGCGCCAAGCTGGATAAATCATCCCGACCGAGGGATGTCTGGGAACTGTATGGTCAGCACTGGCGGCACACGCTCTATTGCTCGCTTTGCCTAGAGTGAACAAGCGATCATGTAATGGATACGGAGAAGCCTTGGCGTCTTTGCCGCTGGCGCGCTCCCGCGACGGATTCACAGCACTGGCGCGGCTTTCAGGAATCAAACGAGCACTTAAGAATGTACTATCAGATAGGAGTGGGGAAAAATTCCATAGCAGAGGCTGCTCGCCATCACGATCAGTGGAATTGTGAAAGGACTGTAGGAGAAAAACTATGTCAGCGGCTGATGAAATGCCCAATAAAGGACGGAAAGATGTAGTAGATAGGTATTTCGCCGCCGCAAAGGAACTGCACAGTATAAGAGGCTGTAGTGAAAACATTATCGTTGTACAGGGAAGAGTGACTCAGGAAAACTTGATTATCCCGCTTGCCTCATTCATTGAGTGGGCGATATCCAATTGGACCGGCTCTCTTGCTCTAATATTCCCGACACTTGCCGAAGTATGGTGTGCGCTGGAGGGGGTAGAAGCGTATTTGTCACTGCGTGATTCTGTTATCACAGATATTGACAAGAAAAACAGAAGATTCAGGGCAGGTAATAAATGGTTCCATGTGTGCAGTAGACGAACAAAAGATAATTTGCCGGATGACATATCTGGTATGTTCATTTACCGCGTTCGCGGCATATCTAAGATATATAAGATGTACAAACAAATTGATAAGTCGTCAGACTATAAAATAGTGAGTGTCCATAGTGATCAGTGGATGTATTGTGTCCAGTCGAGGAATGCCGTCGAAACCAAAGTTGCAAGAGTAATAACCACACCGTTTATTGATCCTCTTAATCCCAGATTGTTCTATTCTGTGTCAAAAGATGTGCGGGAGGCACTTGAAAAGCAGAGAGTAAGCGAAGGATGCTCAGGGTATCTGCACATGCAGGGGCTGTACTGGGACTTAGTAGAATGGGAGCCGCCCATTGATAGCGGTAGAACCGAAGAAGATGATGATAACGAAGATAAGGCCATAGTCGTTTATGTTTTAGGGCGCGAAGGGTCAAAACAGGAAGGAACCGCAACAACCAGACCGAACCTTTAGAATGGAAAGTTGCTTCCGGATTCGCAGCACTGGCGCGGCTTTCAGGGATCAAAGGAGCATTTGCTCAGTTTTAGACAAAATAATTTGCTCAGTTTTACAATAAATTTTGCCGTCCAGGTCAATGATTCATCATTATATAAATGAAGAGGGGCGCAGCCCCTCTTCCGCTTTTCCCCCGCCCTCTTTTTTATTTCATCGCCTGCTGTCGCTCTGTCCCTTGCTGCGACTGGGATTGCGGCTTGGTGTGTGAATCGACCCATCTCCTTGTGCAGCGTCTGTGACCTCCCCCCTTGAGCATGTCGCGTCCCCCCTCAGTTTTACACATGCTTCTGTATAGTCCGGTGAAAATAGGGAGATTTCTTCACCCTGGCTGGGGTGTGTGGCAGAGTTTCCGTATCGTTGAGCGATTCCGATAACACCTTTGTGGCCTGTGAGCATATCCGCGTATGGCGATATCCGCGCATATTGTGTGGTGAGCCACTGTAATATTTTGACAAATGCTGGTAGTCAACACAAGAACAGCAACCCCCTGACTGGCGCCTGTTGTGCTGCGCCTGCGGACGCGAACACGCGTATATATCCCTCTGCTTTCCATGCCCACCAGCGCTGTTTTCATCTCCCTACTCCCGTTTGCCGACCGGCGCAGCTTCACCCATTCCGAATCCGCCGATTGCCGGCCGGTACAGCCCCATCACCGGTTCCGTCGGGCGCGACAGACATGGTGTGACTTCGCGATCTGTCTGGATGAAGACCATCGGAATCGCATAGCTTGAGGAACACAATCCTTGTGCGCAAGGCACACCTAAGCACGTGGAAACGATCTCGGACCAGTGTGGCGACAGACGGATTCACACAGCTGGCAACTGAGCGAGAGAGCAGCCGGCGCGAGTGCCTGCTGGCGCGGCTCCAGTCAGTCTGAGATATCTCATCTTCCACAATGGCGCTGGGTTGGTGGCGCTGTGTACGGATCGACATGGGCTGCGCCGGTGTTGTTGCGGTCGGGCGATATCTGGAGCAGGCGGCCTGTCGTATCGAAACAGAACTACATCCCGGACGAAGTGGTATCTGGCGTATATCCAACGGTCGGCGCATTCGCATTGGATTCGCGGCATACGTCCACCCGAACTGAACCTTCTGGCCATAGATAAGCAGACCAGAACGCTTGGATCTCTACGATGCGATACTCTGCCCAGGTCTAGCGAATTACAGCCGGAAGATCGTCCGGAGCGGCGGCTAATGTGACTGACTGCGATTCACATGCGCTGAGATGCTTTAGGTGCCATTCGCGCGGGTGCAGGCCCGCTTCCGCAGCTTGCTGGAGCATCCGCATCTCTCCCACGATATAGACTCGGAGCTTGTAGCAGTACCTCGCGGGGTCTTTACTGGCTGCTACGCCTCGAAGTCTGCGCCAAGGCAGTCAGTGGCATTGGCTACTTATATCCCTGGCGCTGAGGGGGCTATATCGGTTTCCAATGGCGAAATGGCGCATTTGATAGAAAAAGGCCTGGAAATTCAGTCGTTTGGGGGCCATCGGAGAAGATTTGCGTGTTTCCCAGTTGGCGTCAACAAACGCAAGACGCCAGCATCTGGGGATGGTAGCTCACTCCTGTTCAGCCTAGATACGTGGGTAGCACCTCAGAAACAGTTGCTTGACTGTGACAGTTTGCGATTCATCCCCACGCCTGTGGGGAACACTACCGGCGACGGGAAGTACTTAAGAGCAAATGCGATTCATCCCCACGCCTGTGGGGAACACCCTTCGGTAAGGTGCCGTAAGGCGCTGTCACGCAGGGTCCCATTAAGCGCTAGGTCTGGCCGTCACCACGGGCACTCCGCTCACAGATTCGCTCTGCAAATCGTTGTCTCCGCTCTGACCTAGGACGGAATCTCGCCCCCATTGCAAGATATTACGCGCCGCGTTATGGTCACGGTCGATCAGCAGACCACACGCCACGCATTCAAACGTCCGCTGCTCCGCCGGCATCTCATCAACTCTATGCCCGCAGACGCTGCAGGTTTTGCTGGACGGTGCGTACCGATTGATGTACCAGATCTCCCGTCCTGTTTTCTGCGCCACCCATTCGACTTTGCGCCGGAACTCGCCCAGCGCCAGATCGCCGTGCTTGCGCCGCGCATTCTTATGCCAGAATCCTTGTTTCATTTCGGCGAGATCCAGATCCTCGAAACACAGCACATCATTGTGCCGGCACAATTCATGCGCGAGCTTCCATTGGAAGTCGCTGCGCCGATTGCCGATCTTGCTATACAGCCGGCTCACCGCCAATTTTTCGCGTTTCCAGCTCCCCGAGCCGAGCGTCTTGCGCCCACGCCCCGACAGCTTCTTGCCGCGCCGCCTTAACTCGTCCAGCTCCTCGAATAGATAACCTGGCGACACGATGGCTTGACCCTCGTCTGTCGTGAGAAAGGTCTGCATCCCGAAATCGAACCCGCCGATTTTACCTGTGCTGGGATAGAATATCCGGGGCAGCTCTCGCTCAACCACAAACGACAACCAGAACTTGCCATCGCCCGTGCGTTTGATGGTAACGGATTTCACCTTGCCCTCCAGAGGGCGATTCCCGATGTGGTATCTCAAGATCATTTTCTCAGCGCCGCGCCAGCCGTAGGCGAGTTGCATCCTGCCGATACGCGGATTGCCGCTCTCCAGCAACTTGCAGCCATTGCCCATCGTCAGCACGATGCTGCGGAACTTTTTCACCTTGCGGAACTTCGGCCGCCCTCGGGCAAGTCCAGTCACGAATCGCGTCAGCGCCTTGTCATAGCGGTCGGCGATCTCTTTGTACGCCTGCGAATTGAGCAGTTTCCAATAATCCCGCTTCGGATTCTGCCGGCGCGCCTTCAGCAGGTGCGAGTCCATATCGTATTTGCCGACACGTTTGCCCGTGAGGCGGTAATATCGCTGCTGCAGCGCCACGGTATGATTCCAGGCGATACCGCCAATATCGATGAGTTGGTGCAGTTTGCGATTGCGCCGGTGACTGACGATCTGATATCTGTAGCGCAACACAACTGTCTTGCTCATGTTGCCGGCCTCTGTGAGAGAGATAAAGCCGTCCGACTCAATCAAGGCACCGATTGCAGGCCGCCCTCGTCAGCCTCACCAGCGCCAGCGGCGACATGAAGCTACGAGAGCGCGCTTATGCGATGGGCACGCTTTCTATTACCGTGAATCAAAGATGTGAAAGGGGACTGAAATACGTCTCAACAAGCGATGAGGCGCGCGGGTTATCCATTGGGAACAATCTAAAGGAAGAAAGGTGGATAGAGGTGGTGATGGGAACACGGCCAGCGCCGTAGGGATCAAAAAGCGTTGCCCCGCCCGGAGAAACGCAGCGTTCATATCCTCCAGATACCTAGAGGCTTGAAAATTCTCCAGCACGAGGTCCTGGCGCGTTACCAAAAAGGCGACTGTATCGCCATCGTCTGCAGTCTGATCTACATATCGCACTGATGACGCCCGAACAATTGCTGCCTGATCTCGAAAGCTGGCAGGAGACGCAACGAACGCGCCGCTATCCCGCCTTTAAGAATCGAGGAATACCGTGATCATGATTGGATCCGGCAAGACCATCGCCATCATGTCAAAGGCGCGCCTGCTTCGCGTAAGCTGCATGTCTTGATTCCGAGATAGCTTGGGTATACTCTTATTAGGAGTGCATTCATCGTCTTCATATGCACGAGATTGGCAGGGAAAGGGTGCCTCTACAATGATGGTCGAGATTCCGGACGAACTTGCACAATGGTTGCTCGAATCCGCAAACCAGCGTGGTATCTCCATAAAGAATTTGCTCACGGAATTGCTTGTTGAAAAGCAGACCGCCGCTTGCATTGAAGCTTCGGAGGATGGCGCGAAAGTTCCGGGAGTTGAGCCTGCTACCGCGATTGAAGGGCTGCGCGACGAACTGGAGAGGGAGTACCCACCGGGATCACTGGGCAGGTTCGCACAGTTGGCCCTCAAGTCAGGGTTGGCTTCTGAGGAATTTGTTGATACGTCCGCTCGCAGTCGAGAGATTCTGACCGCCGAATTTGCAGATCACATTGACCGGCGAATCCGTCAATGACGATCATCGCAGACACCAGCTACCTCTTTGCGCTCTACAATTCCAAGGACATCAACCACCAGGTGGCAGCCACGTTCGCATTCGAGACAGCATCTGAAAGGATGTTGTTGCCTGATGTCGCACTCACCGAGTTGGCTTACCTGTTAGTGCGCGACCTCGGTTATGTGGCGCTGCGCACCCTCGTGGAAAACTTGAGGGATAGCGAGATAGAACTTGTGCCCTTGGTTAGGAGCGATTTGGGCAGAATCTCCGACATCGCCACCACCTATGCCAGCGCCACTTTCGACATCGTAGACTGCTGCCTCATGGCGATCGCCGAGCGCCTGGGTCTCACTCGAATCGCCACCTTCGACCGCCGCGATTTCAGCATCTTCCGCCCCCGCCATTGCGATTATCTCGACTTGCTGCCGACGCTGTGATCGCGCCTCACGTAATGCAGTGATCCTTAGCTGCTTGCGTTCCAGTATGCGCTTCTGAAGCAACATGTACATCACACAGGCTGCAGGGAAGGGGCGCCTGTATCATCTCCTCGGCCAAGTTCAAAGCAATATATCTAGTGTTCTAGCGGGTTATCTGGTTGCGGCGTAGCGGCGAAAAAGGCCGAAAGTGGCGAAGATCGGGGGTACTCATATGCCCTGCAGCGCCTCAAAATCGCTCTACGCGGCTCCTGGAGCGCCGTAATCCACGCAAAATGCCTACGTCTTGTAACCATCCCTTCCATGCCAAGCGGCACCACTCCCTTAAAATGACCGCCTCGCCTATGCAATACTGTGGAGACCCGTCACGCGCACACCGGCGACGCGCCTAGTCGCACCACGCGCCACCCACTCGGCCTTCATTGACTATCCGATTAGAACTGTTACACTGTCTATGAACGTCCTATTGGGGAACGACACATGGAAACCTACACCGTCAAAAACGCTCAAAATAGCCTCAACCAACTGCTGTCAGATGCGCATAAAGGTAAGACGGTCGTCATCACCGCAGAAAACGGTTGGGCGGTAAAGCTCGTTCCGACTCCGATAAAGGCCAAAAAGCCGCGCAAAGCCGGAAGCGCCCGCGGCCAGGTATGGATGTCCGACGACTTTGATGATCCCCTGGAAGACT
>JAPOWK010000078.1 GCA_026707665.1 Chloroflexota bacterium
GGCTGAAGTTCTCTTCCGAGCATTCCAGCGAGGCGGCGCCGATGCAATCTTCAAACTGCGCCTTTTGGATGATGGGCGTGAGGAATCCCACGAAGGGTCCATAGGGGAAGGGCTTTGGACCAGAGAAAGTGATCTTGACCGTCTGGTCGTCAAGCGCTTCGATTGATTCTACGCCGTCGAATTGGCTGAGGACCGTGCAGCCCGTTTCCGGATGCAGGCAGAATTCGCCGCTGAACACGACATCGTCGGCAGTCAGAGGCGTGCCATCGGACCAGAGGATGCCCTCGGAGAGCGTCCAGGTGATGGTGGTCAAATCCTCGGAGACGCCGCCGTTTTCAACGGTCGGAATCTCGTCGACGAGCCAGGGCACCATTTCACCGTCAGGGTTGTAGCGCGCCAAAGGCTCCAGAACAGATGCGGCCGCTTCAAATTCTTTTGTACCGGTCCCCAAATAGGGGTTCATCTGAGACGCCGCCTGCCAAAATAGAATGGTGACGGTGTCGTCGTCTTGGGCGATGGACAAGCCGGAAAATGACGAGAGCGCCATCACCACGATCAATAGAAGCGTAAGTTTGGTTTTCATGCTTACCTCGCTGCAAAATAGATTGTCCGAGATTGTGCAGCGCAATTATACCGAATAATGATTCAATTTCGCAAATCGCAGCTGCCAGCGACCGGCTGCACCGTCGACATAAGAAAAGAGGCGCGCCGGAGCGCACCTCTAAAACTTGCTCAGAGACTAGAGCCGCCTACATATCTGCGCGATGCCAGTCCTCGATATTCCACATTTCGGAATCCCAGCCGTTGATGTCCACGCCGCCCAGGGAATTGGCGTAAGCGGAGGAAGCCGAGGAACGGTAGACCAGCGGAATCAGAGCGTATTCCTGGACCAGGATGTCGTTCAAGCGAATGATGATCGCAGCGCGCGCGTCTTGCCCGGCGGTGCTGCTCAGTTCATCAAGCGCGGCATCATAGTCGGCACTGCACAAGCGAATGATGTTGGAGCCAGTCCAGTTGTTATCCGGTCTTGGCGCCTGTCCACAGCGATTGTTGGAAAGCAGACTTTCCATATCGGGGGATGACGAACCGGTGGTGTACATCTCCACATCGGAGAAGAACTTCTGATAGGTATCGGGGCTGGCCGGGTCGCCGCCGAAAAAGACGCCAGCGTCGATATTTCTCAGCTCGGTCTCGATGCCGATTTCGCCCCACCACTGCTTGATCAGCGCCTGGGTGTTCTGGCGCACGGCGTTGGTGCTGGTCTGATACTGAACGCGCAATTCGTGACCATCGTATTCGCGGATGCCATCACCGTTGGAATCGAGGACGCCAGCTTCATCCAGAAGCGCATTGGCGCCGGCGATGTCCTGATCGCAAGTGTTGTTCGGTGAGACGTTGGAGGCCGGTGAATTGATGAAATTGCAGGTCGCTTTCCCCGAACGGCCGTAGAGCTGCGTGGCGATGATATTGCGGTCGATCGCCATCGACATCGCTTGGCGGATAGCCATGTTCTGGAGGAAGGGATGCGGGTTCGAGCCATCTTCCATCCAAACGGAACGGTCGGGATTGTCCGGGCTGGGATCGGTGCCGTTGATCCAAATGGTTTCAATCGCCTGCCCGTAGGCTACCACGACCTGGCCATTGCCAGCCGCTTCCATCGAGTCCAAGACGGCCGGTGAAATCTGCAAGTTCCAGGCGTAATCGGCTTCGCCCGTTTCCAATACGGCGCGCGCGGCCGATTCGGCATCGCCGCCACCCTTGAAGACGACACGATCAAAGAAGGGCTTGCCCATATCGGCATCGCGGTAATTCTCGTTGCGGACGTAGGTGACGACATCGTTGGGGCGGAAATCTTCTACAACGAAGGGTCCCGTGCCAATCGGAGCGAAGTTCTCATCGCTGCAAGCCGACATCTGCGCGCCCAGGCAATCGCCAAATTGCGCTTTCTGCAAGATGGGTTGGATATGCGAAACGAAGGGGCGGAATGGATTCGGCTTAGGCGCGTCAAAGGTCACGGTGACCTGATGCATGCCCATTGCTTCCACGCTCACCACACCAACAAACTCATCGCCCTGGACGCAGCCCGCTTCCGGATGGGTGCAGTATTCCCAAGTGAAGACGACATCATCGGCGGTGAAGGGACTGCCATCCGACCATACGATGTCATCGCGCAGGTTCCAGGTAATGGAAGTAAGATCTTCGCTGATGCCGCCGTTTTCCAGCGTGGGAACCTCGGTCGCCAATAAGAGATTTAACGAGCCATCCGGCGCCCAGTTCGCCAGTGGTTCCAAAACGATAGCCGAGGCATCGATATCCTTGGTGCCACCGGAGAGGTAGGGATTCAGGATCGAACTGGCTTGCCAATACAAAATCGATACTTCATTCATGTCTTGGGCTATAGCGGGCGCCCCGAATGACGCAAGCGCCATAACCAAGATGAATAAAACGGAAAGTTTGCTTTTCATGCGTTTCCTCGCTGATAGATTGAACATTCGACAGATGTACTGCGTCGTAATTATACCGGTCTTCAACGCCATTTGACAATGCTAATCAAATTTGAAGTAGATTACCGCCTTTTGCCCGTCGCTGGCGGCGAGTGGCGCATAACGCCCAGCGACTAGCCGTCCAGATGGGGCCGCCGCAGCAGGTTTATCAAGATGGCCAGGATGACCTTGATCATGTAATAGACCGAGCGCAGCGGGGTAATCGAGGAGTCGCCGTGCTGGCGCGGGATCATCCGCACCGGTGTCTCCACCTGGCGCAGGCCGCTGCGATGCAGCATCACGATCGCTTCCGGCTCGGGATAATCATGGGGATAGGCGGCGGCGAAGAGTTTGATGGCGCTGCGATTAAAGGCGGAGCAGCCGGATGTGGGATCGGTGACGCGCTGGCCAATGACGCGGGTGAGCAATCGCGCCAGAATCGCGCTGCCCAACCGCCGCAAGAGTGGCGTGCCATAATCGCCATGTTCGTCAATAAAGCGCGAGCCGATGACGACATCAACATCGTCCGAAGCCAAGCGAGCGAGCAGGTCGCTATTGTTCTGGGGCGCGTGCTGGCCGTCGCCATCGTTGCGCACGACGATGTCGTAATCATTTGCCAGCGCGAATTGGAAACCAGCCTGCACCGCCGCGCCAATGCCGAGGTTGTACGGCAATTCCAGCACGAACGCGCCCGCCCCGCGCGCTTCCGCTGTCGTATCGTCGCTCGAGCCGTCATCGACGACCAATATATCCGCCCCCACCAGCAGATCGCGAATGCCGCGAACGGTCCGCGCGATGCTGCGCCCTTCATTTAGCGCCGGCAATATCACCAGGATGCGCGCTGCGCTCATTTGACATTACTCCCCTACGGGCGATGTTACGACGGGACCGGCGGCCTGAATAGGTCACAATGCTCCGGTGAGCCAAGACATGAGCGCGGCGGTATGGTTGGACGTCCTCGCCGCTGCGTTGAGCTATTGCGACGACAATATAACCTGTTGTAAGCTGAAACTAGACCCAAGATTAACATCCCGCCCGATTTACAATGGCTCTACGTTTGCCAGGCGTCTTTCAGTAAATCCCTATGCAAGATCAGGTTTCACTCAGCGCCGGTATCGGCAACTTCTATGAATGCGTTGAACTTGCCCGTGAACAAGGTCTCGGCATCGAGCTGTTCGCCTTTTCGCTGCCCAGCGTCCTGGATGGTGAATGGCGGAAGCTGGACAAGGAATATCGAGCCGCGCTAGCAGCCTTGCCCGGACCCGTAACAATGCACGGTCCCTTTATGGATCTGGTATCGGGCAGCCCCGATGAGCGCATCAATATGGTTTGCTACGGCCGATACGAGCACGTCATACGCATCGCCGCCGGCCTCGGCGCGCGGCAAGTGGTGTTTCATGCCAATTACATCGGTTTGCTGCATAACGATTTCTACCGCCAGGGCTGGCATCAGCGCAATGTCGATTTCTGGGGTCCGCTCGGCGATTACGCCCGGGCCTACGGTGTGGTGGTCGCCATCGAGAATATGTGGGAGTTCGACCCGACCATCATTGGAAACCTGCTGCGAGAACTCGATCATCCTTATCTGAAAGCCTGCATTGACGTGGGGCATGCCACTCTGTTTTCAGACCCCGATGTGACCTTCGCCGATTGGCTGGAAACGCTGGCCCCCTGGGTGACTGAATTGCACATGAACAATAACAACGGCGTTATGGATGAGCATTACGGCTTCGATTGGGATCAGGGTGTATTGGATTATGCCCAGCTCCTGCCCGAACTGCGTCAACTGCCGAATAAGCCCTTGATGGTGCTGGAGATGGACCGGGTCGAAGACATGAAAACAAGCTTGCGCTATTTTGATTTGTAGGCGCGAGTCGGTGAATCGCCGGTTGCAATTCGGCGCGGCGGGCGGACGAGACAAACCGCGCGTAGGTCGCGTAGACACTGACCGCCGACACTGCGCTTCAAACGCCCCTACAAATTTGCGCTTTGATTATGATCTGTAGGGGCGAGGCGGTGACTCGCCCACAGTATTTGTCTGTACAACAACACGCAAAGTATTTTGCGTTGGCGGCGGCATGGTCGCGGGGGAGTCTACAGTCTTAACCGGCAGTGCCGTCGTCTTCGAGGGCGGCGCGTCCAATGTATGTTGGATCGCAATCCGGGATAATCGCTTCGATATCGGCGGCGAACTTCGGCGGGACGCTCGCCCGCGCCAGCCGCAGACCGGGCTCCAGATAGGCCATGGCGCGCGTGCAATTGCTGAGTAGAATCTGCGAATAACCCGCCCAGTAATAGTGCTGCGGATTCAGGCTGCCCAATTCGATCGCCTTCGCAAAGGAAGCGGCCGCGTCCTCAATCGAGCCGAGCCTTTCCTGTGCCCGGCCGAGCATGAAGTGACAGTAAAGATAGCTCGGGTTCAGGTCGACGCAATCTTGCAGATAGCGCAGCGCCTGGGCAGGATTGCCTTCAAAGCTGACCTCAATCTCGCCCAAGCGAAAAAGGGCGTGCGGATTATAGGGATCGGCGTCGACGACCTGCTGCAAGAATTCTTGCGCCGTTTCGTAGTTGCCGAGATCCTTTTCGATGATTGCGATATCGATGGCGATGAATGCCATGTTCTCCGCCAAGCCGTACGCAGTCTGGAAGTCGGCTAGAGCGCCGGCGAAATCGTTCCTGTTCCATTTGATGAGGCCGCGCGCGCGAAGGCCTTCCGCGCTGTCTGGCGCAGCTTCCAGCAAATCCGCCAGCAGCAGCTCGGCCCGCTCTGACTGGCCCAGGCTGCTGTAAACTTCGGCCAGATAAGCGTTTGCGCGGCGGTTGTCGGGGTCCAGCTCGAGCGCGTGCAGCGCCTTGCCGAGCGCCTCGGTCGCGCGTTTGTCCCAATCCAGCGCCCAGGCATATATCGCCCAAGCCTCCGCGTCAAAAGGATCGGCATTGACTGCCCGCGCGCCATAATCGACCGCCTGGTCATAGCGGCTCTCGTTAATCAGGCCAAGGGCGATGCGGCGATAGACCTCGACCGAATTCGGCATCGATTCAGCGATGTCAATATACAGGTCGGTGGCTTCGTCGAGCGCGCCGCCGAGCCAGTAGTTGTTGGCTTCGACCAGGCTGTTGCTCGGGTCGATCGTCGGCGTGGGCGCTGGCACCGCCATAGTCGCGGCGGTATCCTCAAGCTGGCCGATGAAGTCGTAGACGGCGTTCTGCACGATCGGCGCCAGGGTGCCTCGATTAAGGATGATGACGATGCCGCTAGTAATCAATGCCAGCATCAGCAGGTAAAGGCTGAGCCGGCGGCAGCCGATGATGCTGCGCCGCTGCACTCCTTGATACTTTTTCGGCGTCCGGATTTGCATCTGCAGAAATCCCTAACCAGCATATTTCTGTGTGTACGGGTGAGCCGGTGGCTCGCCCCTACCGCTTTAGCTTGGTTTCGGGCGACTCACAGAGTCGCCCCTACAATTGAGCTGCGGCGGGCGTCAAACCCCATCCCCCGGCCCCTTCCCCAGCGAGCTAGGGAAGGGGAGCTAAATCTTGCGACCACAGTATACATCCCGTGCCTTTTCCACAGTAGGACGCAAGGTATTTTGCGTGGGCGGCAGCTGTGCCGGGCGTGTGTCTACAGCGGAACCAGATCGAAAAAGGCGCTCAAATCAGCCAGCAGGAAGTCGGGATTGGCGCTGACCAGTTGATCGCGCGGCACATAGCCGGTGCAGACGGCGACCGCGATGGCGTCAATGGCGCGCGCCGCCTGAATATCGTCGGGCGTATCGCCAATGACAACCGCATCGCCCCCCTTGATTGCGTGCCCCGTCAAGTCCCGCGCCCGCTGCAGCGCCAGCCGCGTCAGATCAGCGCGCTCAGCCGATTCATTTCCAAAGGCGCCGATCGGGAAAGTGACCGGATTGAAGCCGGCCATCTCCAGCTTGATCGCCGCCGTCTTTGAGGTATTGCCCGTGACCAAGCCGACCAGGGTATTTTCGCGCCGGCGCAGCGCGTTGACCAGCTCCAACGCGTGGGGGATGGCTTCAGCCGGGTAGCGCTCCCTTATCGCGCTCATGTGCCGGGCCATGACCGTCTCGTAAGCCGGCATCGCCCGCCCGACATCAGCCGCAGAAACACCATAGGGCGCAAGCAATTCGGCGATGATGCGCCAATCGGTCTTGCCGCCGAAGACATGATTGTCGAGGTCGCCGGTCCTGCCGAAGCACTCAAGCATGGCCTGGCGCTTGGCTTCGCGGCCGATGCCGCGGCTGATGAGCAGCGTACCGTCTATGTCGAAGAGGACGAGCTTCATGGGATTGTGTTTGCGGGCGACTCAAGAGTCGCCTCTACAGGGCTTGTCCGGTACTGGTTCATACTTGCTCGCTTTTTTCACCCCATCCCCCCAACCCCCTTCCCCAGCGAGCTAGGGAAGGGGGAGCGCTTTCGCCGCAAACAAGGTCGCTAGGATTTCTCAGTGATACAGCAGCCGAATCTCCCAATCTTGGCGTTGAGTCACCCTTCCCCAGTTCACTGGGGAAGGGCCGGGGATGGGGTAAAACAGCGCTGGCTACAGGCATTCTTTAGTACCGGACAAGCCCTACAGCTTTCGCCATGATTGCTACTCCGCGCCCTCGATGACGACGAAGGAGGCTTGCGCCGCGCCCTCACGCACCTTGATCGCCGCCTGGTATTCGTCGGAGTTGTACATGCGCTGCACCGCCTCGACGCTGTCGAATTTGAGCAGGACGATGCGTTCGGGCTGGTCGGGTCCTTCGAGGATGACTTTGTCGCCGCCGCGGATGAGGAATTTGCCGCCGTATTTCTCGGCGATGGCGGGGGTCAGCTTCATGTATTCCCGGTACTGCTCCATGTCGGTGACGTTGGCGCGGACCAAGAGGTAGGCGGGCATGGTTCACTCCTTCGCTGGGTTGGCGTTCGCTCCATGATAACGCTTATCACTGTATTGAAGTAGGGGTGGCGCTCGGTATAATGGCGGGACGCGAGGGGGTGGATGTGTCCCGGTGGATGCCCCGGTCTTCAAAACCGGTGGGCGGTTGCGCAGAGCAGGCGCTGGTGGGTTCGACTCCCATGCACTCCCGACAGGTTGACGATTCCCCTGGAATGTGATCGAATATGCGGATCTTTGCGCGAGGGCGTGTCCTCGCGTTCTGTTTGGATCTGTAGTATTGGGGTATCGGAATGTCCTCATTTCGCAATGCGGTTGATATTGATATCTGGCCAGTTAGCAAACTCATGGATGCTGTGTCCAGCAGTCCTATAGGTAACAATAGAGTGACAATTCCCGAGTTTCAACGCCGGCTGGTGTGGAACCAAGCAACGAGAAAAAAGTTGATAGAGTCCATCAAGAGAGGCTATCCCTTTGGATCAATTCTGATCTATGAGGATATAGCGCGTGGACAAGCTGCTAGAGACGGCAAGCGTTACTACAGCCTTATCGATGGTTTGCAGCGCACACAAGCGCTCATGAGCTACGTGGAGCATCAGAACGGTTATTTTACACGCGCGGATCTGGACGAAGAATTCGTGGATTCGGTGGCTGCGCACTTGGGCAAGTATTCTGATGAATTCAAGGACAGAATCCGGCTAACGGTTGTTGAATGGGTCAAGGGCAAGCGGAGCTACGAAGCGCAAGACGGCTGGCAAACGGGCAATCTAATCGAGACACTTATTAGAGATGCGCTCAAGTATCCGCCGGATTCCAGTCGGTTTCGGGACTTGTACTTTGAATTCAACCGCAACGATGACTTGACTCGGCAATTGGGCGGCTTTCTTGATGCCGTTAGCGGCGAAGTGAAGATTGTCCTGGACGCGAAAATACCAGTTCTCACCTACAGCGGTCCTTCGTCCGAACTTCCCAGCGTCTTCGAACTGCTCAATTCCAAAGGCACGGTATTGAGCCGATACGAAATATATGCAGCCCGATGGATCGATTGTCGCCAGCAAATCGCAAACACAGAAGTCATTGAAAACATTTGGAAGAAATATGAAACACTGGAGGATGAAGGATTTACCTTGGAAGTCTCCCAGGAAGCGTCTGATGACGAATCGCGGCGCACCCGATGCTACTCGCTGTTTGACTATTTGTTTGGACTGGGACAATGTCTTGCGGACAAGTTTCCGCGGCTGTTCAAACCCGTGAAGGATGATCGACCCAGCTCGGTCGGTTTCAACATGCTGACCGCCTGCCTTGGCTTACGCCTGCAAGACATGGCCAACTTGCCGGAGGAAATAGGCGAACTGGCTTGGGCGGATCTGGAACGCTGTCTGCTGGAATCGACGCGCTTCGTTGACAACATTCTTAAGCCAGTGCTCGCCACGCCGCAATACGGGCGCAAGCTGGGACCCATTTACCACAGCGAATTAATGATAGTTTCGACGATTGCAACCGCCTTCCAAGTGAAATATGGCAAACGCGATCTCTCTGAAAACGACGACTGGCGAGTAGATCGCCGCAAGCTGAAGCAGAAACTGCCCATGTTTTATCTCTATGAGATTCTGCATGATGATTGGCGCGGATCGGGCGACAGCAAACTCCACGAAGCCGTTCGGAGCCTCCGCTATGTCGATAGCGCGCCTCCCACCAAACAGCGATGGGTGCAGGTGTTTGACGACTGGTACTATGACAATCAGGAGAGCCTTGTACATTCCAAAGACGCGAAACGGCACGTACGGGATTCCCGCCCTGAGTATCTCTTGCTGAAGTACATCTTTGTAAACAAGCTGGCGAAAGCCAAGACTTATCATGTTGAGCACATCATTCCTGTTGCGCTGCTTCAGTCGCAAATGGACGAAGGCGAAGAGTGGCCGATTAACACGATTGGCAATCTTGCCTTGCTGGAAAAAGCTGGCGAATTAAGACATAACGTTCAGACCTTTGACGTGCTTTTGCAAGACAAGCGGCGGCGGGGAGAGATTTCAGCAGAAGAGCAGACAAGTCAGTTACTCGACTACGAGCAGCAGTTGCAGTGCCCTGCTAGTCTTTTGCCCGATCCGCTGACCAAGGATCGTTTCGAAACCTTCCTGCGAATACGCTTCGACCTGCTCAAATCCGAATTCCTAACCGTCTGGCGCGACCATATCCCGCCTGACCCGCAAATCTAAGCCCGCCGACCCCACCTCGGAATCAACCGCCACAGCAGGCGCTGCGTCCTTAAAATCAGCAGATAGCCCTGCGTCTCGCTGTGGTTGTCAAATTGCCGGCCGCCGCCGCGGCGCAGGTAGGCGCTCAAATCGGCGATCGCCCCATCTAGCTTGAATTGGGCGGCCCGCGCCCGTCCGCGCGCTTCATAGGCGCCCAGCAGATCCGGATTCAGCTCCAGCGTCCTTGTCAGATCGGCTTCGGCATCGGCGTAACGTTTGCGCTCTTCGTAAGCGAGCGCCCGGCTGAAATAGGCTTCCTCGAAATCGGGCTCGATGTGGATCGCCATCGTGTAATCGTTAATCGCCGCATCGTATTCGCGCCGCTGCCCGCGTATATGGCCGCGCTCCAGGTATGCGGCCGCCAGATAGGGTTCTATCTCAAGGGCGGCGTTGATGCTCTTCAGCGCTTCGTCCCCACGTCCGAGCGCCGCCAGCGCCTCGCCACGGCAGACATAAGTCTCGGCAATATCGCCCAGGCCGAGCTTGATAGCGCTGTCGAACAGAGCGATCGCCCCTTCAAAGTCGCCAGCCTCCAGCTGCCGCAAGCCCCGGTCGTAATAGCTGTCTTCAAGCTGTGTCAAGGGAATTCTCGAATTCGATGGGACCTTCGCTCTCCGCTACTGTAACGTAAATCAGCGCGGGTGCAAGCGATGGCGCTTGCCTTATAATGGAGACTGTTCGAGATTGCGCCGGAGAATCTGGCCGCGCTGACATTCAGGGGACCGCCTTGCCACGCCGATTACTTTATCTCTTGCTCTGCCTGCAGGTGCTCACCCACCTCTTCTGGCTATCGCCGGCGGCGCATTCCGGGCAGGTGGCGATTCCCTGGATGATGAACCGGGGCTTGACGCTCTTCGGTGAAATCTGGGAACAGCACGCGCCCGGCAGTTCCCTGCTCGCCGCGGCCGCGCAATCGCTGTTTCGCATCGACCCCGGTCTGCTGGTCAAGCTGCTCAACATCGGGCTGGTTTTGGCGCTGACTGTCCTGGTCTATCTGTTGGCGCGGCAGCTCGCGGGCGGCGGCTGGGCGGGTCTGCTGGGCGCCGCCGTCTTCGCCTGGTGGGAGCCGGTCTACGGCAATGTCCTGCTCTACTTCGAGACCTTGCTGGCGCTCTGCGTCGCTGCCGCGCTGCTCGTCTTTCTGCGTGCCGGCGAGCGTCCATCTCTTAGGCGGATCGCGCTGGTCGGCTTGTTGATGGGCGCCGCGACCCTATTCAAGCAGCATGCCTGGCTGGCGGTCGGCATCCTCGGTCTTTGGCTGCTGTTGATCGAGCGGCGGCGTCAGAGCGCGCTGGTCTACGCTGGCGCGGCGCTTGCGCTTCCGCTGTTGCAGTGGGTCGCGCTGTGGAGCGCCGGTCTGCTCGAAGGCTACCTCTTCTGGAACTGGACATTCAACCTCAGTGGAGCGATGGACGGCGTACCGCTCGACGGAGATCTCTTCCGCAAGCTGCTGCTGACCAACGCGCTCGTCTTCCCCTTTATCGTCATCGCTTGGCGCGATAATCGGAAGCAGCTTGTCCTGGTGGCGCTGTGGCTGGCGGGTTTGACCCTGCTCTATCCACGCGCCGGGGAAAACCACGCGATGGCGCATCTGCCCTTGGCGGCCGTGATGTCTGGCGTGGTGCTGGCGAAGCTGCCAGCGCATCTTGGCGACAGGCGGCTTTGGGACGGGGCGCGCGCAATCTTGGCCGGCTTGCTTGTCGCTGGCGGCATCGGCTGGCTCTGGACGGGCGCGGTCAGTTATATCCCGACGCCGCTGGGACCGGGCGCGATCCTCGCCTACGACGAATTTCGCGAACTGGCGTCGCAACTCAGCGAGCGCGCTGAGCCTCACGACACGCTCTTTGTGCTGCCAGAAACGGATAGTACGCCGCAGCTGCACCCGCTGACGGGCATGCTGCCGCCCGGCGTCTGGGTCAAAGGCTGGCACTGGTATTTCAAGCCGGCGCACGTCCTGGAGGAGTTGACCGCCGGCTGGGAAGCTAATCCGCCGACATGGATAGTGGTATTCCCCAGCCTGACAGCGGCCGGCGAGCCAGGCATCAAAACATTGCTCGATATCGTGGCGGCGCGCTACAGGCCCGCATTCGAATCGGCCGAGATTTTCGACCACGGACGGGCTCTCGTATACCACCTGAATAGCGCGAACGAATGACGGGCTCCGTGATTCAGCTTTCGCCACGCGGCAAGACAATCTACCAACTCCTTAGCCTCATCGTGGCGCTGCTGCCGCTCTACGCGGCCGGTTTCTTGGCCACGGCGCTGCATCAACTGCCGAATCAGCCGCTGGTCGGTCCCTTCGAGCCCAGCCTCATCGAGCGCATCGCCGGCCGCGCCTTTCAGCTCTTGATTCTCAGCGGGTTCGTCAGCGCCGGCATCATGATGGCGGGGGAAGGCATAAGCGTTCGATCGGCAATCTGGTTGCGGCGTCTCTGGACGGCCCTCGTGATCGCCTCGGTTGTCGCCAGTCCATTTGAATACGGCGCGGCGCTGGACCTGGCGGCTGCAATCGCCCTGCTGTCGCTTCTGGCGGCGAGCTATCGCGCTGGCGGTTCATCGGTCTACTTACGCCTCTGGCAAGTGGGTCTGCTGCTGATCGTCGTGAGTCTGGTTGCGGCGCAGATGCTCGACATTCGCGCGGTCGCCGCCACCCGCGCCTTCCGCCTCCAGGTCGCCTTTCCCATCACCGGGCTGAGCGTCATGTTCTGGCTGATGCGCCGTTACAGCCGGGTCGAAGCGGACTGGGCGGCAGACGGCCTACGCATCGGCGCGCTTTTGGTCTTGCTCGCTGGCGGGCTGATCAGCCTGGGCCGGTTGGGGCTGCCAGCGCCAGTCAGCTTGGGCGCGACGCCGCTGATCCCGCTCTGCTTCATCATCCTGGCCGGGCACAGTTACCGCGCCCTGAGCAGCCGAAACGAGAACGCCTCGCTCGCGCCGCATTGGATCGCCACGGCGACGCTATTTTGGCTGGTCGGTGGCGGCTTCCTCGGCGCGCTGAGCATCCAGCCGGCGATCAACGAAGCGATGCGCGGGACCGACTTGTCTCGGGCGCAAGATTGGTTGGCCGGCTGGGTTTCGCTGGCGATCGTGCTGGCTTATGCGAATGAGAGCGCTTCATCGCTGCGCGGGGACAATCGGCGCGTGACCGGATACGTGCCGCTCTGGCTTATTACCTTCGGCGTCGCGCTGGCGAGTATCGTGTTGGCTTGCCGCGGCGCTGTACAAATCTACCTGCGCGACGTGGCGGATGTCGATGCATCAGCCCTGCCAGAACTGCTTCTGCCGCTGACCGTCGTCTGGATCATCTGTCTGCTCGCTGTCGCCGCCGGCATCGTGATCTACGCGCTGGGCTTTTTGCTGCGGCTTCCGCGGATTGTGGTGATCGACACTTAAACGAAGGAATTCCTATCCCGTCAGCTTCGGGCGAATCCAGTCCAATGCAGGATAACCCAGCTTCTCCCAATCTCTTAAGGTTGCCGCCGCATCATAGGGAACGCGGCGCATATCGACGCTCAGCACGCCGTCTTTCCACTCCAGAATCGCCCATTCGGCGACGCCCGGAACCCCGAAGGACAAACCGACGCTGCCCGGGTTGATCACGCGCCAGCCATCCACTTGCCGATCGAGCGCCAAATGCGTATGACCGCAGAGCGCCAGCTTTCCACCGCGGTCCAGCAGCGCGTCAGCCGCCTCTTCGTCGGCGCTGTCGGGGCGTAGCGCGACGGATTCATCATCGCCGGGAATGGCGTGAAAGCCGAAAACGCGGCCGTAGCCTTCGACATCCAGCCGCAACTCGCGGCCCAGGATATCGCGCAGCAAGGCAAAATCTGTCCAGTTGAGCCGCTCCATATTCCATTGATAGATGGCGCTCATGCTCAAGATGTTGTCGCGAAAAGCGGGGAAGTCGCCTTCATCCTGCGGCGGCGGGAAGGCGATGCGAGCGCCGGTCGCCAAATAGCGGTCAGTGTTGCCGCCGATGATCTTGACGGCGTCTTCGCCATGCTGCTCGCGCAGGCTGATCAGCGCTTCAATGCACTCGTGTGGCTGCCCGCCTAGGGCGGCCAAATCGCCCAGGCACCAGATTAGGTCGAAGTCGCCGCTGCGATCCAGGTCGGCGAGGGCCGCCTCCAGCGCGGGTAAATTGCCGTGAATGTCAGAGATTAGCGCCAGACGCATAATACACCCTGTCCTTAGCCCTTAGCGAGTCAGGTGGACAAAGTGTAACACGGATGCGTAGTGAAAGTTGTCTTGAACGAAATTAGAAATTGATCCTTTGCAACGGCTTCAATTGGATCTATACTGTTGCGTAATCTTACTATATATGTTTGAGATAGATTTTCGATTGTGGCTCTGCCGTCATCTCTGCAAGGAGAAACCCGATGTCGCGCAATATTATCTCAATGATCATGATTTTTTGTACGTTTTTCCTCTTCTCCTCCCTCGTCCAGGCGCAAGAAAGGCTAGCCCGACCGCAGAATCTCAGTGTCTCCGGCAACACCCTTTCCTGGGACGCAGTGCCCAATGCTGACCGCTATCGCCTACGCTGGCGCGGAACAGGAGCCTATCGCTTTGAAACTCTTGCTGATTCCCAAACTTCATACACATTCACAGGACTGTCGCAGGGAGTGCTTTACCGGGCCCAGGTGCGGGCGCTGGCCGACGATTCGAGCGGATTCAGAGACAGTCGCTGGAGCGGTGCTATTCAGTTCCGGGCAGCATCGCCGACCGCTACGCCGACGGAAACGCCAACAGTAACGGCGACGGACACCTCGACAATTACACCAACACATACTCCGACGAGCACTTCTACGGACGCCCCTACCGCGACAGAAACGGATCCCAGAGCGTTGCCAGCGCCGGCGAATCTGCGTCATGTATCAATCCGCGCAATCGCTTGGGATGAAGTCACTGGCGCGACTGGCTACCGCCTGCGCTGGAGGCAGCTGGGCGGAAGTTGGAATTATGAGCCTGTAAACGAACCGCTCACGGAACATACGATAAATGGACTGTCGGTCGGCTCAACTTACGATGTACAAGTGCGAGCGCTCGGCGATGGCGCAAACTACGAAAGTAAGGGACCTTGGAGCAGCGTTCTCCCACTAACGGCGGGAATGCCCCCAACGTCGACCAATACACCGACCGCGAGCGATACGCCAACAGCCACAAATTCTCCCACCAAGACAGCCACCCCCGTCGCCACAGCAACGCCCTCCGAGATCGTACCGAAAGACTTGGACTCCCCCGCCAATTTCCGCCATGTTTCGGGGACTACGGTAGCTTGGGATACGGTCACCGGCGCGACAAGCTACCGTCTGCGCTGGGGTCGGCCGGGCGGGGATAGACAATTTGCGACAGTGGCTGATTCTCAAACCCAATACACCATTGAGGGACTGAGCAATGGCTTAGTCTACGAGGTTGAAGCGAGGGCGCTCGGCGATGGCCAGTATTTCGAAGAAAAGGGACCTTGGAGTGGTGTCTTGCAGTTGACGGCGTCGCATTCAGTGACGCCAATCGACACACCGGTCGAGACAGATACCGCAGCACCGACGTCTACTACCACAGCGAAAAACACCGCAACACCAACACCGACAGATACAGCTACCGCTACACGAACGGCAACGACAGCGCAGACACCTACACCTACTAGCACTGCGACAAACACCGCACCACCAACATCGACAGATACAGCTACTAATGCACCAACCGCAACGCCAACGAACACGCCGACGCCTACACCTACTAGCACTGCGACAAACACCGCAACACCAACATCGACAGATACAGCTACCTATACACCAAGCGCAACGCCAACGAACACGCCGACGCCTACACCAACGAACACAGCGACAAACACCGCAACACCAACATCGACAGATACAGCTACCTATACACCAAGCGCAACGCCAACGAACACGCCGACGCCTACACCAACGAACACAGCGACAAACACCGCAACACCAACATCGACAGATACAGCTACCTATACACCAAGCGCAACGCCAACGAACACGCCGACACCAACACCAACAAATACAGCAACAAACACCCCAACACCAACGCCGACAAATACAGCTACTTACACACCAACCGCAACATCGACGAACACGCCAACACCAACACCTACGAATACAGCTACCTATACTCCAACCGCAACACCAACGGCGACTGTAACTCCTAGCAACACACCAACGAATACGCCAACTGACACGCCCACGCCAATCCCGCCGCCAGGTCCTGTGAGAAATTTAGCTGCGAGCGAAGTAATACCGTTCCGTATAAGTGTAGACTTTGATCCGCCTAATACTGGTGGGCCTGTGACTCATTACATAATAAGAATTGCGGGCCAAGGAGACTCGGTTACAACAGTGTATAATGCGGGAAGGCACGAACTTCATTCTGGCCATGGGGGGGATCATTGGGCTAACGTTCAAGCATATGGTCCTGGTGGAAGTAGCGATGTAAGAACCGAATACGTCTTCTTGGGATAAGAGAGGCAAAAGATGGCACTTGCATGTCCAACCAACCAACATAACAGGAGTGTCTAACTAGGTTGTGTTGACATTTGCTCGTAACCAGATCATAGTGCCGACTAAGTGCAGAAAACCGAGATGTGATGTATCGAGATTCTCAAATCGAGAAAAGAAACGGCGGAAATGCTCAATTATATTGATGAAACGTTCTACCAGACTTCGCTCACTATTCTATCGTTTATCGTAGCCCCGCTCCTCTTGGCTCGCTGATGCAGCGGAATCACGACTTCTATGCGCTTTTCCAGCAAGCTATCCACAAAGGACTGCGCCGCATAACCCCGTTCAGCGATAACCCGCTGAAAGGCAATGCCTTCAATCAATTCCTCCGCCTGCGCACATGGGAGAGTTTGCCTCTGGGGCGAATCCTGCCGATGCTCTTTTTTGCAATTGGCTTGTTATATTTATATGCCGCGCCTCATTTTGAGGCATCCGACAACGACGCGCATATTGGTGTCGTCAAATGGATAGCGGAGACCGGCGAACTGCCAGTGCAATCCGCTAAACATGAAAAGCATTACGGGCATGAAGCCAGCCAGCCGCCGCTGTATTACCTGCTGATGTCGCTCTTTTGGTCCGCTTTGCAACCTTCGGATTTCGATGACGTTTTTCAACGGAACCCTCTCGTTCTGGCTGGTGACCCCGAACGACTAGGCAGCAGGAATATGATGTTTTATCGGCAGCCCTACCCGCCCGATCTGGAAGGCACATCATTAACGCTTTATGTCATCCGCCTGCTGACGCTGGGCATGGCGACTGTGAGCGTGGCCGCCGTGTATCAGTCGGCGCGGACGGTGATGCCAGAGCAGCCGGGATTCGCTCTGCTGGCGACAGCGCTGACCGCCTTCAACCCAATGTTCCTCTTCATCTCGACATCGGTCAGCAATGATGTGCTGGTGACGACATTCGCGTCGCTGGCTTGCTGGCAGGCGCTGCTGATGCTGCGGCAAGGCTTCCAAACGCGGCGCAGCGTCGCCCTCGCGGTCTTCATCGCGCTGGCGACCTTGTCCAAACTGAGCGGGCTGGTTTTGGCGCCGGTCGTCGCGCTGGCCGGCTTCTGGCTGCTTTGGCGAACGGGGAACCGGCGGGGCTTCCTTCTCTTGCTGGTCGCCATTTTCGCCGCATTGACCTTGATCACAGGCTGGTGGTTCCTGCGCAACATCAGCCTCTACGGCGAGCTCACCGGCACCGGCGCCATGCTCGATCATTTCGGTCGGCGGACGATGAGCCTGCCGCAGCTGCTGCTGGATGAATTCGAAGGCTTGCGCATCAGCTATTGGGGTCTGTTCGGCGCCTTCAGCATCTTGACCCATCGCCTCCATTACCTGCTGATGGACGCTTTGTCGCTGATTGGCGTCATCGGGCTGTTCGTCTTTCTGGCGCATAATCGTCGGCATGGCTTCTTGCTATCGGTTGTCGGCTTCCTCACGCTGTATCTCGCCATCGGCGGCGCGATGCTGATCTGGTGGACGCTGCAAGTCACCGCCAGCACCGGGCGGCTGCTCTTCCCCTACGTGACGTCGATCAGCATTCTACTGGCGCTTGGATTGCGCGCTCTGCGCATCCCCGCCCTCCTTGTCGCCGCACCGATGTTCGCTTTCTGCGTCGCCGCGCCCTTCCTGTACATCATCCCGCAATACGATCACCCGCCGCGGCTGGAGCGCCTTCCCGAATCCGCTGCCGACGCTTCTGTCCGTTGGGGCGATATTTCGCTGCTTGGCTATGAGCTGCCGGCGCCAGCGCGCTGGACGCCCGGCGATGAGATTCCGCTCACAGTTTATTGGCAGCCGCTCAAAGCCACCGACGCGCCGCATGCCCTCTTCATCAGCTTGATCACAGCGGATGGCGAAGCGCTGGCGACCATCGACAGCTTTCCCGGCTGGGGCGCGCTGCCGACCACCTGGTGGGAAAGCGCTGCCATCTATCGGGACGAGTACATTTTGCAGATCCCGCCCGACGCGAATGGCTTCTCAGACGTGCAACTGCATATCGGCTGGTATCCGTTTCCGGACGGCGCCGACATTCTGCCGCTTCTGGCATCGGGCGAGCGCATAGCGGCTTATACCATTCCCATTGGCGCCTTCGTCGATGTGGATTCGCAAGAGTCGCTTAAGGCAGATGCCACAAATGACGGTACTGTCTTTGGCGACGCCATTCGACTCAATGCGTGGCGTTTCAGCGACGGTCATATTCTGGAACTGGAGTGGCAGCTGACGCGGGAAATCGCGGGTGATCTGCGCGTCTTCGCCATCGCGCTCGCTGAACGATACCAGCCGGACGCGCCCTTCGAAATTGTCGCGCAAGCCGACGCCAGCCCGCCAGCGGGCCTCGATTTTCTTAACGTTGGCGAGACCTTCGTCACGCGGCATGAATTTGAACTGGCGGCCGGGTTCGCTGGCGACCATAGCATTTATGTCGGCTGGTACAACGAAGGCATCGGCCAGCGGCTGAGCGCTCCTTATCCCGCGAACATGCTGGAGCTGCCGGCTGTTCGCTTCTCCGCGCCGGGGCCTTAGCCCAATTCGTAGCGCATGGCGGCATGTTGGCAGCGAGACAAATTATCTGAACACAGAAGTGATTCCAAGTAAGTAGTGAGAATTCTGATTCGCCGCTATCTTACCCCATCCCCCGTCCCCTTCCCCAGCGAGCTAGGGAAGGGGAGATCACTAGCAAGGCTATTTTCCGCCTGACTAACCTGGTTCTACTGAGAACGCAGAGGACGCAGAGAATGGACAAAGACTGTTTTGTGTCCCTTCTTGTTTCCGCGATTCAACATAGAAATCAACCGACCACGAACCATTCACCATTTGGACGCGAAGTTGACAGCACGCCGGATTGTCGCTATCCTCCTCTTGAGCGGCAGATGAAGCCGGAGTAGCAGATGCCCATCGTGAATGGCTGTTGCTGTTGTCGTTGCCCACTGACGGGAGCGAAGACCGCCTGAGATAGCAGCCGACAGCATCCAAGACTGAAGTTCAAAGTCAACTGGCAAGAAGGCGCGGCGCCCTGAGACGGAAGCCTTAATGGCGCGCGCAACTGCAAGTTGACTTTTTTGTTGAAGCGAGCAATAGCGGATAAAGAGAGCCGAATGACATTCACAGCCGAACGGGAAGCGGACAGGCTGAACGACCGGCCCGATCTTTCGGGCGATATCGAGCGGCAGATCGGCAATACGCCGCTGCTAAGCTTCCGCCGCGTGAGCCAGCATCTACCGGCTGATGTCCGCGTCTTGGCAAAAGCCGAGTGGCAGAACCCGGGTGGCAGCGTCAAGGACCGCGCCGCTTATGGCATCATCCGCAGCGCCGAAACGCAAGGCGACCTGCGCCCGGGCAAGACCATCCTCGACAGCACCAGCGGCAACACCGGCATCGCCTACGCCATGATCGGGGCGGCCAAGGGCTATCGCGTCAAGCTCTTCTTGCCCGAAAACGTCAGCCCGGAGCGCGTCGCCATACTGCGCGCTTATGATGTCGAGCTCGTCTTCACCGATCCGCTGGAGGGCTCGGACGGCGCGATTCAGGCGGTGCAGGCGCTGGCCGCGCGTGAGCCAGAGCGTTACTTCTACGCCGACCAGTACAGCAATCCCGCCAATTGGCAGGCGCATTATCAAGGCACTGGCGCTGAGATTTGGCGGCAGACCGCTGGGGCGGTCACGCATTTTGTCGCCGGATTGGGCACCAGCGGCACGCTGATGGGCGCGGGGCGCCGGCTCAAGGAATACAATGCCGATATCGCGATCGTCTCAGTCGAGCCGGATTCGCCCTTTCATGGTTTGGAAGGGCTGAAGCACATGGATTCGGCGCTGCGGCCGGGCATTTTCGACGCCGATTTCGCCGATGTGGCGCTGTCTGTGCGCACCGAGGACGCGCATGCGATGGCGCTGCGGCTGGCGCGGGAAGAGGGCTACCTGGTTGGGATCAGTTCGGCGGCGGCGATGATCGGCGCCTTGCGGGTGGCGGAGGGCCTGGCTGAGCGCGAAGGGAGCGGCACGGTGGTCACGCTGTTTCCGGATAATGCCTACAAGTATCTGAGCGAAGCTTTCTGGCGGGGATAGCGAGAGAGATGAAATGCAGATTGTAGGGGCGACAAAGTATGTCGCCCGATTGCTTGCCCCTATTTGCGGGCGACCTAATAGGTCGCCCCTACAGATTGTTATTCGATAGTCAGATCCGCCAGGCTAGCTTTGCATAGCTTACCGCTCGTAGGGAATGATCTTGTCCCACTCGTCGGCGGTGGAGCGGGCGACGAAAGCCACCACCGGTTCGCTGTCGCTCAAATTAAGGACCTCGTGCGGGATGCCCGGCTCGATGAAGATGAAATCGCCGGCGCTATTGTCCACCACTTGCTTGCAGCCCTCGCCGTATTCGTGCCGCACTTCGCCCTCGAGGATGTAGAGCATCACCTCGAAATCGACATGGATATGGGCGTAGGCGACGCCGCCCGGCGGGATAGTGGCAACATTGATGGACAGTTCCTTCGCCTTGACATTCTTGCTCGACAAGCCGGTTTTGTAGTGGATGCCGTTCCAATCGCGCTTTTTTCCGCCGCCGCGCAAGACACTGATGCCGTCATCGCCCTCGATCAGCGCTCGCAGATCCTGATGCTCGCTCATTACAGTCGCGCTCCTATTGTCTAAACCGCGCCAGTATAGCTAAGATAGGGCATTCATTCCAGCCGAAAGGATGGCGACATGAGCGCAAGAATCGGCATACTGACCGTCTCCGACCGCGCCTATCGCGGTGTCTACGAAGACCTCGGCGGGCCGGCGATTCGCGAGTATATGAGCGAGGTGCTGACCAACGAATGGGAGCCGGCGGCGATGGTCGTGCCCGATGAGCTGGACGCAATTCAGTCGGCACTGATTGAGCTGGTGGACGAGCGCGGCTGCAGCCTGGTGGTAACCACTGGCGGCACTGGACCGGCCCTTCGCGATATCACGCCGGAAGCGACCGAGGCGGTCTGCGAGAAGATGCTGCCCGGCTTCGGCGAGCTGATGCGGCAGGTCTCGCTGCAGTATGTGCCAACGGCGATCCTGTCCCGGCAGACGGCGGGGGTGCGCGGCCAGGCGCTGATCGTCAATCTGCCGGGCAAGCCGAGCGCCATCCGCGATTGCCTGGATGCGGTCATGCCGGCGATTCCCTACTGCATCGACCTGATCGAAGGCGCCTACCTGACGACGGACGAGAGCCGGATTGTGGCTTTCCGGCCGAAGGCTTGAGATTGTCTCGAACACTCATAAGCTTCAACACGGTGGAAATAAGGGAAACACAGAGCGTGGCGAAGGGCGCGCAGACAAAGCCCTGAGACACGGACCGGCCACGCAGAGAAAACCTAGGTCCACGCAAGACCGGACCCGGTGATTCTCGAAATGGGGCTTATGAGTCGGAGGGCCATTGACACGGGGCGGGACTAATCCCGGTCCCGCTTGACAGTGAAGCTAGCGCGCTTTCCTGACTTGATCCCAAAGGGCGCATTGGCGACGGTTTCTGGGGAGTCGTCTATGCAGAGCGTGAGTGGCCGGATTTCTTCTTGGAGCGTTTCTTTGGCGTTTCTTTGCTACTCATTTGTTCGGTATCACATTAAGATATGAGCATCGGTCGAAGAGTCGATTCTTGAAAATCCATCTTAGCTCGCTTCCTGTATCTTCATCCACTGCACTTCTGCCTTTTCTCTGTCAAGTTTCTCTTCGATCTCCTTTCGCCACTTTGGGTTGAGAATGTAGGCATACAGCAGGAATACTGGAAAAAGCAACAAGTAGAGGTATTTCATTTCGTCACTCCAATATCCGAAATGAGTGTAGCCTCGCTACCGTGAGATAGAGTGTCTGTTGGATACGTAACCTTTATGCTGCAACGAACGATCTTGCCGGTTGCGATCCCCATCGCTTTCGCCGCCAATGCGACGGCAAGCCAAAACCATCCTCTTCTAATGGTCACGGCGCAACACCTGCATGGCTACTCTGCGAGAACGCCATAAAGGCTCCGCTGACTTTAGCGAAAAGATTGGCTCTTAGACAATTGTCTAAGGCACAATTGCCAATAATGTCTCAAAATTCAGTTCATGGGACGCTTGGGGAAGCCGTTGGGTCGCGCAATTCGGCGCCGACGGCAGGAATTGGGGCTTTCGCAGGAAGCGCTGGGTTTACTGGCGGAAGTGCATTGGACCTACATCAGCCAGCTTGAACGCGGCGTAAAGTCACCGACGCTGCGCGTGATTGAGGACTTGGCGGAAGCCTTGCAGATCGAGGTATCAGTTTTGATGCAAAGAGCCGAACATGAATGATGGCGTCGTGAACAAAAAAGCTTCACCACAGAGGAAAAGAGGAAACACAGAGGTCACAGAGGACATTGATGAATGGACCTGCCGGTCAATACACAACGCGTTTGATACCGTGGCGCAAGTGGCGGACGTTTAAGTTGATAAGCAGGCCCGTTTTGATGCCAGTGGCCTTGAGGTAGGTGATCAACTGTGCGGTGTGAATAGGCTCAAGCTTGTCCACAGACTTCAACTCAAGAATGACTCGCCCTTCGACAACGATATCAGCAACCAAATGTCACACATGCTGGTCACGGTATGTGATATCGATGGCTTGCTGCGCCCAAAAGCGTATGCCTTGCGCCCTCAGTTCGAGGCAAAGGGATTTTTGATACACGCTTTCGAGCAATCCGGCGCCAAATGCGCTGTGTACTTTCATCGCCGCCCCAATTATCCGATTTGTCAAAGGATCTCTATCTGAGTTTTCATTGTCCAGTCTTAAATGCCTCTGTGTTCTCTGTGTTTCCTCTTGTCCTCTGTGGTGAAGCATTACACTTTCAGCCACAAGAATCCTAAAACTGCTTCAGCACATCACGCGCCAGCAGTTCTAAATTCGCCATGTCATCCAGCTCCAGCCAGCGCAGCATGATGCGTTCGACGCCCGCTTCGGCTCGCGCGCCGATCTGATCCACGACTTCTGCCGCCGTGCCGACGATCATCTTGCCCACCGCCACTTCCTCGTCGCCGAGGCCGCTCTCATGCAGAAAAGCATCAAGCTGAGCTTGCGTCGGACGGTAGATGACGCGGGTCATCAGCGAGTATTTGATATCATCAGCCGGGCGCCCTTCCGCAGCCAGGTAGTCGTCGAGGGTGGCGCGGCGGGCCCGGTATGTATCGAGGTCGAGCGCGTCGGCGTTCCATTCATCGGCGTACTTGGCGACCAAGGGCAGCGTCCGCCGGGGACCGTTGCCGCCGATCAAGATCGGTGGCCCGCCCGGTCGCGCCGGACGCGGCAGCAGGATGGCGTCTTCCAGTTGGAAGTGTTGACCATGGAAGCTGCTCGGCGTCTCGTTCCACAGCAGCAGCTTCGTCACTTGCAGCGCCTCTTCCAGCATCTGGCAACGCGTGGCGAAGTCGTAGAATGGCAGGCCAAAGCGTTGATGCTCGCGCGCTTGCCAGCCGGCGCCCATGCCCAGCACCAGCCGTCCGCCGCTGAGATCGTCGATGGCGGCGGCGTAACGCGCCTGCATGCTGGGATGGCGGAAGGTGACGGGCGCCACCAATGAGCCGAATTCGAGGGACTTGGTGTGGCTGGCGGCGTAGGCCAGCGACATCCACAGCTCAAGCGAATCCTGGTCATCCTCGCCAGCGGGATTGGTGAAGTGGTCGGAGCGAAAGACAGACTGATAGCCGCAATCTTCGGCCGTCCGCAACAGCCGTTTCCAGCGCGCCCAATTCAAGCCGCGCGAGCCTTCGATCATGATGCCGATTTGCGTCATGGAGAAATCTCCCCCACAAGCTTGTATGCGGGGAATAGTACCAGATCGAACTGGCTTGTGACTAAGGTTTATTCAGCCGAGAGGTTTGATACTTTGCAAAAGCTCGCCCGACGCACCAAGGAAATCAACGCGAATCGCATGGGCGCCGTCTCGATCGAGAACCGACATATATGAGCCGTTTAAAGGGCGCGTATAAGTGACATTGCCACTGCGCCAGGTTACCTTGACCAACGCCGCTTCCCCGCTCAAGCCGTTAGCGACTGAGAAGCCTTCATATTCGCCAAAACCAGTAACCCAGGCGGTTCGGTCCTTGGCGCTGCAATGACCCCAGGCGCCGCGCCTTTTCCAGCCTCCTAACACATCGCGAATTTTCTCGACAAATGCATTCGCCAGGCAAGTCCTGCCAGCGCCCTCTCGCCATCGCAGCAAATACAATATACCGGAGGGATACTTCAAAATCTGACGCTGCATAATCTTATAGTCGTGCTCGTCTGGATTCAGCGATTTGAAACCGTCATGCGGGTACACCACGAGGTTTGCGAGCGTATCCTCGGCTGACGCGTATCGGCCATCGTAGCGCATTAGTAGGCTGGTCCCGGCGCGCGCAGCGAAATATGGCACCGCCGTCGACAAGCCGACAATCGCCGCCACCAGCAGCAAAAGCCGCGACCACGTTCGCCCGCTGCTGTTCCCAATCACGATCCCTCTGCCTCGGTCTTTTCCGAATCAGGGAATTGGTGGAGCAGGCTGCCGGCTTCGTCGTAAAATTCGACCGATTCGATGACTCGAGACTTCGCACCGTTGACAGCCAAATAGCTGCCATGAACGGGCTGCAATTCTGTGACGCTATCATCTTGCCAGGAGACGACGACATTTGCCGCGTCCCCGCTGTAGCCAAAGGCAACGCTGAAGGTAATGCGCGGCCAACTGCGCATTCCCCAATATTGGTCAATGGAATAGCGGTCGGAGACGCAATGCGCGTTTGCACGGCCAACACCAATATCGGAAGGACGGCTGGCGCCCTTAATCCAGATAAGCCCGATGCACGGCATCGTCTCGGCTCCGTGCCATTCGACGAGATATAGCGTCCCTCGGTCTTCACTGACGTTCAGTTCATTCAGAATCGCGAAAGATTGCGCGTTCTCATAGCGCTGGTTGAGAAGGATATCCTCCGGCGACATCCGTGTATCGATACTCTCAATCAGACCAAAGAGTGAAGCTGCCAGCATAAGTCCGGTAACGAATGCGATTGTAAGAAGCGAAATTGCCAGTTTCGGCAACCTGCGAGTACGCTGTCGCTCATCGTTCTTTATCTTCATGGGACGGTCACTCTTTGCAATCGCCCTTGCCCAGCGTCGATCGGATTCTCTGTTAGCGTACCGAGGTAGAAGGAAGGTTGTCAAGCACTGCGCGGACTGCGCTCGCTTTCCGATTTGCCCCTGGTAATGCGAATGCCGTTACGCAGTCTCGTGCCGCCGCCAAGAGCCGTCCGCCAGGATCTCGCCGATCGCCAGCATCGCCGCCCGAATTTCGTCATCGCTGTTGTAGAAATGGGGCGCGATGCGGATGCCGGCTTGGGGGCGGAAGTCGATCTTGATATCGCGCGCCAGCAGCTCCTTTGAGACTTCGTAGGCATGCGGCGGATTGACCGTCACCGTGCCAGCGCGCTGGGCGGGATCGCGCGGCGAAACGACCTCATAGCCCATTTCATCGGCGAGATCGATGAGCAGCGCCGTTTGCCGCCTCGACTTTTCGCGGATGGCGGCGACGCCGACCTGGGCGATGATATCGACGCCGGGCTGGATGGCGTGCAGAGAGGCGATGCCCGGCGTGCCATTCATCAGCCGATAGGCGTCGTCGCGCAATTCGAGCTTCTCGACGTCAAACGCGAAAGGAGACGCGCTGGCGAACCAGCCGGTCACTTTGGGATTGAGCGATGGCAGCAGGTCGGGGCGCACATACATGAAGACGCCGCCCGGCCCGCCACAAAGCCACTTGAGCACGCCGCCGATGTAATAGTCGACATCCCAGGCGCCGACATCCACCGGAATGACGCCGACGCTATGGTAGCCATTTAAGACGACTTGGGCGCCGACGCTATGCGCTTTCGCGGTGATCGCCCGCGCCGGCATGATGAAAGCGCTGCGGAAGAGCACGTGTGACGTGCTGACCAGACGCGTCGATTCGTCGATGGCGTCTAGCAGCTCGTCAACATCAATGTGAGTGCCATCGCGGGAACGGATCATCTGAATGCGCATGTGATCCGGCAGCCAACTGCGCAGCGCGTAGACATCGCTGGGGAAATCCAGATCGGTGATGACCACTTTGTCGCGCCGCGGGTCGCTGAAGTCCAGCGCGCCGAAGAGGATGCTGTTGGCGATGCTGGCGTTCTGATGCACCAGGACGCTGTTCTCGGCCGCGCCCATCAGCGGGGCGATCTTGTTCCCGACCGTCTGCGGCAATTCAAACCAGCCAGTTCCCCAAGCCGAAACGCCCTGCTCCGCCCAGGTATCCGCGTAGTTTTGCAACCCCTCGTAGACGCCGCGCGGCATGGCGCCGAGGGAGTTGCTGATGAGATAGTTGCAAGCGCTGAGGATGGGAAACTCGTCGCGCCATTGCAAAAGCGGGTCTTTGGTCATGAGGCAGCCTTCGGTTGATTGATCGGGATCAGTCCATCATTGTAACCCAATCGCCGGAGAATCAGCGACCGAAGTGATGCCGCCGCCAATGGAGCAACATTTGCCAGCGCCGCGGGGTCATGGCTTCCAGGCGTCGGTTCAGTTCGGCGTTTATCAAGGGCAGGTCATTCGCCACGAGCGCCTGAGATGCGACCAAGGCGTCCAACAGTCGCCTTATTTCGCGCCGGAACATTCGCCGTTCCCGCCAGTCAAGTTTTATTCCCGTGCTCAGCCAATCCAATCGATCAATGAAGTCGGGCGTCGCCTCCGCACCAACTCGCTGCAGCCAGCGCCGCCTGATGGTTTGCGCCGCATCAATTCTGCGCGGGACATTTTTGCCGCTCATATTGTTCCCGTGTTGACGATACAGATAGAGGCGTTCAGGCAAGTTAGCGCAGCGCGTTTTTGAGACCGCGCGCGTATAGAAATCGGTATCCTGGGTCGACATTGGCCAGCGCTCAAATGGTCCCGCCTGCTCCCATACTTCACGCCTCATCATCACCGCTGCGCCACTCATGGCCGCATCAAGCATGAGCAATCTCAAGACGATTTCCGCATGGCGCAAGGGGTAATCCTTGGCGGATACGTGCTGCAAATCTTGATCAACAAACTGGACGCGGGCGCCTAGCAGCCCTAACTCGGGGTGGCTCTGTAGGAAATCGAGCTTCGTTTGCAGGCGTCCCGGCAGGCTGACGTCATCGCAATCCATCAGGGCGATGTACTCGCCGCGCGATTCAGCGATAGCGCGATTTTGTGCGTCGGCTTGACCGCCGTTGGTTTCCAGTTGGATAAGCCTGACTCGGCCATCGCGCCGCAGGTATTCGCGAATGATTTCCGCCGAGCCATCCTGCGAGCCGTCATCGACGATGATGAACTCGAAGTCGGCAAAGGTCTGGCCCAGGATGCTGTCGATCGCTTCGGCCAGGTATTTCTCGCCGTTGTACACGGGCATGACGACTGACACCAAGGGAACGCGATTTCCAGCCATACTAAACCGCCGTTTCGCTGTTCCCTGATCCGAAGTGATGCCGCCGCCAATGACAGAACATCTGCCACAGGCGAGGGCTCGCCTGCTCCAGTCGTCTATTCATCAGGGCAATCAAATGAGGTCTTTCGCTGGCATCAATCCACTCGGCAGCAATCATCGTGTCAATCAGACGCTTGATATCACGTTTCGCGCCTCTCCGCTCGCGCCAGCTTAAGGTAAACCAGGGTCTGATTCTGGCGAGTCGATCCACAGACTCCATTGGCGCCTCGCCCCACAAGCGCTCTAGTCGGCGCACCCTCGTCAAGAGCCCGTCTTGACCACGCCTGGGATTGTCATGGGATGTCTGCTGCCCCTCATTCCGGCGGTAGATATACAAAATCTCCGGAATGTTGGCAAACTTCGTCCGACCCATCAGACGTGTCACCAAGTCACGATCGGCGCTATATTGGAACGTCGGGTCGAAACAGCCGACTTTCAAGAACAGATCGCGTCTCATCATCAGCGTACCATGAAGGAAGGGAACGCCGATAAAACAGTCCATCATGATTAGGGCGTGACGCCGGGCCGGCTTACGGTCGTAACTGGGCCGCATATCTTCAAACACGACGCGAGAGTGCACGCCGACTGCGCCAATCTCAGCATTTGACTCCATGAATTTCACTTGTTTCCTCAGGCGTTCGGGAAGGCTGATATCATCACAATCCATTAAGGCAACATATAAGCCATTGGCGGCGGCGATGCCGCTATTGCGCGCAGCAGCCACACCTGTATTCACCTTCAGCGGCACAATCTGAATGCGCTCATCGCCTTTGGCGTACGATTGGATAATCTCGGCCGAGCGGTCTTGCGAGCCGTCATCTACAATCACAAATTCGAAATCGGCGAAAGTTTGGTCCAGGATGCTCTCAATCGCTTCGGCGAGGTATTTCTCACCGTTGTACACCGACATGACGACTGACACCAAGGGAGTGGATCTTGCTGTCAAACTAATTCGCTTTCTTTCTTTTGCCCGACCCGAAATGATGCCGACGCCAATGCAAGAACATCTGCCAGCTGCGCGGCGTCGTGGATTCCAAGCGTCTGCTCATTTCGGCTTCAAATAGACATTTGTCGTTGGCATTCAACATAGAAGCGGCGACCATGGCGTCGATCAGCCGCACGATATCACGCCGGAGCAGCTGCCTTCCCAACCAACCCGTTTTCGTGCAATCACGCAGCCGATCCCACCTTGCAAGGGAAGACTGCGGCGCCTTGCCCCAAAGATGATTAAGCCAGCGCTGCCGTGTCGCAAAGGATTCGCTCTTCTGAATGTCATATCGAGTCGCGGATGTCTGCGTATCATACCGCCGGTGTAGATAAAGCGCGTCGGGCAAATTGGCGAATCTCGTTTTCCCAAACAAGCGCGAAAACAGCTCTTTGTCATCCGAGGCTCTGATCGATTCGTCGTAACCGCCGACGGCGGTCAGAGTATTGCGCCTTGCCATTATCGTGGGACCCGAAACAGAGGAGAGACCAAGACTCCAATGCAGGAGGATGAAAGCATGCTGCACAGGCATTTCGCGAGGTTGAAAGGTAGAACTATCCATAAACCTGGATGTATATCCTGTGCCGACCAGGCCGATATCTGGATGAGACTTTAAGAAGTCAACCTGCTTCTCGATTCGTTGCGGCCGGCTAATGTCGTCATGGTCCATCGCCGCAATATACTCGCCACAGGACGCGGCGATGCCACTGTTCCTTGCCGATGTTAAACCTAGATTGTGCTCGTGTTGAACAAGGCGGATGCGTTCATCTCTCTTGGAATAGTCGCGAATGATTGCCGCCGAGCCATCCTGCGAGCCGTCATCGACGATGATGAACTCGAAGTCGGCAAAGGTCTGGCCCAGGATGCTGTCGATCGCTTCGGCCAGGTATTTCTCGCCGTTGTACACGGGCATGACGACTGACACCAAGGGAACGCGATTTCCAGTCAATTGAATCCGCCTTGTTTTTCTCCGACTCCAAAATGGTGGCGCTGCCAATGCAGGAACATCTGCCAAAGGCGCGGGGTCGCGCTTTCCAAAAGGCGTCGAATGTGCGCGGAGACGAGACCCCTGTCATTGGGATCGATAATGCCAGCGCCGATCATGGCGTCCAGAAGCCGCAGCATATCCTGGCTTGCCGCGCGCCGTTCCCGCCAGCCAAGCTTCGCGTTCATTTGCATCCGTTCGAATCGGGCCAGCGTTGATGGTGGCGCCACGCCCCAGAGCCGCTGGAGGAGGCGCGCTCGCACTTCCCGAGCCTGCGCCTTGAGAGACGCGTCCCGCGATGTATGATTCTGCGCCTCATGCCGGCGATACAGCAGTAGCGGCTCAGGTAGATTGGCGAATTGCGCGCGCCACATCAGGCGCGTCCATAGCTCAGGATCGATCGCGGTCCGCCGTGAAGGCTCATAACCGCCGACGCTTTCAAGCAATTGGCGCCGAAGCATCACTGTCGGATGCACAAGAAACGAGCCGACAAACACATTGAATGCAATGAGAGCATGTTGTTCCGGCAAGTCAAAGGGATAGAGCGGCAGCAGGTCTTCGTTCACAGCCCGCGCGCCAGCGCCCAGCACCCCGATGGAGGGATTGTTCCGCAGGTGCTCAACTTGCCTTTCCAGGCGCTGCGGCAAGCAGACGTCATCGCAATCCATCACCGCAATGTATTCTGCGGAAGCCAGGGTCATTGCATGGTTGCGGGCGTCCGCCACGCCTACGTTGCGCTCGAGTTTCAAGAACCGGATTCGGTCGTCTCGCGCTTCATAAGCCTGGATCAGGTCCGCGGAGCCATCCTGCGATCCGTCATCGACGATGATGAATTCAAAATCAGAGAAGGTCTGCCCGAGGATGCTTTCAATCGCTTCGGCGACAAACTTTTCGCCGTTGTACACAGGCATGACAACTGACACGGAGGGCGGCGTTTTGTCAGTCAAGCCAAACCGCCTTTTCCCACTTCCCCGGTCCGAAATGATGCCGGCGCCAGTGGCAGATTTTCTGCCAAAGGCGCGGGCAGGTCTGCTCCAACCGGCGGTTCATCTCGGCGATTAGCAGTGGTCTTTCGCTCGGATCGACCATTTTCCGCTCGATCAAGGACGCAATCAAGCGCCGCAAGTCCGCTTTTGCCGCTCGCCGTTCCGACCAGTTCAGTTGATCCTGAAGCCGCAGCCGCCGAAAGCGCATCAGCGTGTCATCCGTCACTTCATCCCATAGCGCATTTAGTTTCCACCGCTCATAGGTGAAATCGTGACGCGCACCGCGTGACAAATTGCTAGATGAAAGGTTGGAGTCGTGCAGTCGCTGAACATAGAGAATCTCGGGCAGATTGGCAAATCGTATGCGAGTCTGGACAAGCAGGCGGATGTAGAGATCGGCCTCCTCTCCATCGCGCAAGCCGTCGGTAAAACCGCCGACAGTCCGCAGCGGCTGACTGCGAATCATGAGGCCGCCCGTAACTAAGGCGACGACTCCGGTAAGCAGACTCAGGACAATCGGCGCGTGCAGACGCCGCCCGGCATTTATGCCGAACTGAACGGTCAAATCGTGATTGACCATCTTGGAGCGCACCCCCACGGCGCCGATTTCAGGATTCTCCTGCAGGAAACTGAGCTGCTGTACCAGGCGGGTTGGCAAGCTGATATCGTCAGAGTCCATGAGGGCGAGGAATTCGCCGCCGGCTTCGTCGATGCCGCGGTTTCGGGCGGTGGCAACGCCCATGTTGCCTTCCTGCCGCAGCAAGCGCACGCGGCCGTCCTGCCTTTCGTATTCCCGAATGATCTCAGGAGACCGGTCTTGCGAGCCATCATCGACGATGATGAGTTCAAAATCGGAGAAGGTCTGCCCGAGGATGCTTTCGATCGCTTCGGCGACATACTTCTCTCTGTCGTAGACGGGCATGACAACCGATACCAAGGGCGGCGTTTTGTCAGTCAAGCCGAACCGCCTCATCCCATTTCCCTGAGCCAAAATGATGCCGCCGCCAGTGGCAGATTTTCTGCCAAAGGCGCGGGCTAGTCTGCTCTAGCCGGCGATTCATGTCCGCGATTAGTAGTGGTCTTTCGCTCGCATCAACCATTTGCCGCTCGATCAAGGACTCAATCAGGCGCTGCAAGTCCGCTTTTGCCGCTCGCCGTTCCGACCAGTTCAGTTTATGCTGAAGCCGCAGCCGCCGAAAGCGCATCAGCGTATCATCCGTCACTTCGTCCCATAGCGCGCTAAAGATTCTCCGCTGATAAGCAAATGCTTGACGGGCTGCGCGCGACGCACCGCTGGATGAACTGTTGGAGTCATGCAGTCGTTGCACATAGAGAATCTCGGGCAGATTGGCAAATCGCATGCCGGTCTGGACAAGCAGGCGGACAAAGAGATCGGATTCCTCCTCCCCATAGCGCAAGCCGTCGGTAAAACCGCCGACAGTCCGCAGCGGCTGACTGCGAATCATAAGGCCGCCCGTAATTAAGGCGACGACGCCGGTAAACAAACTCAGGACAATCGGGGCGTGCAGACGCCGCCCGGCATTTATGCCGACCTGAACGGTCAAGTCGTGATTGGCCATCTTGGAGCGCACCCCTACGGCGCCGATATCAGGATTCTCCTGCAGGAAGCGGAGCTGTTGTTCCAGGCGGGTTGGCAAGCTGATATCGTCAGAGTCCATGAGGGCGAGGAACTCGCCGCCGGCTTCGTCGATGCCGCGGTTTCGGGCGGTGGCAACGCCCATGTTGCCTTCCTGCCGCAGCAAGCGCACGCGGCCGTCCTGCCTTTCGTATTCCCGAATGATCTCAGGAGACCGGTCTTGCGAGCCATCATCGACGATGATGAGTTCAAAATCGGAGAAGGTCTGCCCGAGGATGCTTTCGATCGCTTCGGCGACATACTTCTCGCTGTTGTACACGGGCATGACAACGGACACCAAAGGCGTCGTATTTTCAGTCATAGTTATCAGCCTTTTCCTCGTTCCCCGGTCCGAAATGACGCCTGCGCCAATGACAGAACATTTGCCAAACCCGGGGTGAAACTCTTTCCAGCTGCCGGTTCATCTCGGCAAGCAGAAAGCGTCGGTCGTCCGCCTGCACCCAATTGGCCGCAATCATCGCTTCAATGAGCCGCTTGATGTCACGTTTGGCGAGCCGACGTTCCCGCCAGCCGATCTTGTCTCGCCGTCTGACCCGCGCAAAGCGGTCCAGACTTGCCGGCGGCGCCTCGCCCCAGAGCTGGAATAGCAGGCGGCGCTTCAAATCTGCCCAAAGCCTCCTTGATTGATACGTGGAATGCAGCTGCCCATCGTGCTGGCGATACAAATAAAGATTCTCGGTCAGATTGGCCAGACGCGTCCGCGTGATCAGGCGCGAAACCAACTCGATATCAGCTGATCGAATCATTGACACGTCATAGCCACCGCAGGCTCTTACAATCTTACGCCTCATCATGACGGTCGTACCCACGACGCAAGGACCCAATATTAAGTCGTAAGCGATGCGAGCGTGCTTTTCCGACAAGCCAAAAGCGTGGTAAGGCTTCAGGTAAGCATCGGTCATCAGGGCGCCCGTGCCAACAGCGCCGATCTCGGGTTTGTCTCGCAAGTAAGCCACTTGTTTTTCCAGTCGCGCGGGCAGGCTCACATCATCGCAATCCATTCCGGTTACGAACTCGCCTCGCGCCATCTCAATGCCATGATTCCGCGCGGCCGCCTTCCCCCCATTTTTCTCCAGCTTGAAGAAACGGATTCGATCATCACGCGTTTCGTAAGACCGGACGATTTCCGCAGTGCTATCCTGCGATCCGTCATCGACGATGATGAACTCAAAGTCAGTGAAGGTCTGCTCCAGGATGCTTTCAATCGCTTCGGCGAGCCATTGTTCCCCGTCATATACTGACATGATAACCGAAACTGTGGGCATGGACTGAACTCAGGCTAAGTTCGGGCGCTCGTAAAATCAATCATGACACAGTTGCGTACTCAGGTCTGCTTGCGCGCGCCGAAGCGCCGCCGGCGCCAGTGGCAAAACATCTGCCAGACCCGCGGTGAAGTCCACTCCAGCTGCTTGTTCATTCGCGCAATCAGATCGGGGCGATCTGTTTCACTGATCCACTCGGCGGCAATCATCGCTTCGATGAGCTGTTTAATGTCGCGCTTTGCGAGCCGGCGCTGTTGCCAGTTGATCTTTTCTCGCCGGCGGACTTGAGCAAAGCGATCGAGACTTGTCTGCGGCGCCTCACCCCAAAGCTGGAAAAGCAGGCGCCCCATCAATTCATCCCAGACTTTCAGTGACTGAGGCGCGGAACGCAACTGCGCATCGTGCTGACGATACAAATATAGATTTTCGGTCAGATTGGCCAGACGAGTCCGCGCAACCAAGCGCGAAACCAACTCGATATCAGGAGACCGGGTCATTGACTCATCGTATCCACCGCAGGCTCTTACGATCTTAAGTCTCATCATGTCAGTCGTGCCCACGACGCAAGGACCCAGAAGCAAGTCGTAAGCGATGCGGGCGTGCTCTTCCGACAAGCCATAAGCGTGGTAAGCTGTCAAATTCTCATCGGTCATGAGAGCGCCCGTGCCGACAGCGCCGATCTCAGGATAGGCTTGCAGGAAATCCACCTGCTTCTGCAGCCGCTCGGGCAAGCTCACATCGTCACAGTCCATGCCGGTGACGAACTCGCCCCGCGCCACTTCCATGCCGCGATTCCGCGCGCTGGCCTCGCCTGTATTTTTTCCGAGCATGACGCATCGGATTCGATCATCGCGCGCCGCATAGGAACGGATAATCGCCGCCGAGCGATCTTGAGAGCCATCATCAAGGATGATGAACTCAAAATCGGAGAGAGTCTGCCCAAGGATGCTTTGAATCGCTTCAGCGACATACTTTTCGCCGTTGTACACAGGCATGACAACGGAAACCAAGGGCGAAGCGTTTTCAGTCAAGCCGAACCGCCTTTTCCCATTTCGTTGGTCCAAAATGATGCCTTCGCCAATGGCAAAAAATCTGCCAGATGCGGGGGCTGGCTTGTTCCAGGCGACGATCCATCTCGGCCTTCAGTAGTGATCTTTCGCTCGGATGCACCAGTTGACAATCAACTAAGGACTCAATCAAGCGCTTCAAGTCTGCCTTAACCGCACGCCGATCAGACCAGTTCAGCATGTGCCTGTTACCCAGTCGCCGAAAGCGTGCCAGTGTGTCATCAGACACTTCATCCCAAAGCCCATCGAGGTTTCTCCGCTCATACGCGTATCTTTGGCGAGCGGTGACTGGCGCGCTGTGGGATGACTTGTTGGAATCGTGGATGCGCTGAACATAGAGAATCTCGGAGAGATTGGCAAAACGTATTTGAGTCTGGGAGAGCAGGCGGACATAAACATCGCATTCCTCGCCATAGCGAAAGTCGGCCTCAAAACCGCCGACCATCCGCAACGGCAGACGGCGAATCATTAGGCTGCCGGTAACCATGCTGACGGCGCCAAGGAATAGACTCACGACAATCGCAGCGTGCATAGGCGGCCCGCCACGGACGCGCAACAAAGTATTCATATCGTGATTTACGATCTTGGAGCGGACGCCCACAGCGCCGATTTCAGGATTCTGCTGCAGGAAATGGAGCTGTTTTTCCAAGCGGGTTGGCAAGCTGACATCGTCAGAGTCCATAAGCGCGACGAAGTCGCCGCCGGCGTCATCAATGCCGCGGTTGCGGGCGCAGGAAACGCCCCTGTTGCGATCGTGCCGCAGGCAGTGCAGGCGCGCGTCGCGTTTTTCGTATTCCCGAATGATCTCGAGCGACCGGTCTTGCGAGTCGTCATCAACGATGATGAATTCGAAATCGGCGAAGGTCTGCCCCAGGATGCTTTCAATCGCTTCGGCGACATACATCTCGCTGTTGTACACAGGCATGACAACGGAGACCAAGGGAGCCGGTTTACGAGTCATACTCAACCGCCTGTTGCCCGTTACCGGACTGGAAATGATGCCTTCGCCAATGGCAAAACATCTGCCAGAAACGAGGCGTCGTCCATTCCAGCTGCCTGTTCATTAGCGCAGTCAAATAGGGGCGATCGGCATCCTCAATCCATTTGGCATCGATCAAGGACTCGATATAGCGCTCGAGGTCGCGTTTCAGCAGCCGACGTTCGGACCAGCTAAGCTTTTCTCGCAGCTGGACCCGCGCCATGCGATCCAGACTCGCCTGAGGCGCTTCGCCCCAAAGACGGCATAGCAGTCGCCGCATTAAGTCAGCCCAATCTTGCGCTGAAGTCGGCATATGAGTGCGCTCGACATCGTGTTTGCGATATAGATAGAGCCATTCCGGGAGATTCGCGAAACGCGTCTGACAGATCAGGCGGGAAACCAATTCGATGTCTTCGCCTCGCTTGCGACAGAGCTCATAACCACCGACAGATATCACGAGATCGCGGTGTATCAGCAATGACGCTCCAACAACGCTGCGACCCAACATGATATTGTAGGCAATGTGAGCATGATTTTCCGGCACTCTATAATCGACGAAGGGTTTCAGATTCTCATTAGTTAAGGGAGCGCCGGTACCGATAGCGCCAATATGAGGATTGGCGCGCAGAAAATTCACCTGTTTCTCCAGCCGCTGCGGCAGGCTCACGTCGTCGCTATCCATGCCAGCAATGTATAGTCCCTTGGCCGCGTCAATGCCAAAGTTTTTCGCGGCCGCCTGTCCTTTGTTTTGTTCAAATGCCAGAAATCGGATGCGGTCGTCCCGCTTTGCGTATTCACGGATAATCGCTGCCGAGCAATCGCGCGAGCCGTCGTCGACGATGATGAATTCAAAGTCAGTAAAGGTCTGCGCCAAGATGCTATCTATCGCTTCGGCGACGAACATTTCGCGGTTGAAAACGGGCATGACAACTGAAACTAGGGGCATTTTGACTCGATGGGGTTTTCACAGGTATATCCGTATAAATTGTATCACTTGTAGACGAAAAGGTCAGTCTTTAGAAGCTCCGCCATTGTCGGCGGTCGTTGACGGACCCATTCGGACCGCGTTAAACTTGAAGCTGGCGCCCACATAGAGGGATTCACATGGCTGAACTCAACATAAAAACGGTCGGTGGCAACGGCAGCTTCGCCGATGTCATCGCCGCCGCCCCGCCGGAGATTCAATGTCTCGCCCACAGCGCCCGTGCGCTGCTGGCCGATGTCATGCCTGGCATCACCGAGGTGCCGTGGGCGCGGCAAAAGATCGCGGGTTACGGCGTAGGACCGAAGAAGATGTCCCAGCATTTCTGTTATATCGCGCCTTTCAAGAAGCATCTCAACCTCGGCTTCATGTACGGCGCGCACCTGCCTGATCCGCGAAATCTCCTGGAAGGGCAAGGCGCCGATTTGCGGCATGTCAAGATTCGCTCGGCGGTCGATCTGGAGCGACCAGCCCTGCGCGACTTGATCGATAACGCCAGCCGCTATCTGCCAAAGTTGAAATGATCGCGCCCTGGTCAGACGCGCTGACGCAGGCGCTGCTGGATTTTAACGGAAAGAGCACCGAAGCGCTAGAACGCTTTGCTGCCGCACACCAGCCCGAGCCGAGCCTGGTCGCGGAACTCTGTGAATTTGCCGGAGGCGACGATCGTCATGTTCAAGCCGCCGCCACCTGGCTGCTCAAGCGATTCGGCGTGACGGGCGGGGAGCTGTCCGCCGCGCAAACGGAAACGCTGCTGCGCCTTCTGCTCAGCGACAGCAGTTGGCTCTCCCGCATACATATCCTGCAAATGATGGATACGCTGGTGGTGTCAGCTTCACTGGCGGCGCCCTTGATGGAGGCTTTGGCCGCCCAAGCCAGCGGCGCCAACACCTTCATCCGCGCCTGGAGCGTTCACGGCGCTGCTGTCGTGGCCGATCAGCATCCGGCTTACCGTGGTAGCGCCTTGGACCTGCTGGCCGCGTCCGGGCAAGATGCCGCGCCCTCGGTGCAAGCGCGCCTGCGCCGTACCCGCCGGGCATTTGATTGGTGCTAAGCGGCGCCGTGCAAACCCCATCCCCCGGCCCCTTCCCCAGCCAGCTAGAGAAGGGGAGTGTTTCTAGAGAGACAGTACCGTTACGCGACTAACTTGTTATTGCTCAATTGCCCCCGTGCGCGCGGATCTTGCCGAAGAGATCGCGGAAGATCGGGTCGCGATGAACAAAGTTGGCGACCCGCGCCAGATGCCGCGAGCGGTCGATGCTCCAGGTGACCTGGTCCGTCAGCAGCGGACTGTGCGTCAGATCGCTCGGCGCCCAATCGGGGTTGATTAACCAGGCGATGGTCGAGATATCCCAGATGACGCTGGAAGCGCCGAAGGAATCGGGCCGATATTCCTGGAAGATCTGGCAGAGATAGTCGCCAATCCGGCTGGTCCCGCCGATGAATTCGCGCAGTTCCGGCAGCGTCGTTAAAAGGTGAGAAGTCACGCCATAACAAGGCACGATGACAAAAGGCACGCCGCTGTCGAGCGTCACTTGCGCCGCCGGCACATCCTGGACCAGGTTGAATTCGCGCGTGTGGGGCCAATTCAAATTATGCCCGCCGAGCCAAACGACCACGATCTTCTTGATGATTTCCGGCGCCAGCAGCAGCGCCGAAGCCACATTGGTGATCGCGCCAATGGCGACGACATAGAGCGGATCGTCATCCGCGCTCGCCATCGCTTTGTCGATCAGGTCGTGGACGGCGGCGTTCTCCTGAGGCTTGCGCTCGGGCCCGATGTATTCCCTGGAACCAGGAAAGGCGAAGCCGTCAGCTGACCAGCCAAGGAAGTCCAGCAAGCGCAGGATTTCTTCGTAACTCTTTTCCATGCCATCGCCCGGACCGTCGGAGCGCGTGTTGTGAAAAGGCGCGGCGTAGATCGCTTCCACCGCCAGTTGATCGGGCGAGAGCAGCGCATAGGTCAAGGCGAACTGGTCATCAATCTCATTATAGGTATCCGTGTCGAGGACCATGCGGGCCTTGCGTCCGGGATGCTGCAAGCGGCCGATGCGGAATGCTTCGTCAAGCGTGGGAAATGCCATCTATATCGCCCTTCAGTCCATTTCGTCGTCTACTCGACGGTCTTGGCGGGCGTCCTACTAGGTCGCCCCTACAAACCCCATATTTGCGATTCCCGTAGGGGCGAGCCATTGGGTCGCCCTTTGGATATTTCGCTACACGGCAAGCTCAGGGCGATGTGCCCGGCATGATGTAAGATGTTCCGTGTGTCTGGTAAACCGGCGGATATATTACGGCGGCGTCCATCGCATCCTGACCTTGCTCGAAATACTGCATAATCACGACAATCGGGTCGGGCCATTGATGCCACATATAGGTCGGCGTGCCTTCGGGCAAGTCAGGATTGTGCGACCCGTAGTCGAAGTAGTAGCGCCCCTGCGAGACGACTGTATCAATCGTCTCCAACGCGGCGACGACGGCAGCGCCATCATCATAGCTGTCGGCGATATCCATCGCTTGAGCCAGCAAATGCACGCTGTCATAGGGCTCCATGGCAAATGGCGGCAAGACGCCAGCTTCGCTCCAGTCTTCGCGGTAATCGGCAAACAGGCGCTCGGCAATGTCATTGAATAGCGCCGGCGTCGCGCCATAACGAACGAAGGCGCAATAATTGCCATCGGGCACGGCGGGCCAGAATTGCCCGGAATCGCTGGCGAAAGATTCGGCGATGCAGATCGTGTTATCGCTGGGCGCGATGCCGAGCTCGGCCATCTGCTGGTTGAGATTGAAACCAGTCTCGCCGGTGACCAGGACGTGAATGGCGTCCGGTGGTTCAGGGCGCGCTTGCACGCGGCTGAGGATGGGGACAAAGTCTTCCGTGCCCAGTTCCACGCTATAGATCTCGACGGCGACGCCGGCCGCTTCCAGCCGCGCTTTTTCGTCATCGGCGGCGGGGATGCCGTAATCGGTGTTTTCGGTCATGATGATCACATCATTCAAGCCGAGATCAATCATCCAATCCACCGCCACCACCGCCACCATAGCGTTGGCCGGCGATGTGCGGAAGATGTAATCCACCCCGTCTTCAATCCGCGGTGGTCTGCCCTCGAATTCGATGATTCCGTTAGCGGTGACATTGTCATTCCAGGGTCCGGCGAAGATGGTCGGGATGCCATTCTCCTGCGTGATTTTCATCATCGCCAGCGCGACGGCGCTGTGATAACCGCCGACCACGCCGTGCACGCCATCCTCAAAGATCCAGCGCTCAGCCAGCGCCTGCCCGCGCTCGGAGATGCCCTCGGAATCGCCGGTGAGAACTTTCAGCCGGTGATTGACGCCGGCAATGTCGACGCCGCAATCAGCGTTAATGTCGGCGGCCGCCTGCTGGAAAGCCCAGTCGATAACGACGCCCGCCCCAGTCGCGCCTGGTGGCGAAAGCGGCGCGATGCCGCCAAGCTTGATCTCTTCATCGGCGAATTCGCAATGTCCATCGGCAAATGTCATCCCGGCGCCAACCAGCAGCAGGAATGAAAGCAAGCCCACTGTCGTTCGCAATAACTGTTTTCCAACCATGATGCGCTCCCCCGCTCTTGAAGAAAGTCCAAAAGCAATATGTTCCATTTCATAACCAGTGTATCACGGAATCGAAACGATGGCTTAACCAGGCGCCGCATGTCACAGAGCCAGGCGCGGTCCTTGCGGCTTCCGCCTATCCGCCCGGCTTGAAGTAGGCCGTGCCGTGGGTCTGGTACTCGTCTGGATAAATGACCGCCGCGTCCAATCCGCTCTGACCCGCTTCGAAATACTGCATAACCGTCACCACCGGCACGGGCCATTGGTGCCACATATAAGCGGGCGTCCCTTCCGGTATCACGGGATTGTGCGCGCCATAATCGAAGTAATAGCGACCCTGCGACAAGTCGATATCGGTCGCTTCCAGCGCGGCGACGATGGCGTCGGGGTCGGTGAAGCTGCCAGCCCGCTCCATCGCGTCAGCCATCAGCCAGACGCTGTCGTAGGCTTCCATGGCGAAGCTCACCAGAATATCGCCGAAGTCCTCTTGATAGCGCACGTCCAGGTCGGCCGCCAGCTCGTTGTACAGGCTCGGAATCGTGCCCACGCGGTCAAAGGCGCAGTAGTTGCCATCGGGCACGGTTTTCCAGAACTGTTCCGATTGGAAGGCGAGGTGATTGGTAACGCAGATGGTAGCGGCAGTGGGCGCAATGCCGAGCTCGGCCATCTGCTGCGTCAGGTTATACGATGTCTCGCCGCTGACCAGGATGCGAATGGCGTCAGGCAAACGAGGCCGCGCGTAGAGCCGCGTCAGAATCGGCACGAAGTCCTCGGTGCCCAATTCGATCTCGAGCTGATCAACCTGGACGCCGGCCCGCTCCAAATGCGCCCGTTCGGCCGCCGCCGCCGGATGACCGTAGTCGGTGTTCTCGAGGATGAGCACGACCTCTTCCACGCCTTGCTCGACCAGCCAGTCGGTGACGATCTTGCCGACGATGGAGCTAGGCGGCGACGTGCGGAAGACATAATCAATCCCTTCGCTCTTCCGCGGCGGATCGCCCTCGTAGCCGATGTAACCCGCCGCGCTGATCAGGTCATTGCGCGGATGAGCGTAAATCGTCGGCATCCGGTAGCGCTGGACCATGCCCATGGTGGCCAAGCCGACCGCGCTATGATAAAAGCCGACGATTCCGTGCACTTCATCCTGCAGGATAAGGCGCTCCACTACCAATTGACCATATTCCGAGACGCCTTCCGAATCGACCGTGATGATCTCGACGCGGTGGTTAACATCGCCAATTTGCAATCCGCAATCTCCGTTGATATCGGCCGCCGCTTGCTGAAAGCCCCAGTCCATGCCGATGCCGCCGGCGACCGAGCCCGGCGCCGACAAAGGCACGACGCCACCAATGCGCACGATCTCGTCGGCGAAGTCGCAGTGTTGGTCAGTTTTGGCGGTGACGGACAGCAAAAAGACTAGCGGCAGTAAGATGCATATCTTGGATATTGACGCTTTCAAAGTGGCATGCTCCTTAACAAGCGACCGCTAAACAGATTCATTTAGGGTAATCTGTAATGGACGACTAAGCAAGCACATAGCGGTCGCGGCCGGTGGTCTGTGTCGGCAGTGCGCGAGCCAGCCGGTAAAATGTCGCGTTTGAGAACCAGGCGTCGAGCGTTGCAGTCATGATGGATCTGACGTGCCGGAAAAAATCTGCCCGCCTATTGAGTCAAGAATCAGCGCGTCCGAATCAAGAGTTCTATGTATATTCCTCAGAATATCCCGTTTTCATTCGGTGAATCTTTTCGGGCTTCTTGGCTCGCCTCCCACTCCTCAACGATTTTCTCGTCCTTAAATCTAAAAATGTGAATGAGGGCGAAAACATTCTCGGCGTCGAGCGTAATCTTGCATTGGACAGCAACCAAATCACCATCTTCGAGGGTGCGCAGGATCTCGCATTGCTTATTGGGAAACTGCTGTGCATTT
>JAPOWK010000055.1 GCA_026707665.1 Chloroflexota bacterium
TGGTGCTCCTATCCCAAGGCGCATACGCTGACGACCGCTTATGCCTTGATCGGATTGGCTGAGGCGAAAAGCCTGGGATATCCTGTGCGCGACACCGTCCTCAGCCGGGCTCTGCGCCTTGTCCGATCCCGTTTGGCTGCCCCTTCGCTGTTCCTGGCAAGATGGCAACTGAATCGGCAAGCCTTCCTGCTATATGCGCTCGCGGTTTCCGGCTCGCCCGACAAAGCCCGCAATACAGAGCTCTACATGCAGCGCGCGCGACTCAATCTCGATGCAGTCGCCTTTCTGGCGATGGCGCTGCACAGCGTCAATCCGGATGATGAGCGCCTGGAAACGCTGGCGCAGATGATGCTGAATCGAGCGGTGACGCGCGCAACTGGCGTCTTCTTCGAGGAGACCTACCAAGACCGCTGGAACTGGTCGTCGGATGTCCGCTCGACGGCGCTGGCGCTGAATGCCACCCTCAAGATACGACCCGAAAGCGAGTTGCTGCCCAATATCGTGCGCCATCTGGTAACCGTGCGCAAAGGCAGGGGCTATTGGACCTCGCGCCAGGAAAATGTCTGGTCAATCATCGCGCTCACAAACTGGATGCGCGCCAGCGGCGAGTTGGATCCAGACTATTCCTGGTCCGTCTCTCTGAATGAAAGCGCGGTCTCAACTGGCGACGCATCCTCCGAAAACGTGTTGGAGGCCGATGAGTTGCGGATTGATGTGGCCGATATGATCCAGCGAGAGACTAACTTGATCGAATTCGAGCGAGACGCTGGCGCTGGCGCCTTCTATTACAGCGCGCATCTGAATCTCTCATTGCCGATTGATGACATCGCGCCATTCGGCCGCGGCCTCGAAATCTCGCGAAGCTACACTTTGCTCGACGACGAAAAGAAAACGCCGATCGCGCGCGCCGCCATTGGCGAGACGGTGCAAGTCCGCCTGCGAATCGTCGCGCCGAATACCCTGCGCTACGTCGTAATCGAAGACTTCTTCCCGGCCGGCGCCGAAGCAATCAATCCGAACCTGGCGACCAGCCCGCAACTCGGAACCATTCCACGCGGCGATCGAATTGACGCGCGGCGACAGGGATGGGGCTGGTGGTACTTCGACCACGTCGAATTCCATGACGAAAAAGCGGTGATTTACGCCAACTACCTCCCGCGCGGCGTTTACGAATTCGTCTACACGCTCCGCCCGACCATCGCCGGCGAATTCAAAGTCATCCCGCCAGTTGCGCAGGAAATGTACTTCCCGGAGGTCTATGGCCGTGGCGCGGGGGCGCTGTTTGCCATTACGGAAGAGACGTGATCGATTAGGATTCGAGCATATCGACCATTTCGATGGTGGGCTCGCCTTCAGTAGTGAAGACGCCGCAGGGTCCGCCTTCTTCGCCATCAAGCAGATCGAGTTCTTCGCCGGCGAAGTTCAGCACCGGATGATAAAACTCGTTGACCTTCTCCGCCTCGCCGACGATGTAGTGAGCGATAAAGGAACGGCGGAAACGCGTCTCGCTGCGATTGGGGAAGCTGCCGTGGATGACATAGCCATTGAAAAAGACGACATCGCCCGCCTTCATGATGACCGGCTCCGGCTGGCTTCCCGGCGGGATAGGCACGGTGGCGCCGCTGAAACTCTGTGACATATCGGCTTCAATCGGGCAGAGCATGGGCAAGTCATGCGTCCGCGGCACAATCTGCAGGCAGCCATTTTCCTCATCGCAATCATCGACCGCCATCCAGGCGGCCAGGCAAGTGCCCGGCTGGACGCGCAAAGGCTTCTGATCCTGGTGCAGCGCCTGCCCGCGCGCGCCGGGCGGCTTGAAATAAAACATCGTCTGCGCCGCATAAGGCTCCGTGCCCAACAGTGCGGTCGTCCAACGGCGCATGCGGTCATCCAGCAGCCAGTCCAGCGAGAGCTTGTCCCAACGATGCGAATGAATGATGCGCGGGTATGCTTTCAGCGGATCATCGTCAGGCAACAAGTGGGGCTTATCGATGTCAAGGCCGTGCCCGGCGTCGTCATTCAAAGCCATGAAATGCGCCTTGATGAAGTCGACTTCGTCGGCCGTAAAGAGGGCGGGAACGACGACGAAGCCCTCGGTCTTGAAGTGCTCAACCAGCGCGCTCTCGATCATGTCCGCTCTCCTCATATCAGATTGCGCCCATCAGTTTTGGCGCGGCTTGCTGGTAAAGGTAATACAAAATGGGATGGGATGCAAAATCCCAGGCGCCGATATGCCGCGTCAATTGGCCGCGGAAGCCGCGCTTGAATTGATAGACGCCCCAGAGGCTGTCGCTCTCGTCAAAGGCATCGGGCGCGCCCCACATGTCGTAAATGTCATAGCCCTGCGCCTTCGCCCACTTTATCGCCTTCCATTGCAGCAGGTAGTTGGGCATGCGCGCGCGCTCTGCATTGCCCGAGGCGCCATAGAAATACCAGCACTTCCGCCCAAAGTGGAAGAGGATCACCTGGGCGATCGCCGCCCCTTCATATTCGGCGATGAATGCCTGCGCCAACCCCGCCAGCATAAATTGTTCCCAGGCGCGGCGATAATACGCAAATGGCCGAATCAGAAACTGGTCGCGCTCGCCAGTAACTTGATAAAGCCGATAGAGCAGGGGGAGGTCCTCAACCGTGGCTCGTCGGATGACGACGCCCTTCTTGGCGGCGACGCGGATTTTGCGCCGCGTGCTGCCACTCATCGCCGCCAGGATTTCGTCTTCGCTTCGATTCAGGTCGATGGTCAGCGTGTTGCGGAACTGCACCTGCGCGTCGGAGAAGCGCCAGCCGCGTTTCCGCAGCATCGCCATGATCGCGCGACCGGTCTCGCGCGGCTGATCGTCGGCGCTCTTCGGCATGCCCGTCGCCGCGATCACATCGGGGTCGATCTTCAGCCAGACGACGCCGAAGCGATTCGCCCGCGCTTCCAATTCGCCGAGCACTTGCCCAGCCTGCTCAATGTCGCTGTAATTCAGAACGGGACCCTTGCTAACGTAGATCACCCGCAGCGGTCCCACTGTTCGTGTGAGCAGGCTCGCCATCGCGATGACCTGTCCCCGCCGTTCAAACGCCAGCCGCAGCGGCGCCCAGCGACCGGTAGCCCGCTTGAATTCGCCCCACTCCCAAGTCTGCAACACGTGCGCGCCCGGTAGCTCCCGCAGGCGGGCGTTCCAATGTTCCTGCTCGTCGATCTCCCGAATCGTCAGAATGACCGGCGTCCTTTCGCGCTCAACGCATGAGCCTTAGCGCCGCGCAATAAGCGGCATAGAGAAATGGGTTGCGTATTTTGTCCCAGGCGCCGAGCGACCGCCTGACTTCGCCGCCCCAGCCCCGCTTAAAGCCATAGACGCCCCATAAGCCATCGCCGCGGTCTTTGAATTGCGCCTCTAGCGTCGCCTCGTCATGATCGGGCACGCCCCAAAGATCATAGTAGCGGCAGCCGCGATTCTTCGCCCATTGTATCGCCGCCCACTGAATGCCATACGTGGCGTAGAGATTGCTTTTGACGCGCGACGACGCTCCATACAGATACCAGGCGGTTTCGCCCAGGGAAAATACCATGATCGCCGCCAGCAAATCGCCCTCGTGCCGGGCGAGCAAAAGCGTCCCATGCGCCGGCATGAACAGTTCGAAGACCGTATCGAAATAGGCTTCGCTGTGCACGCCGAATGCGTTGCGCTCGCCAGTCTGCGTCATCAGGCGGCTGAAGGCTTTGATGTCAGCGCGCTCGCCTTCCGCGAATTCGATGTCGCTTTTCAGGCTCTTGCGGATTTTGCGGCGCGTGCTCTGATTCATGCGACCCAAAATAGCCTCGTCGGAATCCGCGATGTCGATGACGATGGTGCGCGGCGGTTGGATCGTCTGCGGGCTCTGTTGAAAACCCATGCGCGCCAGATCCGGCGTCGTATCCGGCGGAAAGTGGCCCGGCTCCAGCTTGATGAAAGCGGCGCCCGTCTTGCGCCCGACCGCATCCCAGAGCAGCGGATAATGTGACGGCTCAGTCGAAAATCCGCCCATCGGCACATACGCCATCTTACCCAAGCCCAATGGCAAGGGCGTCAGCAAGACCTGCGCCCCCGCCTGAATCGCCTCGCCCGTTCCCAGCGCCACGATCTGCGCGCCCCAGCCGAATCGCGATTTCAGCGCGCCCCAGGCCGACAGCTGCAGCAAATGAGCCCGTGGCTGCGCCGAGACGAAACGATCCCATTCCGCATCGCTGGGGCGGATGAGCCTCAAGCTCGATTTATCTTTGAGGCGCGAGAGAGACATGGATTCATTGTGGGATAGCTGCAAGCCAAATCATAGTACCAGTTTACTTGGCGGCAATCGGCGCCAGAGCAATCGGACGGCGCTGTAGTCGCTCGGATTCCGCCATGCTAAGATGCATGCCCGTAAGCGAAACCCAAGTCCAAAACTCCGTTGCATAAGCCAAATCGTCCTGCTATACTATTTCCGTTTGTGATAAATGGCGCAAACACTGGCGTAGCGACGCGAGCTTGGCGCGCCAGTTACGGGTCTGTATGGCTTAAAGCAAGGCGGATTCCAAGGTGCCAACCACATGAATGTTTTGAACGAGTGGGCTTTTGTTGGTCTGTTTGCCGTGATGGCGCCGGTCTTCCCTGCCTTGCCAATCGTCATCGCCTGGCTCTTTCGACCGCGCAAACCGAATGTGCTCAAGAGCTCGACTTACGAATGCGGCGTCGAAACCATTGGCGATACCTGGGTGCAGTTTCGCGTTCAGTATTATATCTATGGTCTTATCTTTCTCGTGTTTGATGTCGAAATGGTTTTCTTGTTTCCCTGGGCGGTCGCCTATAACGAGA
>JAPOWK010000017.1 GCA_026707665.1 Chloroflexota bacterium
TGTGCACGATGGGCTTCGCCGCCCGCGCCGTCCTCATGTGCTGCGGCGACAACTACCCAGACCGCTTCAAATCAATCAATGTTCGTTTCTCCCGTCACGTCTTCCCGGGCGACACCCTGGTGACCGAAATGTGGCGCGAAACGGACGAAGAGATTCACTTTCAGACCAAGGTCAAGGAACGCGCTCTCGTTGTCCTGAGCCGCGGCCTTATGCAGTTGCGGGATTGAGCCGTGACCTTCGATCTCACGCGTCATCCGCATCGGCGGTACAACCCGCTCCTGGATGAGTGGATATTGGTCTCGCCTCAGCGGACCAATCGACCCTGGCAAGGCGGCGTCGAGAGCCTGCCGCTGGACCGGCGTTCTCGCTACGACCCCGACTGCTACCTGTGCCCGGGCAATACGCGCGCCAATGGCCAGCGAAATCCAGCCTATGAAAGTACCTTCGCCTTTGTCAACGACTTCGCCGCCGTTCTGCCCGATGTGCCTCCGGCGCAGATCGGCGACGAATCCTTGCTTCGCGCCCGGTCGGTTCGCGGCGAGGCGCGCGTCATCTGTTTTTCACCGCGCCATGATTTGACGCTGGCGGAGATGTCGCCGGCGGAGATCCGCCTGGTGGTCGACCTGTGGGCGCGGCAAACAAGGGAGCTAGGCGCTCGCTTTAGCTGGGTTCAGATATTCGAAAACAGAGGCGAAGTCATGGGCGCCTCCAATTCGCATCCGCACGGGCAAATCTGGGCGACCGATCGCATGGGCGCCATCGCGGCGCGGGAAGATCAACAGCAGCGCGTTTACCGGGCAAGAAACGGAAGCAAACTGCTGTGCGATTATGCCAATCAAGAGCGGCATATAGCGGAACGTTGCGTATCAGAAAACGCCAGCTGGCTGGTTGTCGTGCCTTATTGGGCGGTCTGGCCATTCGAAACGCTGCTGCTGCCCAAGTCGCCCGTGCGCCGCTTGCCCGAACTGGACGATGACCAGCGGAATGACCTGGCGGCAATCTTGAAAGCGCTGCTAGTGAAATATGACAATCTGTTTGAGGTATCGTTTCCCTATTCGATGGGCTGGCATGGCGCGCCATACGACGGCGCCGACAACGCGCACTGGCAACTGCACGCGCACTTTTTCCCGCCGCTACTGCGATCGGCGACCGTGAAAAAGTTCATGGTCGGCTACGAGATGCTGGCCGAGGCTCAGCGCGACATCACGCCGGAAGAAGCCGCCAGCCGGCTGCGGCAATTGCCGGAGGTGCATTTCACACTGCGTTAGCAGGCGCCAGACGCGTCCTCACGTATCCCAGTGGGATTGCAGGAGATCGACGACCAGCGGACTGCCGAAGTAGTTGCAACTTTTGGCATCGGGAATGACCCATTCACGTCCCGACTCCTGTGGCTGCTCCGGATTGAAATGGTTGTAGACGCGGCGCGATACCTCAGCGAAAAGTGGCAGCGATTCCTGGAAATTCAGCCATTCCGGTTGGAAGAGCAACATCGCGATGACATAGTCGCCACCAGGCGTGAAGAACAAGGCGGCATTGCCATGGGTATCGGGTATCCAGCCATGTTTGTGCGCCACGCGCGTGTCGGCTGGCACCCCCGATTTCAACAGAGCATCGACGGTATTATTGCTCATCACGTGCAGCATCTGCCGGCATTCGCGCGCTTCAACTGCCGCACCGAAGCTCTCGTTGAGCGCGCCGCCCGCGCCGTAAGCGCATTGATAGAGATTGGCGAGCAATGAGCCGATTTCGACGACGGTCAACTGGTTTGAAAGGTCGGGCTCCGCGCGGTCTTGATCGGCTGCTGTTTCGGGAAACACCAGCGGGCGAGGCGGTGGCTCCGGCGTGCCAATGGTTGTGAAGGGCGCGATTAAGAAAGACCGCGTCAAGCCCAGCTCCTGGTAGAGCTTCGTGACCGCGTCCGCGCCAATATAGGCGTTGCCGTCGCCGATAATGCTCAGCAGACGATTGGTCGCGGCGTTTTCGCTGCAGATCATCGTGTTGAGAATATCGGTGGCTGTCTCGATCGCCGGCGGCGCGTCCAATTTCTGATAGAGCTTGGCGAGAATGGCGATCTTGTTCAGGCTCGTGCCACTGAAGGCGAATTTGTCGCCGAAGGTGAAGGCTTCACCGCTGGTCAGGTCCATGAAGAATAGCGCGCCGAAGCGGCTCGTCTGCGGATCAAAGTCATTCCGCAGAAGCAGATTCCAGAGCTCGTCGGCCAGAATCTGCAAGTCGCCGCCGAGCGGCAGCGCTTGCCTCCCGTTGATGCCAATGGCTTGAACGGCCGCCGGCGTCGGTGTAACGGGCGGCAAACTGAAGCGCGTCTGCGAGATGGCGACGGTGTTGAAGATGTTCCCGCTGATCGCCAGCAGATCGCGTGCTATCCAGGCTTGCCCGCCGGCCGCGTCTGGATAGCGAATCCGCACCCAGGGATAAAGTGTGTGATAACCGGTCACGTCAAAGCGATCGCCCGTATAAGCCACGCCGGCGCGGGGATATTCCACGCCGGGCCCGTAGCGAATGTTCACCTCGCCCGATACGCGGCCGCTGACGCCAAAGACGCCAATGGTCGGCCTTGGCGTAGGCGGGGCTTTGGTTGCTGTGGCGACGGGCCCGGGGCTGGCGCTCGTAATCACCGGCGTAGGCGGCGCCGACGGATCAATTGTCAGATCGGTGAAGGGAACGCGACTGATATCTCCGCTCAGAACGACGAGCGTTTCGAATACCCAGCCTAAAGGCTGATCAGTATCGCTTTCGCCTAGCAGCAGCCAGGGGTAGAGCTGGCTGCGACCGAGGACGGGATAGCGAATGCCGCTTCTGATGTCGCCGACGAGCCGCGCCTCGATATTGTCGTCGGCGCGTAGATTGGCTTGGCCAATCGCCTCCGCATACACGCCGGAATGCTGGCGCTGCGCCTGCGCTACCCAGCCGATAGCCAGCAGGGAGATCGTGATGATCAAAGCCGGAACGGCGAAGGCCAGCTGACGGATTCGAGAGCCTGGCTCATCAATTCTCGGCTTAGCGATGTCTGTCAGTCTGCCGCCTCCCAATACCAATATTCTTCAATGCCATTCGAAAACGCGCTGCATTATATCACGCGCAATAGCGACGGCACAGCGAATCTCGCGCAAGCAGCGTATTGACAAGCCGACCTGAGCCGCTATACTGCAAACTGCTGCGACGCCGAAGTGGCGGAATTGGCAGACGCGCTACGTTCAGGGCGTAGTTCTCTTCGGGGAGTGTGGGTTCGACTCCCACCTTCGGCATTACAAACACCCGGTCAATTGGCCGGGTTTTCACGTTATCAGGTATTCCAAAAACAAAATTATCAAGCGGGCCTCGCCGGCAATACGATGCCCGGGGCCGCCCAGCGCTGAATATGATAATGAATGCTGTCGAGCCAGAATTCGCGCCGCCTGCGCTGGCGCATTTCTTTCGCTAAACTATGATTGTTGTCATGCGGAATTGAGAATTGCAGGCGGCAAATGGCGGAAGGCGGATTGAGCGCCCGGCAGTCAAGAACAGCCGATCGACGCACTGGCGTTCCGGGTCTGACCAGCATTCAAGTGATGCTGGCTGTCGTGCTCGCTTTTGGAATGGTGCTCACGCTGAACTTCAGCGGCCGCATCAAGCTGGATCGTGATTTAGGCAGAATCCACACGCGTTTCGCAGCGGAAATAGACGCATTGCTTGAAGAGCAGCTGGACTTGATCGAAGAGTTGAGCTATGTCAAAAGCGATGCCTATGTCGAATATTGGGCGCGCGATGAAGGCAAAATGATCCGGGACGGCGAAGTCCTTATCTTGCCCATGGGCAGTGGCCTGCCAAGGACAACAGCGCGCTCACGGGTGCCTCTGGTCGAATTCCAGACGACCGCCCCGGAACCGACGAACTGGGAGTTGTGGTGGGCGCTTTTCTTTGACAGCGTTCCGCCCAAGCTCAACTGACCCATCTGCCGCCGAAAGCGAATCAATTCGCGCGCCAATTCAATTGCTAGGCGAGGATGCCGCTTCCGCTAGTACGAATGGTGGTTGCGCCCCGGCAAAACCAATGACCTTAGCCTTCGGTCCGTTTGCGCCGGCGGTCAAGTCTGTGTTGGGTTGCGCGCTGCCGACTTTGAGCACGGCCAAAGCATGGATTCGGCCATCGGGAGCTCGAGCGCTGCTCGTCAAAGTACCGGCCGGCTTGCCTTGCGCGTACATCGGCGTCGGCGCCGGCGCCAGGGAAGATAGCGCGATTTTGACCAGCGTCTTCGCCAGGCGCCCCCGGCTCTCCATTCGCGCGATGATTTCTTGCCCGGTGTAACAGCCCTTACTGAAGCTGATCTCGTCCCAAAGTCCCACTTCCAGCGGAATGTAGTCCGCCGACAGTTCGAGCCCCGCGGGTCTGCCGCTGCGAATGCGCAAGCTGTTGTAGGTCAAAGAGCCGGCCGGAATCAGACCGGCAGACGCTCCGCTTTGCAACAGCAGGCGGTGAGCTGGCGCGCCCAATTCACGATCCGCGATCACGATCCAATGTCCGCCGCAGATGGATTTGCGCCGAGCGATGATCAGATTGCCGACAGCGCATTCGATCTCGGTGACGCCCAGCGCTGGCATCGACTCTGCCGCTGGCGTCAGCGATTGGATTGTTGCGTCGGCAGTCGCTCCATGCAGGGCAAAGTGAGCAGTCTCGGCGCTGATTTCCTTGACGGTGACTTGATCGCCGAAAAAGATGCTGCGCCTCAGATAATTCGCCAGCGCTTCGCCCTGGCCCGGCTCGCTGATCAAGAGCAAGCCCCGCGGCAGATGGAAGCAGCCGGCGCGAAACAAGATGCGGGCATTGGCGTTGATGAAGACGGTCGGCGCCCCTTCATTGGGGGCGAGGCGGCTCACGTCATTGGTTGACATGCGGTTGACCAGCTCAAGCCGGTCACGCCCCTGCAGCAAGATACGGCCTTCATGCGAGCGATCGAGCAGGATCGCGCCCCGGTCCGCGGCCGCGTATTCCGCCGCTTGGTCGCCATAATCCAGCGGGATTCCATCCGCCGCCAGACGCGCGCCCCACGAAAGATGATATTGCGAGAGGTCGTTCAGGGTCCCACCGCCTGCAATTGCCGTTCGTCCATTTCGCGGCGAATGATGGCCGCTGTCGCCTCAATCGCCTGCGCCAGGTCATCATTCACCACAATGTGATCGCAACGCGTCTGGTAGGGCAATTCCAGCGTCCGCGCGCGTTTTAGCCGCTGCTCAATGTCCGTCGCCTCATCGGCTCTTGAGCGCATCCGCGCTTCCAGCAGCGCCAGTTGCTGGGCAATATCGTCGCCCGGCACGGTGACGAAAACCTGGACGACGTTTTGTGGATACGCGGCGGCGAACTCAATGGCGCCCAGGACTTCAATGTCGGCGATGCGAGCGGCGCCGGCGGTTAATACCTCCAAGACTGTATGGCGAGGGATTCCATAAAACTTGCCTGGCGTCACTTCCTGATGCTCCAGCAATTCATTGCGGATAATCATCTCTTGAAACCGCTGCGAGCTTACAAAGAGATGCTCACGCCCTTGCATCTCATCAGCGCGCATGGGCCGCGTGGTGGCGGTCGCCAACTGCCTCAGCGCCGGAATCGCGGCGATTACCGCCTTCATGATGGCGTTTTTTCCCGCTCCGCCCGGCCCGATGATGACAAAGATAATGCCGGGCAGCTTCTCCGCTAGAGCCACTCTGTGCTATCCTCAAGGCAGTTGTCGGCTGGGAACAGTGTAACAAGAGAAAGAGCCAATCTCCATAGCAATCCACATCTCGGATCAGCGGCGGCGGCAACGACAAGGCGCGGCGTTCGGCCAATTTTCGCCCGAGATTCGAGTGACAGCGGAAAGGAATTGCGATGCCAGCCAAGATCATTGATGGACGACCGGTAGCGCAGCGAATTCAGGGCGAGATCAAGCGGGCGGTCGCTGATTTGCGGGCCAAAACAGGGGCGACTCCCGGCCTGGGTGTCGTTCTAGTCGGCGATGATCCGGCCTCGGCGATGTATGTGCGCATGAAACGCCGCGCCTGCGAACGCGCCGGCTTGCGCTCTGAGGCGCAGATCTTGCCCGCCCGGTCGACGCAGGCCGAGGTGGAGGACGCGGTACGAGCCTACAACGCCGATCCAAATATTCACGGCATCCTGGTGCAATTGCCCTTGCCCGATCACATCAATGAAGAGGCTGCGCTCAACGAAATCAGTTTGGCCAAAGACGTCGATGGCATCCATCCGATGAACCTCGGGCGCCTGGGCATGCGCGGGCGCGAGCCCACATTCACGCCGGCGACGCCCACCGGCGTGATGCAGCTGATTGCGGAAACGGGCGAAGCCATCGAGGGAATGCGGGCGGTCGTTATCGGCCGCAGCAATATCGTCGGGCTGCCTGTGGCGCTAATGCTGGCAAACGCCAACGCCACGGTCACCATCTGTCATAGCCGCACGCGCGACCTTCCCGGCACGGTAAGCGGCGCCGATATCGTAGTCGCGGCGGTCGGGCGGGCCGAATATGTCAAAGGCGATTGGATCAAGCCGGGCGCCATCGTCATTGATGTTGGTTCCAATTCGCTGCCCGACCCCGATAGCGAAAAGGGCTATCGCTATGTCGGCGATGTCGAGTTTGAATCGGCGCGGGCGCAGGCCGGATACATCACCAAAGTGCCCGGTGGCGTCGGACCCATGACCATCACCATGCTCCTGTCGAATACGCTGAAGGCGGCGCGCCAAAGCCTCGAAGCCTGACTCGCGATTCCGGTGGCGACCGGCGCCAGCCCAGCTGAATCTTGTTGCGCCCTTGCTGCCGTATTATATTTATGGCGTTAATGCAGGGATTCGGGTGCCGATGTCGACACTTCTTCTGAAGAACATTCGCTGTCTGGCGACATTTGATGATGAAGGGCGCGAACTGGAGGGCGCCTGGCTGCTGATTCGCGACCGCGTCATCGACAGCCTCGGCGCGACCGATGAGGCGCCGCCGGAATATGCCGATCGCGTCATTGACCTCTCCAATCACATTGCGCTGCCGGGCTTGGTCAATACCCATCACCATATGTTTCAGAGCTTGACGCGCGTCATGGGGCAGCAGGAAGACCTCTTTGGCTGGCTGCGCGCTTGTTATCCGCTGTGGGCGCAGATGCGGTCGGAGCATGTCTATGCCGCCGCCCGCCTGGCGATGGCCGAATTGCTGCTCTCCGGCTGCACGACCGCCAGCGATCACCATTATGTCTTCCCCAATGATGTGCGGCTGGAAGACGAGATCCGCGCCGCGCAAGACATGGGCATTCGCTTTCATGCGGCGCGCGGAAGCATGAGCCTGGGCGAAGGGCATGGCGGCCTGCCGCCCGATCATCTGGTCGAGCGCGAGCCAGACATCCTGCGCGACACGCAGCGCCTGATCGAGACTTGGCACGATCCCTCGCCGCAATCCATGCTGCATATTGTCGTCGCGCCTTGCTCGCCCTTCAGCGTGACGGTCGATTTGATGCGTGAATCGGCGGCGCTGGCGAGAGCCTATGGCTTGCAGATGCATACGCACCTGGCGGAAACCGACGCCGATGTGGCTTACAGCGTCGAGCGCTTTGGCATGCGACCTGGGGATTATGCCGAAGATATGGGCTGGATCGGCGACGATGTTTGGCACGCCCATTGCGTCAAACTGAATACGGATGAAATCGCTCTCTTTGGGCGCAGCGGGACTGGCGTCTGCCACTGCCCATCGTCGAATATGCGGCTGGCCTCGGGCATCGCGCCGATTCGAAATATGCTCGATCATCGCGTCAAGGTGGGCGTGGGCGTCGATGGCTCCGCCTCCAATGACAGCGGACATCTACTGGGCGAAGCGCGGCAGGCGCTGCTTTTGGCGCGCGCCCTGGGCGATCCGGCCGCCTTGAGCGCGCGCGAGTCGCTGCGGCTGGCGACTCGTGGCGGCGCCGCCGTGCTCGGCCGCGATGACATCGGTCAGATCGCGCCGGGAATGTCCGCCGATGTTATCGCTTTTCGACTGGACGGGCCGGGAATGGCGGGCGCCACCCACGACCCGGTCGCTGCGCTGGTCTTTTGCCAGCCGCCTGCGGTTGATCTTTCGGTTATCAACGGCGACATCGTCGTGGTGGACGGCAATTTGCTCACTGCCGACCTTCCGTCTCTGGTTGAACAGCACAACAGAATATCTTTGCAATTGATTCGGGGTGATAGTTGACGCCACTCTTTAGTCCAGAGCCGGCAAAAGTGAGGAATGCCAATGTCTATCGTTGACCGACTGGCCGCGGCCCGCGCCGATGTGCCGGCAGATTTGGTCCTGCGCAATGCTCGCCTGGTCAATGTGATCAGTGGCGAGATTTATCCGACCGATATCGCTGTGCACGACCGGCACGTCGTGGGGCTTGGCGCTGGCTATCGCGGCAATCATGAAGTAGATCTGGACGGTCAGTTTGTCACGCCCGGGCTGATCGACGCGCATGTGCATATCGAAAGCAGCCTGGTGACGCCACCGGAATTCGCGCGGGCTGTCTTGCCGCACGGCGTCACCAGCGTCATCACCGACCCGCACGAGATCGCCAATGTGCTGGGCATCGCCGGCATCCAATATATGCTGGATCGCGCCAAAGGTGGCCATCTAAATATGTTTGTCATGGCCTCGAGCTGTGTGCCAGCCACGCACATGGAAACTTCTGGCGCGCAACTGGAAGCGGCGGATCTTGCGCCGCTGCTGGAACATGACTGGGTGCCGGGCTTGGCCGAGTTAATGAATTATCCGGGCGTGGCGCTGGGCGAAGAAGGCATGCTGGACAAAATTACCCTGTTCAATAGCCGGGTATTGGATGGGCACGCGCCGGCGATGACAGGCCTTATGCTGAATGCCTATGTGGCGGCTGGCGTTCAGAGCGAACACGAATGCACGACGCTGGAAGAAGCGCGCGAAAAATTGCGCCTGGGATTGACCATTTTCGTCCGCGAAGGCTCGGGCACGCGCAACCTGCTGCCGTTGCTTCCGCTCATCACGCCCGAAAATCACGGCGCCATCTGCTTCTGCACCGACGACCGCGTACCGGCCGATCTCATCGACGAAGGCTCCATCGACTTCATGTTGCGCCAGGCTATCGCTGCCGGCATCGAACCGGTCATGGCGATCCGCATGGGCAGCTACAACACCGCCCGGCACTTTGGCTTGCGCAAATATGGCGCGGTCACGCCCGGTCGCTATGCCGATCTGCTGGTCGTGCCCGATCTACAAGATTTCCAGGCGCAACAGGTGTATCGCGGCGGCGAACTGGTGGCGGAAAACGGTGTCATGATCGGCGAGCGGAAACAGACGCGCGCTACAGACTTGCCAGCCAGCGTGAATGTCGCGGGCGATTCGCTTGATTTCACGATTCCGGCGCGTGGCGAGAGAATCCGCGTCATCGGCAAGGTGCTGGGTCAAGTGTATACGGAGCACTGGGTCGAAAGCGCCAAGATCGTGGAAGGCTGCGCGGTCAGCGATGTCCAGCGCGATATCTTGAAGTTCGCCATGATCGAGCGTCATCACGCCAGCGGCAGTATCGGCTTGGGCTTCATCAAGGGAATTGGCTTGCAGCGCGGGGCAATCGCTGGCACTGTGGCGCACGATCACCACAATCTCGCCGTTATCGGCGTCGATGATGAGAGCATGAAGACGGCGGTGGGCGCCATCATCGAGATGGGCGGCGGCTTGGCCGCTGCTGACGGCGCCGCTGTTTTGGCGCGCCTGCCGCTGCCCGTGGCCGGCTTGATGAGCGACTTGCCGATTGAAACGGTGCGCGAGCAATATGATCAGATGATCGCGGCCGCGCGAGAGCTGGGCAGCCCCATGCCCGACCCCTTCATGGTCATGAGTTTTATGGGGCTGGAGGTGATTCCCAAACTTAAACTGACCGATATGGGATTGGTGGATGTCGAACAATTCAAATTAGTTGATCTATTTGTCTAAGAAGCCATCCATATTTTTGTCATTTTATGCTAAAGTGGCAACGATTGTCGGCGGTATACGGCATCGGGTAAAGACATGGTAGACCATACGAAACTTCAAGAATTGCGGCATCGCGTGGAAGAACAGCGGGAAGAGATCATCGCCTTTCTGCGCGAGATTTGCGCCATACCCAGCATGGAAAACCAGATTCGCGCTTGTGGCGAGCGCATCGCCGACGAGATGAAGCGCCTTGACTATGACCAAATCTACTGGGACAAGATGGGCAATATCGTCGGGGTGATTGGCCATGGCGACCGGATCCTGCTCTACGACAGCCACATCGACACCGTTGGCATCGGCGACCCCGACGAGTGGGAGTGGGATCCCTTCGAGGGCAAAATCGAAAACGGCATTCTATACGCGCGCGGCGCCTGCGATGAAAAGGGCAGCACACCCGGCATGGTTTACGGCTTGGCGCTGGCACGCGACCTGGGTTTGCTCGAGGGATACACCGCTTACTATTTTGGCAATATGGAAGAATGGAACGATGGGCAGGCGCCCCATGCCTTCGTGCAGACCGAGGGCGTCAAGCCGGACTTCGTCGTCATCGGCGAGCCCACCCGTATGCAGATCTACCGCGGTCACAAGGGACGGGTCGAATTCAAGATTGTGGCCAAGGGCAGAAGCGCCCACGCCGCCAGCAACTACCTCGGCGACAACGCGATTTACAAGCTGCTGCCCATCATTGAACGTATCAGCCACATCGAGCCGGAGCTGGGCGATCATGACTTTCTGGGGCAAGGGCGGATTACCGTGACCGACATGGAAGTCAAGACGCCCAGCATCAACGCGGTGCCCGATGAGGCGACCATTTACGTCGATCGCCGCATCACCTTTGGCGAAGATCCCGAAACCGAATTGAAGCGCCTGCAGGCGATTATTGGCCAGCGGGACGATATCCACGCTGAAATCCTGGTCTATGACGAGCCAAGTTATACCGGTTTCGTTTTCCCGCTGGATAAGATTTATCCGGCCTGGGCTTATGAAGAAGACGAGCCGATAGTGAGGGCCGGCTTATCGGCGGCCGAAGTGCTATACGGTCACGTTGACACCGGCAAATGGGATTTCTCCACCAACGGCATCTATTGGGCGGGCAAAGCCGGCATCCCCAGCATCGGCTTCGCGCCGGGCAATGAAATCCACGCGCATACGGTGCTGGACCAGGTGCCGCTGGAAGATGTGGTCCGCTCGACCGAATGGTACGCGCTTTTCCCGGCCATCCTTCAGCAAACGCTGAACGGCGCCGGCTAACGACCGAACGACCTGTAGGGGCGAGACTCGTCTCGCCCGCCCAAAAAAGAGAGTGTCTTGTAGGGGCGAGCCGGTGGCTCGCCCGAAAATGCAAGAACAGAACATTGAGGATTCTCAGGAGCGAGCAATGCAAACGGATTTGCGAGGTCGCGACCTCATCAGCACACAAGACTGGTCGAAGGAAGAGATAGAGACGCTGCTGGATGTCGCCTGGGACCTGAAGCGAAAGCGCGCTTTGGGCGAGCCCCATGCCTTGCTCCGGGACAAAGTGCTGGCGCTCTTATTCTTTTTCACCAGCACGCGTACGCGCATCAGCTTTGAAGCGGGCATGGCTCAGCTAGGCGGCCACGCCCAATTCATCGACAGCACGACGACGCAGATCAGCCATGGCGATACGGCGAAGGAAATCGGCGAAATCGTCGGTCGCTATACCGATGGCATCGCCATCCGCCAGTGCGACTGGGGCATCGGCAACGCCTATATCAACGCGGTAGCCGAGGCCAGCCGCGTGCCGGTGCTGAATATGCAATGCGAGGTTTATCATCCCTTTCAAATCCTGGCCGATCTGATGACCATTCAGGAGAAATTCGGGCGCGACCTGCGCGGCAAGACCATCAACATCAGTTGGGCTTACGCCTCCAGTTATCAGAAACCGATATCGGTGCCGCAGAGTCTCGTCTTGTTGATGTCGCGCTTCGGCATGAATGTCCGTCTGACGCGGCCGCCGGAGTACCAGTTAATGCCGGACATCATCGAACAGGCGAAGGAAAACACCGCGAGGCATGGCGGTTCCTTTGAGATCGTGGACGACTTTGAGGCCGGATTCACCGGCGCCGATATCCTCTATCCCAAGAGTTGGGGCAGCTGGCTCACAACCGAAGACGATGAGGAGTCGGCTGAAATCGGCGCGAAGTACGCCGACTGGATCACCGATGATAGGCGCATGGCGCTCGCCAACGACGACGCCATCTATATGCATTGCTTGCCGGCGGACCGCAATATCGAAGTGACTGACAGCGTCATCGATGGTCCACAGAGCGTCGTCTATGATGAAGCGGAAAACCGTCTGCACGTGCAAAAGGCGACCATGGCGCTGACGATGCGTTAGTCTGATGGGTCAATGCGAGATTTCGTCGATGCTGATGGCGCCGAGTGAGAGCGGCTGACGATGATTGACAGATTGGTGGTGGTGGCGATCGGCGGCAACTCGCTGATTCCGGATCCGCGCAACCCGAATATAGACGAGCAATGGGAAGCGGTGCGCGAGACTTGCCGTCACATCGCCGATATGATCGCCGACGGCTGGCAGGTGATCATCACCCACGGCAATGGTCCCCAGGTCGGCTATATCATGCGGCGCTCCGAGATTGCCCGGCGCGAAGCCGGCATCCACGAAGTGCCGCTCGATCTGGTGGTGGCGGATACCCAGGGCAGCATCGGATACATGCTGCAGCAAGCGCTCGACAATAAGCTGCGCAACGTCGGCAAAAACCAGACCGTGGTCACTGTCATCACGCAGATGCGAGTCGATCCGAACGATCCGGCTTTCCTGAATCCGGACAAGCCCGTCGGCGGCTTCATGTCGCGGGAAGAAGCGCTCGAGGCGCGCGAGCAAGGTTGGCAGGTGATGGAGGATGCCGGGCGCGGCTGGCGGCGGGTGGTCGCTTCGCCCAAGCCCGTCCGGGTCAACGAGATTAACGCCATCCAGGCGCTCGTGCTCAGCGGATACGTGATCATCGTCTGCGGCGGCGGCGGCGTGCCGGTGGTGCGCAACGAAATCGGTCGGCTGCGCGGGATCGCAGCGGTGATCGACAAGGACCACGCCAGCAGTCTTTTGGCGCAGACATTGCGCGCCGACCTGCTGTTGATTTCCACCGGCGTCGAAAAGGTCTGCCTGAACTTCAACACGCCACGCGAGCGCAGAGTGGATGAGATGACTTTGCTGGAAGCGCGCCGCTACCTGGAAGAGGGCCATTTCGCACGCGGCAGCATGCGACCCAAGGTGGAAGCGGCCATCGACTTCGTTCATAACGGTGGACCGCGGGCGATCATCACCAATCCGGAGAATTTGACGCGGTCGCTGCGGGGTGAAACCGGCACCCAAATCGTCCCCGGCACGGAGTGAAGGATGAATCGGTGTATTATGAGATGTCAGGAATCTTTCTAACAGCCGCCCGGCGGCAGCGGAAAGAATCAACCGCGCCCACACAAGACGACAAGGCTTATCCTTGCGCGAGCACGAGGATTTGACAAAAGAGAGACAAGCAGGCAATGGCGGACATAAAGGAATTACGCTGTGTCATCGGTGATTGCCGCTTTGGGGCCGACGAAGTCAGCTATACCTGCCCGGCGCACGGCGAAGTGGGAACGCTGGATATATTGTATGACTACGCCGGCTTGCGCTCGCAGCTGGATCGAGATGCACTGAGCGCATCGCCGGCTGCCAATTGCTGGCGTTACCAGGCTCTGATGCCCCTGGCCCCCGAGGCGATGGTCCCGCCGCTTTCCGTCGGTTGGACGCCACTATACGACGCGCCGCGCATCGCGCAAAAGCTTGGGCTGCGCAGCGTCTGTGTCAAGGACGATGGCGCCAACCCCACCGGCTCGCTCAAGGACCGCGCCAGTGCCCTCGTATTGGCGCGCGCCCTGGAGCTGGGCATCAGCACTGTCAGTACCGCCAGCACCGGCAACGCGGCGGCCGCTCTGGCCGGTTTGGGCGCTTCCACCCCCGAGGTCGACATCGTCATATTTGTGCCGGCCAGCGCCCCAGCCGCCAAAATCGCGCAATTGCTGGTCTATGGCGCCCAGGTGCTACTGGTCGAAGGCAGCTACGATGAGGCCTTTGACCTCTGCCAGGAGACCTGTGCCGCGCAGGGCTGGTATTCTCGCAATACCGGTGTCAATCCTTTCACGACCGAGGGCAAGAAAACCGTCGCCTTGGAAATCGCCGAGCAGTCGAACTGGCGCGCGCCCGACGTGGTAGCCGTCAGCGTCGGCGATGGCAGCATCATCAGCGGTTTGTACAAGGGCTTTTATGATCTGCTTCAGCTGGGCTGGATCGATCGCCTGCCGCGGCTGCTCGGTGTGCAAGCCGAAGGCAGCGCCGTATTGGCGAAAGCCTTTGACCAGGGTCTGACCGCGCAAGAAATCAAACAAGAAGCGGTCGCGACCATCGCCGACAGCATCGCCTCGGAGCTGCCCCGCGATCGCGCCAAAGCCTTGCGGGCGGTTCGCGGCACCGATGGCCGCTTCGTCACCGTTTCCGATGCAGCGATTTTGGCGGCGATACCGGAATTCGCCCAACTGAGCGGGGTCTTCGCCGAACCGGCGGCTGCAGCTGCCTATGCCGGTTTGAAACAAGCGCTGAGCGCCGGCATCGTCAGCGGCGGCGAAAGCGTCTGCATCGTCAGCACTGGGAACGGTTTAAAGGACGTCGACCGCGCTCGGGAGTCGGTATCCGGCGGCACCCGGGTCGCGCCCGATCGCGCGGCGGTTGCGGTCGCCTTGAAGAGCGCCGGGCTGATATGATGGCGCCTCCGAAGTACTCGATCGTCGCGCCCGTCTTCAATGAAGAGGGCAATCTGCGGCGCTTTTACGCTGAAGTTGTCAAAGCGCTCGAATCCGTCGGCGAAAACTGGGAATTGCTGATCGTCAATGACGGCAGTACCGATGGCTCGTATGAACTCATGCTTGAGCTGGCTAAAGCGGACAACCGGATCAAGGTGATCAGTTTCGCGCGCAATTTCGGCCACCAGATCGCGGTGACGGCCGGCATCGATTATGCCAGGGGCGAAGCCGTCATCCTGATCGACGCCGACCTGCAGGATCCGCCGGCCTTGATACCGCGCCTGATCGCCAAATGGAAAGACGGGTATGAAGTGGTATACGCGGTGCGCGCGCAGCGCAAGGGCGAGCGCTTCTGGAAACGGATCAGCGCCAAGATTTTCTACCGGCTGATCCATCGCATCACCGACATCAACATTCCGGTCGATACCGGCGACTTTCGCTTGATGGATGCGCGGGTGGCGAATGTGCTGCGGCAGATGCGCGAACAACACCGCTTCATCCGCGGGATGACCAGTTGGGTCGGCTACAAGCAGACCGGCGTTGAATACGCGCGCGAACAACGGGTCTGGGGCGAGACCAAGTATCCGCTGCGCAAAATGATCGCCTTTGCCCTGGACGCGGTTACCAGCTTTTCCTTCTTCCCCTTGCAGATTATGATATATATCAGCTTGATATTGGCGCTGCTTTCCTTGTTGGTGGGCTTGGTGATTTCCGTCCTGCGCTTGACGATGGGCGAAGGGTTTTTCGGCGGTCAGGCGACCACGATCGTGCTTCTGCTGCTCTTGAGCTCGTTTCAGTTGTTTTTCCTCTTCGTCATCGGCCAATATGTCGCGCGCACCTACGACGAATCGCGCGACCGACCCCTCTACGTGGTCGCGGCGACGACTGGCCTGGACGAAGCGCCGATGGCGAAAGAGCGCGTGGCTGTCAAGGCGGACACAAATGTGAATGAGAATGATCCATTCGCCGAGGCGAAATGGGAGGTCGAGGGTGATGCCTCCTGAGAAAGGCGACCAGCTGGCCTTGGTACGGCAATACCGACAGTTGGTCGAGGCTTATGAAGCGCTGGACAGCCGGATTGATGAGCTCGTCACCGCGAGCCGCGGCGAACCCAATAAGATGTCGGCGGCTGACCTGCGCCAATATCGCGAATGGGCGCGGAAACGAACCGAGTTGTTAAATGACATGCGCCTGATTGAACAGCAGCTAGACTTGTCGGGAGACGACGCGCCCAGCGCAGACTAAGGTCCTCAAAATGATAACCGGTCCCACATTCGAAGAAATGCTGCACCCGCAGCTCATGAACCCGGTCATTCGGTCGGAGGCGATCGCCGCCTTGGACGCCGATCCCTTGAATCCGCTGAATCTCTATAATATCACCTGGCGCGATCCACAGAATCAGGTGTATCACATCGTGCTGCCGCGCGAATTGACCGGCGTCGACGCCCAGATTGTGGTGATTTATGGCAAGCGATTCCCCTCAGGCAGCCACAAAGTAGGAGCGGCTTATTCCGTCTTGCTGGAAGAACAGTTGCTGGGCGAAGTCGATCCGGCGGTGCATACGCTGGTTTGGCCATCAACGGGCAACTATGGCATCGGCGGCGCCTTCATCGGCTGTCGTATGGAATATGACAGCATCGTCGTCCTGCCTGAGGAGATGAGCCAGGAGCGTTTTGATCGCATCAGCAGCTACGGCGCGCGCATCATCCGCACCGCCGGCAGCGAAAGCAATGTGAAAGAGATCTACGACGAAGTCAAGCGTCTGCGCGGCAGTGATCCCCAAATCCGCGTATTGAATCAATTTGAAGTGATGGGCAATTATCGCTTTCACTATCATGTAACGGGCAATACGCTCGTCGAACTGGCGTCCGAATTGAAGGACGCGGGCATCGGCGCCGGTCGAATTTCCGCCTTAGTTTCGGCAATGGGCAGCGCCGGCACGATCGCGGCCGGCGACCGCCTCAAGCAGGTCTGGCCCGAGCACAAGATCGTTGGCTTGGAGCCGATCCAGTGCCCCACCTTGTACAACAACGGCTATGGCGCGCATGAGATCCAAGGCATTGGCGACAAACACGTGACCTGGATCCACAATGTGTTCAACATGGACGCGCTGATGGCGATTGACGATAGGGACGCCTTGAAGGGTTTACGCGTATTGTGGGAAGAAGCCGGGCGCGCAGTATTGACGCAGCGCTACGGCCTGGAGGAAAGCGCCGTAGCCGCCTTGGCGGAGACCATGGGCATCAGCGGCATCTGCAATATCATCGGCGCCATTAAAACCGCGAAATATTATCAAATGAATGCGGACGATGTCATCGTCACGGTGGCGACCGACGCCATGGAGCGTTATCTTTCGGTGATGGCGAATATGCGGTCTGCTCAGGGCGCGCTGGATGAAGCGGGCGCCGCCGCAATCATTGACGGCGTTTACCATCGAGCCGGCGTCGATTGGATCATGGAAGGCGGGCGCGCGGCCCGGGAACGCTGGCACAACTTGAAGTACTATACTTGGGTCGAGCAGCAGGGCAAAACGGTCGCCGAGCTCGATGCCCAGCGCGATCCGGACTGGTGGCTGAGACATCAGGAGCAGGTCGCCGAGATCGACAAGCGCCTGTTGGCGCAGCGCAGCGCGAGCTAAGGAGACGGAAGCGGCAATGTACGCTGACGATCGGGTGCTGGTTGGCGTCGTCAAGCGCGCAAAAGATTTCGAGATCGCGCGGCGACAAGGTTGGTATCGCATTCCCGAAGGCCAACTGCCGCGAGGCTTAAACGCCGAGTACATCGCTCTTTTCCTGAGCGGTCGCTCCTTTCAGAGTTGGGGGGGCAGCGTCGCCTTCTTCGCCCGGATCACCGGCCTTGAGTTGGCGCGGCGCCGTGACCTGCTGCCGGATGAAACCCGCCGAGCGGACGAGGTCTATTACAAGGTGCAGTTTCGTGATTTGATCCCGAAGGACCCGCCGATTCGCAATCAGCCCGCGCGGCCAATCAGCTTCATTCGCACCACCTGGGATCGCTTCATCAGCGCTGAGTTTGTAGGCGACCTCTACCTCAAGAGTGACTTTTACGTCGACCGGGTATACCACGCTTTGCGCAGCTGACAAGGCGAGAAGAGAGAATGGTGATGCTGATCATTAACGCGAACCTGATCACGCTCGGCGATGAGCCGCACATACTGCCAAATCATGCTCTGTATATCGAGGGCGACCGCATCGCCGCCTTGGGCGCGCGGGCTGAGTTGGCGGCTCGTTACCCTGAGGCCGAGATCGTCGACGCCGGCGGGCAATATGTCATGCCGGGCGGGATCTGCGCCCACACGCACTTTTACGGCGCCTACGCCCGCGGCCTGGCGATTCCCGGTCCGGCGCCCCGTGATTTTCCCCAGATTCTCGAACGTCTTTGGTGGCCCCTGGACAAAGCTCTCGATCGGGAAAGCGTCCGCGCCAGCGCCCTCGTCTGCCTGGTTGACGCCATCAAACATGGAACCACCAGCTTGATCGATCATCACGCCAGCCCCAACTTCATCGCCGGCAGTCTTGATGTCATCGGCGAGGCTGCCGATGCCGCCGGGCTGCGCGCCGTGCTCTGTTACGAAGTGACCGATCGCGATGGCGGCGACAAGATGCGCGAAGGCATTGACGAGAACTTGCGATTCATGGCGGCGACCGCTGGTCATGAGCGCCTGAAGGGGACCTTCGGTTTGCACGCCAGTCTGACGCTGAATGACGCAAGTTTGCGCGCCTGCGCCAATGCCATACCCGACGACGCCGGTTTTCATATCCATGTCGCCGAGCATGAAGCCGATCAAGGGGACTGCCTGGTCAAGAGCGGGCTAAACGTGGTTGAACGGCTGGATCGCTTCGGCATCATGAATGAGCGTACCATCGCCGCCCATTGTGTGCATATCGAAACGCATGAACGGGACATATTGCGAGATCGCGGCGTCTGGGTCAGTCATCAGCCGCGCTCCAATATGAACAACGGGGTGGGCGCCGCCGATATCGACAGCTTGCTAGAGGCGGGCATCAAGCTTTGCCTGGGCAACGACGGCTTCAGCAATAATATGTGGTCCGAGTGGAAGGCGGCTTACTTGCTGCACAAGGTAGTCAATCGCGATCCGCGGCGCGCCGATGGCATGAATATCGCGCGCATGGCCTGGGACAACAACGCTCGCCTCATGGAGAGCTTCTTCCCCGGCGCCAAGATTGGTGAAATCAGCGCCGGCGCCGTCGCTGATCTGATCTTTGTCGATTACCAGCCCTTTACGCCGCTGACCGCCGGCAATTTGCCCTGGCATCTGCTCTTCGGCTTTGAAGCGTCGATGGTGACGACGACCATCTGCGCGGGCCAGCTCTTGATGCGCGACCGTCAGTTGCTGACGCTTGACGAGACCGCCATCGCGGCCGAAGCCCTCGAGCTGGCGCCGGCGGTTTGGGAAAGGTATACGCGAAATGCTCAGGATGCCCTACAATGATGGACTGAACAGGGAAGACCACAGGCTGAGGAAGCGATGAAATCATTGGCGATTTTGGGCGGAACGGGCAAAGAAGGCGCCGGACTGGCGATGCGCTGGGCGCTTCATGGCTACCGTGTGATCATTGGTTCGCGTTCGGCGGAAAAGGCTGAGACGCGCGCGAAGGAGATGAATGGTGAACTAGGGGCGGATTATTTGTCGGGCTTGGCCAATGCGGCGGCGGCCGACCGGGCCGATATCGTCATCTTGAGTGTGCCCTATAACGCGCATCAAGCCACGTTGGCTAGCGTCCGCGAGCAGTGCCAGGGCAAGATCCTGGTCGATTTGACCGTGCCTTTGCAGCCGCCCGCAATCACCCAAGTGAATCTGCCAGGGGGCGGCGCCGCGGCGCTGGAAGCGCAATCGCTTCTCGGTCCGGATGTCACCGTCGTAGCGGCTTTCCAGAATGTCAGCGCCGTCAAGCTCAAGAAGCTGGGGCAGCCGGTCGATTGCGATGTCCTGGTCTGCGCCGATGATCGCGAGGCGCGCACGGCTGTCATCGAGCTGGTAGCGGCGGCCGGCATGCGCGGCCTGGATGCGGGCCTGCTGAAGAATGCGGTGGCGGCTGAGTCGCTGACGCCGGTGCTGCTACATATCAACAAGACCTATGGCGTACAAGGCGCCGGCCTGCGCATCACCGGCCTGGACGATGGACGATGACTTGCGCGCCCAAATTGATCGCTTATGCGATACCGGGCATCCCGCTGATTAGGGCCGATGACGATATTATCGCGATCATCATCAAACGAGCGGATGTGGCTGGCATAGGGCTCCGTACTGGCGATACCCTGGTCGTCTCATCGAAAATCGTCTCCAAGTCTTTGGGACGGCTGGTGGCGCTTGGCGGCATCGAGCCATCGGCGGCCGCTCAGGCTCTGGCCGCCGAGACGGGCAAAGATCCGCGGCTGGTGGAGTTGATCTTGCGCCAATCACGACGCGTTTCCCGCAAACGACAGGGCGTATTGGTCACCGAGCATCATTTGGGACTGGTCTCGGCCAACGCCGGCGTCGACCAAAGCAATATCGAAGCGGGCGATGATATGGCGCTGCTGCTGCCGATTGATCCGGACGGCGCCGCCAGCGAATTTCGCGCCAGCATTCGCAGGCGTCTCGGCCTGGATGTGGCGGTTATCATCAGCGATACGCACGGGCGGCCCTTCCGCGTCGGCAATGTCGGCGTGGCGATCGGCGCGGCCGGCTTGCCCACGGTGAAAGACCTGCGCGGGCAGCAAGATCTTTATGGACGCGTGCTGGAGGTGACGCAAGTCGCTTATGCCGATCTGGTCGCTTCAGCGGCGCACTTGCTATGTGGCGAAGCTGATGAGGGCTTGCCGGCGATATTGCTAAGGGGCCTTGATCTCGGCGCGCCGCACGGCCGTGCGGCCGACTTGAATCGCGCCGCCGAGCATGATCTGTATCGTTGAGTTGCTAATGTGATGAACAGCGCTGAATTGCTGAACTTCATGCGGGGGCGGCGTTCACTGCGGCGTTACCAATGCGAAGACGTGCCGCGCGCGTGGATAGAATGCTTGTTAGAGGCCGCCATCTGGGCGCCTTCGGCCCACAATCGGCAGCCCTGGCGCTTTGTCATCATCAATGAGAACGGGACAAAAGAGCGGCTGGCGCGTGAAATGGGGGCGGCGCTGCGACGCGATCTCAGCGCCGACGGCCTGGCGCAAGCTGTCATAGACGCCGATGTCGGTCGCTCCTACGCTCGAATCACCTCGGCGCCGCTTTTGATCATGGTGTGCATGAGCCTGAGCGACATGGATGTTTATTCCGACGATCAGCGCAATCGCCACGAACTCACCATGGCGCAGCAGAGCACCGCGATGGCGGGCCAAAACATGCTATTAATGGCGGAAAAACTGGGTTTGGGCGCCTGTTGGATGTGCGCGCCCCTGTTCTGTCAGGAGCTGGTCGCGTCGGTCCTGGAGCTCCCGGCCGACTGGCGGCCCCAGGGCATGATTACGCTGGGCTACCCGGCAGAGCGGCGAGAACGCAAGCGTGAGCCCTGGGAGACGAGGGCCTTGTGGCGCTAGACAGAAACATCGTTGTTCTGATTGGCGGGGTCGGCGGCGCCAAACTGGCCAGCGGGCTGATCGAGGCCGTCCCGCCGGAACGCCTTACGTTTATCGTCAATACCGGTGACGACTTCTGGCATCTTGGTTTGAGAATCTGTCCCGATCTCGATACGTTGATGTACACGCTGGCTGGTTTGGTCAATCGACAATGGGGCTGGGGCGTCGCCGATGATTCGACTGTGGCTTTGGACTGTCTCGCGAGACATTATCAGGTCGAGCCCTGGTTTCGGCTGGGAGACAAAGATCTGGCGACGCATTTGCTGCGAACGCATTGGCTACGATTGGGGCGCAGCTTGACCGAAGTGACCGCCTGCCTCGGGGAACGACTTGGCTTGCGCGCAAGGATCTTGCCGATGTGCGACGAAGAAGTGCCGACTCTGGTGAATACGGTCGAGCGCGGCGAGCTCGGCTTTCAAGAGTACTTCGTGAAACACGCTTGGAATCCGACGATACGGGCGATCCGCCATCAAGGTTGCGAGAAGGCATGGCTTTCGCCGGGCGTCGGCGAGGCGCTCAATGACGCAGATATCGTCTTGATCGCGCCTTCCAATCCCTGGCTGTCGCTGGCGCCGATTTTGGCAGTGCCGGGCTTGCGCGCTGCCCTTTCGAATTTGGCGGCGCCGGTGGTTGCGGTGACGCCGATCATCGCCGGGGACGCGGTCAAGGGGCCCACGGCCAAGATCATGCGTGAGCTGGGGCTGGAAGTTTCGGCAAGGGAAGTTGCCCGTTTCTATCGCGGACTTATTGATGGATTCGTCGATGATCGGCGCAACCAGCCCTTTGAAATGAAGGGCTTGCGGACGGTTCAGCTGAATACGCTGATGAACGATCAAGCGGACAAGGTCGCCCTGGCGCGCGCGCTGCTGGGCTGGATCGGGGGTTGGGCGGCATGAGCCTCTGGGCGATAATCCCGGTCAAACCGTTGAAGAATGCCAAGAGCCGCTTGTCGCCGGTTCTGCTGCCCGATCAGCGCTTCGAACTGGCGCAGGCGATGCTGCGTCATGTGTTATCGGTGACGACGACGATTCAGCAGATCACCGGTGTTCTAGTGATCTCGCGCGATTCCAAGGCGCTTGCCATCGCCCGCGAGTTTGGCGCCAAAACGCTGCAAGAAGGCGCCATGTCCAACCTGAATCCGGCATTGATGCGCGCCACCATGGTAGTCGAGAGTTGGCGCGCCGATGCGGTATTGGTCTTGCCGGCCGATTTGCCCTTCATCAACGCGAAAGACATCGGCGGCCTGATTCAGCTGGCGGTCGATCAGTCCATTGTGATCGCTACCGACAAAGCGCGCGACGGCACGAACGCCTTGCTGATCAGGCCGCCAGGCGCGATCAGCTTTGAATACGGCGGCGGGAGTTTTAAGCGGCATATTCGGCTGGCGGAAGTTGCCGGTCTGCAAGCCTTCACCTATGAATCCGACCGGTTGGCGCTGGATATTGATTTGCCGGAAGATCTCGAGACCTATCAGCGAATCCTGGCGAGCGGGCGTTTCGGGCATTTGCCGTCCTTTCCGATTGCCTGCCGCGCCGGCTGAGGGCGTGGCGTGCATTTGACAAATGCGCTTACAATGTCTGATATCATGATAGGAACCGACTGATGCGGAAACGGGAGAAGACTCATGGCTGATCGTGTAGCATTGTATCTGCAAGACGCGCACCCGCTGGCGGATGCGATCGAATACGTCAAATATGCCGAGCTTTGCGGCTTCGAGGCGGTATGGCAGGCCGAGAGCAGACTGGTCCGCGACGCCATCGTGCCGATGGCGGCTTTTGCCGCGGTGACATCGCGCATCAAAATCGGCTCCGGCGTGATCAATAACTGGACGCGCAACGCCGCTGTGATCGCCGCCACCTTTCTCACCCTCGATGATCTGGCGCAGGATCGCATCTACTGCGGCATCGGCGCCTGGTGGGATCCGCTGGCGGCGAAGGTCGGGATTGAACGGCGCAAGAACCTGCTCGCCATGCGCGAAGTCGTGACCGTTGTCCGGCGCCTGCTCAACCGAGAACGCGTCAGTTTTGATGGCGAGTTTGTGCGGATGGACGATGTCGAGCTTGATGTTGTGCACGGGCGGAAAGAGCCGCGCAACGTGCCTATTTATATCGGCGCGACCGGTCCCAAAATGATGGCCTTGACCGGCGAAATCGCCGACGGCGCCGTGCTCAATTATTTGGTCTCGCCCAAGTACAACGAAATGGCGATGGCGCAACTCGAGATCGGCGCGCGGAAAGCGGGCAAGTCGATTGACGAAGTCGATCGCCCCCAACTCGTCGTCTGCTCGGTGGACAATGATCGGGCGGCCGCGCTCGATGGCGCGCGAAAACTGGTGACGCAGTATCTGGGACAGCAGCCGCATATCATGAAGGCGAGCGGCGTCAGCCAAGACCTGCTCGATGAGATCAATCAGGTCTTGACCTGGCCCGCTACCGAAGAACAGATCCTGGAGGCGATGAAGTTGGTGCCGGATGATGTCGTGCAAATGATCACCGCTTCCGGTACGCCGGATGAGGTGAAGGCGAAGGTGCGCGAGTACATGGATGCCGGCGCCACCTGTCCCATCCTCTATCCCCTGGGAGACGATGTGCGTCTGATGATTGACACCTTTGCCGGCGGCTATTCGATTTAGCTGGCGGATTCGCAGCGCTGAATTGAGTTCAAGCGGGGAAGGCGCCTGTTGCGGTGAAGATTCTCTGTGTTAGCGATACCGAAATGCCGCAGCTGCACAATGCGGTCAATTTGCGCCGCCAGTACAACGATGTCGATATGATCATCAGCTGCGGCGACATGCGCCCCAATTACCTCGATTTCATTACGAGCATCATTGGGGCGCCCCTGTTTTATGTTCGCGGCAATCATGATGAGATCTATCACGATGAACCGCCCGGCGGCATCGACTTGCACGGACAGATCTTGGAATATGGCGGCTTGGTCCTGGCGGGCTTGGAAGGCTCGATCCGCTACAACAAAGGCGAGATCCAATATACCCAGGCGCAAATGCACAGCAAGGTGCTCGGTCTCGCGCCATCGGTGATGTGGAATCGCTGGGCGCGCGGCCGCGGCATTGATCTATTTGTCACGCATTCGCCGGCGCGGGATATTCACGATGGCAAGGATTTCGCCCACCGCGGCTTTGACAGCTTCTTGAATTTCATGAAGTGGTTTCGGCCGCGCTACATGCTGCACGGCCACGTGCATACCTGGGATCGGCGCAAGACGGTGCGGACGCAGTTCGAATCCACCTGCGTGCTGAATATCAACCCGTTTACGGTGCTGGAACTGGAACCGCTGACCAGGGCGCAATTGTGAACTGAGGAGGCCGGTCACGAATGTGGGAAGCCTACCATAGCGTCAGCACGATCGACGAGGCTTTGGCGCTTCTGAAAGAAAACGGGCGCGCGGCGCGTATTGTCGCCGGCGGCACCGACTTGATCATCGAGATGGAGCGCGGACAGCATCCGCAGCTCAAGACACTGATAGATATCACGCGCGTACCGAATCTGGATCAGATTGCGCTGAAAGACGACTGGATCGTTCTGGGTCCGCTGGTTACGCATAATCATGTCGTCGCGAGTAAGCTGATCCGTGAGCGGGCGCTGCCCCTGGCGCAGGCCTCCTGGGAGGTAGGCGCGCCCCAGATTCGCAACCGTGCCACCGTGGCCGGCAATCTGATCACCGCCTCGCCCGCCAATGACACCATCACGCCGCTGATCGCCCTGGAGGCTGAAGTCTCGCTGGCCTCAGCCGCCGGTGAGCGCAAGATCCAACTGGCGGACTTTTACAGCGGCTTTCGTCAAACGGTCCTGCGCCCCGATGAGCTTTTGCGCGAGATACGGATTCCGCCAATGGGCGCTGATCAGCGCGGTCTTTTCCTGAAATTGGGCTTGCGGCGCGCGCAGGCGATATCCGTCGTTGACGCGGCTGTCATCGTTCGTCTTGACAGTGCATACCGAGTCAGCGATGCCCGCATCGCCTTGGGCAGCGTCGCGGCGACGATCGTGCGCGTGCCGGCCGCGGAAGCGTATTTGGCGGGCAAGACCTTGACCGAAGAAACCGTCGCCGAAGCTGGGCGGCTGGCTAGCGCGTCGGTCCGTCCCATTGATGATGTGCGCGGCAGCGCCGAATATCGGGCGGAAATGGTGAAGACGCTGGTCGCGCGCGCTCTGCGGCAGTTGGCCGCAAGTGAGCCGCTTGACAGCATTCCGGCGGCGCCGCCGATGCTCTGGGGCGCTGACGAAGGCATCGTCAAGCGCGGGCTGCCGGCCGCAATCGCGCATTCGCCTGACAGTCCGATTATGAGCCGGGTGAATGGCGTCGATCTAGTCGTCACGACGGGCCAGCAGAAGTCGCTGCTTCCTTGGCTGCGCGATGACGCTAAGCTGCCCGGCACGAAGGAAGGCTGCGCCGAGGGCGAGTGCGGCGCCTGCACTGTCTTTCTCGATGATGTGGCGGTCATGGCCTGCATGGTTCATGCCCCGCGCGCGCATGGCGCTGAGATCGTCACGGTTGAAGGCTTGCAATCCGGCGAAACGCTGCATCCGATTCAGCAAGCCTTCATTGATCAAGCGGCGGTGCAATGTGGTTACTGCACACCGGGTTTTCTCATGTCGGGCGCCAAACTGCTCGAAGAAATCGACGCGCCGGATACCGAGCAAATCAACTACGGCATCAGTGGCAATCTATGCCGCTGCACCGGCTACTACAAAATCGTCGACGCCTTCCGTCAGGCGGCGCGCGTGAAAGCGGAAGGCAAGCAAGGCTAGGTCATGGACCGAACAGTACCGCAAACGGGCAGCGAAGAAATCGAACTGTATATGCGAACCTATTATTCGCTATTGCGTTCGAGTGACAGCATCAAGATCGAAACCCTGGTTGAGAGCCACCTGGCTATGCGCTCGTCATTGCATGAGCATGCCGCCGCTGTCGAGCCCGATGCTTCCGCCTTAATGTACAGCGCGCTGCGCCTGCCGCCTTGTGTTGTTCAGACGGAAGAAGTCTTGATCGGGCAGATGAACCGCTCATTCATCGCCGCCGGTTACCGCGATATCGGGGCTTGGCAGCGCGTCTTCGCGACGGGCCGCCGCCGCCGCACCCACTTTGATGGCGATAGCATCCTGGCGGTCTATGTCGTCAGCCGTTCCGATATTGACGACCTGGTGCCGATATTGACCGCCTTTCAGATCGAATGGAACAAGCTGCACTATTTGCTGCAGAATCCCGATCTCTCTGTCTTGCTGGGTCCTTACGCCGATGCGGGCGATTTGCCGGCGCAAGACTTCGCCACCCTCGCCGCCGCATTGCGCATTCAGGTGAGCGACCTGAAGCGATTGCACTTGCTGTGGGGGGAAGACTTCGTCAACAACTTGCTTTATATTCGCGCGCATCGCAAGAGCATGACGCTGCGCCTGATTGCCGGTTCCTTATCCGATTATCGGCGCGCCACCGCTTCCTGGTGGAATGAACTCTGCGCGGAATTGACCGAGGCTGGGATTGATCCCGGCGAGCGTCCGGTCTACTTTGTTTCGAGCAATACCCATTCATTGATCAACCTGCTGGCCGGATTCGCTCGCCGTTTTGAAGAAAGCCTGATTGACTACATCGAAACATTCGAAGAGAAGTCCTTGCTCACTGAGTACGAAGACACCAAAGAGAGTTATCACAAGAGCACAGACAACTTCCTTTATTTTGTTTTGCGACGCTATCTGTCGGAAAAGGGCAGCCAGGCGCGCCATGTTCTCGCCAAGGAAGAGAATCGCCTGGGCATCCATCGCGTGCCCAGTCGGCATGGTTTCGAAATGGAAACGCAAGTCATCGAGCTGGGCAAGTTGGAGGCGCGCTGGTTCGATCCGCGTTTGGGGCGGGCCGACGATCTGGAACCCTTGCGTCACAGCAATGCCATCATCATCAACATTGATTATCCTCTGGGCATGGCTTCGTATGAATTGCTAAGCCGCATTTCACAAGGCGCTGGACGGCTGGACGGCGTATACGTCATGGGCAAGGCGGCCACCTTGAACGGTCGCATCGGCGATATGATGATTCCCAATGTGATCCACGATGAGCATTCGCAGAACACCTATCTGTTCCGAAATTGCTTCACCGCCCGGCACGTGCGCAGCTATATGCAGCATGGCAACGTCCTGGACAATCAAAAAGCGGTGACGGTGCGCGGCACTTTCTTGCAGAATCCCCATTACATGAGCGTCTTCTACAAAGAAGGCTACACCGATATCGAGATGGAGGGCGGTCCTTACCTGTCGGCAGTTTACGAAGCTTTCCGTCCGCAGCGCCATCCGATGAATGAGATCGTCAATCTGCATTCGGTCAAATTCGATATCGGTTTCCTGCATTACGCATCGGACAAGCCGATGAAGACGGGCCAGAATCTGGGCGCAGGGAGCCTGAGTTATGGCGGCGTCGAGCCGACCTACGCCGCTGCCATCGCCATCTTGCGCCGCATTTTTTACAACGAAACGGAAAAACTGATAGAAACCACCTTTGAGGCTCTGCCTACCTTTTGAGCGCATTCGACGCGCGAAGCCGAACTGACGAGGATTCCCGCCGTGATCCCGGAACATACCGACGCCATCAGCCAATCTGTCAAGCGCATCGATGCTCGCGGAAAGGTCACTGGCGAGACGCTTTATCCCGGTGACATCAATATCGAGGGGCAGCTGTGGATGCGCGTTAAGTTCAGCGAACGCGCCCATGCCCGCGTCGTGAGTGTAGATGCCAGCAAAGCCGAAGCCTTGCCGGGCGTTGCGCGCGTCTTCACCAGCCATGACGTGCCGGTCAACGAATACGGGCTCGTGATCAAAGATCAGCCCGTGCTATGTGGTCCCGGCGGGGATAAGGCGGGCGCCGATATTGTGCGCTGTTTTATGGATATGGTGGCGACCGTCGTGGCCGAGACCGACGCGATTGCACAAGAGGCGCTGGAACTCATCGAAGTGCAGTACGAGGATCTGCCCGCCGTCTTTGATCCCGAAGAGGCGATGACGGAAGCGGCGCCGCAACTCCATCCGGACTGTCCGCGCAATCTCCTTACGACTTATCGCATTCGCCGCGGCGATATGGAGGCGGGCTGGGCGGCTGCTGAGATCGTGGTGGAAGGCGAATACGAAACGACCTGGCAGGAGCATGCCTACTTGCAGCCGGAAGCGGGCCTCGCCTACATTGACGAAGAAGATCGTGTAACGGTCGTGGTCGCGGGCCAGTGGACGCACGAAGATCAAGAGCAGATTTACCATGCGCTAGCGCTGCCGCCCGAGGAAGTGCGCGTCATCTATCCGGCCATCGGCGGCGCATTCGGCGGCCGTGAAGATATGTCGGTGCAAATCATCCTGGCGCTGGCCGCCTGGAAACTGCGGCTTCCGATCAAGATCCAATGGAATCGGGAAGAATCCATCCTCTATCATCACAAACGGCATCCGATCAAGGTGCGGGCGAAATGGGGCGCCACCGCGGACGGCCTGCTGACCGCCGCCTCGGCCGAAGTGATTGGCGATGCCGGCGCTTACAACTACACGTCGAACAAGGTGCTTGGCAACGCCCAGTTGACCGTCACCGGACCCTACGAGATTCCCAACGTGCATGTCGATACCTTTACCGTGTACACCAACAATATCCCGTCGGGGGCATTTCGTGGATTTGGCGCGCCACAAGCGTTGTTCGCCGCCGAGGGTCAGATGAATCGCTTGGCGGCCGCGCTGAAGATGGATCCGCTCGAGATTCGCCTGAAGAACAGCATTCGCGAAGGCAGCATTGGCTCGGTGGATACGCCCTTTCCCGCCGGCGTGACCATGCCGCAAGTATTTGAAGCCTGCGGACGAGAATCTTGGTGGCAACATTCTAAGGAGGGCTGGAGTCTGCAAGCGGCGCCGCAGCCAGCCGATCGAAGCCGGCGCCGCGGTCGTGGTATCGCGGGCGGCTTCAAGAATGTTGGCTTCAGCTTTGGCTTTCCTGAGCACTGCTGGGCTGGCATTGAGTTGCGCGGGAACGCCGAAATCGAAAAGGTGATTCTTTATCACGCCGGCGCTGATGTCGGGCAGGGGGCGCATACCGCTTTGAGCCAAATGGCGGCTGAGGCCGTCGGCATGCCTTTCGACAAGGTTGAGATAGTCGCCTCCGACACCGCTTCGTCAGATTCAGCGGGCAGCGCATCCGCCTCGCGCCTAACTTTCATGTCCGGCAACGCCATTCGCGGCGCCGCCGAGATCGCACTGCGCAAATGGCAGGACGAAGAGCGCCCGGCGGTGGGCGAGTTCATGTACCATCCGCCGGCGACGACGCCATTCGATCCGGAGACCGGACGAGCGACGCCGAATTTCGCTTACGGCTACGTAGCCGAGGCGGTTGAGGTTGAAGTCGACATCGAAACCGGGCAAGTGCAACTGCTGGAAGTCGTCTGCGCCAACGATGTGGGCAAGGTCGTCAATCCGCAGCAGTTGCAGGGGCAGATTGAAGGCGCGATCGTGCAAGCGCAAGGCTATGCCCTGATGGAATACCTGGTATCCGATGAAGGCCGGATACTCAATCCCTACCTGTCGACCTATCTGATTCCGACTTCGCTTGATGTGCCGCCGCGGATCAAGTCGGTCATTTTGGAGAATCCCGATCCCATCGGACCCTGGGGCGTGCGGGGCATGGCGGAAATGCCCTTTCTGCCCTTGGCGCCGGCCATCGCCGCTGCGATATATGACGCGGCCGGCGTCTGGCTCGATTCCCAGCCATTCACCGCGCAGAAGGTGCTAAGGGCGCTGCGCGAGCGCGGCAGCGACGTCGTCTGATTGGCAGGCGCGGCTTGCGGTCTCGCGCCGAGATTCGCCCGCGGGCACATCGTTTAAGGCGCCAAGCGCGGTACCTCAGTTTCATGTTATCATTGTGTTTGACACACCATTGAAGTCTCGTCGAGAACCGGCCCGCCGCGCTCGAGGCCGGTCGTCATCCGGGAAAGGTCGATGCGATTCGAGCAAGCATTTGATGTGGCGCCAGGCGACGTTGTCGCTTTCATCGGCGCCGGCGGCAAGACATCGCTGATGGTCGGCTTGGGCTATGAGTTGGCTGAGGCCGGCTGGCGCGTCTTGGCGACGACCACGACCAGGCTCTCAACCGACCAGCTGGACTTGTTTCCCTGCACGATGGCGGCTGGCGCCGCTCCGGAGGCGATCTCGGAGGCGCTGACGGACCACCAGTTCGTTTTGCTCCATGAGCAGATTCGCAGCGGCTATGTTTACGGTCCGCCAATCGAATGGACCAGGCAGCTGCTGGACCGCGTAGACTCGGATATCTTGCTGGTCGAGTCGGATGACGCGGCGGGCATGCCTTTCAAGGCGCCCTTGGCGCATGAGCCCCAGATTCCCTTGGAGACATCGCTTGTGATTTCGGTCGCTTCCCTTCGCGCCCTGGGCTTGCCTCTCGACAGCGACCATATCTACAATCCAGCGGCGATGATCGCCCGCTACGGATTCGTCGAGAACAGCCCCGTTAAGTCGCCCTGGCTAGCACAGGTGTTGCGGGACGAAGAGCTCGGTTTGCGCGGGGTTCCGGCGGGGGCCCGCGTCATTGTATATCTGAACCGGACACCGAATAGTGGATTCATGCGCGGGCGGGCGCGGATGATCGCCAGGCTCAGTTTGCAGAGCGCGCGGATTGACGCGGTTGCGCTTGGCTCAGTGCGCGGCGCGGAACCCGTCTTTGAATTGCAGCGGCGCGTCGGCGCGCTGGTGCTGGCCACCGGTGAATCGCCCTGCAAGGATGACGACCGGATGCTGCGGCTCTCCGATCGCGGCCGGGCGGCCGTCGCGCAGATTACGGAAAGAGTCCTTCGTTCGCGCATTGATCACATTCGCCTCGTCACCGGCCGGCGGGCGCCTGAAGTACGGGCGGCGACCAGACTGCTCGGGGTGAAGGCAATTCATGATCGCGCGCATCAGGCGGGCGGGGCGGTGACCGCGCTTAGAGCCGGGTTGCGCGCGCTGCCGGATCAGCTATCGGCGGTGCTGGTTGTGCCGGGCGATCAGGCGCGCCTGCAGCCGAAGGTGATTTATCACATTCTGGCCGCCTATGCGCGCGGGGACGGCGATTTCATCGTTCCCCGTTACCGGATGCGCTCGGGATACCCGGTTCTCATTGGAAAACGCTACTGGCAAGATTTGCTCAAGATGCCGCGTCAAAGCGATTTTCGCGCCATCGCCCGGCGCTTCCTCGCCGATATAACCTTCCTGAATGTCGATAGCGACAGCATCTTTCATGAACGTGGGCGCCGACCTCTGCATCGTTCGGGCCGCCGCGACGCGCCGCTGGTCAACCGCGGCCGCTAACCGCTCTCCCCCTGCTGAATCAGCTCGCGGAGCATATCTCTTGACCAGATCCCGCTGGCGGTAACATCGACTTCCAGCCGCAAGGTGGCTGGTCGCTTGTCTTTATGGCCGGTGGCGTTCGCCCGCATTTCATCAAAGAACTCCATCGGCGTGATGACGATCAACACTTCATACGGCTGCACCAGATGGTCGGGCGGCGGCGTATAGAGGAATTCTCTGCGATTGGCTCGGCGAACGCCAACGACGCTGGCGCGATAACGCATGGTTAGAGCCAGATCACGAATCGTCTTGCCTATCCAGGGCGAATCGTTTTCCATGTAGAGTTCGGCCGTCTCTAGACCGGTGATTTCGTTGTAGAGCACATGCTGCAGAAAGTCGGCGATTTCCGGACGGGTGGTCGAGAGCAGCACGAACTGCGCGGCGACATGAAAGGGGCTGACGACGCGATCGGCTCCGGACCGCCGCAGCTTTTCGATCATGTCGTCGGTCGTGGCGGTAACCGATATCAGCAGTGATTTGCTGATGGTGCGCGCCGACAAAACGGACAGAACGGCAGCCGCCTTGTCCTGAATCGAAATCATGATCGCCTGCGCCCGTTTTACGCCGGCTTTTTTCAACGTGGCTTCCTGGGCCGGGTCGCCATGTATCACGCGGAAGCCGCGCTGCCGCCAACGTTCGGTGACCTCCTCATCGTTGCTAATCAAAACGAATGGACGCGCTGGATCGAGAAAACGCACGGCGCTCTGGATGATATGGTCGTTGCCGCAGATGACAAAATGCTTCGCCATCGTCTCGATAACAGCCTCGCTTTCCTCAATGCTGTAGACTTCGTCCAGGCTCTTGGATTCGCGCGTCGGGATCAGCCGTTGGAAACTGGCGAAGCGCATCTCGTCCCGACCTTGCGGCCGGCAGTCATGCCGAAGGATAGGAACCATCGGGCCAGGCGCGACCACCAGCAGAATCTCGTCTTCCTGCAGGAATCTCCGGCCGCCGGCTGTATGCGCGAAATCTCCCGATTCGAGCCGAATGCCCAGGATCCCGGCATCATACTTTTCTCTCAATCCAATGTCGTTTATGCGCCGACCAATCCAGGGCGAGTCGTCTTCCAACTCGACCTGCGTTATCTGATGATGTCGGTCTTGTTCAAAGAGAATGCTGCTGAAGAAATCGTTCACCGCCGGGCGCAGCGTGGCGCTGTTGAGGAACTGCGCCGCCACTTCATAAGGCGCGAGGACAACATTGGCGCCCGCCTTGACCATCTTCCGTTTGAGTTCCTCTTCGACAGCTGCGGCGGTGACGTAAAGGCGCGGGTTCAAGTTGCGCGCGGTCAACACCGTTAGCAAGCTTTCGGTATCCTGATTGAGCATGACCATGATGGCGCGCGCCCGCGTGATTCCAGCCGCAAGCAAATCATCGTCATCGGTTGGATCGCCATCAATCACAAGGATGCCAGCGGCACGCAAATGCTCGGCATATTCTTCATCGTCAGTTACAACGACCAATAGGTCGAGCAAAGTGACGTGATCCACGAAGACATGGTGGTATAGGAGGAATATACGGTAAATCAGCCTGCGCAGGACTAGAAGCCGACCGCGTTCCGCTGGCCCAAACCAGCGATTCAGCCAATTGTCGATCGGCTGGTAGACGCTCTGCTGGTGCTGCTTGCGGCGGATTTCGGCGCCGTGCAAAACATAACCGATCGTCTTGTCGACCATTTCGCCGGTGCCGCAAATGATATAGTGGCTGTTGAGCTTGCCGATCTTTTTCCTGGTCTGGAAGAGACGCCGGCGGGTCATCGCTTCGGAGCTGAAGAGCAGCGCGAATGAGGACGAAAGGAAAAATAGCAGGGCGCTCATGCCAGCGCCGACAAGCAACAGCGTGAACAGCCGCCCGAGTTCCGTCTTTGGCGTAAAATCTCCATAACCGATGGTCGTCAGCGTGATAATGGTCAGATAAATTGCGTCAAAAACCGACATGCCTTCGATAAGGGCGAAGCCGGCGATGCCGATCGGTACAACTATAAAGATGAGAACCGCAGCGGCTCGAAATTGCCGGCGCAGATCGTTCACGAATCACACTCTCAATCTGGCAGTAGCGTCAGCTGCCCACATTATATCGGAGAACAAGTTCTTGTGTTAATATGACGCTAACGAGGATTCCTATCTGTATCTGGAATCCGTTTCAATTTGAGCCTGGCAAGGAATTGGCTGGCCGAAAGCCCGGCTATTCTCAGTGTGAAGGCAAAGTCGGGAGCAATCATTTGTATAACCGAAAGGATTTCCAGCGCGCCGCTTCAGTCATCCAGTCGCGATCGTCCTTGCGCCCGACGATCGGGCTGGTCTTGGGCTCCGGTTTGGGCAAGCTGGCTGACGAGTTGCTTGCGAGAGTCGTCATTCCATATACCGATATCCCCCTTTGGCCCGTTTCCACTGTGGAAGGGCATACGGGCAACCTGGTCATTGGCGAATTGGAAGGGCAGGTTGTCGCCGTACAGCAGGGGCGCGCACACTTCTACGAAGGTTACACGATGGCCGAAGTCACGTTTCCCATTCGCGTGATGAAGGAGTTGGGTATTCATACCCTGCTCTTGACGAACGCGGCTGGCGGCGTGAACACGAGCTATCAAGTCGGCGACCTAATGCTGCTGGAGGATCATATTAATTTGCCCGGGATGGCGGGCGCAAACCCGCTTATGGGACCAAACGATGAAGCGCTCGGCCTCCGTTTCGTCGGCATGTCGCAGGCTTATGATCGGCGCCTACGGCAGCGGGCGCTGGAAGTGGCGCGCGAGCACGATATTCCACTGCATAGCGGCGTTTATTTCGGTTTGTCCGGTCCCTTCTTCGAGACGCCGGCGGAAATCAGAATGATCCGCGCTTTGGGTGGCGATGCGGTGGGCATGTCGACCGTCAACGAAGTGCTGGTTGCCCGTCACGCTGACATGCGCGTCATGGCTTGCTCCGGCATCACGAATCAGACGATCGACGCGGTCGACACCGACATGGAAACCAACCATGAAGAAGTTCTGGAGGCCGGTGAGATCATCGTCCCGCGCCTAATCACAATACTGAAAGGACTGCTCAGCAATTTCCCAATATGACAGCCGTTATCGCGCTAATCGACCAGGTCGCCATCGGCATCTATTTCTTGATCGCCGCTGGCATCTTGTTTGCGCTGAGGCGGTATGTCATCCATGGCGAAGAATACCGTTCCACTTACTTTGAACTGGAACGTGAACTTTCGCGCTATCGGCGAACGAACGCCATTACGGCGATCATCTTCTTGCTGGAACTGGCTGTCATCGTCGCCGGCGTGCAAGCGGTCATCGTGCCGGAGTTGTTGCAAGATCGCCAGATTGAAGCGCTAGTCGCTGGCGCGCGGATGGACGATGGCGACTTCCGAACACCGGTCCCGGCGCCGCCAGCATCCGATCTCGGCATTGATCCAGTCGCCCTGCCGCGTTCAGCCGGGGCGGCCAATCAGATTCAAGCCACGCCTTTGCCGACGCCCACACCTGTGGGCACGATCATTCCGTCGGATCCGCCACAAGGCTGCGACAATGCCGAAGCCCAACTGTTGATACCTGGTAATGGCATGCGCGTATTTCAGCCAATACCGGTGATCGGCACGGTCTTCACCGATCAGTTTTCGTACGCTTCCATTGAGATCAACGGACCCAGCACCTTGGGCAGCTTTCAAGTCATAGACGAACAGCATGTGGAAGTGCGAGAGCGGGCGGAGTTTGGCCAATTCGTGCCCGCGCCTTACGAGGCTGGCGAATACCAGTTTCGTCTGATGGTCTTCGACATCACCAACGAGCTCAAAGCCTCATGTATGGTTCACATTTATATTTCTGAACCGATGCCGACGCTGACGCCCGTTCGCTAAGCGACCCAAGTATTCCTCGTGCGGTACAGCCCATCGATGTTTCCCACGACGAATCCGCGCCGGGAGCGGCCACTCAAGCCTGAAGATCGCGCACTCTGCTGTTGACACGGCGGCGCCAGCGGCGAGAGCGCGAACGCCATTTGGCGATGCGATATTGCACATGTCGGCGCTGACGGTTGAGGAGCGAACCCTGCTGTTCGCTCGGCTTGGGGATGCCCCAACGGATGATCATGGAAGCCCAGGTCAAGCCGCCGCCGAAACCGACCAGCGCAATATGATCCTTGTCCTGGATCCGTTTCTGCTCGATCGCCTCACAGAGCGCGATAGGGATGGATGCGGCCGATGTATTGCCGTAGCGCTCGACATTGCTCATGAACTTTTCGATGTCAATGCCGAGCTTGCGCGCGGCCGCTTGCAAGATTCGCAGGTTGGCCTGATGGGGAATCACCAAATTGACGTCGCTCACATTGATGCCAGCGATTTGGCAGGCTTGTTCCACACTCTCGCTGACGACGCGCGTGGCAAACTTGAATACCTCGCTGCCGGCCATGGACATTTTGTAAAGCTTGCTGCCATTTGCCCCAGCGCGCGATTCGTTGGCGTCGATGCTGCCGACGCTGGGAATCGCCAGCAGGTCACCCCCTGAGCCATCCGAGCGCAAGACGCTCGCGAGTACGCCACCGGGAGTTTCACTCGCGCGCAGTACGACGGCGCCCGCGCCATCGCCGAAAAGGATACAGGTGCTGCGATCCTGCCAATCCAGAATCCGACTCATGGTTTCGGCGCCGATGACCAGAGCGGCGTTGATCGAGCCGGCGCGGATGGAATCGGCGGCCATGTTCAAGGCGTAGACAAAACCGGAGCAGGCGGCGCTCAAATCAAAGGCGCCCGCCTCGTGCGCGTTCAGCCAATCTTGCACCAGGCTGGCCGTGCTGGGGAAAATGTTCTCGGGCGTGGAGGTAGCGACCACGATCAGGTCGAGGTCAGTCGGCAGAATGTCGGCCACTTCCAGCGCCTGCTGCGCCGCCCGATAGGCCAGCGTCGCCGTCGATTCGCCTTCATTGGCGATGAAGCGTTGACGGATGCCGGTGCGGGCCAAGATCCAGTCGTCATTGGTATCTACAAAGGACGACAGATCATCGTTAGTCATCGCCGTTACCGGCACGGCCATGCCCCAGCCGATGACATGCGCGTGTCGCACTGCCGCCGCTGGATTGGCTTTGCCGCTCTTCTCAAAGGTTGCCATTGTCCTGATATTCACCAAATATCACTACGGCATTGTGTCCGCCGAAGCCAAATGCATTGGACATCACATTCTTGACTTCATGCGGGAAGCCCGTGTTGGGCGCATAATTCAGATCGCAACTGGGATCCGGTTCCGCCAAATGGATGGTCGGCGGGATAAAGTTTGCGCGGATGGCCATGATTGAGAAAATCGCTTCAATCGCGGCGCCGCCGCCGAGGAGGTGGCCCGTCATCGATTTCGTCGAGCTGACCGGAATGTTGTAAATGGCTTCGCCCAGCGCACGCTTTAGCGCATTGGTTTCAGCCCGGTCATTCAAAGGCGTGCTGGTGCCGTGAGCGTTGATGTAGTTGATATCATCTGCCTGGAGGCCGGCATCCCTCAGCGCAAACTCGACCGCCTTGGCCGCGCCTTCGCCGCTCTCCATCGGCGCGGTGATGTGGTAGGCGTCCGATGTATGACCGTAACCCAACAATTCCGCATAGATAGTCGCTCCGCGCTCAAGAGCGTGATTCATTTCCTCAAGTACGATCACGCCCGCTCCTTCACCGGGAACGAATCCATCCCGATTCAAGTCAAATGGGCGCGAGGCGGTCTCTGGATCGTCGTTGCGGCTGAGGGCAGTCATATTGTTGAAGCCAGCCACGCAAAGCGGCACAATGGCCGCTTCGGATGCGCCCGCGACCATGGCCGCCGCGTCTCCTCGCCTTATAATATGCATAGCCTCGCCGATCGCATTGTTGCCGGAAGCGCAGGCGGTGACGATGCAATGATTCGGTCCGCGCAGATTGAAGTTCAAAGATACGGCCCCGGAGCAGCTGTCGCTCAATATCTTGGGAATGGCCATCGGCTTGATGCCCCGGTGGCCTCGTCTGTCGATGCCTTGCTGCGACTCAACAAAAGAATTGATGCCGCCGACGCCCGAACCGATGATGCAGCCGACCTCATACATATTGTCGCTAGTGATCGTCAAGCCACTGTCTTCCATCGCTTGCCGGCTGGCCTCCAGCGCGAACTGGGCGACGCGATCCAGGCGCCGCGCTTCTTTGCGGCCGAAGGTTGCATCGGGATCGAAATCTTTGACTTCGCCGGCCAGCTGATTCTGCGTCAATTGGCGGTCATAGCGCGTTATATAACTGATGCCGTTTTCGCCCGAAGCGGTGTTTTCCCAAGCGTCGGCGACATTGTTGCCGGTCGGGCAAAGGATGCCCATGCCCGTAATGACGATGCGTTTTCTGTCCAAACAGCCCTCCCGCGCTACGGGCTCCGCTGCGCCGCTCTCCAATCATTGTAACACTGTGAGCGCCTTTCCGTTGCTTTACAGTTGCCGCAATGCCACCTATAATACGCCCTTCATTATCCCACGCGAGAAACGCGGGCGCAGTGGCGAATCATTCTGCGGGAAACTTGACGATCGATGATCCTGATAACTGGCGCAACCGGGCTGGTAGGGCGGTATCTGGTCCAAAGGCTGATGCAAGAGTCGGTGCCGACGCGCGTTCTGCTGCCCGAACGACGAATGCGGCGCCTGCCTTGGGACACGGGTGATCCCCAAGCGCCGGAGCTCTTCGTCGGCACGGTCGCCGATGAAGAAGCCTTCTTCCGCGCGGTGACCGGCTGCCACGCCGTCATCCACTTGGAGAACGCGCAGTGGTGGGGCCGTCGCCGCGATCTTGAAGAGGTCGAGCTGGCGGGCGCCCGCGCTTTGGCTACGGTCGCGCGGTCGGCGCGCGTCGGGCGCGTCATCACGCTCAGCCACCTGGGCGCCGCGCCCTCGTCTGCTTACACCCTGCATCGCGTCAAAGGAGAAGTTGAGGATCTATTGCGCAATAGCGGCGTTGCCTACACGGTGATTCGAAGCGGCATCATATTCGCGCCGGATGACGCCTTCGTCAACCATATCGCGAGCATGCTGCGGATCAACCCGGCCTTCTTTCTGATGCCGGGTCATGGCGAGGTGGTCCTGCATCCCATGTATATTGACGACCTGGTGGAAGCCATCTACCGCAGCCTTGATCGCGTACGGCTTGTAGATGCAACCGTCGAGATTGGCGGTCCCGAATACTTGTCTTTGCGCGATCTGATCTTGACGATCATGCGCGTCACCGGGATGCGGCGCCTCGTCATCGGCGTCCCTCCCTACTTGCTGCGCTGGATCACCGCTGTTTACAGCCGCGTCTTGCCGCGTTCGCTCATCACCGCGCAGTGGCTGGATATCCTGGCGGCGAACCGCACAGCGCCACTCGGCAGCACCTACGATCATTTTGGTTTCCAGCCGCGGCGATTTGAATCAACCTTGCTGAATTATCTGCCTCAACGCGCGCATTTCCTCAGCCTGTTGCGCGATTCGTTCCGGCGGCGGCCGCGGCCGATATGACGCGCAGGACCGACAAATGAAGGATATCAAGATCAGACGTCTGCTGAACGCGGCCGAGCACGATCAAGCGGTCGAATTGCAGAAGTACTATTGGGGAGAAGACGCCGCCTACCTGGTGCCGCGGCACATGCTTCACTCGATCGCGCATTATGGCGGGCATGTTCTGGGCGCTTATGACGAGGACAGGCTCGTTGGCTTGGTGCTGGGCTTCATCGGCACCGACATCGATATAGACGCGCCCGATGCCCGACCGGCGATGGCGAACCTGCTCATCATGTCGAAGCGCATGGTCGTTCTGCCGGCGTATCGGGGGCGGAATATCGGCTTCCGCCTGAAAATGGCGCAGCGCGACCTGGCGATCAAACATGCGATTCGCCTGGTGACCTGGACCGTTGACCCGCTTTTGGCGCCAAATGCGCATCTCAACATACGCAAATTAGGCGGCGTCATCCAGCGGTACGCGACCAACTTCTTCGGGCTCGATGAGGCGGAGAGCTTGCGGTCTGACCGGCTGGTCGTTGAATGGTGGGTGACCCAACGGCGCGTCAAGGAGCGGGCGAAAGGCGCCGGCGGCGGGCTGACCTTGCAGCAATACTTTGATGTGAATGCGCCGATCGTCAATCGAGCCGAAGCATCGCCGATCTGGCTCAAGCCGCGACGTATGACCGATGTGCCAGCCTCGACCTTTGCCCTGGTCGAAATCCCGGGAGACTTCCGCGCGCTGGAAGCGGCCGATCGCGCCCTGGCCGATGAATGGCGCTATCATATCCGCGATGTCTTTCCGCGAATGTTTGCGGCCGGCTACATTGTGACTGACTTTGTGAGCGGCAAGTTTGAAAACGGGCGGCGCAGCTTCTATTTGCTCAGCCGCCACTTTGATGAAGACGAGCGAAGGAATTAGGGGATCAATATGGCCTTCAACGGTGAAAAGACGGCCTTCGTCGGCGCGGGCGTTATGGGCGAGGCGATGATCAAAGGACTGCTCAAGCAGGGCTTGCTGGCGCCGGAAAACATCGTGGCTGCCGATCCGCGCGAGCAGCATTTGGCCGCTCTGCGCGAACGTTACGGCATTGAGGTCACGACTGACAATGCCGAAGCGGGGCGCGCCGCCGATGTCCTAGTCCTGTCGGTAAAGCCGCAAGTGATGGGAGCGGTGCTGCCAGAATTGCGCGGGCAGGTCGACAGCGTCCGGCTGATCCTTAGCATTGTCGCTGGCGTGCCACTGCAGACGATATCTGAAAATCTTCTGAACGTGCGCGTGGTGCGTTCCATGCCCAATACGCCGGGGCAGATCGGCTGCGGAATCACCGTCTGGACCGCGTCCCCAGATGTCGGCGCCGAAGAGCGGGCGCAGGCGGAGGCGCTGCTGGGGGCCATGGGCGAGCACATATACGCCGCCGATGAGCGCTTTCTGGATATGGCGACCGCCCTGAGCGGCTCGGGTCCGGCTTACGTATTCATGTTCATGGAGGCGCTGGTCGATGCCGGCGTTCACATGGGATTTGCCCGGCGCGACGCCGAGAAGCTGGTGGAGCAGACGCTTCTGGGCTCCGTGCTCTACGCGCAGCAATCCGGCTTGCATCCGGCGCAGCTGCGCAATCAGGTGACTAGCCCCGGTGGCACGACCGCGGCCGCCTTGCATGAAATGGAAAAAGGCGGATTGCGAACCGTGCTTTCGGAGGGCGTCTGGGCGGCATATCGGCGGTCGCAGGCGCTCGGTACATAGTCAAAAGAGCTCGCGTCTGGCAATCTGACACTTTGATGTGAACGGCCTCGGCTCTCGATACTGTCCAGCGCCGAAATCCGTTTGTGAAAATATAGACAAGCGCCAGGCTTTGGGCTAGAATTGCACAGAACGTCGCCTGCGCGGTGGACGCGCCTGCAAAGGGCTGTACGCGCCGGGACATGCAAGTGCTTGATTCGGATGTGGCTCCCTTTAGGGTGAGTCAGGCTTAAAGCGAAGGCATAAAGTTAGGCAAGGAGCCTGCGAATGGCAGACAATATCTACGATTCGATCCTGGAACAAATTCAAGAAATTGAGCTTGGGGCGCTCGAATCAGTCGAGGTCGGCTATGTGGAAGAGGTCGGCGACGGGATCGCGCGCATCACGGGCTTGGACAATGTGCGTTATAACGAGTTGGTACAATTCGAGAATGGCATCGCCGGTATCGCTTTCAACCTGGAGAAAGACAATGTCGGCGTCATCATCATGGGCGCCTACGATGACATTCA
>JAPOWK010000038.1 GCA_026707665.1 Chloroflexota bacterium
TTCACAGCTACCACGTCTTTTGGCAATACCATCCGCTCGATTACAACTTGTCGCTCTCGGCGGCTTTCATCGGCGAATTTGGGCTGGCATCGCTGCCCAACTACGAGACGGTCGAGCGCTACACCCCCGCCGAAGAACTGGAGACCTGGCCCCCGGCGAGCGATAGCGCCTTCACCCATCATATGCCCGTCTTCAATCTCAAAGCCGAACAGACGATCATGGCGCAGTATGTCGCTGACTTCCTGCCGGCGGATTCGCTGCCGAATTTCATCCTCGGCATGCAAATGGCGCAGGCGACCGGCATGCGTCATACGCTCGAACTGGCGCGGACGCGCTGGCCCCACGCGACCGGCGTCTGCTACTACAAGTTGACGGACAATAACCCGGCCGCCTCCTGGGCGACTGTGGACTGGCACGGCGTGCCCAAGATCGCCTATCACGTCTTGCGCGGCGCCTATCGCCCGCTTCATATTTGCCTGCTCTTCCGGCGGCTTGCCTGCACCGGCGCGGAAGCCGAGTTTCCGATCTTCCTGCTGGACGATGACGGCGCGCTGGCGAATCGCCCCTGGACCGCCCGCGTCCGCGCATTCGACAGCGAACTAAGACAGATCAAAAGCATCGACATCAGCGACAGCGGCGCTCAGGGACCGGTCAAGCGACTGGGAGAATTGGCGCTGGACAGCGATCAAACCTGGAGCAGTCCTCTGTTTATAACCGCCGATATTGCCACCGAGGACGGCCTTCAGGACCGCGTATTCTACTGGTTGAATTACGCCTCAATACAAGGCTCGCTCTTCAACCGGCCCCCGACTCAGCTCGCGATCAGAGCCGATGGCGAGGCCGCGGTCGCGATCCGCAATATTGGTCCAAAACCCGCTGTTGGCGCGCACTTCGTCTGTCCTGACATTTCTCACCATTTTTCTTGCGCCGACAGCTATTTCTGGCTCGACGCCGGCGAAGAGCGGCGCATCTCCGTCAGCCACTTGGAGGGCATTTCCGTCGCCGCCTGGAATGCAGAGGCTGTAAGGCTTTAGCGCCATGATGGACGCGCCGCAACGGACCACTGACCTGACCACGGCCGCCGAGCCCGTCATCGACGTCCAAGACTTGAGCGTGCATTTCGCGGTCGACGAAGGCACGCTGAAGGCGGTCGATGGCGTCAGCTTCGCCATTGAGGAGCAGGGTGTCTTCGGCTTAATCGGCGAAAGCGGCTGCGGCAAGACGGTGACCGCCCAGTCCTTGATGCGTCTGGTGCCCAAGCCGGGGCGCATCGTGAATGGCCAGATCAACTATCGCGCGGAAATGGGTGGCACGATTGATCTGGCGGCGCTGGATCCCACTGGCACGGAGATCCGCGCCATTCGCGGCAACGAAATCGCGATGATCTTTCAGGAGCCGATGTCCAGCCTGTCGCCCATTCACAGCATTGGCAATCAGTTGATGGAAGCGGTGCGGCTGCATGTCACCACCAACAAGCGGGAAGCCTACCAGATCGCGCTGGAAATGCTGGACCTGGTCGGCATTCCCAATCCGGTGCAGCGCCTGGAAGAGTATCCCCATCATTTCTCCGGCGGGATGCGCCAGCGGGTCATGATCGCGATGGCGCTGGCATGCCGCCCTCGTCTGCTGATCGCCGATGAGCCGACGACCGCGCTGGATGTGACGGTACAGGCGCAGATTCTGGATCTCATCGCGCGGACGCAATCGCAGTTCCAGATGGCGGTGCTCTATATCACCCATGACCTGGGCATCATCGCTGAAATCTGCGACCAGGTCGCGGTTATGTATCTGGGAAGAATTGTCGAACAAGGCTCGGTGCGCGATATCTTTCATAATCCCTTGCACCCTTATACGCGCCGGTTGCTGGCGGCGACGCCGCGGATTGGGCAGCACGCCGAGCGCCTGCAGTCGATTGAAGGCACCGTGCCAATCCCCATCGGTATGCCGCTAGCCTGCGGATTCAGCTCGCGCTGCCCCGATATCATCGCCGGCCGCTGCGATGTGGCGCTGCCCGCCTTGGTGGAAATCGAAGACGATCACTACGTCCGCTGTTTCCTCCATGACGAGCGCGAGGAAGGGGCAATATGAGCGCGCAGCCGCTGCTCAAAGTCGAGGGCTTGAAAAAGTATTTCCCGGTGGAAAAGGGATTTCTACGGCGCGTGGTCGGGCAAGTGAAAGCGGTCGACGACATCAGCCTGGAGATTCAAGCCGGCGAAACGCTGGGCTTGGTCGGCGAATCGGGCTCGGGCAAGACCACCGTTGGGCGCTGCATCTTGCGCGCGCTCGACCCGACCGAGGGCAGCATTCAGTTTCAGATCGACGATGAGACGACGGTGAACATGGCGCAGCTCAGCAAGCGGGAATTGCGCGATGTTCGGCGCCACGCCAATATGATCTTTCAAGACCCCTTCTATTCGCTTGACCCGCGCTGGACCATCCTTGATATCGTTGGCGAACCGCTGAAACTGGCGAAGCTGGCGCAAGGCAAGGAATTGGAAAAGCGCGTCGCTCATTTGATGGATGTCGTGGGCTTGGAAGCCAAGCATCTGCGGCGTTATCCCCATGCCTTCAGCGGCGGGCAGCGTCAGCGTATCGGCGTGGCGCGCGCGCTGGCGACCAACCCGCGCTTGATCATCGCCGACGAGCCGGTATCAGCGCTCGACGTGTCGACCCAGGCGCAAATCCTGAACCTGCTCAACGACCTGCAAAGCGAATTCGGGCTGTCTTATCTCTTCATCGCCCATGACCTGAGCGTGGTCGAGCATATCTCCGACCGAGTTGCCGTGATGTATGTCGGCAAGCTGGTGGAGGTGGCGCAGAAGGAGCAGCTCTTCTTCTTCCCCAAGCACCCCTATACCGAGGCGCTGCTGTCGGCATCGCCGACGCCGGACCCTGATATTGAAAAGAATCGGATCATCTTGCCCGGCGAAATCGCCAATCCGGCTGATCCGCCGGCCGGCTGCTATTTTCATCCGCGCTGCCGCTACGCCCAAGCCCGCTGCCAGGAAGAAGAACCGCAGCTCAGGGAAATCAGCCCCGGGCAATGGGCTTCATGTCATTTTGCCGAGGAATTGGACCTGGCCGGCGCCCCGCATCCCGGATTGCAGAATTTGTAGGTCTTGTCCGGTACTGGGCCATGTTATTGCGCCGGTTACACCCCATCCCCCCAACCCCTTCCCGTAGGGCTGTGTCTACGCGCACCAGCAAGCTAAGGAAGGGGGAGCACTGTTGCCGCGCAGTCGGTAGCACAGGTCTCTCACTGTTACAGCACGCCAAATTCCCAATCCAGCGGTCGAGTCACCCTTCCCTAGTTCACTGGGGAAGGGCCGGGGATGGGGTAGAATTACCCACCCAGCGAAGGGACGGGCTTCATTGTATCAACTTCAATGCATGACCTGCGGCCAAACCTGCGCCGAGTTGGGCGCGGCCTCCTGCCCGCACGACGGCGGCGTCCTGGACGTCCTTTACGATTCGGCCGAGATCCCGCTGAACGAAGACTTGCCCGGCATTTGGCGCTTCGCCGCCCGCCTGCCCCTGGCCGACCCGGCGCATATCGTCAGCCTGGGCGAAGGCGATACGCCGCTTCTGCCTTCGGCGCGGCTGGGGGCGGAAGTCGGCTTGCCGCAGCTTTTCTTTAAGAATGAGGGCATGAACCCGACCGGATCGTACAAAGATCGAATCGCTTCAGTTGGCATTTCGCTGATGCGGCAGTTGGGCATGCCCGCCTGGGTCGCGATCTCGTCGGGCAATGCTGGCGCTTCGCTATCGGCTTACGGCGCGCATGCCGGCGTTGACGGTTACTTGTTCACGTTGGAGCGGGCGCCGCGCGCCAAGATCGGCCAGATCATCGCTTACGGTCCACAGATCATGTCGCTGCGCGGCTTGGGTTACGATCCGCAAGTCGAGGCGGAGACTTGGAAAAACGTGCCCAGAATCTGCCAAATCAATCGCTGGCTGATGCTGATCACCGCGCGCAGCCTTAGCCCGCAGTCGATGGAAGGCGCCAAGACCATCGCCTACGAAATCTGCCAGCAACTGAAGGGCGATGTGCCGGATGTAGTTTACGTGCCGGTGGGCGGCGGCGGCTTGCTTAGCTGTATTTGGAAGGGTTTCCGCGAATGGCGCGCGGCGGGCCAGATTGATCGCCTGCCGCGCATGGTGGCGATTCAACCGGCCGGCTGCGATCCGGTCGCGCAAGCCTGGCGCGAGGACCGCGCCTTGGAGCCGATTGACGATTGCGCGAGCGCCGTCTCCGGCATCATATTGACCGCGCCGCCCGACGGTGATCTGGTCTTGAATGACTTGCGCGAATCGGCGGGCTGGGCGGTCACCATCGCCGATGAAATCACCTATCAAGCGCAGGCGGAGCTGGCCAATCGCGAAGGCCTGTTCGTCGAGCCGGCGGCAGCCATCACCTGGGCGGCGGTCAAGGCGGATCTGGCGGCCGGGCGTTTGACCGGCGCCGAGAAGGTGGTCTGCGTCTTGACCGGCATCGGATTCAAAGACAGCAAAGCGGTCCAACTTATGACGGATAATGTGTCCGTGCCACTCGTCGATGTCGACGAGATTATGCGGCTTGAGCCTTGAACAATCCATGTAGATCGACAAACAGCTGTTCGATAAAAGGATTCGTTCAAGAACTCCCCTTCCCTAGCTCGCTGGGGAAGGGGCCGGGGGATGGGGTATGAACGGACGACTCAAAGGCAAAGTCATCATCATCACCGGCGGCGCGACCGGCATCGGC
>JAPOWK010000114.1 GCA_026707665.1 Chloroflexota bacterium
GCAAATCGCGCTGTCATCTCTCGACCTGGCAGAAGACTTTCGCCGTGATCATCGAGGCGATTGCCCCCCGTCTGACTTGTCGCTTGAGCGAGGATGAAACCATCAGCTTCTGGCGGGCGCCATTTGTCGTGCGGCGGCATCACGCCAAGTGGAGCGGCGAGATTTTACGAAAATGCGGCTCAGACGCGGATGTGATCTGGCTGGTGGTACGACACCAGGAAGACCCGGAGCAACATCGCGACAGTCCGCGCTATGTCCTGCTCGCGGACCTGCATAACGCCGATGGGCAATGCTGACTCGCGTCCGCATGTAGAGTCGAGTTGGCTATAGAAAGTTTGCCTCTCCTTGCGATATAGTTGGGCGAGGCGCGCCTTTGAAAATATGAGGATCAGGCCATGGCAAAGTTGACGGTCGCAATTTTGGGTTTGGACCGGCTCGGCGCCTCGATTGCGCTGCGCCTGCAAACCTACGTTGAGAAAGGGGGTCAGCACCGCTTCGAGTTGATCGGCTACGACAGTCGGGAAGACTTTGAAAAGCCCGCGCGCAAGCTCAAGGTCTTTGACAAGGTGGAGCGCAAAGCCTACGCCGCCGTTGAATCCGCTGATCTCGTCATCATGAACTTGCCATTCGAAGACCTGCGCGCCGGCTATGAGTTGGTGGCCTCGTCATTGCGTGAGGGCGTCGTCATCCTGGACACGGCGGTGATAAAACAGCCGTCGCTTCGCTGGGCGGCCGAGTTCCTAAGCGAAGATCATCACGTCATCGGCTTTACGCCAGTTGTCAATGCGGAATTTATGCTGGAGCATCCGTTGACGCCGGAGCATGCCGCCGATGACTACTTCCACGATAGCCAGATCTATTTGACACCGGCTGTCAACAGCATCAGGGAAGCGATTGATCTGGCCGTCAACTTTTCGCTCATCCTAGATGGCAAGCCGCATTTTCTCGATCCCGCCGAGCACGACAGCTTGACAACGATCACGGAAGAGATACCGCAAGTGCTCAGCATCGCCGCCTACTCGGCCGCCATGAAGCACAATGCCTGGGGCGACGCGCAACGCCTGACGAACCCGCCCTTCAATGTATTGACGCGCTATCTGCTGACCCACCACCCCGATGCGCTGCGCGATGAATGGCTGGAGAATAGCGACGCGTTGGTACGCGCTATCGACGAGTTTCTGCTGACTCTGCGTCAGGTGCGCGATCGACTAGCGGAAGGCGACGAAAGCGCCATTGAAGCTTTCCTGATCGACGCCTCGGATGATTACCAGGAGTGGATCAACAAGCGGCATAAAGGCGATTGGGACGATCAGCCATCCGCGCGCGTCCAATATGACACATCGATCGCCGGCACTTTGTTTGGCAGTGCGATCGGCAAGCGCCTGTTCGGCGGCAACAAGGATGGCGACAGATAAACCGATGTCATATATTGATAGCGGGAAACATTGCATTCGAATTTGACCGTGCTTGATATTAGAGGTGTGACATCGAAGAATATTTGACCGCGCGCGATAAATGAGATAAAGTTATCGGTAGTAAGCTATACGTGAAGCATTGGCAATTGCTTGAGCAATCTATTGAAGTTAAGGGGGCATCGCACAATGAAACGAATCCCAGGCATTTTCTTACGCATTCTCGTCCTGTTGGCGCTCTTGATGACATCCGCTGTCGCTTTGGCGCAGGAGGAAGCGCCAAGTGAAAGCGCGGCCACGCCGCCGTTCATCGGCATCCGTTACTGGCATCATGATGAAGGGCTATTTGTCACCGGCATCATCCCCAATACACCTGCGGCCGAGGTGGAACTGGAAGCGGGTGATATCGTCATGGCTGCCAACGGCGAATCCCTCCGTGTTGAATCCGTGCGCGACGTCGTTTGGAAACACGAAATCGGCGCCACTATTTCCTTGCGCATCGACCGCGACGGCAGACAGTTCGAGCAAGCTCTGACGTTGATGGCGCTGCCTGAGGACTTGTTCGAGAATCCCGATTACGCGATGCCGTTGGATCTGGCCTCGGTCGGTCTGTTTGTTGCTCAATGCGATGACAAGCTGCTGGTAATTGGCGCCTTGGCCGATTCGGAGGTTGCGACCGCCGGGTTCCACGTCCACGACGAAATCACCGCGATAAACGGTGGCGAAGTGAACACCATTGGCGAAGCGGATGCTGCCGTTTCCGTCCTGCAAGCAGGTGACGAGCTCAGCTTCGAGATTTTGAGCGGCGACCGCGCGATGACGATCAAGGTCATCGCAGAAGATCACCGCCGGCGCGATCCCCGGCGCGATCCCCGACGCGGTCCGCCTCGCCGGCCGCATCCGCGCCTGGAGGTTGAACGCGCTTATGTCTCCGAGAATATCGAGCTGGGTTACGGCGATGGCTTCGTTGTCGTGAGCGTCCTGGATCCGGCGCACGAATTGTACGCGGCTGGTCTGCGCCAATTTGACCTCATCGTCGAGGCCAATGGCGCTCCGGTAGAAGAAGCTGCTGAGCTGTTCCGCGGCGACACGATCAGTATCGCAGTCGAACGCATGAATAGCACCTTGCACTTCGACATTCCGGTATCGGCGGCGCCGCTGCTGATATTTGGCGATGTCGAGCCGGTCGAGCAGGATCGCTCGCAGTGGCTGGGCTTGCACGAGAAGCAAGTTACGCTAGGCGTTCGCTACCTGCAGCTGGAGCCGGACAGCCCCTACTTTGAGGGCAGCGCGGTGAATCACGGCGCCTACATCGCCGAGGTCATTGAAGGTCTGCCCGCGGTGAAAGCCGGTGTTCAGGAGGGCGACATCATCGTGGCGGTCGCTGGCGAGCCGGTCACGATGGAGATCGACCTGCGCAACCGCATCTATTTCCACGAACCGGGCGAGCGGGTGACGCTCGATATCCTGCGCGATGGCGAGATCCTGCAGATTGAGGTGACGCTGAGGGTAGCGAGCAAGTAAGCCCCGCTCGGAGCACGAGAATTCAGAAGCCCCTGTCAGATGGCAGGGGTTTTTTTGATCTTGATAGCGGATCCTCTACGCAAACAAATTCTGAAGTATTTGGTCGATTCGTTGCATATCCAGCCCACCGTTCTGATCCTCTTTCGAAGTTACCAGAATATCTGAATCGCCATCATCTTCCTCATATGGCAATATGCCTTGCTCCAGATACCAAGCTTTTTTGGCTTCCCACTTTTGCTTGTATTGTGGTACGTGCAACATTCCCAAGTGTTCCCAATACACTCTTCTCCCGACGTCATAGTCCTCAATTGTGAAATCGGGAAGTTTGCCTTCTAATGGTAATTCGTACTCCCACACCACATTGTGACGATCAAACGCCTCCGCTATTGCTAGCTCCGATTTTGAGCGCACACGAATTCCGCTTGAAGTCGTATGTATGAGATTCTGTTCCATGTAAACAGGTTCCTGAGTCTCGCTACTTACTACAGGTCGTAGATTTGGTGGTCTGAACAGATTCGTTATGCGCCGGTAGATTGCCGAAGAAAGCGCGTCCGTGTACGGCTGCAATTCTAAGAAGTCTCCTTGATGAAGCAATATCACCCGATCCGTTTGACGAGTCAACGCTGTATAAAGCAGTTCTCGCGACAGCATTCGGCTTGGATTTGGGAGAATGAGGAACACAACTCCAAACTCACTTCCCTGCGCTTTGTGAATCGTCAGCGCGTAAGCTAGTTGGAGCGGAGGTGTACCATGTTCAGTGAATTCCCAGGGTTCGTACGTATATGCATAACCTGATTGTGAAGCGAATTCCACCTCAAGCGTTTTAGGATTCCAATCTCTTGAGGGCTTCCGGCGATGACCGACCACAATGCCAATTTCACCGTTGGCTATGTATTCTAACGCGCCCTCCCTCGGAAACACGGCATATGTTCCGCCTGGTGTAATACGCGAATTGTTGCGAGCATGGTTAACTACGTTGATGACTTTGTCACCATATAAGATTTCCTCATTTCCGATTGGCGGGGGAAACTTTCGATACCTCCAAGACTGTGGACTGTTTACGTGTTCTCGCACTTTCTGCTGGAAGTGACGTTGAATAGAACGATTGATCGAACGAACGCCAAATAAGTCACCGCGCACAGGTGACAAGACTTGCCATCGGGCTATGTTGCCAGAAACTTTCCCGAGATCGAAAAACGGGTATCTAGTTCTATTCCCGTATCTCACAGCTCCAAGCGAATACGCAAACTGATCTAGCTCATCGTCGGATTCTTCTACATCGTCAAACTCCAGTTCCGACAAGTAATCGCGCATCTTCTCAAATAAAATTGACTGTAACTGATGTGGTTCGTCCCACCGAATCGCCTCAATATGGTTGGCTTGGCCGCTAGTGACTTTGCTCCAGATGTCGTCATCACCTGCGAAAATTGGCTTTCCGCTGAACCAATTTGCGAGCGTCAAGTCGTCTCGGTCTTCGCCCTGTTGGCGACGGCTGATTCTGAGTTCCGCCAGAGCATTGGGGTGGTGATCGCTCAGATACTCGATAATGTCGACGAATGGACGGCCTGTTCCGATAGGAGGGAGTTGCTGTGGATCGCCGACTAAGATTATCCGTTTCGCCGCTCTTACAACACTGAGTAGTGACGCCAATTGCGGCTCAGTCAGCATCGAAGATTCATCAATCACTACGGTGTCCGGAACGGAGTCAAGACGCTGCCCCCTTTTCGCAAGAGAGTATCGGTCCAACTCACCATCATACAATCTGTATTTGTAAAGAAACTGAGCGATTGTCTGTGCCTTGGTGGTCCTTATTCCCGCCTCCATACGTACACGCGCCTTGCCAGTCGGTGCTAGCAATAGGACGCTGTTCTCTATGTCAGTTGAATTACACAAGATTTCCAACAGTGTAGTCTTTCCAGTTCCGGCGCCGCCAACCAAAACCGAAAACGGCGAGCGATATAACTTCGCCAAGGCTTCTTCTTTTTCGCCACGTGCAAGCCTTTCAAGTTCTTGATCATCTACCGCACCCTGAACATCGCCGAATCTGTCATCAAGAATTCTCTTCCAATCATGCTCTCCGCCGAGAGGCTTCCGTTTTTTCAAGATTCGTTTGATACGACGAATCTCATTCACGAATTCAGCTATTTGCTTAAGTTGATACGCTTCTCCGCCTTCATGAGTGTCTTCAAGACTTATAGCTTGTTTGAATTCGTGTTCGGCTACGGCAAGATCAAGCACAACATCATTCACAGTCAACGTTTTCGTAATGTCAGTCTCGCGTAAACGATCCATCAGTAAATCGCGTGGAAGTAAACTATGTCCTTCTATCGCAGCAAGTTCGAGATAGTAGACACAGAATGCTTTAACTCTCCTCGGATCGGTAGGTCCGTCCATGTTGGAAGGTTCCGGCAGCGGAAACTTTTCTCCTATTACGGTGTCGTCTGGAAACAATCCACGATCTATCGTTCTCAAAGAAATTCCGTCAATTTCGAAGCGATCGCACTCATATAGCAAATAAGGGTTAGACAATAGGTCCGCAGAGAGTTCTCTACTAAAGTATTTGGCAGCCTGGTCACGACTGATACTAAATCGAGATAGAAGCTTTAACATGTGACGATCTGACTCCGTCGTCATTTCCCATAATCGCTTAACTGATTTCAAGTATCTCGGTCCGCTCGGCAGCCGATCAGGACTGTCAAGAGCTAGTTCAAAATACTCCCAGGGGTCGACATCATATTCGGAGTTTTCCGCACGCAAAATCTTGTTAATCTCAAACGCGATGAGCGTACCGTTTTCGATTCCAAAAGCGCTAAGTGCCGAGCCCATTCCAGGATAGGGACCGCGCATTCTCCAAAGATGATTCAACTGCTCATCTATCCAATTGATGTAAACAGTCCAGTTGCCTGCGATAGGCACTTTATCTTGCGTCAGCCGGTCCAATACTCCGCGACACTCCAACAGTGCACTTATGGCTTCGTCATGATGCACGTGTGCAGTCGCATAAGAAAAGCTGCCTCGCGCCTCGTCTGGAGTGAATGCCACATAGCGCTCCGGGTCGATTGAACTATCATTCCTACTAAGATCAAGTACGTCCTTGTAGGGCAAGAGAAATCCATCAATAAAGCCCCTGGTCTTATCAGGACGAATGGAATGACCTATGTTTCGTTCCCAGATGTAGCCATGCCAAAGCCTTTCGCTATCTGTTGTATCGTATTTTTTGATTTCACCCACAAAATCAACTAATCCCACACCAACCAATACGCGGCGCGGGTCATTGGTTAATGGCACGTCCATAGCATAGAAGAATACTAGAGATTCGTGGGCCCTTATTGCGCTAGCGAAAGTATCTAGCATTAGTCTCTGGTTCTCTGGGTGCTGCACCCAAGGTGATCGAAAACCGAGTTCCTCTTCGGTTGGCCCAAGATCACGTCCAAAAGGGATACGATACCAGTCAATGGGATCAAAATAGCGGCTATCATTGTCCTTTTCATTCGGCATCATTTTGATACTGGATTTGTTCAACCAGCGAAATGGTGTAGCAATTGCGGAGTATTCTGGAAACCTGATTCGGGTAGGTTTGAAGTTTCTATGAAGCCGGCTATTTGTGTACGGATGCCGTTTCCAATGGAAATACTCAAATGGGGACATGAACCCGCCGCGTTCAGCACCGCATCCAACATGGATATCTGGCCGGTCAATTTTGTCCCAACTCACTCCAGCGTTTTCAACTTCAAAACGGTCGTTGCGATTCTTCATTATGTGGTCGAGTGCTACGCAAGACGTGTTTGCCCTTGGGTTACGACAGATCGTGCCATTCCAGCCGTTGTCATGCCAAGGAACACGAATTGACAAGTGCATGGTAGGAAGTTGAGGGTGCGACATGCTTATACTCCTGTGAATGTCAGTCCTGCTACTTCGCGTACTCCACCCGCCGCGTCTCGCGGATGACGTGCACCTTGATTTGCCCGGGATACTGCATATCGCTCTCGATCCGTTTGGCGATATCGCGCGCCAGCTGAATGGAGGCGTAGTCATCAACCACTTCCGGCCGCACGATGATGCGCACCTCGCGGCCAGCCTGCAGCGCGTAGCTCTGGTCGACGCCGTCGAAGCTGTCAGCGATTTCCTCCAATTGCTTGACGCGGCGGATGTAAGAATCAAGACTTTCGCGCCGGGCGCCGGGGCGCGCGCCGGATATGGCGTCAGCCGCCTCGACGATGAAGGCTTCGACGCACTCTTTCTCCACTTCGTGATGATGGGCGGCGATGCAATTGACGACCGCGTCCTTGCCGCCGTAGCGCTTGACGAACTCGGCGCCGATCAGCGCGTGCGTGCCCTCGACGCTGTGGTCGATCGCCTTGCCAATGTCGTGCAGCAGGCCGCCGGCTTTAGCGATGTTGACGTCGGCGCCCAATTCCATCGCGATCATGCCGGCGATATGCGCCGTTTCAATGGCATGGGCATGCTGATTCTGTCCGTAGCTGGTGCGGAACTTCAACTGCCCCAACAGCTTCAGCACTTCCGTGTGCAAGCCGTGGATGCCGGTCTCGTAAGCGGCGCGCTCGCCCTCTTCGCGAACGATCTGTTCCACTTCCGCGCGCGTGTCTTCGACCAGTTTTTCAATCCGCGCCGGATGAATGCGCCCGTCGACGACCAGTTTCGCCATCGTCCGCTTCGCCACTTCGCGGCGTACCGGGTCGAAACTGCTGATGGTGACCGACTCTGGCGAGTCATCCACGACGACATCGACGCCGGTCGCCAGCTCGAATGAGCGGATATTGCGCCCGTTGCGACCGATGATGCGGCCTTTCATGTCGTCGCTGGGCAAGTGAACCACGCTGACTGAGATTTCGTTCACCTGCTCGGAAGCCAGTCGCTGTATTGCCATGGCGATGAGGCTGCGCGCCCGTTGATCGGCGGTTTCGCGCGCCTCCGCTTCAACTTGCCGGATGATCCTAGCCATATCATTGCGCGCATCCAGTTCAATCGAATCCAGCAACTGCTGACGCGCTTCATCGATTGTCATTTGGGCGATGACCTCGAGCCTCTCGACCATAACGGCCTCAGACTTTTTGAGATCGTTTTCCTTCCTATCCAGCCGGCTCTGGCGCTTATTCAACTGCTGATCGCGTTGCTCAAGACGTTCCATCCGATTGTCAAGTTCTTTTCGCCGGCGCTGAATGCGTTCGTCCTCGTCACTTAGATCGCGGCGGCGACGCGAGATTTTCGTTTCCGCCTCACTGATGCGGCGCTGCGCGTCATTATCGGCATTGACGAGGATCGCCGCCTTTTCCGCCTCGGCATTGTTCAGAATCTGTTTCGCATCTTCCGACGCTTTGAGGAGAGCGCTCTGTCCTTCTTCCTGCTGCTTTTTCAGCAGCGCGCGCGCGCTCCGGCGGCCTCCGACGACATAGCCCGCGATAATCCCGACGATGGCGACGACAATTGCGAGTACGATTGTAGTAAGATCATGGATTTCCATAGTGGCTTGACGGTATCCATAGGATACATTCGTCTTGCTCCTTTCTTCAATTGATTCGGCGTTGGTCCACCGATACTAGTCCGCATCGTCTTGAAAGTAGCCGGGATCGCGCTCCTCAAGCTCCATCTGCAAGCGTAGAACGACATCCCCGATTGTGTATTCGCCGAAACCGCGGCGGCGGAGCAGCGCGCTCAGCTTTTGCCGGAACGCTTGATGAGTACTTCCCCGATACCGCGATATCCGCGTTTGCGCAGCGCGATATGCCGATGCCTCCTCATCGACTTCCGCCAACGAGGCATCAACGATTTCGTCATCAATGCCCTTTTGACGCAATTCAAATTGCAGCGCGCGCGAACCCATTGGCTTGAAACGATCGCGATTGCGAATCCAAAAGCGCGCGAACTCCCAATCGTCCACATAGCCGCGCTGATGCAGCCGCTCAAGCGCCTCGGCGATTCGCGTATCCGGCACCTTCTTCTTGACGAGATGGCGGCGAACTTCTTCACGGCTGCGAGGTCGATAAGACAGATAGCGAATGGCCAGGTCATAGGCGCGCTGGAGGCGCCGAGCGTCGGCCAACTGGTCCACTTCGGAATCCGTCAGCGTCTGCCCTTTGCTGAGGCGAGCGGCCTCCATCAGGGGCAGGTCCAGGACGTATTCATGGTCCAGGAAAAGTCTGACTCTATCCTTATCCCGCTGATGAGCTTCCAAGCCAGTGATGACAGGCATCGCCTTCGTCCAATACAAACAGCCGCAGTTCTGCCGAAACTGCGGCCACACCAGCGACAAAATGCAGAATGCGTCGAATCTACCAAGGAGGCAGTAACAACGCCAATGGAATCAGTTCGAAACGCCCCGTAGGCTCTTCCCAAACGCTAGGGCATAGCGAGCCCGTATATTCACTGATGAGCTTTCAACATGAAAGTCCATGTCAATCTGATTCAATCCTGCGGTGAGCCATTTGATCGCTTGCCATTTGCACGGTGTGAACCGCAGTTGCGAATTCAACGGAGCACGCTATCTATCGATAATCGCTGAATTCACATTAACCTCATCTTGTCACAGCTATGTTTACCTAAGTGCCGCGACACACGTCGGTGGTACTGAAATTACTTGCTCAGGCGCTGACAATGACTACAATGGTCATCTACCAAACAGTTCTTATTATACAACAAAAAGGGCATTGGCAAGTCTTGTATTATAGGTCGAGAGACTTCACGGAACAAATACGTGTGGACGGCGGCAGATTTTGCAATTGATGTCAAAATTGTCGAATGAGAGAACGAGCTCAGGCTGAGCGTCTGCTGCGGTCGGCTCTAAGGCGCCGGCTGATCTGAAAAAGGCAAGGCTTGAGGCATGGCGGGCTATGGACGTAAAAGATGGCTAGGTACTCGCGCGGCATATTGGTTACGGGCGGCGGGACCTTTCTCGGCGACAATATCGCGGCGGCACTGCTGGCGGAAGGCGCCAAGGTGAGCTTGCTGGTTCGGCCCGGCGCTGAAGACAAGTTGGGACCGTTGGCGCAGCACACGCGCTGGTCGACGGCAGACGTCTGGAGCCCCGCCAGCCTGCGTGGCAAGGCGCGCTTGCATTCGGCTGTCATTCACACCGTCGGCAGCCTGACGGCGGATCCGGCGCAGGGTCTGTCATATCGCCGTCTCAACTTCGAATCAGCGCGCAACGTCGCTAATATGTGCGTCAGCGACGGTGTAGAGCGAATCATCTTGCTCAGCGGTGTGAGCGCGCCGTGGATCCATCGCGCCTATATCCGCTCCAAACGCGAGGCTGAGGAATACATCCGTCGGACGGGCTTGCGCGCCACCATAGTTCGCGCGCCCTTGCTCTACGCGCCGGGGCGAAGCCGTCCGCTATTTTACCGAACCTTGTCCCTGATTGGCGCGCTTCCGCCGCTTTCATGGATATATTTGGGAAAAATCGCGCCGGTCGCCGTCGATACCTTGGCGCGCGGCGTCGCGAAGCTCGCTCTCTTCCCCGACGAGGATTGGCGAATTGTATACGCCCGAGACCTTCGGACGCGGCTTCGTCACGGCATGCCCCGCCAGGCGTCCGCTTCAATGGAAACTTATATCCCACAGCGAGCGGATGAAGAAAGCCCCTACGACGCGCTGGATGAAGACCTGCCTTTTGGCTGGTCTCCAAGCGATGAGCCACCCTAACTTGCGCTTGAAAAGAGGCGACCACGAAGTATAATATGGGGCGCTATCAGGCGACGTAGCCAAGTGGTAAGGCAGAGGTTTGCAAAACCTTCATTCGTGGGTTCGAATCCCACCGTCGCCTCAACCACGCCATCACCCTAGAATGCCTCGACATGTTTGTGAGCGGCAAACCCCATCCCCCAGCCCCTTCCCCAGCGAGCTAGGGAAGGGGAGCTAGAGGCTGCGAGCAGGTGATGTGTCGTGCCTTGTAGCCCAAAGCGGGGCGCTAGGGATTTTGCGTGTGCGGCGGCGGCGCGTGGCTACAGATTTCAACACTATTGCAGATGGATTCTGGCCCGTTCATCATTGAAGAGTCCGTAGCGTGACCGCTTCATCCCTACACAATCAGTTTACTCAGAATAAATCTCCAACTGTTCAGCTGGCTATCTTCCAGAAGCGTTCGGTATAAGCGCCCGATAGCGAATCAGTGAACGCGCGCCGCACATCCCTTTCCATCGCCACCAGGTCGGCCCAAAATGTGCTTATTTGCGAATCATAGCAAGCGATCGCGCCAATTTTCGCCTTCATTTCAGCTTCGCTCAGGATGACATCGGCCGGCTCCAGCGGCAGGTCAATCGCGCCCAGCGCCATTTCGGTGGACCGATCCGCCTTGGAATACGGGAACTCGACATAGAAACGGAGGGCAGATTTGTCCGGCGCATCGCGCATCTGCGTCATCCCCCAATCGCGCACGATCTGGTGATCCACATGATGGCCGACGCCCAATGGCAGATAGACCTTTGTCGCCGTTTCCAATTCCGGAATCTGAATGCCTTTCAGCAAGCGTGGCGCATAATCAGCCGGATGAACCGCGCCGAAAAGCGACTCCTCCGTTGGATAGAGCGCCATATCACCGGCCAATCGATAGACGCAATCCGGCAGCGGGACGTGCATGAAGTCGACGCCAAGCGCCCCCGACGCGCGTTCATCTTCGATTTGACGTTGGCGCAAGGGATCGACGCCCGCGCCCCAACGGCGGTGAAGATCAGCCAAAATCGGCGTCTGCGGCAGCGCGCCATCAAAGAGGCCGCCCATCATCGTGATCACGAGCACGGCATGGCCGGCCGCCGTCAACTGACGCGCTGCGCCGCCGCAACTGAAGACGCCATCGTCAAAGTGAGGCGAGATGATGACATGAGTTTCGGATGACATTTCTGGCGTCAATTTGATCTCATCTTTTCCCGGTTGCGCTTCAGGCGATTTGGCTCTCGTTGGCGAAGTAGTCGCAATGCTCGCTGATGGGGCAGCGCTCGCAAGCCGGCTTGCGCGCGTGGCAGGTATCGCGCCCATGCTGAATAACTTGAATATGAAACTGGTAATAGTCTTCTGGCGGGGCGATTGCTTCCATCACCGGGTGGGCATCATCGGCAGAGAGCTTCGCCGGCAGAAATCCGACGCGCTTGCAGACGCGAAAGATATGGGTGTCGACCGGGAATGCCGGGCGGCCGTATGCGAAACACAAGACGATCGCCGCCGTTTTGGGTCCGATGCCTTTGAGAGAAACCAGCCAGTCTTTCGCTTCATCCAGCGGCAGATCGTTGAGAAAGTCGATGCTGTATTCGCCGGCTTTTTCAAAGATGACCGCCAGAGCTTCTTGAATCCGAGGCGCCTTCTGATTCGCCAGTCCGGCCGGTCGAACCGCGTCAATCAAATCACCGAGGGCGGCGAAGCGCACCGCCTCCCAATTCGGGAATCGCTCTTTTAGGCGAGCGAAGGCGCGGTCGCGATTCATGTCATTCGTGCTTTGGCTCAGAATGCAGCTGATCAACTCGTCCATGCCATCCTGATTGCGCGACCAATCCAGCTCCCCATAGACCCCAGTCAAAGCAGCGGCGATGGGCGCGTACTTTGCCCGGCGACCGGAGAAATTGTCAACTTTTTCGAGTGGATTTCGTTTGCGAGCCATGCGTCCATTGTACAGCGCGGACGGCGCTGCGCAAGCGATGGATTGTCACGCCGCTAGCGATTTCAGGCAGTGGTCGCCCGCGGTGAGCGTTGGCGAGCCGGCTCGACCTTTTCTTGCGGCAGCCAGTACCAGGCGGTCAGCGCGATGAGGGCGAAGACAACAGCCGCCGCCAGGAAGACGCCGCGCATGCCAAGCATGATCGCAACTGACGCGCCGAAAAGGGGCGCCACCGCGCGCGAACCGGACATCACCGAATTCTCCAGCCCGTAAATGGCGCCAGCGCGCTCGGTGCCGGCATAGCGCGAAAGAAGGGCGCTGGGCGAAGCCACCAACCCGCCGGCAGCGATCCCGGCCAAAGCCTGCAAGACCAGCAGCTGCCAGATATCGGCAACCAGCGCTTGCGGCAGATAGAAGACCGCGGCCGCCAGCGAACAGTAGAACAGCACTTTGCGGTGGCTGATGCGGTCACCCAGGCTGCCCAGCCAGACGGCGCCCAAGGTGGACGCAGCCGCCGACACCGCCATAAAGAGGCCGGCGTAGGTATTGGTCGTGCCAGTCTCGCGTGCGATCAGCGAAACTACGAATAGCGGCGCGATCGGCACGATGATGGTGCGCGCGAGGCCCGACAGGAAGCGAATGATGAGCGCCAGGCTCACACCGGAAGTGCCCAGGATGTTCTTCCAGCCCCGCGCTAGCGCTACCGGGTGAAACTCGACCGCTTCTTTCGAGGAGCTGAAACTCTCGCTGACGCCGAAATATACTACCAAACCGCCGGTCATCAGCAGCACGGCGGTCATCAGGTATGGCATGTTGTAGCCGAAATGATCCGCCAGAATGCCGCCCAGCAACGGACCTACGGCTACGCCGGCCCACAATCCCAATTGAAGCGTGCCCATCGCGAAGCCGACACGGTGCCGCGGCGCTGCCGCCGCCACCAGCGCGTTATTGGCGGAAAAGGTTCCCGTGACCAAGCCCTGCATGGCGCGGATCACGATCAACTGCTCCGCTGTCTGCGCGAAGCCCATCATCGCCATGGTGATCGCCCCGCCGAAGAGCGCCCGCATGATCATCTTCTTGCGGCCAAAGCGATCGGCGGCGACGCCCCAGAATGGCGCCGTGACCATCATGGTGAGGCCCTGCACCGATATCACCAATCCGGCGGCCAGTTCCTTGCTCAAGCCGGTCGTCGTTCCCAGGGTTTCAATATGCAGCGGCAAGAAGGGAAACATCATGGAAAAGCCGACGGCGGAGAAAACTTGCGCGACGAAGGCGACACTCAGAGTAAGCTTCCAGGTATGCGGTACTGCAAATGCGCGGGTGAGCGAGTGGGTCTGCGCCGAGAGAACTTTAGCCATGTAAATTAGATCCCATTGCTGTACAAGTCAACGCTATGCTGCAAGAGACCACATTCGCGATTCCATTTGCGATTGAGTCATTTTCAGTTGCCCGCTGCGGCGCCAGTCGCAAACCGAAAGAGCTTGCGCTTTGATTTGGGCATGAGCCGCGCGCCAATAAGCAGAATCAAACAGTAATAGAGGGCGACAGCGGCAAAGACAGCCCGCAAGCCAAACATCGCGGCGATGACGGAAGCAGTCATGGGCGCCATGCCGTTCGCAAACGATGATACGGACGCATCAAGTCCATAGACGGAACCTTCATCGCCCAAGTCGGTGTACTTCGCCAGCATCGCCGCCGGCGCCGACAAGACGCCGCCCGCCGCGATCCCAGCCAGCGCTTGCAAGACGAGCAGTTGATAGACGTTGCTCACCAGCGCTTGCGGGATGTAAAACATCATCGCCAGGCAGGCGGTCAGGATCAATACATTGCGATAGCCCCACTTGTCGCCGAGCCAGCCGAAGACAAAGGAGCCGGCGGTGATGGCAATGGACGACACCGTCAGCACCAAGCCCGCGTAGCTGCTTGCGCCAGCGGCCATGGCGCTCGGGATCAGAATGGCGACAAAGAGCGGCGCTATCGGCATGACCGAGCGCTGGGCAAAGCCATTCAGAAAGCGCAGAGAGTAGACTGTTTTCACGCCGCGCGTACGCAAGATGCCGCGCCAGGCGCGAATCATCTTCAAAGGATTGAGGTCAAGACGCTTGTCAGCCGCGGGCACGTAGGTCTCGCGCACGGCCAGGGTGACCAGCAAACCGGCCAGCACCAGCATGGCCGCTGTAAAGAGGAAGGGAAGCTGGAAGCCGAATCGTTCAGCGAGAATGCCGCCGACCAGAGGACCAATGGCGGCGCCGCCGAACAAGCCAACTTGCAGCGTGCCGAGCGCGAATCCGATCCGTTCGCGTGGCGACTCGCCAGCAACCAGCGCCATGCTCGAAGCGATGATCCCGCTCGTCAAGCCTTGGAGCGCGCGCAAGGCGATGAGCGCCAGCGCGGTCTCGGCGAAGCCCATCAAAAGCAGAACAATCGAGGCGCCGAAGAGCGCCCGCATGACCATCTTCTTGCGACCGTATTGATCAGCCAGGCGCCCCCAAAAGGGCATGGCCAGCGAAGCCACCAAAGGCGGCGCGCCAATCACCAAGCCCGCCAGCAGTTCCGGGCTGATGAAGTGGGCGTCTCTCAATGTCTGAATATATAAGGGCAGAAATGGGTATACCAGGGAAATGCCACCGGTGGCAAGCGCCTGCGCCAGCGAAACGATGATTAGCGTGACGAACCAGCGATTGGGAGGCTGCGGTTCTTCAGCGTCTTGCACGAACGCTCGCTCTCTGCAACTTTTTTTGCAAATTTGCCTAGCATACAGCAGGTCGTCATGAATTCAAGCGCGAATCTCGGGCAATCGGGGCGGCGTGATTCAACCTGTATTTCCGCGCCAATCTATAATATTCTCGAGGTGTTTGGCCTTGGGAAAAGTCATAGAGAGCGGGCGCCCGCCCGCTTTCCATTTGCCGGTCGGCGTCTGCCATTCGCTGGCGTCAGGGGCTAGCTGAATCCGAGGCGAGCAGGCAAGGGCTGGAAGAGTGCAAGCCGCATGTGGCAACCGACAAAACTGGAACTTGAGCGCTTGGAAAAGGCGGAACGCCTTCAGGACAAAGGCTTAGAGCTTTATCCCGCGCGCGTCGAACGCAGCCATCAGATCGCCGCTGCAGTTGCGCTTTTTCTGCGTTCGGAGGCTGACAAGTCGGACGAAGCGATCGGGGTAAGCGTCACGGGTCGCATCCGCCGCTTGAACAGCAAAGGCAAAATTTCCTTCGCCCATATTGAAGACGAAAGCGGCCGTGTACAGCTTTTTCTGCGTTTCAACTCGATGGGAGAAGACAGCTACGAATTGATTCGCCGCAAGCTGATTGACATTGATGATTTCGTCCAGGCTAGCGGCACGATGATGCGGACGAGAACGGGCGAAGTCAGCGTTCATGTAGACAAGCTTCGTCTGCTCAGCAAGGCGCTGAGTCCGCTGCCGGTGGTGAAGGAGCAGCGCCTCGCCGATGGTACAGTCATCGAATATGGCGAGTTCAAAGACACCGAAAGCCGCTACCGCCAGCGCTACGCCGATTTAGCGGTGAACAAATCCGTCCGCGAGATCTTCATCCGGCGCGCGCGCGCGATCAAAGCGCTGCGCGATTTTCTCGATGGCGAAGGCATGCTGGAAGTGGAGACGCCGGTTTTGCAGCCGCTCTACGGTGGCGCGGCCGCCCGTCCCTTTAGCACACACCACAATCAACTGCATCAGGACTTGTATCTGCGCATCAGCTTCGAGCTGTATCTGAAGCGCCTGCTGGTCGGCGGATACGACGCCGTCTATGAGATCGGGCGCGACTTCCGCAATGAAGGCGTCAGCTACAAGCACAATACCGAGTTCACCATGCTGGAATTCTACAAAGCTTACATCGACTATATGGGCGTGATGGACATCACCGAGCGGATGTTTGCCTATGTGGCTGAGCAGGTGACGGGGTCGGCGGAAATCACTTATCAAGGGCAGACGATCAATCTGGCGCCGCCCTGGAAGCGAATCAGCATCCGCGAAGCGGCGCAAGAGCTGCTCGGCTTCGATTATATGGATTATCCCACAAGCGATGCTCTCTACGCCTACCTGGACTCGCGTGGCTTGTCCGAGGGGCTTGACCCGAGCGATACCTGGGGCCGCATGATCGTCGAACACATCCTGGGCAACTATATCGAGCCTCATTTGATTCAGCCGACTATCATCAAAGACTATCCGCGGGATATGTCGCCCTTCGCCAAGCGCATTCAAGGAGAGCCAGCGAGCGCTGACGAAAAGGAGCGGCGCTATATTGAAAGCCATACGGAGCGATTCGAGTTTTTCATCGCCGGTATGGAAATGGGCAACGCTTTCACCGAGCTCAATGACCCGCGCGATCAGCAAGAGCGCTTCGTCGACATGAAGCGGCTCTACGCCGAAGAAGCCGACGAGACTACTCCGCTCGACGAAGATTATCTGAAAGCCATGCGTTATGGCATGCCGCCTAATGGCGGGTTCGGCAGCGGCGTCGATCGCATGGTGATGCTGCTGACCGACCAGACCAGCATACGCGATGTGCTGCTCTATCCGCATTTGCGCTCGCAGCAGATGACCGACGCTGATTTGCGCGGCCAATTCATGCTCGACGCCGCGGTCAGGGGATACGAATATCGGCTGGATCATCCGCTGGCGGGCACGAAACGGCGGCTCGCGCTCTATCTGCCCGCGCCCAAGATCGGGGTTGAGTTTCGCTTGGCGAATGCGCTTGAAGGCGCGCTGCCGCAGCTGCGGAACCTGCGAAAAGCTTTTGCTGGCGATCTCTTTGTGATGACGGACGAGGCGCTTTACCACGTTGACGATGACTTGACAGAGATCTCAGCCGCCGACTTCTGGACGTCGCTCAGTGAAGAGTGAGCGCTTCGGACAGCCCTGACCGAAATGACTATGTGAACCGAACTGCCTATGTATCTCGAATTCCTCAAGCCAGAAGTCTTTGATGTGATCATCGTAGCCAACATTGTGATTGGCCTGTTGATCGCCGCGCGCCGCTTCCGCAAGGACATTACCGGTCCTTTGCCGGAGGACGCGCCAGCATCAGCCCGCGACTCCTACGAATCTACGCTGTCGCCGTCATCCAGCGACTCTTAGATGTCTTGAACGGGCATGAAACACGTTCGCCTGCGACATATGGCATCAGCTCGATATTATTCATCCCAAGTAGGGACGAGTTTCCCAGGAGAATAAACAACTATGCTCGACATCGCGCTAATCCGCTCGAAGCCAGATTGGGTCAAGGAACAGATTGACAAGCTCAACGATGAGGGCACGCTCGCGCGGATTGACGCCATCGTCGAGTTGGATGCGCGGCGGCGCGAAACCCGGACGCGCGTCGAAACGGCGCAGGCGGCGCGCAACCGTCTCAATCGCGCGATGGGTATGCTGCGCGGCAACAAGAAAATGTCGAATGATGAAAAAGCGAATCGCGCTCAGCTAGCGGCAGTCGCCCTCGGCACAGGCGACTATGAAGGCGCTGGTCGATTGCTGGAAGGCTCTGCTGCGGCAGCGGGCGATGACAATTCCGATTCAAAGACGGCTTTCGACGCGTTAATCGGCGAGCTACGCAAAATGGGCGACGCGATCGACGCCGGCTTCCAGCAGATTGACGCGATCGAAGCCGAGCTGCAAGAGAATATGCTGTGGATTCCCAACCTGCCGCATGCGAGCGTGCCCGTTGCCGAAAGCGAAGACTACAACATCCCCGGACAAATGCAGGGCGACTTGCGCGAATTCGACTTCGAGCCCAAACCGCATTGGGAGTTGGGTCCGGCGCTGGATATCATCGACTTCGAGCGGGGAGTCAAGCTGGCAGGCAGCCGCTATTTCACACTCAAAGGCTGGGGCGCGCGTTTGCAGCGGGCGCTGATCAGCTTCTTTCTCGACGAGGCGCGGGACAACGGCTTCAGCGAGGTCTACGTTCCTTACATCGTGCATGGCGAGATGCTCTACGGCGCGTCGCAGTTCCCCAAGTTTGAGGACACGGTCTACAAGCTCGCCGACGAAGAGAAGTATCTGATCCCGACAGCCGAAGTCGGGATCGCCAATTTGCATCGCGACGAGATTCTGGAAGAAGCCAACTTGCCCTTGCATTATGTCGCCCACAGCCCTTGTTTCCGCAGCGAGAAAGCCAGCGCCGGGCGCGATGTGCGCGGCATGAAGCGCGTGCATCAATTCGAGAAAGTCGAGATGTTCACATTTACGACGCCAGACACCAGCTATGACGAGCTGGAAAATATCACCGAGTACGCTGAGAAAATCTGCGCCAAGCTCGAAATCCCCTATCGCCGGCTGGAGATCGTCACCGGTGATCTAGGCTTCAGCGCAACCAAGAAATATGACATCGAGATGTGGGCGCCTGGCTGCGGCGAATGGCTCGAAGTTAGCTCCTGCAGCAATACCGAAGACTTTCAAGCGCGCCGGGCGATGCTGCGCTACTATCCGAGCGGGACGCGCAAGACGCGCTACCTGCACACGCTCAACGGCAGCGGGCTGGCGACGCCACGGGTGATGATCGCCATCATGGAGAATTACCAGCGGTCCGATGGCAGCATTGTGATTCCGGATGTGCTGCGGCCATATCTCGGTGGCGCCGACATCATCAATTAGAAGTCGTCCCCCCAATTATTGAGGGGGAGGCTCGATTTTCGTTGACAGCGCTTCAGAGAAAATTCTATAATCAACTCAGGCTGACAAGTGGCTTCACCCCCATGCAGTCGCGCTCTTACAGTCGTGAAGGAGTGAACGATGGCGTCCGAATCTGTCCTGGAGATCAGTGGGTTATCGAAGACTTATGGCGCTGGCAAGAAGCAGACTTTAGCGCTGAATCGGCTCGATCTGAGCGTTCATCGGGGCGAGATATTTGGCTATCTGGGACCCAACGGCGCTGGTAAAACGACCACCATCCGCTTGCTGCTGGATCTGATACGTCCCAGCAGCGGTTCGGCTCGAATCTTTGGATTGGACACGCGCGCCGACAGCGTCGAGATTCACCGGCGGATTGGCTTCTTGCCCGGCGAGTTAAGCCTATGGGAAGGGCGCACCGGCGAGCAAATCATCCATTATGTCGCCAGTGTGCGCGGCGATACCAGAGGCATCGCCAAACACGCCGGTGAGCTTGCCGAGCAGCTGGACTTGGATACAAGCAAGCGCGTCCGCGATCTTTCTTCCGGCAACAAACGTAAGCTCGGGCTTGTCATCGCCATGATGCACTCGCCGGAGCTGCTGATTCTCGACGAGCCGACCGGCGGGCTAGACCCGCTGGTGCAGCAGACATTCCACGACATGATGGACGATTATCGCGCCAAAGGCCGGACGGTGTTCTTGTCTTCGCACGTGCTCAGCGAGGTGCAGGCGATCTGCGATCGCGTTGGCATTTTGCGCGACGGCGAACTCAAGGCGGTGGAGTCCGTTGAGAAGATTACCAATGTTGAGTTCAACTGGGTCGATGTCACCTTCCGCGATGCGGTGCCCGCCGGCTTGCAGCGACAGTTGGAAAGCCTGCCGACAATTACCAATATTAGCACCAACGGGACGCGAGTCCGTATGCGAATGGTGGGCGACTTTGATCCGCTGTTACGGGCAATCAGCAGCGGCTACGTCGAAATGCTGCATGTCGAAGAGCCATCGCTTGAGGAGATCTTCCTGGCCTTTTACAGCGGCGACGAGGAGAAAACAAAATGAACGGCATTGTCGTTGGAAACACCCTGCGCACGTCCTGGAAGCAGATCCTCTATTGGGGGCTGGGGCTGGGCATTCTCGGGCTCTACATCGACTTCATCGCCATGAGCCCGGATATCATTTCGGGCTACGCGGAGCTATTCAAGTCCATGCCACCCGCCATGCTGCAAGCCTTCGGCGCCAGCGATATCGCGCTTTTCACGTCGGCGGAAGGCTGGATCGTCACCATCTTCGTATCGGAAGCGGCAATATTCTTGTCCGTATTCGCGGTCTTGGCTGGCTTGAACATCAGCGCCAACGATGAGCAATCTGGTGTGATGGACGTGATCCTGTCACTGCCGATATCCCGCAGCGCCTATTTGCTAGAACGTTGGATCGGCTACGCCCTGATTGGTTTGGGCATCGTCCTGCTCTGCGCGCTGATCACGGTTGCGGGCCTCATCGGCATGAATATCGACGCGCCCCGGGATGTGATATTGAAGAGCATATTGAACCTATATCCCGGTACACTACTGGTAATGACCGTGACCTGTCTGTTGGCGACTACGCTTCGCCGGCGCGCCGTCGCGATTGGCGCTGCCGCCGCCTTCGTCGTGGTCAGCTACATATTCAATGTCATCGGCGCGTCAGCCAGCGGCGCCGTTGCCGATCTGATGGAGACTGTTTCCTACTTCAGTTATATTCACGGTGAAGCCTTCGTGATTGGCACATACGACCCGATCGATTCCGTCGTCATCCTTGTCGCCATTTTGGTTGGTTTTGCCGTCTCCCTGAAAATGTTCGTCAGCCGTGATATCGGCGTATAGGAGGCTGCGAGATGATTGGCGCTGTATTCCTCGAAACTCTGAAAACGACCTGGAAGCAAATGGTTTATTGGGGCATTGGTCTGTCGGCGATGGGGCTTCTCGTCGTCATCATGGTGCCGCTTTTCAATATGCAGGATATGCAAAAGCTGCTGGCGAGTTTCCCGCCGGTGATTCTCGCCATGATTGGCGTTGGTCAAGATCTGGAGATTTTCGCCACTAACGAGGGATTCGTCGCCATCGGCTTCTTCGGCAAATCGGCGCTCATCTTCGCCGTGTATCCGGTCGTCATGGGTATGCGCATCACGGCGAACGACGAAGACAAGGGTACGATGGATGTCCTGCTCAGCCTGCCGGTGGAGCGCGCGCGCGTCGTCATCGAGAGATTCCTCGCTTATGGCGTCAGCTGCATCGGCGTTGTCATTCTGATTTACCTGGGATTGCATATCGGCGTGCTCCTGGGTGGCGTTGAATTGGATGTTCTGCGCCTGGCGGAAGTGACTTTCTACTTAATCCCGCTGATGGTCTTCATCATGGCTGCCACCATGCTGGTCGCGGTGTTTGTGCGCCGGCGGACGGTCGCGCTGGGCATCGTCACCGCCTTCGTCATCGTCAGCTACATGCTGCAGACGATCGGTTTGGCCGCCGAAGGCACTGTGGCCGAGCCCATCGGCGCTGTATCGTTTCTGACTTATTACAACGCGGGTGACATCCTGGCGCAGGGCTTTATCTGGCCTCATATCGCCGGCTTCGTCATCTTGTCTGGGGTATTGCTGCTGGCCTCACTATATCGCTACGAACGGCGCGACATCGGCCTCTGAGGCGGCCGCGCTCACCATCAAGGCTTTGGCTGCAAATAGACCTGCAGCGAAATCTGTCGGGGTCTTAAATTCTGCGCAGATTGCGCTAGAATGCATTCTGTCGTTTACTCAATTCGCAGCAAGATTGACAGGAGATCAGCAAATGAGTTGTACTCGCATTGCATGTCTAGTGCTTCTATTGATCGCTATGACGGCAGGCGCCGCCATGGCGCAAGATGACGTCGTCATCGATTTCTACTTCCCGTCAGCGACCGCGAATGACGCCGAAGGCATCTTTCAGCGCTATGCCGATATGTTTCAGGAAGAGAATCCCGGCATCACTATAAATTCTGTGTTCTCCGGCAGCTACACTGATACGCGCAACACAATCCTCACCGAATTGCAGGGCGGAGGCGCCGGACCCGATGTCGCGGTGATGCTGTCGATCGATCTCTATAGCTTTGCCGAAGAAGGCTACATTGTGCCTGCTCAATCTTTCATCGACGCGATGGAAGACGGCGACGCCTATGTGAGCGACTTCTTCCCCGCGCTGATGGCGAACGGCGTCGATGAAATGGGCACGGTCTGGTCGATTCCCTTCCAGCGCAGCACACCGATACTCTACTACAATGCCGATCTGCTGGCGGAAGCTGGCTACGATGCGCCGCCGACCAATAACACCGAATTGGTCGAGATCGCGCAGGCATTGACGACCGACGAACGCGATGGCTTGCTGGTGCCGGTCGCCGGCGGCTTCCCCATCTGGATGTATCAGAGCTTCGCCATTGCCTACGGGCGAAATATCGTCAGCGATGACCCGACCGAGGTTTACTTCAATACGCCGGAAGCGGTCGCCGCGGTCGAGTTTGTGCGTTCATTGGGCACAGATCTTGGCGTGGGCCCAGCGGGCGGCGCCGCCTGGGGCGATACGCCGGTCGCCTTCCTGGCTGGTCAAGCGGCGATGATCTATCACACGACGGGCAATCTGAGCCGCATTCTCGATGGCGCTGAATTCGAAGTCGGCGTCTGGTATCTGCCCAGCGGGCCGGCGGGCGAAGATGGCAGTGGCTATGGCTCGCCCACTGGCGGTGGCAATCTCTACATCTTTGATGACGGCAGCAAATCCGACGAGGAGCTGGATGCGATTTGGAAGTGGGTGCTGTTCCTGTCCTCGCCCCAGATTCAGTCTGATTGGGGCGCGACCACCGGCTACATCGCCTCGAATGCGACCGCTTGGGAGACAGAGCCGTTGGCCTCACGCGCGATGGAATATCCGCAATATGGCGTTGCGCGCGATCAATTGCAGTACGCCGACAAGGAGTTCTCCAGCTACGCCACCATCACCATCCAGGGCATCATCAACAAGACGCTGGAAAGCATCCTGACCGGCGAATCGGAGGATGCGCAGGCGGCGATGGACGCAGCGCAAGCGCAAATCGACGGCATCCTAGCCGAATATAAGTAATACAGCTGTGGTAGGTCCAAAGGAGGGCGACTCACCGGGTCGCGTAGACACAGACCTACAGTCGCCCTACAAGACTTCGTTGGTGTTGGCAATTTAATGCGCGCGCAATCGCCGCGTCGTTCGCACCTTTCCGTTCTGCAGCCTTATCTTCTCATCGCACCAACCCTGATTCTGGTGCTGATGTTCAACGTCCTGCCCGCGATCAAGACGGTGTACGACAGTACGCACCGGCCGGCCCGCGGTCTCAACGCTGCCGGCAAAGCGCCCGATTATGTCGGCTTGCAGAACTTCCGCGACCTCTTTGATGAGGCGCATTATATGGGTACGCGTTTCCAGCGCACCTTACGCAATACGATCGTCTTCGCCTTGGCGACGGTCGTGATCGGCGTGCCTTTGGGTCTGCTGCTGGCGCTGCTGCTGAATCACAAGCAGCCGCTGCTGGGCCTTTGGCGCTTCGCGGTATTTTATCCATCCCTGCTGCCGCTCATCGGCGCCGCCAGCATCTGGTCCTTCATCTTCTCCGACAGCATCGGGCTGGCGAACGCAGTCTTGAAATCCCTAGGCCACCCCGGGCTGAATTGGCTGGGTGACCGCAACCTGGTGCTGCTATCGGTGATCGTCGTCAATATCTGGAAGCAGGCCGGTTACTTCATGATCTTCTTTCTTGCCGGTTTACAGAATATCCCGCGCGACATTTATGAATCCGCCTCTTTGGACGGCGCCAGCGATCGGCAGCAGTTCACCGCGCTCACGCTGCCCCTGCTCCGCCGCACGCTTCTGTTCGTCATCGTCATTTCCTTCATCTTCGCCTTTCAGACGGTGGAGCAGTTGCAGGCGCTTGGCGAGGGCGGACCGAACGATTCAGCGAATCTGCTGCTGTATCTGATCTTCCAAAACATATCGGAACGGCGCAATTGGGGCTACGTTAACGCCATGACGATTGTGCTCATCGGCGTCGTCTTGACATTTACCATCGCCAATTTTTTGCTGTTTGAGCGGGATGAGAGCAATTGAGTAATCGATCGGGGGGCGTCTTGCGTTACTTTGCGTCAGTGACGAAAACAGTGATCGCGATCGTGTTTCTCATCCCGCTGATCTTCACGCTGCTCGTCAGCCTGCGGCCCGAGACCGAACCGGTGACGAAGGGCAATATCTTTTTCGGCAGCGAGTTGACATTCGAAAATTTCGAGCGGGCTATTGCGATTGCCCCCTGGAGCTTGCACTACATCAACAGCCTCATTTTCGTCGCCGGCACCCTGCTCGTCCAACTGGTCACGGTGACTTGCGCCGCCTACGCCTTCGCGCGCATGCGCTTTCTAGGGCGTGACCTGCTGCTGATGGTCATTCTCTTGCAGTTGATGATCCCATCTGGCGTCTTGCTCGTGCAGAACTTTCGAATGATCAATACGCTTGGGCTCTTTGATACTCGAATCGCCCTGATGATTCCCTATTGGGGCTCGGCGTTTGGCGTGCTGCTTCTGCGCCAGACATTCCGCGAAGTTCCCATCGAGCTGGAAGAAGCGGCGCGGATTGACGGCGCCAATCTCGCGCAAGTCATTCGGCACGTCTATGTGACAAACGCGATACCAGCCTACCTGGCATTCGCTTTGGTCTCGGTCAGCACGCATTGGAATGAGTTCCTCTGGCCCTTTATCATCACGCGCTCGGAGGCGATCCGCCCGCTTACCTTGGGGCTGAACAAGCTCATCAAGACGACCGATCAAGGCGCCTTTTACGGGCAGCTGATGGCCGGCACACTGATCGTCATCGCGCCGCTCGTCATACTGTTTTTGCTGTTCCAAAGGCAATTCGTGGAAAGCTTCGCCCGCAGCGGCATTCGCTGATTTCTACCTGTAGCGTGTACAATGAGCATACTATAATCGCGCTGGTCGAATGGCCTGCCTTAGGGAACGCATGAGCTGCAAACAAGATCTATTGCATAAGATCGCCAGCCACGAAGCGCGGATCGCGGTCGTTGGCTTGGGCTATGTCGGCCTTCCGCTGGCAATCGAATTCGCGGAATCTGGCTTCCGAGTCATCGGCATGGACGTAGATGTCGAGAAGGTCCGGCAGATAAATGCGGGAATGAGTTATATTGACGATGTCGCCAATGAGCGGGTCCACAATCTCGTCGAAACTGGCAAGATCTGCGCGACCAACTGTTACGACGACTTGCAAGAAGCCGATGCCATCAGCATTTGCGTGCCAACGCCGTTGCGGAAAACACGCGATCCGGACATGGCATACATCGTCCAAGCGGCAAAGTCGATCGCCGAAATCCGCCGGCCCGGTATGCTGATCGTATTGGAAAGCACAACCTATCCTGGTACGACTGAAGAAATCATCCTGCCAGAAATCGCCGGCGACGATCTCGCCGTCGGCGAAGACATCTTCATCGCCTACTCGCCGGAAAGAATCGATCCCGGCAATGCGAATTATTCGGTTCGCAACACGCCCAAGGTTGTTGGCGGAATCACGCCGGAATGCACTGAAGTCGCCATTGAGCTGTATCGCTCGGCTGTCGATCAGGTCATCGCTGTGTCCTCTCCAACAGCGGCGGAAATGGTCAAATTGCTGGAGAACACCTTTCGCGCGGTCAATATCGGGCTCGTCAACGAAATGGCGCTGATGTGCGACAAATTGGACATTGATGTTTGGGAAGTGATTCAAGCGGCCGCTACCAAACCCTTCGGCTATATGCCCTTCTATCCCGGCCCGGGCCTCGGCGGTCACTGCATTCCGGTCGATCCGCTTTATCTCAGTTGGAAACTCAAGACACTCAACTACAACGCCCGCTTTATCGAGTTGGCGAGCGAAGTGAACACCTCCATGCCCTATTATGTGGCGAACAAGATCACCGAAGCGCTGAACAATCAGGAGCGCGCCGTGCGTGGCTCACGCATCTTGATTCTGGGTGTCGCCTACAAGCGAAATGTTGATGACGTGCGCGAAAGCCCGGCGCTGGATATTATCAGCTTGCTGCGGCAGCGCGGGGCGGAAGTCTACTATCACGATCCGCACGTGCCGCAGATTCACCTGGAGAGCGATCTACTGATGCGGTCAAAGGAGTATGACTTGCAACTCCTGCGTGACGCGCATTGCGTGGTGATCGTCACCGATCATAGTGTCTTTGACTGGGATGAAATATCGCGGAACAGCAGCGTCATCGTGGACACCCGTCACGTTTATAGCGACCGCAACGGCGGGCATATCATCAGCTTATGACGCGCCATCCTTTCAATCAGTCGCGACCCGCCTGCCACGACAAATGATGTGATGTCGCTAAGAATCGCGATTGACGCCAGCAGAACGACGAGACCACAGCCGACAGGTACAGAGAATTACGCCCTGCGGCTGATTCAGGCGCTAATCGCGGCGAACGAATCTCGAGCGGAGCCATATCTCTTCTCGCTTTATTTTCGTGATACGCCACCAGCGGACCTGTTCGCGAATTCAGACCTTGTCGAAGAAATCGTCATTCCCTTTCCGCGGCTGTGGACCCATCTGCGCTTTGCCACGGCTCTTCTGCGAGCGCGACCCGATATCACCTTCGTGCCGGCTCATACGCTTCCCTTTGTCTTTCCCGGCGCAGGCTTGGTGACAGTACACGATTTGGGCTACAGGCTTTACCCAGAAGCGCATTCGAGGGTCCAGCGCGCATATCTGGAGCTCAGCACGCGACTTAGTCAGCGGCGGGCCGCGCTCGTATTGGCTGACAGCGAGGCGACGGCGGCCGATCTCAACCGGTTTTATGGCACAAGGATTGAAAAGATTCGAGTTGTTTATCCAGGCCTTGACGGCGCTGCTTTGAAATCGTCCGCCCAAATCATGGAAGCGACACGCGCCAAATATCAGCTGCCTGCGCGCTACTTCGTCTTCCTCGGCACGCTGCAACCACGCAAGAACATTGGCCGGATCGTGAAAGCCTTTCGTCGGTGGCAGCGAGAACATGACGATGGCAATATCGCGCTGGTGCTTGCCGGCGCGGAGGGCTGGCTCTTTGACGCATCCTGGCTGGAGGGCGCGAGAAATATTATCGTCACCGGCTATATTGATGAGGCGGACAAGGGCAGCTTGCTGGCCGGGGCGATCGCCTTGGTCTTCCCCAGCCTGTATGAAGGGTTCGGCTTCCCGGCCGTCGAAGCGATGCATTGTGGCACGCCAGTCATCGCCAGCGAAACATCCAGCCTGCCGGAACTGGTCGGCGACGCTGGTTTGCTGGTCGACCCGCTAAACGTGCCGGCAATTGCGGAGGCGATGGGGCGCTGCAGCGACGATGCCGCCCTGAGAAAGCTGCTTATCAAGCGCGGCTACCGGCGGGCGAAACAGTTTACCTGGGACGCGGCGGCACAGCAAGTGATGGCCGCGTTCGACGGGCTGGGCGGACGCGCCAGCACCAGTCGCTCGCCAATCTGATAGAATGGCATTGGGCGAGCGGCGGCGAAACTAATGGCAAACGAGCGCATTCTTCTGGTCCAGCTGGCGGATATCGGCGACCTGGTATTGACCACGCCGGCGATAGCGGCATTGCGAGAAGCCCATCCGAATTCTCAGATTGATCTATTGGCCTCGGAACATGCGCTGCCACTGGCGCCAAAGGGTCTGGTTAACCGCCTGATTCCGTTCCGCCGCGGAGCGGGCAGCGCCAGCCGCGAATTATTCTCTTTGCCGAACCTGCGCCTGCTCTTGACATTGCGCGCGCGCAAATACGACGCGGTGGTTTTCTTTCATCACTTCACATTGCGCGCTGGCGTCTTCAAATTCTGGCTCTTGGCCAAAGCCAGCGGCGCCCGGCGCATCATCGGCTTGCAGAATCACAACATAGGCTTTCTCACCGAGTCCATCCATGATGAAGGATTTGGCGCCCGGCACCAGGCGCAATACTGGCTTGATCTTGTGGCGCTCTTAGGCGCGAGCAGCAGGGCGCGTCCGGCCCAGGTAACGCGCGAGTCCCTGTCGGAGCGCGTACTGCCGGCAGAGGGACGCCCGACTGTCGTCATACACACCGGCAGCGGCGGCTATAGCAGAGCGCGGCGCTGGTCGGCCGAAGGCTTCGCCGCGGTCGCTCGCGACCTCCAACAAGAGCGTGGCGCAGCAATCGTCCTGGTTGGACAGCCGGCGGATTACGGGGACCAGGTCGAAAACCTGCTTGAGCAGAAGCCGACTAATTTGATCGGCGCGACCACAGTGCCCCAGCTCGCCGAAGTCATCGCCGGCGCCGACCTGTTCATCGGCGCGGACAGCGGCGTGATGCACATTGCAGCCGCGGCCGGCACGCCCGTCTTGAGCATATTCGGGCCCAGCAATCCCGATGCCTGGCGTCCTTGGACCGTTGGTGGTCGCGCAACGGTGCTCAGCAGCGGCGTGGAATGCAGCCCGTGCAGCTATGTCGGGCATAGGATCGGCGCCCGTGAAGGCTGCGAGGCGCGCACTTGCATGAAGCTGCTGCGCCCGGAGCAGGTGCTGGCCGCAGCGCGCAGCCTCCTCGACGCCGCAAACGGAGATGCCATTCCGACCACAAAGACCATTGCCGAGACCGAGCCCCCCGAGGCAAAACGTCGTTTGAAGGTGCTAGGCGTGCCTGTCGACGCCATCACCTATGACAGCTGGATGCGGCGGATCGGGTCCTGGGTGGCGGCGGGCGCAGGCGCGCGGCATGTCTGCACGGTGAATCCCGAATTCATCATGATTGCGCAAGGCGACCCCATATTCTTCAACATTCTGAATCGGGCGGAAATCTGTGTGGCCGATGGCGTTGGCTTGCTCTGGGCGAGCCGGCATCTGGGCGCGCCGCTACCGGAACGCGTAACCGGCTCGGACGGCGTGCCGCTGATCGCGCGTCATGCGGCGCAGCATGGCTGGAGACTATTCCTGCTCGGCGCGGCGGAAGGAATTGCTGAGCGCGCCGCCGCCATTTTGCGCGAGCAGCAGCCGCAGCTGATCGTCGCTGGCAGCTATGGCGGAAGCCCGTCCCCGTCTGAAGAGGACGCGATCGTCGCCAAGATCAACGCCAGCGGGGCCGACATTCTGCTGGTCGCCTATGGCGCGCCGAACCAGGACAAGTGGATCGCCCGGAACCTTCCACGCCTGGATGTGGCGATGGCGATGGGCATCGGCGGATCGCTGGATTTCATCGCCGGCGCCGTGCCGCGGGCGCCGCAATGGATGCGCGCACGCGGCCTCGAGTGGCTATACCGCCTGCTGCGCCAACCCTGGCGGCTGAGACGCATGCTCCGCCTGCCTCGATTTGTACTCGCTGTTCTGCGGCAAAAGCAGCGGCGACCTGCAAAGTAAAGACACTGTTTGTATCGCGTTTACTTTACGGTAAACTATCGATTTGATGAGCTCTTGAGGACATCTGGCCAAGAATGTCAACCCTGTTGAAGTCTCATGTCGCGCGCCTGGCAGACCGAATCGTACTGGTGATAGGCGATGTCATCCTGGACGAATACATCACCGGTCGGGTGACGCGCATGAGCCGCGAGGCGCCAGTCCCCGTTCTTGAACTGGAGTCAAAGCGCTACATCGCCGGGGGCGCGGCCAATCCGGCGGCCAATATCGCCTCGTTAGGCGGACGCGCGATTCAAGTGGGGATCGTCGGCGAGGATGCGCCGGGGGAGCAGCTTCGGCAACTCCTCGTCAGACAGGGCATAGAGGCGGGCGGCCTCCTGCGCCGCGCCGAGCGACCGACGACCGTCAAAACGCGCATCCTGGCGCAGATGGGCTTGCGCTTCCCACAGCAGGTGACGCGCATTGACACGGTCACTCGCCAGCCCATCGACGACGAGACCGAATCGCTGGTGGTTGATCTCGCCAGCGGAAAACTGGCCGATGTTAATGCGGTATTGCTGTCCCACTATCATGGCGGCCTGCTGACGCCCTCGCTCGTCCGAAGAATCCGCGATCTGTGCGCCGCTTATGGTGTCTTGCATGCGGCCGATGTTCAAGGAAACTTCGATGCATTCAGTCAGCTGGATGTCATCAAATGCAATGCCGATGACGCCCGGCGTTATCTCAATCGACAGCTTGATTCTGATGAAGACTTCAGCCAGGCGGCGCGGCAATTGCATGATCGCTTGGGCATTCGCCGGGCGACGATCATTACGCGCGGGGCTGCTGGCGCGACACTGGCGGCAAATGGCGAAACCACGCATTGCCCGGCGCCGAGCGTCAGCGACGTCTATGATACCGTTGGCGCCGGCGATACCACCATCGCGACCCTTACCCTGGCGCTAGCCGCCGGAATAGACGAGCCGGAGGCGCTCATGCTCGCGAATTACGCCAGCGGCATCGTGGTGCGGCATTTCGGCAACTATGCGCCGACGCCGGCCGAACTGATTCGCAGCATCGACGGCGAACTATGAGAGAAGCTCGACGAACTCAATGGTGTTGCCATCGGGATCCGCCAGTGAGGCGACTTTCGCTCCTTTGTATTCTTCAATGGGGTTGATCTCGCTACCGTGATTCGCCAGCCCCGTCGCCATCACAGATTTGATGTCCGCCACCTGAAAGCGGAATTGCTGGCGATTTTGCTCGGCGACGACACCGGCAATCGAGTTGGGGCAGAAGGTCAGCTTCATGCCGCAGAGCTGCCCAGCATAGAACTGGTCATCTCCGATATGCACCGTAGGCTTGAGCCCGGCGCTGAATACGGCGTTGTAAAATCTCACCATCTCTTCCATATTGATAGCGGCTACGGTCAGCCCAACCAGTTGCATACTTGATCTCCTGCAGTATTTGCCTTGGCACCCAATTTTAGCCGACGACGTGGACATTGAAGCGAGACATCGGCGCCATCATGTTCAATCCACCAAACGCGAAGTTCTTTTTTGCTATGGTTTGGGACATCGTGCTGCAGATCCCGGCGGGCAAGGTCAGCAGTTACGGCCAGATCGCGTCGATGATCCCGCCGGACGCGGATATGGAGCCAACCCAATTGCGCCGTTTGGCGCCGCGCTGGGTGGGCACCGCTTTGCGCAAGACTCCACGCGGCCGGTCCATTCCCTGGCACCGCGTCATAAACAGTAGGGGCACGATCAGCTTCCCCGCGGGCAGCGCCCAAGCCGAGGAACAGCGGCGTCTTCTGGAACTGGAAGGAATACGCTTTGATCAGAGCGGCAAGGTCGATTTCGCTCGCGTTGGCTGGCGGGGTCCACCGGAAGCCTACTTGCGGCGGCAGGGCCTGCTGGCGCCCCGCCCGCTGAAATAGTCGGCTAGAATTGCACGTAGCTATTTTCCGCCAACACGAAACGATGCGCGTCCGGCATGTGCGTAGCTGATGTGACGCGCGCGTTGTCGGCCAGCAGGCTTCGGTCAATCCGCCCGAGGATGTTGCGGATTTCGCAGTTCTTCATGACGATGCTGGCTTCGATTTCGCTGCCTTCGACCACGACGTTATCGCCGAGCGATGTATAGGGTCCCACATAGCTGTTGCGGATGATGGTGTCCCTGCCGATGATGACGGGTCCGCGGATGACGCTGTCGATGATCCGGCTGTTGCGACCGATTAGCACACGATGCGATACTTCGCTTTCGCCTTCTATTTGGTCGCTATTCTCGGGCGCCGGGGTGTAAGGCAATTCTTCCAGCACCAACTGGTTGGCCATGATGATTGCATTGGGCTTGCCAGCGTCAATCCACCAGCCGTTCAGCTCGTAGGACGCGACAGGCTGACCACTATTGATCAGCACCTGGATGGCATCGGTGATTTCCAGCTCATTGCGGCCTGATGGCTTAATTCGCTTGATCGCGTCAAAGATGGAAGATCGAAAGAGATAGACACCGGCGATCGCCAGATTCGACGGCGGATTCCGGGGCTTTTCGACCACGCGCACGATGTTGCCGTTATCTATTTCGGCGATACCAAAACGCGTCGGGTCCGGCACGCGGCCGAGCACAACCGCGGCTTCGTTCGGCGAATCGGCAAAGGAAGTGAGCAGGCCGGTCATCTTGTCCTGGAAGATGTTGTCGCCGAGGAAAACGGTAAAAGGATCGTCGCCGACAAATTCGTGGCAGAGCGCGGTCGCGTGCGCGAGGCCGAGCTGTTCGTCTTGCACGATATATTCGATGTTGACGCCGAGCAGCGCGCCATCACTCAGGTTGGCGACGATAGGCGAATCCATGCTATTTACGACGATGCCTATATCGGTCAGGCCGGCCTTTTTCAGCGCATCCATTGCGTAATTGATTAGCCAGCGGTTCGCGACCGGCACTAGCGACTTGGGCATGGTAAGCGTCACCGGGCGCAAACGCGTACCCTGCCCAGCCGCCAGAATCAACGCTTTCATGTCATCTCCCGTTCGATGTCTGCCGTCATTGAGATCTGATTCGCATGGTAGCAGAGGTTGCCATTTCGCGACAGGCAATCGCCCGCCTGTTGCGTCAAAGGCTTTTACAGCGGCGCTGCCGCATCGCCTCAAAAGCAATGACCGATGCCGCGCCAACGGCGCCCAGCGAATGCTCAAAATCGCGCCCGTAAGGTATTCGCAGGGGCAAATCAGCGCAGCGCAGGAACGAGCGCGTGACACCGCGCTTTTCACCGCCGATCAGCAGAAATAGCGGCGGTGTAAGGTCCGCCTCATACAATGAACGCGACGATTCAGTCTTGGCCGCGCAAGCAATGGCGAGCCCGCGGGCGCGATAGAATTTGGCGGCATCTGCTGCGGTATCCGCGATCGCCAGCGGCAGCCGCTCAATCGTCCCGGCGCTCGCTCTGCCGACGAGCGCGCTGGCGCTGCTCCAGTTGCGTGGGCGAAGAACGGCGCCATTTGCACCGGCGGCGTATAGCGCTCGCAGCGCCCCGGCGAAATTATAGGGGTCCTCGATGCCATCCAACATGACGATGAAGGCGGCGCCCGCCTTCGGCAGCAAGTCTTCCAGCTGACAAAAGCGCCTCTCACCGACCCGCGCGATTAGTCCACCGTGAGAATTGCCAGATGTACTCTTCTCGATGTCCGCGCGCGACACGAATGAAAGAGCCACGCCGGCGGCTTGGGCTTGACGGCGCAGCCCGCGCAGTCGCCGGTCGCGTCGCTTGCTTTCATCAATCAGTATCTGGTGGACATCTCGAAAGCCCGCTTCGAGCGCCGACCGAATTGACAGGTAGCCTTCCAGAATCTGGCATTCTGGTGGCATTAGTCGGTCAACCGCTTGGCTTCCCGCCACCAGATATCGAGTTCATCCAGGCTGAAATCAGCAATCGGCTTGCCGGCCGCCTGCGCCCGCTGCTCGACATGGCGGAAGCGGCGATAGAACTTTGCATTGGTCTGCCGCAGCAGGCTTTCCGGATCGTCGATACCGAGCCAGCGCAGCCAATTCACCAGGACGAAGATCAGATCGCCAATCTCTTTGGCGCGCGCCTCCGTCGAACTCGCCGCGAATACCTCAGCCAACTCTTCGCGAAACTTGGCTTCGACGCCGCTAACGTCATTCCAATCAAAGCCGACCTTGGACGCCCGCTGCGAATATCGCTGCGCCACGAACAGAGCGGGCGCGCCCACAGGGATCCCATCCAAGATCGACTCCAAGGGTTTCATGTCGCCGGCTTTTTCCGCTTTCTTAACTTCTTGCCAGATTCGAGAAAGCTGCCCGAGATCGTCGGTCGTTTCGATATCGCCAAAGACATGCGGATGACGCCGCGTCATTTTTTCGTTGAGATGACGCAGCAAATCAGTCATCCTGAATTCGCCGTCGTCGATGGCGATCTGCGTGTGCAACAGGATCTGCAAGAGCAGGTCGCCCATCTCCTCATACAGCGCCTGCGGATCGTCCGCGTCCAGCGCTTCCAGCGTCTCATAAGCTTCTTCAATCAAATAGGGGCGCAATGATTTGTGGGTCTGCTCGCGGTCCCAGGGACAACCCTCAGCTGATCGCAGATGCGCGATGATGTTCTGTAGCGCTTCAAAGCTGCTCAACGCATCCATCGCCGGAATATAGAGCGACGACATTACATCAATACGCTCGCTGCGGTCGATTTCGTACAGCTTCAGAGATTCGACAGCGGCGGTGGCGGTTCCGGCCGCGTGAATCAGCTTGACCGGAAACTCATCGTCATACTGGTTCATCAAGGTCAGCTTGAGATCGGATGCCACCGCTGGACTGTAGACCTGCGCCAAAAGCGCCGGCAGCGCTGGATTGAGCGGCGGATGATACTGCTCGGCAACAGTGAGAGCATCCAGCACTTGGATTCCATCCAGCGCGTCAACGCCAAGTAGCGATAGACAGGGCTCGATGAAGCTGATGCCGTGCACGATCTCGACTTGAATCGCTTGCTCCGTGGCAAGAGCCAGGATGCGCGTCACGGTCGCCTCGCCCACGAGCGGGTCACCAGGCACGCCATAAACGACCTCGCCCACTTCCCGCGCCCGCTGAATAACCCGCGCCGAGATTTCGGCGTAGACGTCGTCGAATTGCGCAAACTGCTGGTAAACGTCATCGAAGCTAACGATATTGCAGGTCGCCGGAAGATCAGCCACGCAGGGATGCCGCGCCGTGCGCAAATGCAGCGTTGGCGCGCCGCGAATCGTTTCCCAGGCTCGCCGGGACAAATCGTCAATGGAGCCAGGTCCCAATCCCACAATGGTAATCATAGAAAGCTGCTTGCTTAGCTGTCGGCTTGCGATACGCGCCTGAACAAAATCAGCCAGCAACCCTCGGCGAGTGCTGGCTGAATAGCGCGTTTTCCAGTTTGGCTTTAACGCTTGGTGTAGGTCGGCGCTTTACGAGCGCGCTTGAGTCCGGGCTTTTTGCGTTCTTTCACACGCGCATCCCGCGAGAGGAAACCCTCGCGCTTGAGCGTCCCGCGCAAGTCGGGGTCGATCTTCTCCAGCGCGCGGGCGATGCCCAGCAAGATGGCGTCACGCTGTCCGGTGATGCCGCCGCCGTTGACGTGGACGGAGATATCGTAATGGCGTTCCTGCCCAATGTGGGTTAATGGCGCCAGGCAAAGCTCGGTGTCGCCCAGCCGCGGCAAGTATGCCATGCCCTCTTTGCCATTGATGATGAAGCGGCCCGTGCCGCCGGGAAACAGCCGGACGCGCGCGGAAGCGGACTTGCGGCGCCCGATGCCCTCGTAATACTGTGCTGACATTCAATCTCTCCTCAAATTGTGCGATCCGCGGACGCTATTCTAACGATACTCGCGCGCGCCGCTGCTAACTTTCCACAGCCTACAGGTCCAGAACTTGTGGTTGCTGCGCCTGGTGGGGATGATCGGCGCCGGCGTAGACTTTGAGCTTCTTGTACATGCGGCGTCCGAGCGGTCCCTTGGGCAGCATACCCTTAATCGCGAGCTTCAGGGCGCGGTTGGGGACCTTTTCCATCAATTCGCGCAGCGTCAACGACTTCAAGCCGCCGGGATAACCACTGTGACGATAATAGGTCTTCTGGTCCATGCGCTTGCCGGTGACATGGATCTTGTCCGCATTGACGATGATGACATAGTCGCCGGTGTCGAGATGCGGCGTAAAGTAGGCTTTGTGCGTGCCGCGCAAGAGCGGCGCCACTTTTGAGGCGACGCGCCCCAGAGTCATGCCTTTCGCATCAATCACCCACCAGCGTCGTTCAATGACGTCAGGCCTTGTCGCGTAAGTCTTTTGCACAATCTGTCTCATGTCTGTCCCTTCGGCGCCGCCGCCATCATGTCAAGCGCTTCCGCGCGTGTTGTTGATTCCGTCTCCTGGCTCTGTGGGTAGCCGATCGCTTCCAGGATTAGCCCATTTGCCGGCGCCAAGTGTTTTGCCCTGGCGATGTCACGACTGCGCAAAATGTCTTCAAATTCACCCGGGCTTATCTCTCCCTGACCGACTTGCGCCATCACTCCCACCAGGCGGCGCACCATGTGGTACAGAAAAGCAGTCCCGCGAATTCGATAGCGCAATCTCCGCCCAAATGCTCCCGATTCCGTCTCCCAGCGCGACCAATAGATCCGCCGCACCGTATTTGAACTGCCTTGTTGCGGCGGTCTGCCGAAGGCGGCAAAGTCATGTTCGCCCAAGCAAGTCGCCGCCGCCGCATTCATCCGCTCCAAATCAAGCGATACGCCGATGAGCTGCCAGACGTGCCGTGTCAGCAGCGGATGGCGGGTCGCCGGTGTCGCGATTCGATAAGCGTATTGCCGCCAAAGCGCGTCAAATCGCGGATGAAAGCCTTCTTTCCGCCAAAGCCCCCGGAGGGAGATATCCGCTGGCAGCTGCGAATTGATCGCGCGTAATAATTCATCGACTCCATGTTTCCATCCGACATCAAAGGCTATCACTTGCCCGCTTGCATGCACGCCCGCATCGGTTCTGCCGGCGCCGACGATGCTTGCCGGCTGCGCAGTCACCTGGCTTATCGCCTTCTCGACCGCCGCCTGTATCGTTGGCGTCGGTTCCGGCTGACGCTGAAAGCCTTGATAGGCGGTTCCGTCATAAGCCAAGATCGCGGCGTATCGCCTCATTTCAATGAGCGGGTCAATCCTCCGCCTCGTGATCCACCAACTCAATCAGCGCCATCTCGGCGTTATCGCCCTTGCGCGGTCCCAACTTGTAGATCCGCGTATAGCCGCCTGGCCGATCTTCATAGAGCGGCGCCAATTCATCAAATACGACCCCGACCAGTTCGCGATCATTATTCAAGCGCCGGGCGACTTGACGGCGCGCGTGCACGGCGATCAGGTCGTCGCCCTTCGCTTCCGCTTTCGCCAGCCCGCGTTTGGCAATCGTAATCAGTCGCTCGGCATGACCTTGTACGAATTTGGCTTTGTGATAAGTCGTTCTGATCCGTCCATGCACAAACAACTGACTCGCCAGATTCATGCGCAGCGCCTTTCGATGGCTGCCGCTGCGATTTAGTTTCTTTCCGTGACGACGATGTCGCATACTTCCGCCTCGTTTGCTTACTGCTCGGTCTTCTCATGCGGCCAGTAGTTCTTTTCCTGCAGCTTCTGCTCCAGCTCGTCCAGCGACTTCTCGCCGAAGTTGCGGATCGCCAGCATGGCATCCGGTCCGCGATTTAGCATATCCAGCACGTCGCCCACAGACGTGATGCCCGTGCGCTTCAGTGAGTTGAACACGCGCACGCTCAAGTCCAGCTCTTCGATCGGCTTGTCATAGAGCGGCGGATAGGTCGGCTCATCCTCGATCTGTGGCGGCAACTCAATATTGCGGAACCAGTCATCATCGACGCCAGCAACCACCTTGAGGTGGTGCATCAAAATCTGAGCCGATTGCGCCAGCGCCTCTTCCGGGCGGATCGTCCCGTCCGTCCAAAGCTCAAGCACCAATCTGTCGTAATTGGTCCGCTGTCCGACGCGAGCGCGCTCCACTTCAAAGTTGACGCGTTTGATAGGACTGAAAATGGCGTCCACCGGCAACTCGCCAATTGGCAGCCGTCCGCGATCTTCCGCCGGGCTGAATCCACGTCCCATTTGCACCTCGAATTCCATCTCAATGTTGACATCGTGACCGTCAACCGTGAATAGATAGAGGCTGGGATTCTCGATTTGCACTTCCGCCGGCGCCCAGATATCCGCCGCCGTCACAATCCCGTCGGCGCCGCTATAGGTCAGGCGCAGCCGCGAGCTTTCCACACCATGCAAGACCAGCCGCAGTTGCTTGATCTGCAGGATAAGCTGCGTCATGTCTTCGCGCACATGCGGGACTTCGGAGAATTCATGATGCACATCCGAGACGCGAATGCTCGTGACCGCCGCCCCGGGCAAAGACGAAAGCAGAACACGCCGCAATGCGTTGCCCAAGGTCAAGCCATAGCCGCTCTCGAGCGGGCTGATGATGAAACGACCATAATCCTTGGTGATGTTCTGGCTCTCCACTTGATGCGGCAGAACCATGTTGGCCGTGACTAGGTTGGCATCAACGACGTTTGCCTCGACCGAGGCGGACTCTGTTGGATACACCATATAACCAGGCTTCCTTTTCGACTAAACCCGCCGGCGCTTAGGCGGGCGAACGCCATTATGCGGCACCGGCGTCACGTCCGATATGGAACGGACTTTCAACCCACTCTGCTGGATGGACCGAATCGCTGCTTCTCGGCCCGGACCCGGACCCTTGACGAAGATATCAACCTCTTTCATGCCGTGCTGCTGCGAGTTCGCCGCTGCGGTTTCCGCCGCCATGCGCGCCGCGTAAGGCGTGTTTTTGCGGCTGCCGGTGAAGCCGGAGGTGCCGGCGCTCGCCCAGGTGATGACATTCCCCGATTGATCCGTCATCGATACGATGGTGTTGTTAAAGGTGGCATGAATATGCGCCTGACCATAGGGGATATTCTTAAAGACTCGTCTGGCAGTTCCGCGACTGCCTCGCCCTGTTCTTGCCATTCATTCGCTCCGGATAAACTTAGATAATCGCTGCTGCAAGAGTCCGCTATTTCAAAATGCTGCTGGCCGATTATCGCCAGGGCTTCAGCCTCAATGCATTTGCCGCTCGGTCGCCAGCAGTGAGTATGCGCGCCTATTTCTTGGTTGCGCCACGACGGCGGCCGCGCCCGGCAACAGTTTGCTTTTTGCCGCGCCGCGTACGACCGTTGGTTCGCGTCCGCTGTCCGCGGACCGGTAGACGCCGCCGATGACGCAGACCGCGATAAGAATTGATTTCCATCAATCGTTTGATATTCAGTTGCGTTTGCCGGCGCAAATCGCCTTCAATGGTCAATCCGCTAACCAACTCGCGAATACGCTGCAATTCGCTCTCACTCAAATCGCGAACGCGCGTGTCCTGGTCGATGCCGGCGCTATCCAGCAGCTGTATACTGGTGGACTTGCCGATGCCGAAAATATAGGTCAAGCCGATGACGACGCGCTTGTCCCGCGGCAGATCAACACCCTCAATACGAGCCATCACAATTCTCCTTGATCATTCCGGGGAACTAGCCCTGCCTCTGTTTGTGCTTCGGGTTTTCACAGATGATCATCACCCGCCGCTTTCGCTTGATAACCCGGCACTTGGGGCAACGGCGTTTGACGCTTGCTGATACCTTCATGCGCTTTCCCTCTGTATCACTTCCATTCGCCGACCGACGATTTCCAATTGACGCGCAATTTACAAAGACATCTATCTACAGATGCGCGAATAACTGATATGAGACAATCTACTTTTCTGCAATCGTGCCGATTCATCGCGAGGCGCATTGCAGCGAACGGACATTGTATCACAGCGTTCTGCTATGTAAATGGACATTTCCGCCGTTTAGCCGTCATCTTGATCTTGCTCGACAAATTGCGGCGGCCTCAAGGACGAAAGGCACTCAGCGTCCGGCGCCTGCATCGGATCAGACAACCAGGCGCGCATCAGCTCCCCGGCGCAAGCATCAGACTCCAGCACCCCGTGCCCCACGTGCGGGAAGACGACATTCCAGCTCTTGCTCAAATGCTCAGAAGCGATTTGAGCCCAGTGGGGCGGCGTTGCCGGATCGTAGGCGCCCGATAGCAACAGCGCCGGCACATCGCTCTTGACCGCTCGCGAGATAATGTCTGGCGCCGCCGGCACATTCCACAGCTCACATTGGTCGCGCAGAAGCCGGACAACTGGATCGATGACGCGCGCTATCGCCTCTGAAACCGTCGATTCGATTGTATCTTCGCGCTGCGAAACGGCCGACCGCGCAGCCTCAGAGCAGCGGACACTCAGTTCGAAGCCTTCACTGCGGAAATCGAGGTCATGCCAATGCGGCATTTTCAATAGCCCGTCTATCAAAATGAACAGGTCGTAGACGCTGGCGTCAAAAGAGGCAATGAGATGCGGCAGAATGGGGATCGATTCCTGGTAACGCATCACGCCGACGGTCCAGGCAAGGAATTGGTCGCCGTTCAAGGTCCGTCCGGTGCTCTCCCCCAAATGGTAAAGCTCGGGCGGCGCGGCATTCATCTCGGCGACGACCTGGTAAAACATATCTCGCAGCTGCGGATACAATTCATGGCAAGCTGCGTCCGCCTCGCAATCGGCAAATAGGCGCTCGAGCGCACGCGCGGAATTGCTCGCAAGTTCCGCCAGGTCATTTCGCGGTGGCGGATAGACGCCATCGAGCACCAATGTTCGAATGCGCTCTGGAGCCATTGACGATAGTAGCAGTGCCAGCCGGCTGCCGTAGGAATTGCCATAGAGATTCACTTGTTCAAGCTCAAGGGCGACCAATAGGTCATGAACATCCCGGACGACTGACATAAAATGGTACTGCGACAGCTCCACGCCCTGTTCGATCAGGCGCTGACGGCAGGCGCGAATCCAATCGTCGCCTTCGACCTCGCCATATTCCGGGCAATCAAGCGAGGGAAGCGAAAGCCCAGTTCCTCGTTGATCGACCAGTATGATTTCGTATTCCTGATGCAATGGCGATGACAGCCAGAAATTCAAATCGGCCGAAGCTGGGTCGCCAGGTCCCCCGGCCAGGTGAAGGATTGGCGCGTTTCCAGCCGCGGTCACGGGCGGTATGCGCAGGAAAAAAAGATTGACCCGGCGCCCCTGGTCCGGCGCTTGACGGTTCTCAGGCATCAACGCTCGGCCGCAACTGATCTGCGCCTCCACCGCGCTTGCTTCCGCGAGAAAATGCTCGGGGCAAGCTAGGGCCATTATTTCGACCGCAGGTTCCAGTGCGCCTGCGGTGGGCGACAGCAGCAGGAGCAGCAGACAGAGGCAAGTTCTACACACAAACGCTCTCCGCTAAGCCAATGTCAAGATTCGCGGTCCTGCTTCCGTGATGGCGACCGTATGCTCAAAATGGGCGGTCAGCGAGCCGTCCTTTGTGACCACCGTCCAGCCATCGTCCAGCTCCACAAGATCGGGACGCCCGGCAATCAGCATCGGCTCGATGGCGTAGGTCATACCGACCTGCAGATCATAATCTTCCCACTGATGCTTGCTCTTCTTGCTATGCCACCAATTCGGCACTTGCGGCTCTTCATGCATCGCTTGGCCGACGCCGTGGCCAGTATACTCGCGCGCCACGCTGTAGCCTTGCCTGCCCGCGCATTTCGCGGTCGCTTTAGCGACATCGCTGATCTTGTTGCCGAGGATCGATGCTTGAATGGCAGCGTCCAGAGCGGCCTCGGTCGCGTTGAGCAGGCGCTTCGCCGAGCGCGATATCTCGCCGACAGGATGAGTGAAGGCGGCGTCACCCACGTAGCCCTGATAGAAGCAAGCGACATCAATGCCGATGACATCGCCCTCGGCGAGCGCGCGCGATGCAGAGGGTATGCCGTGCACGAGTTCGTTATTGATGGACGCGGTTATCGTCGCGGGAAAGGGCGGATGGTCGCCCGGCGCGTAACCGAGGAAGGCGGGTTCGGCGCCGTGATCGCGCAGCACCGTCAGGGCTATTGTATCGAGTCGCTTGGTGGTAACCCCGGGTTCAATCGCGCGCCGCATCTCCTCATGCGCGATTGCCACGATGCGTCCGGCCTGGCGCATGATATCCAGCTCTTCGGCTGTCTTCAGGACCGGGGCCATTGGCGTCGTATCGCAAGAATCATACAGAAGCTAGTCCGTCTCAAGCGCGCGCTCGATTTCTGCCCAAACAGCTTCAATGCTCTGGTCGGCATTGATTTTGCGCACAATGCCTTTCGCTTCAAAATAGCTGATTAGCGGCTGAGTCGTTTCCAGAAAGGTGTCAATCCGCTTGATGATCGCATCGGCGCTGGCGTCGTCGGGGCGCCTCCTGAGAATCTCGCCGCCGTCCCGCAGCGAAGCGTCCAGACGCGGTGGAAATGAGCTGTCGTCAGCCGGCGTCCAACTGAAGTCAACCCCATCAGCGTTGTAGTAATAATTGTAGCTGGCGCCGTCGTCGGCTGATACTCGTCCGAAAGCGCGTTTGAAAGCGACATACAGGTCAAGCTCGAGCAACAGCACCGCATTGACGCGAGCCCCCTTCGCCTGCAAATGCCGCTCCAGGAAAGCCGCCTGAATTCGATTACGCGGGAAACCATCAAGGATAACTCCGTTTTGCGCGTCCGCTTGCGCGAGCCGATCGGCGACGATCGCGTTGGTCGTGTCATCATCCACCAACTGCCCTGAAACCATGATGTCTTGCACTTTTCGCGCCAGAGCATCCTTGCGCGTACGCATCGCCCGAAATAGATCACCGGTGGAGACCTGCGGGATGCCGTAGCGCTCTTCGATCAACTTAGCCTGCAATCCTTTGCCTGCGCCCTGTACCCCCATCAAGATGACATACAAGCTCATCACGCAAACTCCCGACTCCTCTGTCGGCTCCTGAAGTATCGCCTAACAAAAACAGAGCCGAGATCAAGAATCTGACATACTCGGCTCTTTCGAATCGGCTCAGAGAACTGGACTAGCGCATGAAACCTTCGTAGTTCCGCATCACCAGTTGCGCTTCCAACTGTCGCATCGTGTCAATGACGACGCCGACGACGATGATCAAACCGGAACCGGAAATTACCAGGCCAGCATTGATGACCGCGCCCGATGCCGAGGCTTCCAAGGGGAATATAATGCGATTCACCAGATCGACCATGCCGGGAATAATCGCGATCACGCCCAGAAAGAAAGCGCCAACGAAAGTGATGCGCCGCGTCGTGCTCTTGATGTAGTCTTCTGTCCGCTTGCCTGGGCGGATTCCCGGGATGAAGCCGCCATTGCGCTGCAGCGTCTCAGCAAGATTCTGATTGCCCACCATCACCTCGGCGTAGAAAAAGGTGAAGCCGACCGTCATCAGGAAGAAGGTGCCCCAATAGAGCAAGCCCTGTTGATTGCCAAAGGTGGATTGAATCGTATTGCCGACGGCGCCCGGCGGGAACAGGCTGGCGATGATGGCGGGAAAGGTGATGATCGACTGGGCGAAGATGAGCGGGATCATGCCGACCGGATTGACGCGCAGCGGAATGAAGCTATCTTGCTGGGCGAACTGGCGGTTGCCGCGCACTCTGCGGCCATACTGAACCGGAATACGCCGCACGCCTTCTTGTATCACGACGACGGCGAGTACGCTCAGGACGGTGATGACGACAAACAAGACCAGATTGTAAATGCTGCGATCGGGCTGCTGAGTCAGCAAACGAATCAGGTTTTGCGGCGCCTGCGCGACGATACCGGCGAAGATGATGATCGAAATGCCATTGCCGATGCCCTGCTCCGTTATCAATTCGCCGAGCCAGATGGCGAACATCGTGCCCGCCGTCATGGTCGTCAGCACCGAAACGGTCAGCAGCAAATTGCTGCCCAAGCCAAATCCAAAGCCGGGGATGATCTCGGCGCCCGTTCCCGTCGCCAGGTTGAAGATGCTGATCTGCCCCAAGGCCTGCAAAACCGCCATCGGAATCGCCACATAGTAAGTGTAACGCTGGATCTTTTCCTGTCCGCCGGGTTCGCGCTGGATGCGCTCAAGCGCTGGCACAATTGGGACCAGCAGCTGAAAGATAATCGAGGCGGTGATGTAGGGATACACACCGTTGGCGATCACGCTAAAATTGGCGACCGCGCCACCGGACAGCAGGTTCATCACCTGGATCAAGTTGCCAGCGCTGCTGCCGCTTTCGAAGACTTGCCGCAGAACATTGCGGTCGACGCCAACTACGGGCACATGCGCGGCGAACTGATAGACGATCAGGATGAAGACGGTGAAGAGCAGCTTATTGCGCACATCCGGCAGACGCCACGCGTTTTTCAGTGCTTGAATCATAGAATCTGTTCCTCATCAATCAGGGGAAGCCAGCGACGGCGCTGCCACGGCCGCGCTCATCTCTGGCCGCCTCTACATCGTATACGCAGGAGATGCGCTTTGCGTTCTGCTTATGGACGACCCGCTCGAAGCGTTCTTCAGTCGGCATCACCGTAGAGGCGTTCCATATCCGCTTTGCGCAGCCGCTTAACGGTCGCGCGCGCGCCAGTCACTTTCAAGGCATGCGCATGGACTCTGCCGCCGGCCTTCTCTATTTTCTTAGCCGCGCTCTTGCTGAACTTGTTGGCATGCACTTCCAGCCCTTTGCTCAAGTCACCACGACCGAGCACCTTGATCGGCTCATCAGCCTTCCGCACCAAGCCAAGGGCGAGAAGCGATTCGCCGTTGACCACTACGCCATCCTCAAACCGCGCCTCCAGCATATCGACGTTCACTTCCTGATAGTGGATGGCAAAGATATTGGTGAATCCGCGTTTGAATGGCAAGCGCCGCACTAAAGGCAATTGACCGCCCTCGAAGTAGGGTCCCTTACCGCTACCGCCGCTACGCGCGCCCTGGCCTTTGTGGCCGCGCCCGGCAGTCTTGCCTTGGCCCGCGGCGATGCCACGGCCGACGCGCTTGCGCCTGCGCTTTGAGCCCGGGTCGGGCTTCAAATCATGCAATTTCATTCGTCTTCGACCTCTTCGACTTTCACCAGATGGCTGACCTTGGCGACCATGCCGCGAATCTGGGGCGCGTCACCAATCAATACACTCTGGCTCATCCGGCGCAATCCGAGCGACTTGACCGTCGCCTTCTGTCTGTGGTTGTACCCGATCGGGCTCTTGACCAGCGTGATTTTCAGCATCTTGCCGCCGCTCTCAGACATTTTCAGCGCTCCGTTCCGTTCGCCGCTCCCAGAATGGCGCCACTTCATGAACGCGCTTGCCGCGCATGTCCGCCAGTTGCTCGGCACTGCGCAGCTGGTTCAGCGCGTCCAGCGTCGCCATCGTAACGTTGAGCAAATTGGCGCTGCCTTGGCTCTTGGTCAAGATGTTGCGAACACCAACGACTTCCAGAACGGCGCGGACGCCGCCACCGGCGATCACACCCGTACCAGGCGCCGCCGGCTTGAGCAGCACGCGAGCGCCGCCATGCCGTCCGGTTACTGTGTAAGGGATTGTCGTGCCGGAAAGCGCCACACTCTGGATATTGCGCCGCGCCCGCTCAGCCGCTTTACGGATGCTATCTGGCACGGCGCGCGCCTTGCCGATGCCGACCCCGACATTGCCGCGATTGTCGCCCACGACTACGACGGTCCGAAAGGCGAAACGCCGCCCACCCTTGATGACTTTAGCAACGCGGCGAATATCGACTACGCGCTCGTCAAATTCATCGCGCTCTTCTTGATTTCTGCGCGAATCCCGTCTTCTTCTTTCAGCCATATTTTGTCTCCACGCCTACAATTGCAAACCTGCTTCGCGAGCGCCTTTGGCCACAGCCGCCACTCGTCCGGTGAAGCGAAATCCACCCCGATCAAAGACGACTGAATCGATGCCCGCTTCCTTCGCGCGCGCCGCCACGGTCTGCCCGACGAGCTTGGCCGCTTCCACCTTTTTCATCTCGCCCAATTGCGGCGCCAGCGCCTTGTCAATCGTCGAGCAGGATACCAGCGTACGCCCCTGGACATCGTCAATCACTTGAACGAAGACATGGCGATTGCTGCGATAGACGTTCATGCGCGGGCGCGCCGCCGTGCCGGAAATCTTCTTGCGTACGCGGCGATGCCGACGCTTGCGCGCCAGGTATTTCTTTCGACCAGTGATATCAGCCATCGTCTCTTCCCTCTGCCAAACCGATCCCGCGATTGGATCGTGTGTTCAACTAGCGTTTGCCCGCCTTGCCGGCTTTGCGGCGCACATACTCACCCAGATAACGCACGCCCTTGCCCTTGTACGGCTCCGGCGGACGCCAGCCACGTATATCGGCCGCCACCTGCCCGACCGCTTGTTTGTCGATTCCATCCACATGGATGATCGTGCCACGCGAATCTTGCGGCACCTCAAAGGTGATGTCCGCCGGCGGTTCGATGATCACATCATGCGAATGTCCCAGCCGAAGCTGCAATTTCTTGCCCTGCATGGTGGCTTGATAACCGACGCCCTGAATCTCCAAGGTCTTGCGGAAACCCTCGGATACCCCAACAACCATGTTGGACACCAGGGCGCGCGTCAAGCCATGCAAGGCCTTGTGATGACGCAGGTCTGACGGTCGCTCCACAACGATTGACCCGTTGTCTTGTCGGATCGTCAATTCCGGGCTGAAGTCCTGCGACAACTCGCCTTTGGGTCCTGCGATCGTGACCGAGTTTCTATCGATTTTCACAGTCACCTTGTCCGGTAACTGCACGGGCTGCTGCCCAACGCGCGACATGACAATACCCTTTCCGTCACCAGACGTAACACAGGACTTCGCCACCGACGCCATCACGACGCGCCTGCTGCGCAGTCATGACGCCTTTGGGCGTCGTCACGATCGCGATGCCGGTCCCACTCAATACAATCGGCAGCTCCCGGCGTTTGCGATAGACGCGCCGCCCAGGTTTGCTTATCCGTTTAAGCTGCGTGATGACCGGCCGGCGGTCGCGCCGGGAACCGAAATACTTGAGCCGTACCTTGATCAGCGGAATAGGGCTTTCGTCCCCGATTGCATAATCTTCGATATAACCCTCTTCCTTAAGGATGCGGGCGATATCAATCTTGATCGTGCTTTTGGGCACGACGACCTCAGTCATGCCACGCGTCAATGCGTTGCGAATGCGCGTCAACATGTCGGCAATTGGATCGTTCGTTACATTAGACACTTTCGCCGCCTCCTACCAGCTCGACTTCACAACGCCGGGAATCTCGCCATTAAGCGCCATCTCGCGGAAGCAGATCCGACACAAGCCAAAGCGGCGTATATATCCACGCGGACGCCCGCAAACCTTGCAGCGATGGCGCACGCGAACCGCGTATTTGCGCCGCTGTTCCCGATATTGCATGCATTTCTTCGCCATAAACTCCCTCTAGTTTCCCTGGAAGGGCATGCCGAGCAGCGACAGCAGCCGGCGTCCCTCTTCGTCCGTTTTGGCCGTGGTGACGATCGTCACTTCCATCCCACGAACCTTGTCGATCTTGTCGAAGTCGATTTCTGGAAAGACAAGCTGCTCCCGCAAGCCAACCGTGAGATTGCCGCGCCCGTCCAGCTTGGCGGAAACGCCGCGAAAGTCCCGAATACGGGGCAAGGCTATATTGACCAGGCGATCATAGAGCGACCACATCCGTTCTTTGCGCAAGGTGACCTTGACGCCGATCGCCCGCCCTTCGCGCAACTTATAGGTGGCGATGCTTTTCTTGGCTTTGGTGATGACCGGCTGCTGCCCGGTGATGACCTTCAGGTCTTCCACGGCGCCATCCAATGACCGCGGCTCGTCAATCGCCTCGCCAACGCCAACATTCAGCGTGATCTTGCTGATCGTCGGCACTTGCATCGCATTGGTATAGCCAAATTCCGCCGTCAAAGTCGGCACGACTTCTTCCAAATAGCGGGTGTACATTCGGTTTTCCATTGCGTTGACCTCGCAGTCCTACTCGATCTCGGCGCCGCTTTTCTTGCTGTAGCGAACTTTGTAGCCATCTTCATTGAAGCGATAGCCGACCCGCGTCCGCTCATCGGTGACTGGGCAGACCAGCATCACATTCGAGATGTGAAGCGGCGCCTCGAATTCGATGATTTGTGCCGGGATTTGCTGACCACCTGGCGCCGGGCGCGCTTTGCGGTGGCGCTTCATGATATTGACACCATTGACGATGACGCGATCCTTGCTCTTGAGGACGCGCACCACCTCTCCTCGCAAGCCTTTGTCCTTGCCCGCGATCACCTCTACCAGGTCGCCTTGCTGCACTCGTTGCATTTCAATCCCTCACCTATAAGGTCTCGGGCGCCAGCGATACGATCTTCATGAAGCCCTTGTCGCGCAATTCACGCGCTACCGGACCGAAGACGCGCGTCCCGCGGGGATTCTCAAGATCCTCCGCCAGCACCACCGCCGCATTGTCGTCGAAACGGATAGTCGACCCGTCGTTTCGCCGATACTCCTTATGCGTTCGCACAATGACAGCGCGCACCAACTCGCCCTTCTTGACGCCGCCGGTCGTGCTGGCGGATTTCACCGTGCCGACCACGATATCGCCGACATAGCCGTACTTCACCTTAGAGCCGCCGAGCACGCGGATGACCAGTAGCTCCTGCGCGCCGCTGTTGTCGGCTATCTTCAAACGCGATTCCGTTTGAATCATCGCTATCGTTCTCCGTTCAAGAATCCGGCGTTCAAAGCCTGCGCTTCGTTCGCCAGCTATTCCGCGTCTTCCAACACAGCTTCGACCACCCAACGCTTGCGCTTGCTGATGGGGCGGCTCTGCACGATGCGCACCAGCGCGCCGATGCCGGCGCCCGTCTCATCATGCGCCATCACCTTTTTCGTCGATGTCACCACCTTGTGATACACCGGGTGCATCTTGCGGTTTTCGATCGCGACAACAACGGTCTTTTCCATTTTGTCGCTGACTACGGTGCCGACCAGGCGCTTGCGATTATTCGGCATTCTCTCCCCCTTGAGCAACGAGTTCCGCCGCCAGTTCGCGCTCGCGCAGCGCCGTTTTCAGCCGCGCGATATCGCGCCGTGTCTTGCGGAACAGGGTCGTATCCTTTAATTCACCCGATTCCTTCTGGATGCGAAAGGTATACATTTCAACTTTCAGATCTTCGATCTTGTCCAGGATTTCGTCCGTGGACAGGGCGCGGATTTCGTCCATATACATTAGCTGACCTCCCGCCCGGAAATCGGATCGAAGCGCTTGACAAATTTGGTTTTAATCGGCAGCTTGTGCGACGCCAGCCGCAGCGCTTCTCGCGCGTCAGCTTCCGGCACACCGCTCATTTCAAAGAGAATGCGCCCCGGCTTGACAACGCAGACCCATTTTTCGACCGAGCCCTTGCCCTTGCCCATGCGCGTTTCGGCCGCCTTCTGCGTCACCGGTTTGTCGGGGAAGATGCGGATCCATACTTTGCCCCGGCGGCGGATATAGCGCACCATCGCCCGGCGGCAGGCTTCGATCTGGCGGCTGGTGACCCAGCTCGGTTCCAGCGCCTGCAAGCCAAAATCGCCGAATTGCACGACGGCGCCGCGGCGCGCCTTTCCACGCATCCGGCCGCGCATCTGCTTGTTATACTTTCTCCGCTTCGGCATTAACATGGCTCTTGCTCCTACAGTCAACGCGCTTATTCCGGGCGAGCCAACTGTCCGCCCCTGCGCACACTCGCTTTTCCTGTTAGTTCCGGCGGCCGCGGCGCCCACCGTGGTCCGCTGGGCGCTGTGCCGGGCTGCTGAAGGGATCTTCGCCGGGCAGGATGTCGCCCTTGTAAATCCAGACTTTGACGCCGATCTGCCCGAAGGTCGTCAAGGCCTCGGCGAAGCCATAATCTATATCAGCGCGCAGCGTATTGCGCGGCACGCGACCGTCAAACATCCATTCGCGCCGCGCCATATCCGAGCCGCCCAGGCGTCCGCTGACCTCAACGCGGATGCCGCCGGCGCCTTGCCGCATCGCCTGCATGATGGCGCGCTTCATCGCCCGGCTATGCCCTATCCGCCGCACCAACTGGGAGGCCACATTCTCGGCGACCAGGGTGGCGTCCAGGTCGGGCTTTTCGATTTCGCTGACTTCGACTTTCACCGTCTTGCCGGTCATTTCCTGCAGCTGTTGACGCAGCTCTTTGACCGCCTCGCCCTTGCGCCCGATGATCAATCCAGGGCGCACCGTATTAATCGTGATAATGACCTGGTTCGGATGCCGCTCAATCTCGATGCGCGAGACGCCGGCGCGCGTCGTCTTCGCCTTCAAGTATTTACGTATTTTGCGATCTTCCATCAACAAATTGACATAGCGCTCGCCTTCAGCATACCAGCGAGCGTCCCACTCGCGGATTACCTTCAGACGGAAACCCTTAGGATGTACTTTACGACCCATTAGTCATCTTCCTCTCGCTCAGCCAGAATCACCCAAAGGTGAGACGTGCGCTTCAGGCGCGGCTTGAAACGACCGCGGGCGCCCGCTTTGAAGCGCTTCAGCGTCGGTCCGTCGCCGGCGTATATCTTCGATACATACAGCTCGTCCGGATTCAGATCAAAGTTATTGGCCGCGTTCGCCATCGCCGAATTCAAGGTCTTGCTGACGAAGGCGGAGCCTTTCTGCGGCATATAATCCAGGACGATCAATGCTTCCTGAGCATCCATCCCGCGCACTTTGTCGCAGACGAGGCGCAGCTTCCGCGGCGAAATTGGCAAGTATCTAGTCAATGCGCGAACTTCCATCTCTCGCTCCTCTAACGCCTGCTATCCACGATGTGACCGCGGAAGGTCCGGGTGGGCGCGAATTCGCCCAGCTTGTGCCCAACCATATTTTCGGTGATGTATATCGGCACGTGCCGGCGGCCATCGTGCACCGCGATCGTATGCCCCACCATCTGCGGGAAGATAGTGCTCGCCCGGCTCCAGGTGCGAATGACGACCTTCTTGTTCTGCTGGTTAAGCCGCTCGATTTTCTCCAACAGCTTCGGGCTGACGTAATAGCCCTTTTTCAATGAACGTGACATGTCAGTCTCTCCTCGCTCGACCAAGCGCGCTTTGCATCAGAGGCGAACAGCTTGACAATTTGCAAAACCTCAGCAAAGCCTTCCGCTGTCGCCGCAATGACATTAACGGCGCTTGCCGCGGCGGCGTACGATAAATCGATTGGTGCGCTTGTTGCGCCTCGTGCGTACGCCCAGCGCTTTCTTGCCCCAGGGCGTCTTGGGCGCCGCCATGCCGATGCCCGCTTTGCCCTCGCCGCCACCGTGGGGATGGCTGGCCGGATCCATCGCGGAGCCGCGAACAGTCGGCCGCCAACCGAGCCAGCGCTTGCGACCTGCTTTGCCCAGCTTGACATTGGCGTGTTCGGCATTGCCGACTTGGCCGATGGTCGCGCGGCAGGTGTTCAATATCATGCGCATTTCCCCGCTTGGCAGGCGCAAAGTGACATACTTTTCTTCCGACGCCAGGATCTGCGCGGACGTGCCGGCAGAGCGCGCCAACTGCGCGCCTTTGCCGGGGCGCATTTCGATGTTGTGCACCACGGTTCCCAAGGGAATGTCTTTCAATGCGCGGCAATTCCCCGGGCGCAGCGTACTCATCGCCCCGTTGCCAATCATGTCGCCGACCTGAACCCCCATCGGCGCAATGATGTAGCTCTTCACACCGTCTTCGTATTGCAGCAACGCGATCCGGGCAGAGCGGTTCGGATCATATTCGATCGCGATGACTTCAGCGCGGCAATCTTCCTTGTTGCGCTTGAAATCAATCAGCCGATAACGCCTCTTGTGGCCGCCGCCGCGATGCCGAACGGTGATCCGACCCGTGTTGTTGCGCCCGCCCCGCTTGCGCAAGGCGCGCGTCAACGAACGCTCGGGCTTGCTCTTGGTGATCTCTTCAAATGAATAGCCGGTCATATCTCGGCGACCGGGCGATGTTGGCTTATAGACCTTGATGGGCATCGCTTATGCTCCCATTAAACGTTAAACAGCTCGATCGAGACGCCCTCTTCCAGCGTGACGACCGCCTTCTTCCAGGCGCGCGACCGGATGTAGGTATTGCGGCCCCGGCGTCCGCGCTTGGCCGGCATGATCATCGTGTTTACTTTGATAACCTTGCCTTCCAGGTCAAAGATTTCCTCAACTGCTTCCTTCACCTGGATTTTGTTGGCTTCGCGCGCCACTTCGAAAACGTATTTGTTCTGCCCTTCAGCCAATTCAGTCGACTTTTCCGTGATCACCGGGCGGCGAATGACATCGTACAGATGAAGTTCGGGCATGTCAGTCTCCCATCCCCCAAATGTTCTTCACGACCTCAAGCGCGTCCAGCGTCATGATCACGCGGTCGTACTTGAGCAGGTCGCGAATGTTGAGATTGTTGGCGATAATCGAATGGGCGTTTGGCAGGTTGCTGACGCTCTTTCGCACGGCCTTCTGTTCGCCGGCAACCACCATCAGCGCCGATTGGCCGCCCACCAGCGTCGATAGCAAGGCGCGCATCATCTTCGTCTTTGGCGCTTCCATGTCGAGTTGGTCCAAGATCACCAATTGCTCATCACGAACGAGAGCGCTCAAGGTGGAACGGATCGCGCCGCGCCGCATTTTCTTCGGCATCTTCTTGCTGTAATCGCGCGGTTTGGGACCATGCGCCAAGCCGCCGCCAACAAATATGGGCGCGCTTTGGGCGCCATGACGGGCGCGTCCGCTGCCTTTCTGGCGGTACCATTTGGCGCCGGTCGCCCGAATCTCGCTGCGGGAGCGCGTGCTGTGCGATCCCTGGCGCGCATTGGCCATTTGGCGAACGTAAGCCTGGTGCATCAGACCGACATTGATCTTCGCTTCAAAGACATCGGCCGGCAGCTCAACCTGCGATACTTCCCGTCCGGCGCTATCCATCACTGGAAATTGCATGCTGTCAACTCCTGTAACCCACGCGGCGCGTCAGCTAAGCCCGTTTGGCCGAGGGCCTGATCATCACGATGCTACCCCTGGCGCCGGGGACGGAACCCTTGACCGCCAGCAAGTTTTTCTCGGTATCGACAACGACCAGCGGCAGATTCTGTACCGTCACCCGATCGTTTCCCATCCGCCCAGCCATCTTTTTCCCCTTGAGCGTACGCCCCGGCGTAGCGCACATGCCGATAGAACCGGGCGACCGCATCCGGTCTGATTGACCGTGCGTCTTGGGACCGCGCGCGAATCCATGCCGTTTGATCGTGCCCGCGTGGCCGCGCCCTTTGCTGGTGCCGATTACGTCGACACGCTCGCCGCGCTCAAAAATGTCCACCTTGATTTCCTGCCCCTCTTCGACCTCAGCCTCCGCGGCCCCCGACAGGCGAAACTCGCGCAGATGACGCAGCGCCGGCAGGTCCAGTTTCTGCAAATGACCCAGCTGGCCCTTGGTCAGGTTCTTGGGCTTGGTCTCGCCGAAGCCGAGCTGCACGGAAACGTAGCCATCGCGCTCGGCGTTGCGGACCTGGGTCACATAGCAGGGACCGGCTTGAATGACAGTCACCGGTACGACGGTGCCCTGTTCATCAAAGACCTGGGTCATCCCCACTTTTTTGCCAATCATGCCCTTCATGATTTAGCCTCCACTCAGGCGCATCAGTTGTTCATCGAATCTGATCACACCCGGTAAGCTCATCGCCGTCTCTGCGGATCGGGCGTTTGTTGCGCCGCCGGCATTCGCGGATGGAATGTGTCGCTCACACGTAATCCGGTATCGTGCTCTGCCATTGCGCAGGCGGTCTACCTAAATCTTGATTTCGATATCCACGCCCGCTGGCAGATTCAGGCGCATGAGCGTATCAATGGTCTTGCTGTCGGGATCGAGCACATCAATCAGCCGCTTATGCGTCCGAACCTCGAAGTGTTCTTGCGAATCCTTGTCAATAAACGGGGACCGTCTGACGGTGAACCGCTCGATGCGGGTCGGCAGAGGCACCGGACCCACTACCCGCGAACCGGTCCGTTCCGCTGTATCCACAATCCGCTGCGCCGATTGATCGAGCACACGATGGTCATAAGCCTTGAGTCGGATACGTATCTTGTTCTTTGCCATTTAGCAACCTTTATCCGTTCATCCGGGACAGCGACCAGGAAAGTCGAGCCGGGCTAAGGACCCGGCTCCGGTCGCTCTCGTCCCAAGGAGAGCTACTCAAGAATCTCAGTGATGCGGCCCGCGCCCACCGTCAAGCCACCCTCGCGAATGGCGAAGGACGAACCGCGTTCCAGCGCGACCGGCGTGATCAACTCCACATCGAGATTCACGTTGTCGCCAGGCATCACCATTTCGACGCCATCGGGCAGCGTGATCGTGCCGGTGACGTCCATCGTGCGAATGTAGAACTGCGGCCGATAGCCGGTGAAGAAGGCTTTGTGGCGCCCGCCTTCATCGCGGCGCAAGACGTAAACCTCGCACTTGAATTTCTTATGCGGCGTAATCGATGCGACCTTGGCAATGACCATGCCGCGCTGAACCTCGTCGCGGCCGATGCCTCGCAGCAAAATGCCGGCGTTGTCGCCCGCTTGCGCCTGGTCGAGTTCCTTGTTGAACATCTCGATGCCAGTCACGACTGTCTTCACGATTTCGTCGCGCAAGCCGACAATATCGACTTCGGTACCCTTGAGCAGCGTGCCACGAGCGACGCTGCCGGTCACGACTGTGCCGCGCCCCTTAATAGAGAAGACATCTTCGATCGCCATCATGAAGGGCTTGTCCACATCGCGCATCGGCGTCGGGATCCATTCATCAACCGCGTCCATCAACTCAACAATCGACGCATACTCGGGCGCGCCCGGGTCGGTGCTGTCGCTCTCTTCCGCCGCCAGCGCCGAGCCCTTGATAATCGGCGTATCCGGATCGAAATCGTAGCCTTCCAGCAATTCGGCGAGTTCCATCTCGACCAATTCGATCAACTCTTCGTCATCCATCTGATCGGTCTTGTTGAGATAGACGACCATCGCCGGCACTTCCACCTGCTTCGCCAGCAAGACGTGCTCGCGGGTCTGCGGCATGGGACCGTCGGGGGCGCTGACGACCAGGATGGCGCCGTCCATCTGCGCCGCACCGGTGATCATGTTCTTGATATAGTCGCGGTGCCCCGGGCAATCGACATGCGCGTAGTGACGGGCGTCGGTCTCATATTCTACGTGGCGAATATTGATGGTGATGCCGCGCGCGCGCTCTTCCGGCGCATTGTCGATATCACCGTATTCGCGCTCCTGCGCCTGCCCCTTTAGCGCCAGCACCTTGGTGATGGCCGCCGTAAGGGTGGTCTTGCCATGGTCGACATGACCGATGGTTCCGATGTTTACGTGAGGCTTGGTGCGCTCGAATTTCCCTTTTGACATCTGACAATCCCTCTTGCTAACTTCGTGATCTGAAATCGAATTCGCGAACGATAACTGCTGGCGAGGCGCGCCCGTCCATCTACTAGCGTGACCCGGACTTCACCGCTTCCGCGATTTCCTCCGGCGCGACCGTATACCGGTCAAACTCCATGCTAAAGTTGCCGCGTCCCTGCGTGTTATTGCGCAGGTCATTGGCGTAACCGAACATTTCACCCAATGGCACTTGCGCCTTGATCACCGAGATGCCTTCGCTGTGCGGCTCCATGCCTTGCACGACCCCACGCCGCGCGGCGATATCGCCGACCACTGCCCCGGTATAATTGTCCGGCACAACAATCTCAACACTCATCGATGGCTCCAGAATGACCGGTCTGCCCTTTTGAATGCCTTCCTTCAAGCACATAGAGCCAGCGATGGTGAAGGCGATCTCGCTCGAATCGACTTCGTGGTAGGCGCCATCGATCAAGGTCGCTTTGATATCCACCACCGGATAACCGGCTATAACGCCGCCTTGCATCGCCTGCTTTACGCCTTTCTTCACCGCCGGAATGAATTCCTTGGGGATCGACCCGCCGCGGATGCCATCGATAAAGAGCAATTCGCCATCAGCTTCCGCTTTTTCCTCGGCCGGCAGCGGCTCAAAGCGAATAGTGCAGCGCGCATACTGACCGGCGCCGCCCGTCTGCCGCTTGAAGGTGGTGTCAATTTCGACCATGCGCGTGATTGTCTCGCGATAGGCCACGCGCGGGCGTCCCACGCGGGCGTCAACGCCGTATTCGCGCATCAGGCGATCCACCAGCACTTCCAGGTGCAGCTCGCCCATGCCCTTGATCTTGGTCTGGCCTAGCTGGTCATCAACCTCGACTTGAAAGGTCGGGTCTTCTTCCGCCAGCCGCCGCAATCCCAAGCCCATTTTGTCCTGATCGGCTTTGGTATTCGGTTCAATCGCGACTTCAACCACCGGCGCCGGAAAGCTGATGTTTTCCAGCAAGATGGGGCTGTTAGTCGCGCTAAGCGTGTCGCCGGTGAAGGTCTCCTTCATGCCGATGACAGCGGCAATATCGCCCGCGTGCACCGCTTTGACATCCTCGCGGCTGTCGGCGAACATGCGCACGATGCGCCCGATGCGCTCGCGCCGGCCATTTGCCGTGTTGAGCACCATGCTGCCAGCTTGCAAAACCCCGGAATAGACACGAGTGAACGCCAGCCGGCCGTAGCGATCGGAGACGATTTTGAATACCAGCGCCGCCAAGGGTTCATCGTCGTTGGCATGTCGCAGGAGCGCGCTGCCGTCTCTAGGGTGCTCGCCTTTGACCGGCGGAATGTCCAGTGGCGAGGGCAATAGCGCCACAACCATGTTCAGCAAGGCCTGAACGCCCTTGTTCTTCAGCGCCGCGCCGCATAGGACCGGATGCAGCTGGCCGGATATCGTGCCCGAGCGCAGCGCCGCCAGCAACTCCTCATCGGCGATCGTTTCTTCTTCGAGGAATTTCATCGTGAGATATTCATCGTGTTCGACGATTTTCTCAATCATTTCCTCGCGGCGCGTCTCGGCCATCTCCCGATGGCTCTCCGGTATCGGGTGCGAATTGATATCGGTGCCCTCGTCATTGCCGTATGTCAACAACTCCATTTTGAGCAAGTCAATGATGCCTTCAAAGTTCTCGCCGCTGCCGTACGGCACTTGAATGACGACGGGATTGGCCTTCAGCCGATCGACCATCATATTCACACAACGATCAAAATCGGCGCCGGTCCGGTCCATCTTGTTGACAAAACACAGGCGAGGGACATGGTACTCCGATGCCTGCCGCCACACGGTTTCCGATTGCGGCTCCACACCGGCGACGCTGTCAAATACGGTGATGCCGCCATCGAGGACGCGCAGGCTGCGCTGCACCTCGGCGGTGAAATCCACATGGCCGGGCGTATCAATGATGTTGATCTGATGATCAGCCCAACTGGCGGTAACGGCCGCTGACGTGATCGTGATGCCGCGTTCTCGCTCCTGCTCCATGTAATCCATCGCGGCTGAGCCTTCGTGCGTCTCGCCAATTCGGTGGACCATGCCGGTGTAATAGAGAACACGCTCGGTGACGGTCGTCTTGCCGGCGTCTATATGAGCTATGATGCCGATGTTACGGACTTTGTTGAGATCAATGTCAGCGATTGATTTTGTCATTTCCATCCATTTCCCGATATCGAGCGTCGGGATGATGCGTTTCGCTTGCTAGCGGAAGTGCGCGAAGGCGCGGTTCGCTTCCGCCATGCGGTGGGTTTCATCTTTGCGGCGGATCGCGCTGCCCTGCCCGTTGTAGGCATCGGTCAATTCGTTGGTCAGCTTTTCCGCCATACTCCGCCCGTTGCGATCGCGCGCAAATTGAATCAGCCAGCGCATTGCCAGGGTGATGCCGCGCTCGTGCGTGACATCAATCGGCACCTGGTAGGTCGAGCCGCCAACGCGCTTCGGTTTGACTTCCACCGCCGGCGCCACATTGCGGATCGCCATCTCAAAGACTTCCACCGGATCCTTCTTCGTGCGCTCACCGATTGCGTCCAATGCATCGTACATGATCCGTGTAGCCAGGCTCTTCTTGCCACCGCGCATCATACGATTGATGAACATTGCCACATGAAGATTGCCGTACTTCACATCGGGCGGCGGGATCCGCTTCGGCGGTCGATTCCTTCTCGGCATGTTTCAACTCCTTGCTAACGCGCTTGACTACCTCTGCGCGGCTGCTTACCTGGAGCGCTTCGTCCCGTATTTGCTGCGGCCCTGCTCGCGGCTGTCGACGCCACTGGTATCAAGCGTTCCGCGAACGATGTGGTAGCGAACGCCGGGCAAGTCCCGTACGCGGCCGCCGCGCACGAGCACCACGCTATGCTCCTGCAGGTTATGACCCTCGCCGCCGATATAAGCGGTGACTTCAATGCCGTTGGTCAAGCGCACGCGCGCTACTTTGCGAAGCGCCGAATTCGGTTTCTTCGGCGTCATCGTCTTGACTTGCGTGCAGACCCCACGTTTCTGGGGCGCGCCCTTCTGCTGGCGTGATCGCCGCTGCTTCAAAGCGTTAAAGGTAAACTGCAGCGCCGGCGCCTTATTCTTTTTGCCCTTGGTTTTGCGCCCTTTGCGCACCAATTGGTTTATTGTGGGCATAGAAATCTCCGTAATTAATTACTGTTGTCGCTTCGCTTTCAGACATGCAAATAGGCGTTCAGCCGACGCCCATTCTTCATTTCGCTCATGACGAGACGCCCTGCCGCCGCAAAGCACTTTCGTCATATCTGCTCAGTTCAGCCCGCAGCGCCTCCGACCTGGAGGTTGCTGGCTGCGAGTGCAAACGCGCATGTTATCAACTGCGAATTCGGTTGTCAAGACATATCTGACTGGATTCACGGGAAATCACCATGAAGTCCTTGCTCAACGTCCCCGGAACAATTCGCGCACGATGATATTGCGCTGAATCTCGCTCGTGCCTTCATAGATCTGAAAGATCTTCACATCGCGCAGAAGCTTCTCCACTGGATACTCTTTCATATAGCCGTAGCCGCCGAAGACTTGCACCGCATCGACGGCCGCCTTCGTCGCCATGTCAGCAGCAAAGGCTTTGGCATACGCTGGTATCCGCGGATTGAAAACACCCTCGTCGACCTGCCAAGCCGCCTGCCAGGTCAAGAGCCGTGAGGCTTCGTAGTTGATCGCCATGTCAGCGATCTTGTGGCCCACCGCCTGATGCTGGTAGATCGGCAGGCCAAAGGCTTCGCGCTCCCCCGCATATTTGACGCTTTCTTCCAAAGCGCGCCGTTGCAAGCCACAAGCGGCGGCCGCCACTCCCGGGCGACTGAAATCGAAGACTTTCATCGCGATGTAGAAACCTTGCCCGACCTCGCCGACGATGTTCTCTGCCGGCACCTCAACATTTTCGAAGACGATCTCCGCGGTATCCGATGCGCGCTGACCCAGCTTGTCAAATTTCTTGCCGACGCTCAAGCCTGGGCTATCTCGATCCACGATGAAACAGGTCATTCCGCGATGGCCCGCCGCGAGATCCGTCTTGGCGAAAATGGTATAGAAATGCGCGTAGCTGGCGTTGGTGATGAATGTTTTGCTCCCGTTAATGATATAAGCGGCGCCCTTCTTGTCCGCGCGTGTCTGAATGCCGGCCACATTGGAACCGGCGTTGGCTTCAGTCACGCCATAAGAACAGAACTCGCCCCGCTCGCCAGCGCGCTCGCCCAGCCAGTAGGCTTTCTGCTCGTCGCTGCCAGCGATCAATATCGGCAGCATCGCCAAAGAATTGACGCCCAGGCTCGTGCTGATCCCGGTGCAGCCATAACCCAACTCCTCCGATACCAGCGCCTCTTCAAAACACGACGCGCCGACGCCGCCGTATTCTTCCGGGATAAGCATGTTCACAATGCCGAGTGCGCGCGCCTTGTGAAAAATCTCTTCGGGGAATATCGCCTGTTCGTCGAATTCGGCCGCGACCGGGATGATATTGTCAGCCGCAAAATCGCGCGCCATCCGTGCTAGCATCTCTTGCTCTTCGCTCAGTTTGAACTGCGGACCTGCCAATGACTCCAACGCAGATTCACTCATCTCGGTCACCTCAGCTTCTTCCTACAGGGTTTAATCTAACACGGATTAGATTCACCTTCCAGCCTCTTGCATGATTCGCAGAATTGCGGATACCACTCGAGCATGTTGTTCGGAGCGGCTGATGCGCGCCGGCCGGTCGCCTGCTTGATCGCCGTACCAGCCGAATTGCGCATGATTGGCGCCTTCGATTAGCATGACCTGAGTATCAGGTGGCAATTGATCCAGGGAGTGTTCCACCTCGTTCAACATCAGCAAACCGTCGCGATCCCCGTATATGGTGGCGACAACCAGATCGCTTTGGCTGATGTCAATATGCGCCTCCGGATAGGCTGCCAGCAACGCTAAACCGTCTACCAGCTCCTGATGATGATAGGCGTAGCGCGCCGCCATCACGCCGCCCAGGGAATGCCCGCCGATGACCCAGGTCTGAATACCCGAATACGCGGCGATGACATCGCTCGCCGCATCCGGGTTGAAGACGGCCAGATTCAGCGGCATGGGAAGGATCGCCGACAGATGACCATGTTCCGCCAGCGCTCTGGCTAATGGCGCGTACGCTTCCGGCAAGACTTTGCCACCGGGATAAAAGATGAAGCCGCTGCTTGCCGCCTGTTCAGTCGGCTCAAATGTGATCCAGCGCTCTCGATCGACCAGGACGGCCGCGTCCGGCTCCAGTGCCCTAAGAGCTTCGGGCATCAACTCGCCGACAGGTGAAAGCTGCGAATACAAGAGCGCAGCACAAATAGCGGCGATCGCAAGCAGCGTCCCCAGGATTCGTCGACGGCGCCTTAGGATGAAAGCCTTCAAGAAGCGGAGGTCAGGGCGGCATCCATTGCCTCGCCCGCCGCCAAGCCTGAAGCAAACGCGCCCTCCACGCGCCCGCGCCCGCCGAAAGCATCGCCAGCAAAAACCAGCGGCGGCAAATCTCGCGCCAGAAGAGACGGGTGAGGATGGGTGGTCAATGGCACAGAGTAACGCCACTTTTTGAGTTGCGTCAGCACAATTTGCGCGCCTGGCTTGAGATATGGCTGCACCGCCGATTCCAGCGCCCGAATGATATCGGCTTCGGAAGCGTCCCAATTCTGTCGGCTGAATTTCGCGTTGGCGTGGCTGGTGATGATCGTGGTCTCGGAGATGCCCTTCGCTTGATTGTCCGCCACCCAGTAGACCTCGCTTTGAAAATCCTGCATCGCGCCCGGCTCAGGCAATTCAGCGTCTCCGTTAACCGCGTGTATTCCACAAAGGCAGGGGCCAAAACGTATACGCCGCAACTCGGCGAAGTCTTCGTCGCTGAGATGCACGCCGCTGGTGGTCAACAATTCGAGCGTTTCCGGCATCGGCGGCGTCAAAATGAGGCCCCGGCTTTCATAGTCGTTGCCCTCGCTGTCTTCAAGCGCCCAGCCATCAGCCCGCTTTCGCACAGACGCGACCAGACGATTCACTGAAATGTCGATGCCCTCCGCCAGATGCTTGGCCAGCTTGTTCATGCCACCGCGAACAGCATAACGCGGATGTCCATCGCTGACGGTTCGCTTGACACTGCCATCGGACCAGCCCGTTCCCCAAACGTACACCATATCAAGGGCGCGCCAGCGATCCACATAGCGCTGCAAGGTCGAAGTGCGCACGGTGAAAAACTGCGCGCCATGATCGGCCAAACCATTCTCGCCAATGCGCCGCGTCGCCAGGCGGCCCCCGACGCTTCGCCCCCGGTCTATCACGTGTACGGTCCGGCCACGTTCCAGCAATGTCCGAGCCGCCATGATTCCCGATAGCCCAGCTCCCACAATCAGGACATCCACCGTCACATCAGGCGCCTTTCGCCAGCCGATCCAACTGACTGCCAATCATACCTCATTCGTCACAATATGTTAGGCGGACTCCCCCGCATCGGATGTGCCTGCACTCTATCGCGGCTCTAACGCCGGGTCGCTTTACAGAGGCGCGGTCTTATGGTAATCTATGTTTGCGTGGTGACAGAGGCTGATTGGGCAACCGATGTTGCCAGCCATCATGGGGGCGAATTAGATTCGACGTTGGTGGCTGAAGCCGCACGGCAAGCCGTGGCGCCAAGACACGTTAAACTGGCAACGCACATAGGTGCAAAACCCAATTTCCAACCCCTCCCGATGGTGGCTTAGCCAACCTGACTGAGGGAGTAGAGGCATATAGCCCTCTACCGCTCCTGCAGACTCGTCTCCCTTCACGAACTGCAACGAGTGTCATAAAAAGCTAGGGTGCCCGCCGTCGACGCCGATAAGACGACGCCAAGACTGATCGGCTAGCGCAGTGTGAACCGCGCCCGCTGGGCTGCACGGCGTGAAACACTTCAGAGGGCTAAGCTTGTAGATGTGCGAGATTCGAAACCAGCGGACCCGGGGGGCAGGTCCCCGGCGCTTCCACTCCACCGACCGTCTTGCGCTGCGCCAGGCGGTCTTTCTTCTTCTATCACCCCTTTGCCTCCGCATGGACGTTTCGCTCCCCTTTATAGCGCGGTTGATTCTGTTCGCTGCCGTCGATCGGCTTTCGTAGGTTATAATCCAGCGCATTATGACCAGCAGGTTCCCACCGAGCGTGCGCCGCGTCGTCCGCTGCTTGATCATCGCGGCCGCAGCCGCCATCTTGACCGCTTGCCGCTCCGACGAGCCGCAGCAAACCGCCACCGCCGTATATCAAGACTCTGTCGTCAACATCCAGGCTTTACGCGCTACGGCGACCGTCGCTCGCGCCCGCGTTCAAACCACGCTCGATTACGCGGGCACGCGCGTCGGCCAGGCGGAATCCGCGCGCGCATTCCTCGTCTCCAACCTGATCAGCCTCGGTACAGAAGCCGCCCACATAGAAGAAAACCTGGCGCAATTGGAACAGATTGCTACACCAGTTTCATTCAATACGCCTGCCGAGCAAGCTTCGGGCGCCACCACCGCAGTTGCGCCGCCCTCGAAGCCGAGACCCGGCGCCATCGTGACGCCGCCCGTGGTGACGCCGGCGCCGACAGCCACCGAGAGCGGACCGCGCCTGGAGAATATCACGATGGCATCGGGGGTCAATGAGTTCGAATGCGCGCGCGATGTCAATCCGCGCTTCACACCGGCTTCAGCGGCGATTTACGTAGTTGGCCGCGCCTACCGTATTCCCGCCGGCGCCACGATCTCGTCCGCCTGGCGGCGCGCCGGAGAGGACGTGGTCAGCTTCAGTTTCCACCGGGAACATGAGATTAACGACAACTGCATCTGGTTCTATATTGACCAGACGGATACGCCCTTTACCGTAGGTTCGTGGAGCGTCGAGATCAGCGTGGATGGCGTGCCGTTGTCGTCGCCGGTGGCCTTCCAGATTGTCGCCAACTGAGCTGCGCAGCGTCCGATTCGGCTTGATTTCTTAGGCGACGCGTGTTCAAGATCATACTGGAATCGAAAGCAACTCCTGGCATAATCTTACGTATAGCGATTTGTAGCATTTGGCGAGCAACAGGAAAAACAAGATGGCGATTGTGACCCGCTGGGATAACAAGAAGAAGACAGTCATCCTTCTGGAATTCGAGTCGGAATGGAATTGGGAAGAATTAGAAGGAGCAGTGCATAGAGCCGATCAATTGATCGGCAGCGTGGAGCACTTCGTCGACCTGATTATCGACCTGGAAGGCACGACCATCCCGCGCGATGTACTAACCGCCGCCAAGACGCTGCTGGCCTCCGGCGATGCGCGACCCAACGAAGGCGCCCGCGTCGTCGTCGGCGCGAACGGCGCCATCCGGACTATCTACCAGACGATTCAAAAGACATTTAATAGCGCCGTGGAAGGGCGTGAAGTCCTCTTTGCGCCCAATATGGCTGACGCGCGCGCGATCGTGCGCGGCCTGGCGCTGGATCGCTAAAAGCTCCTTCCATTGTCGAGCGCCGCGGTCGACAAACTGGCTTATTCGTTTGATCGCCGTCCGACGCGCCTTCACATTCGTTGCTCTTGACCTAGCCAGATGTTTAGCGCCCCTAGCCCTAAGCGCAGTGTTTCTGCCTGCCCTTCTTCGCCTATGCTATAGTCATGTCAAGGGGTGAGGCAAGCTCATGGGAATGATTGGCGGCGGCGGCTGGTTTCACCGCGGACGCAGGTACGACACGAAGACGAAACCCAATGTATCGGGGCGTCTGCTCTTGCGCGTATTGCGCTATGCCAAGCCATACCGGCTGCAAATCGTAGGCATGTTGGTCGCCATTGTGGTGACGACAAGCCTGGGATTGATCAACCCGCTGATTTTCCGCCAGATTATCGATGTAGCGTTGCCGGCGAAAGATATCGCCATGTTGAACGCGCTGGCTTTCGCCATGCTCGTCTTGCCGTTGACCGTTGCCGTCGTCCGCATTCTGCAGCGAAAGTTGAATGTCACCATTGCCGAAGGGGTCATCTACGATCTGCGAATCTCGCTCTACCGTCACCTGCAGCAGATGTCGCTAAGATTCTTCACCAATACAAAAACCGGCGAATTGATGAGCCGCCTGAACAACGATGTCATCGGCGCGCAGAATGCCGTCAGCAACACCATCGTCTCGATCATCACCAACTTCTTTATGGTGGTCGCCACCCTGGCCATCATGTTGCATTTGGAATGGCGCTTGACCGTACTGAGCGTCGTTGTTCTGCCGCTCTACCTCGTAATTATGCGCCGGCTGGGCGCGCGGCTGGAAAAGATCTCGCGCGAGCAGCGGGTTCATGACGCCCAGATGAACGCGATGATGAATGAAACGCTAAACATCAGCGGCGCCTTGTTGGTCAAGCTGTTTGGGCGATTGGAAGCTGAGGTCGAGCATTTCGAAGGGCGCGCCGCCGATGTGCGCGACGCCGGCATCAAACGCGCCGTGATGGGAATACAATTCTCCACGCTTCTCGGTCTACTGGAATACATCAGCACGGCGCTGGTCTACTGGATCGGCGGTCTGCTTGTAATTGGGGAGGCGCTGTCGGTAGGCACTATTGTCGCCTTCGTTGTTTACGCCACGCGGCTATATTTTCCGCTGGAAATGCTCGCCAACGCGCCGGTGGATTTCGCTCAATCCATTGTCAGTTTCGAGCGCGTCTTTGAAATCATCGACCTGCCGCTGGAAATCGCTGAGGCCGACGATGCGATTCGATTGGAAAAAGTGGAGGGAAAGCTGGCATTCAACGATGTCAGCTTTCGGTACCAAATCGATGGGGATCAGCTGCTTTCCGATGTCGAGCGAGTCGGTCGCTTCGCCAGCGTGGCGGCGACACGGTCAGGTGATGCGGATCGCCGGCAGAACGGAGCGCCTGCGACCGGCGTCACGCACCAAGCGCGCGAAATGGCTTTGGAGAACATCTCCTTCCGCATTGAGCCGGGGCAGCTTGTCGCGCTCGTTGGTCCCAGTGGCGCCGGCAAGACGACTCTGACCTACTTGATCCCGCGGCTTTATGATCCGACGGCGGGGCGGATCACGCTCGATGGCTGCGACCTGCGCGATTTGACGCTGAGCACCATGGCGGAGAACATCGGCATGGTGACGCAGGAGACCTACCTCTTCCATGATACGATCCGCACCAACCTGCTCTACGCCAAGCCGGACGCCTCCCAAGCGGAACTCGAAGCGGCGGCCGAGGTCGCGCACATTCACGATTTCGTCATGGGCTTGAGCGAAGGTTACGATTCCATTGTCGGCGAGCGCGGCTACCGGCTGAGCGGCGGTGAGAAGCAGCGCATGGCGATCGCGCGCGTAGTCTTGAAGGATCCGCGAATCCTGGTGCTCGACGAAGCGACGAGCCACCTCGACAGCCAGTCGGAAGCGCTGATCCAAGACGCGCTTAGCCAAATCATGCGCGGGCGCACCAGCATCGTCATCGCCCATCGCCTCAGTACCATTCTGGCCGCCGATACCATTCTCGTGCTCGACCGCGGCGCAATCGTCGAGCAGGGCTCCCACGCCGATCTCCTGACGAAAGACGGGCTATATGCCAAGCTCTATGAGACACAATTCAGCCAGCAGCATGAATTCTTTTGATCGGCGGCTGCCTTGAAAGCGACGATTACGCAGCTCGACGCCAGAAGGCTGGAACGCGACTGGGACGCGCTCAAAAAGCATGTCAGAAGTGAACAGTCTGAGTTCGTGCTTCTGCCGGAGATGTGCTTCGCGCCCTGGTTCTGCGCGGCGCCCGCCCGCGATGATGCAGTTTGGAATGCGGCTGTGGCGAGCCATGAAAGCTGGCTCAAGCGCCTGCCTGAACTGGGCGCGCCGGCGATCGTGGGCACGGCGCCTCGGGACGAAGGCAGCAAGCGATACAATGTCGCCTACTTGTGGACGGCTGATCTGGGGCTGCGCTGGATTCACCGGAAGACCTATCTCCCAAACGACGAAGGCTATTGGGAAGCCAACTGGTATGATCGCGCTCCGACCGAGTTCCAGCCGGTAGGCCTCAACGGACGCTCAATCGGTCTGATGATATGCACCGAAATCTGGTTCATGCAGCATGCGCGAGAATATGGAAAGCGTGACGTGCATCTGCTGCTCAATCCGCGCAGCACGCCGGCGCATACCAATGAAAAATGGCTGGCTGGCGGCCGGACGGCGGCGGTTGTAGCGGGCGCCTTTTGCCTGTCTTCAAATCATGCCGGGCGCGCCCAGCAACTCGAATTGGGCGGCGCCGGCTGGATTTGCGACCCGGATGGCGTCGTGCTAGCCACCACGTCGCAGGCGAATCCTTTCGTCACGCTGGACCTGAATCTCCCCCAAGCAGAAATGGCAAAGACCACCTATCCGCGCTATGTCGATGACAGCCACATCTGAACGCCGTCTTCGCTATACAATCTGGCGCTTAGTCTGCTAACATATCGGCGAGAACGCACGCGTTGGGCTACAAATGGCAGAAATGCGATTAATTGTCGGGCTGGGTAATCCCGGCGCCAAATATGAGCGCACCCGTCACAATGTAGGCTGGCGCGTGATTGACGTATTGGTGACTCGCTATCAACTCGGCGCCGGCCGCAGCGAGCGGCGCGCGCATACCTGGGATGGCTCTGTCCGTGGCCAGCGTGTCAAACTGGCGAAGCCGCTCACTTATATGAACCGCAGCGGCGAGTGCCTACGCGCGCTGATGGACTACTATGAGATCCCCCTGGACCGTCTAATCGTCGTGCACGATGACCTGGACACGCCCTTCGGCGCCCTTCGCTTGCGCAAGGCAGGCGGGCACGGCGGACAGAGGGGCTTGCGCAGCATCATGCAGCACCTGGGCGGCAAGGAATTCGCGCGCCTGCGCTTCGGCATCGGGCGCCCGCCGGGAAGAATGCAACCGGTCGATTATGTGCTGCGGCCATTCAAGGGCGATGACGCGATAAAGGCGGAGGAACTGGCGGCGCGAGCGGCTGACGCCATCGAGGCTTGGCTTAGTGACGGCATTGAGTTGGCCATGTCGCGCTTCAACGGCGACGCGCCCAGCCAGCGTGAAGGCCGATCAAAAGCGGATTTGGAGGCTCAACTCGCCATCTGCCAGCGCGCGCATGAGCTGGCGCCATCGGACCCCAAAGCTTTGATAAAACTGATCGCCATCCAAAAGAAACTTGGATTGATTGATGAGGCGCTGGCCGGGCACCTCCAATTGGCGACTATGTATGACCGACAGGGCGAAAGCAGCCGGGCGAATGCGGAACGGGTCAAAGCGGTGACGATCCAACCGGGGCTTGTCGAGGTGCAGCGCGCGGTCGCGGAATGGTATCTTTCTCAAGACCAGAACAAGAGGGCGGTGGCGCGCTATCTCATACTGGCTGACTACTACCGGGAGCGGGATCCGGCGGCGGCACTGAGCGCGGTTGAACGGGCGCTTGCGATCAATCCGCAGCATCCGAAAGCGCTGGCCTATCAGCGAAGCCTGCAACCGCAAATGGAAACCGAGTAGCGTCACCACCCGAGGAATGGAGAATGTTGCGATGCAAGTGGTAGCGCCCGAAACCGTCGGCATCTCGGCGGAACGGCTGAACAAGATCAATGACAAGCTGCAAGAATATGTCGACTGCGGCAAAGTCGCCGGCTTCGTCACGCTGGTCGCGCGTGAATCGGAGGTCGCGCACTTCGAGACCTGTGGCTATCGCGATGCCGAGAACAAGCTGCCGATGGAGCGCGATACCATCTTCCGCATTTACAGCATGACCAAGCCGATTACCTCCATCGCGCTGATGCAACTCTATGAACGCGGCAAATTCCACCTCTCCCAACCGGTCAGCCGCTTCATTCCCGCCTTCGGCAAGACAAAGGTCTTGAGCGGCGTCGGTTTCCTGGGGCAGCAGCTCGCGCCACAGAACCCGGCGATGACGATTCATCACTTGCTCACCCATACCGCCGGCTTGAGCTACGGCTTCTTCCTGGACAGTCCCATTGACGAGTTGTACCGCAATTCGATCTTTCGCAGCGAGACGGCGACACTCGAAGAGAAGATCACTGGCATGGCCGAGCTTCCCTTGCGCTTCCAGCCCGGCAGCGCCTGGAATTACAGCATCGCAACCGATGTCTGCGGTTATCTGGTCCAATTGCTGGCCGATATGCCCTTTGAAGAATATCTTGAGGAGAATATCTTCCGCCCGCTGGGCATGGCCGATACGGCTTTTCATGTTTCTGAGCATGACATCGAGCGCTTTGCCAAGCTATACCAGCACCTGCCGCAGACTGGCGGTTTCCGCGAGTATAAAGGCGCGGCCAATATCCCCTTCCATGACTACACTCAAAGGGCCAGCGCGCCATCGGGTGGCGGCGGCTTGGTCTCCACCACTGCGGACTATTGGCGCTTTGCAAACATGCTCTTGAACGATGGCGAAGCCGGCGACGCGCGCATCATCGGCCGCAAGACGCTGGAATTCATGACCCGCAACCACATCAAAAAAGATTTGCTGCCGCTGGCCATTGGTCCGAAACCCATGCCCGGTCGTGGCTTCGGGCTCGGCTTTGATGTTGTCTTGGACGCAGCCCAAACCGGCGTGCTCAACTCAGACGGCAACTATGGCTGGAGCGGCGCGGCGGCGACCAATTTCTGGGTTGATCCGCAGGAGCAGCTTGTCGGCATTATCATGACGCAGCTGATGGACAATATGCTCTTCTTCCAGCAAGACTTCCGCGCCCTGACCTATCAGGCACTGGTGGATTAGCTTCCCTCAAGAGCCGGAATCAGATAGTTCCAGAGAAACTGATACGACTCCGCTTCTTCCGCGTAGTCGCGCTGATTGCCTTGAAATCCGTGCGTGGTGACAAGCACAATCTCGAGCTGGGGAATCACGTGCAGAATCTGACCGCCGGCTCCGAGCGCCGAATACATGTCATAGCCGGCGATTCGGTTTAGCCACCAGTAGTAACCATAACCGGCATAATTGTTGCCGATATCGATTTGTAGCGAGGTCGAAGCGGCCACCCACCAACCCGGCACGATTTGCTCTCCCTGCCAGGCGCCCTCGTCCAGAAACAGCTGACCGAAGCGCGCGACTTCACGAGCGGTCATGCTGACGCTGTGGCCCCCGGCAAAATAACCCTGAGGATCGACGCCCCAGAACTCGGCTTCTATTCCGAGCGGCTCAAAGAGAAAGCGGTGGGCGAATTCGCAGGCGCTCATGCCAGTCGCCTCGGTCAAGACGGCCGACAGCACATGCGAGACGCCGGTGCTGTAGTTAAAGCGCGTGCCGGGTTCGTCACTCAAGGGGATACTCAGGATATCCGCTATCCAGTTGTCGCTGCGATTCAACAGGCGCGAGGCCTGGTTTTCCTCCCAGGTTAAGCCATGCGTCATGGTCAGCATGTCGTGCAGCGTCAACTGGCGCAGCCGGGGATCGGCGGCTGCTGCGAAGTATTCGGGCAGGTAGTCAGCGACGCGATCATCGGTCGATTCGAAATAGCCCAGGTCAATCGCGATGCCGATCAGCGCCGAGAGCATGCTCTTGGAGACGCTGGCGATATTGTTGCTGTCGGCCGCGCGACTGCCGTTGAAGTAGCTTTCGTGGACGATGTAACCATGGCGCATGATGATAAGCGACTGTCGCGTCGGCGAATCTGCCAATTGCGCCAGTCCCTCGCCGATGAGCGCCGGATTCATGCCTTGCGACTCGAAGTCTGAGACCAGCCACAGGTCGTCGTCAGTAAGATCTTTGGGTCCGAAGCTGCGCTGATAGAATCGTCGCTGCGGTCTCCGATCAGTCAGATCGCAGGCGGAGGGCGGCGACTCGGCCGCTTGCGCGAAACCGGAGGCAGCTTGAAGCGAAATAAGAAGAGTCATTAGCAATCCACTTGCCATCTTCATTAGGAATGCCCCGCGCAAGGTCAGCAGAAGCGCTTGACCGTGATCGCTGATACGCGGAATCCACCGCGCGCGCCGAAAGCGTCTAGTTCCATAATCTACGCTTTGATATACTCATCCGTCGCAATCACTCAAGTGCTAAAGGCAATCATGTCGTTGAATCTCTCGGGCTTGCTGGACATCCTGCGCCAAAGCGCGAGCTATCAGACTCTGCTCGCGCAGCTTTCAGGCAAGCCCGGTCACATTGCCGTCGACATCGTGCGTTCGGCGCGCCCCTTTCTATTGGCGGCGCTGGCGAAGGACTGGGACGGGCCCATCATCTTCCTTACAGCTGCCGTCCGCCGCGCCTACAATGTCAGCGAACAGCTGCCGTTATGGCTGGCGGATAGTGATCGCCTGTATCGCTTCGCGGAACCTTCTGCCCTCCTTTATGATCGTGCGCCCTGGGACGTGAGCGTCATACGCAACCGCATCGACGCGCTGTCGGCGCTTGCGAATGCTCAGCCGGGGCGACATCCCGTGGTCATCGCGTCCGCGCGCGCCCTGATGCAGGCGACCCTTCCGCCGGCGTTTTTTGACGACGCCGCAATCGACATCGCGGTCGGTCAACGCTTTCAGATGGAGTCGCTGATTCTGCGCTGGATCGGCATGGGATATGAACCGGCGACGGTGGTGATTGAGCCCGGCTCATTCAGCCGCCGTGGTGGCATTCTAGACATTTTCCCGCTGGCGAGCCGATTCCCACTGCGCATCGAATTCTTTGACGACGAGATCGATAGCCTGCGCCACTTTGACCCCGCCGACCAGCGCAGTATCAGGCGGGCGGATTCAGCCCGAATCGTCCCCGCGCGCGAAGCAATGCCACGGCTGACATCCCCGCTCGGCGCCAGACTCGCCCAATGGCAGAAAACGCAGATTGATGAGGATGGACAATCCTCGAGCCTCAGCGCCGATATTGAGTCGCTGCAGCAGGGAAGCGCTTTCGCGCGCCTCGAGCATTACCTGCCCTATCTCTACGACGAGCCGGCCAGTTTGCTCGATTACGCGCCGGACAATTCGCTGGTTCTGCTAGAAGAGCCCGACTTCCTTGAATCGACAGGACAGGAAATCGCCGAAAACGCGGAAGACAGCCGCGCGGAGGCTCTTGCCTCTTTACAGATTGCGCCCGACCATCCGGCGCCATACCTGCGTTGGCCGGTCCTCGAGCCTGCATTGAACCGTCTCCGGCAAATGTCGCTATCCAACCTGCCGGCCGGAGAAGCGCAGCGGGTATTTGAGCCAGGCGAGCGTTTTGGCGGGCAGCTGCGCCCGATGCTCAATCGCGTGCGACAACATCGCAACCGTGGTGACCGCGCCGTGATCATCACCGAACAGGTGGAACGGCTGGAGAACCTATGGTACGAGCAGGATGCCTCCGCCTATATTCCAACAGTGGAAGTCATCGACGCTGCGCCCCCGCCCGGTTCGATGCGTTTCGTTCGCGGGGCGGCGGCTGAAGGCTGGTCGCTGATTAGCGAGGACGGCGCGCTGCGTTTCATCACCGATGCCGAGATCTTTGGCTGGTCGCGCCCTGAACCGCGGCGTCGTCGCGAAGCGAAAGGCGGGCGCGCCAGCGCGGCGACAGACACCTCGTACACCGACTGGGAGGTCGGCGCGCATGTCGTTCACGTCGATTACGGCATCGGCCGCTTTATGGGCATGCGCCATCGCACCGTCAACGCGACCGAGCGTGAATACTTACTGGTGGAGTATAGAGACGCGGACACCATTTATGTGCCCATCCACCAGGCGGACCGCATCTCGCGATATGTCGGCGCCGAAGAAACGCCCCCCAAGCTCAATCAATTGGGGAAACCCGAACAATGGACCAAAGCGCGGGACAAAGCCCGCCGCAACGCCGAAGAAGAAGCGAAGGAGCTGTTGGAAGTTTACAGCCGGCGCGCTCAGGCAACTGGCTTCGTCTTCAGCCCGGACAGCGCCTGGCAGCACGAAATGGAAGCCGGCTTCGCTTTCGTCGAAACCCAGGACCAACTGCGCGTCATTCAGGAAGTCAAAGCCGATATGCATAGCCCCAAGCCGATGGACCGCCTGATCTGCGGCGATGTCGGCTTTGGCAAGACGGAGGTCGCCTTGCGCGCTGCCTTCAAAGCGGTGCAGGATGGCGCCCAAGTCGCGGTGCTGGTGCCGACCACCGTGCTGGCGCAACAGCACTATGACAATTTCAAGGCGCGCTTAAAGGCGTTTCCAGTAGCAATTGAAATGCTCTCCCGCTTTCGCACCAAGGCGCGGCAGAAGGAAATCACCGACCGCCTGGCCAGCGGCGAAGTCGATATTGTCATTGGCACCCATCGCCTGCTCTCAGCCGACATTCGCTTCAAACAGCTCGGCTTGATGATCATCGACGAGGAGCAGCGTTTTGGCGTCAAACACAAAGAGCATTTCAAGCGATTGCGCGCGCGCATCGACATCCTCACGCTGACGGCGACGCCGATCCCGCGTACGCTCTATCTGAGCTTGAGCGGCATCCGCGATATCAGCATGATTCAGTCGCCGCCGGAAGAGCGCCTGCCAGTGATCACGCAGGTCGGCTCTTGGGATGACAAGCTGGCGCGGCTGGCGATCATGCGCGAGCTTGAGCGCGGGGGGCAGATTTTTGTCGTGCACAATCGGGTCCGCTCGATCCACATCATCCGCAACAAGATTGAGCGCATCGTGCCGGAAGCCACCATCGCCATCGCGCACGGGCAGATGACCGCGCGCGCCCTGGAATCAATCATGTCCGAGTTTACCCGCGGCGAATTCGATATTCTGATATCAACATCCATCATCGAGAACGGCATCGATATGCCGCGCGTAAACACCTTGATCGTAGACCGGGCCGATCAATTTGGCGTGGCCCAGCTTTATCAACTGCGGGGGCGCGTCGGACGTTCAGCGCAGCAAGCTTACGCTTACTTCTTTCACGGACCCGGCACGCTCACAGAAGAAGCGCGCACGCGGCTGGAGACGCTGGCGGAAAACGCGCAGCTCGGCGCCGGCTTCCAAATCGCGATTCGCGACCTGGAAATGCGGGGCAGCGGCGATATTCTCAGTACGCGTCAATCGGGGCATATCGCCAGCGTCGGCTTGCATCTGTATACGGAGATGCTGCAGCAGGCGGTCAAAGATCAGCAGGGCAGTACGACGGCTGACGATGCCGGTATGGCGCCCGCTTCGGCGCGCGAGCGTCTTGTCATTGACCTGCCGCTGCCCGCTTATCTCCCGACCGACTGGATCCCCGAGATGGCGCTGCGGCTTCAACTCTATCGCCGCATTGGCAATATCAAGAGCATTGAAGAAGCTGAAGGTATGCGGGCCGAATTGATGGATCGCTTCGGTCCGCTGCCGGCGGCGGTCGAGGGTCTGCTCTACCAGATTCGAGTGAAGGTCCTGTCGCAGGCGCTTCGAGCGACGCACGTGCTGATGCCCCGGGAGCAGATCAGAATCAAGCTACCCTTCCTCGCCACCGTCAACCGCGACTTGCTGGCGCTGACGCTGGGCGAAGATGTCAAGGTGACGCGGACGGAAGTGCAGATAGAAGCCGACGACGGTTTCTGGCAAGATCGGCTGCTGGACATCCTTGAGCAAATGGCGGAGAAAATCAGTCTCGTCGGCGCATTCGGTCCCTAGCCGGGACGCCAGCGCAGACGGCGCGTCAAGCTCTGGCTATATCGGCGAATATGCCGCCCGTCATATCTTGCAGAAGGGGCAATGGCACGGGGAAGATCGCGTTGGCGGCGGCGCCCGCGGCATACACCATGTCGAAGCGATTCAGCGTTTCATCCAAATAGACTGCGAAACCGCCGCTGCGATGGGCAATCGGCGGGACGCCACCCGGCGCATAGCCGAGCACCTTGAGGCACTGCTCGGCATTCATCATACGCGCTTTCTTGCGCCCCACGCCGAACAGCGCTGCCAGCTTTCGTTCATCAATCGATTGATCGCCGCTAGCCAGGACCAGTACCGGCGTAGCCTTGTTGATCATGAAACCCAGGCTTTTCACGATCTGCCCCAATTGACAGCCAACATTGTCCGCCGCTTGCTGTGACGTGGCGGTAGAGCTTTCGAATTCGATCACCGAAATGCCCAGCCGCAGTTCGTCAAGCGCCGCTTGCACCTGCGCCACGCCCATCGCGCCCGGCTCAGCCACCGGAGTCGGCGGGCCAGGCTCATTAGCCGTACCCGCTTGGTCAATCGCCATATTGCACGCCGCCGGCGTAGGTGAAGCTGTCGCTTGGCTCGGCGAGTTCCGCCTGAGGATGGTCGCGCGGCGTCATATTCAGCATGATCCGCCGGCCCGCCGCCTCAACATAATAGACGTGCAAGGACTGATCGGGCTTAATCTTGAGCTTGCGCGACAACCTGTGATCGAAACGCACGGGCTCGCCGGATCGATCGGTCAAGGTCGCCTTGCGCCAGAACATCCAGCGAGCGTGCAGCCTCTCGGCAAAGAGCACGCGATAACACAGTTTGACGCGGGCGAAGCGCAGGGCGCGCATCACGATCGTGAGCACGAATCCGGCGACCAAAGCCAAAACGAAGGCGCGTCCGGCCGGTCCATAGCGACCGGCGATCAGGATCAAGGGCACCGAGAGTAGAAGCAGGGTCGCCAGCGGTTCGGTCACTAACTCGATGCGCTGCCGCGACGATAGCCGGCCCTCGCGGTTGCGCTTAATGTCGGCGAGCAATTCACTCGGCAGCTTGTCAAAACTGGACATTGTGCCCCCTAACCCGCCTCGTGCGCGATACTCAAGTCAATCCGGTGGCGCGGGCGCAGCTGCAAAACAACGACGCTGACGACGATCAGAGCCGCGCCAAGCCACTGCAGCGTCAAAATCACTTCGCTCAGAATCAGCATGGATATGATCATCGACATGATTGGTTCAACGGTGCTGACCAGCGAAGCCTGCGCCGCGCCGATACGCTGAACAGCGATGTTCACGCCGATTATCGGCAAGACGGTGCCGAATGCGGCGATGCCGATCAGCAGCAGCGCTGTCAGCGAATTCTGGGGAAATTGCAATCCGCGCAGTGGAATGAGCATGAGCATGATGACAAAAGTGCTGATCATCATAACCGCGCTTGCCCGAGAAACATCAACCACACCGTCCAGAGCGCGCCGCGTCAGCAAGTAATAGATCGCGATGATAGCGGCATTGAGCAGCGCCAATCCCACACCGACCGCATCGCCGCCCGCCGCCGTGTGAAAGTTGGGCACGGTCAAGGCGACGCCGATAAGCGCCAAAGCAAGCGCCAGCCAGGTTCGAGCGTGGATCTTGTCTCCCATGAGGCGCGATAGCAGCGCCACCATCGCCGGATAGGCGTAGAGCAAAACAATATAGGTGCTGCCCGGCAGCCGTTCCAAGGCGAAGAAGGCCGCCATGACAGCCGCGGCGACAAATATGCCAATGATGAGCAATCGCGCTATGGGAAGTTTTTCATTGGTCTTCACCCGTTGCGCACGATGGCTGTAGAGAACCAGCGCCCACATGATCGGCGTGGCCAAGACAAAGCGCCAAATGGCGATATCTATCGGCTCGAACGTCGAATGCAGATAAGTCAGCTTCACCAGGGTCGGCATGACGGAAAAACCCGCCGCCGCCAAGATGATCCAGAGGAATCCTTCTCGTTCTCTTCTTGTCATCGTCGTCTCGTAGAATAGACTGACGCCATCATAGCGACGCTTCCCGAAAAAAGAAAACGAGGCGAGCGCCAGCTCAACCTCGCAACCTGTCGGTGAATGCTGGCTGCTGCGCTCAAGCGATGCTCACCATGCCGACCAGATTGGTCGCCAGCGGATAGAAGATGCCAAAGATCATGGTGCCGGCCAGCGCGATATTAATCGCCCAGCGGACGTAGGGCGTTTCCAGCGCCGGCTGCAAATCGACCGCGCTATCGCGCAAGTACATGTTCACGACCACGCGCACATAATAGAAAGCGCTGACCACGCTGGTCAACACACCGATGACCGCCAGCCCGAACAAGCCCGCTTGAAGCGCCGAGGCGAACACCATAAACTTGCCCACGAAACCGGCGGTGAGCGGTATGCCGGTCAAGCTGAGCATGAAGATGGTCATCGCCATCGCCATCAATGGGCGCGTCTTCGCCAGCCCGGTGATGTCGTCTATATTGCCGCCGCTGCCGTCCTCCCGCTCAATCGCCATGACCACAGCGAAGGCGCCCAGGTTGGTGAACATATAAGCCATCATGTAGACGAGGGCGCTCTGCGTTGCCGCGTCGATCACATTCGCCGTGCCCGCGGCCGCCACCGCCACCATGATGTAGCCAGCGTGCGCGATCGACGAGTAAGCCAGCATACGTTTGAGATTGCGCTGGGAAATCGCGACGAAGTTGCCAAGCACCAGGGTCAAAATGGCGATGATCGTCGCCGTCGTTTGCCAGGCAGCCGCCCCGCCCTCAACCAGGACGAGAACCGAGAGCCCGCTGACCAACACACGCAGCAGCGCCGCGAAGCCGCCAACCTTTGCCGTCACGCTCATGAAGGCGGTCACCGGCGTCGGCGCGCCCTCATAGACATCGGGCGTCCACATGTGGAAGGGCACAACCGCCACTTTGAATCCCAAGCCGACCAGCAGAAGCGCCGCGCCGATCAAGAGATAGAAAGCGGCCGCTGACGTCCCGCCGACAATGCCGCCAACGAGGCTGAAGATCTGCGGAAGATTGGTCGTGCCGGTCGCCCCGTAAACCAGCGCCGCTCCGAATACCAGAAACGCGCTGGAAAAGGCGCCCAGGATGAAATACTTCATGCCGCTTTCTTCCGATTTCAACGACAACTCGCTGCCGTCGTTCTTGATCGAACGAAAAGCCGCCAGAATATAAAGCGGGATACTCAACAACTCAAGCGCGACAAAGATGACGATCAAGTCGTTGGCCGCCACCATGAACATAGCGCCAGCCGACGAGATTAGCGCCAGAATATAATATTCGCCGCGGTGGATATCAGCGCGATTGAGATAATCCCAACTCATCAACACCGCAATCAAAGTGGCGACCAGAATCACCATATTCAGAAAACCGGTGAAAGCGTCGGCGATGAACATGCCGTAGAGCGCGATCTGCTCGCTCTCCGCTGGCGAATAGACGAAGAGATTCGCCACAAAGCTGATGCCCAAGCCGACGCAAGCCATCACCGGCGTCCAATGCGCGCGGTCATCCCCGGCGAATAGATCAACCAGGACGAGGATCAACGTCCAAGTCAACAGCAGCGTGGCCGGCAGGGTCGAAGCCAGGTTCGATTGCGCCAGGAATTCCGCAATTGTGGGCGATTCAAACATGTTCTCTCCTAGCGAACGAACAGCGCGACGATGCTATCCACCGAGACGTCCAGCATGTTGAAGAAGACGATTGGCTGAATGCCCATCCAGAAAATCATGATGATGATCGGGATGAAAGCAGCTTTCTCGCTCCAGGTGAGCTTGTAGCCCTCTTCACTGCTCAGCGGCCGCTTCATTTCGCCCATGAATACATGCTGGAACATCTTCAGCAGGTAGACCGCCGCCATGATGACGCCGAGCGTGGCGAACAGTGTGAAGGCGAAGCCCAGATATTCGCTGCCCAGCGAGCCGAGCAGAATAGTGAACTCGCCGATGAAACCATTCAAGCCGGGCAAGCCCATGCTGCTGAGTGATATCACCAGGCTGATCGCGCCGAATAGCGGCATCATCTTCCAGACGCCGCCATAGTCAGCCATCTCTTTCGTATGCCAGCGTTCGTAAAGCATGCCGACGATCAAAAACAGACCGCCGGTGCTGATACCGTGATTGACCATTTGCAACGTGGCGCCTTGCAAGCCCTGCGCGTTGAGGGCGAAAATGCCCACCACCACAAAACCAAGATGGCTGACCGACGAATATGCCACCAGCTTCTTGACGTTGTCCTGCGCATAGCTGACCCAAGCGCCATAGATGATGCCGACGACGCCGAGAAAGGCGATGGTCGGCGCCCAAGCCACCGTCGCCTCGGGGAACAAATTCAGATTGAAGCGCACGATGCCATAAGTGCCCATCTTTAGGAGCACGCCAGCCAGAATCACTGAACCAGCCGTCGGCGCTTGCACGTGCGCGTCCGGAAGCCAACTATGGAAGGGGAAAATCGGCACCTTAATGGCGAAGGCGACCAGGAAGCCCAGGAAGAGCCAGCTCTCCACCGAATTGAAGAGGAATCCGCCATCCTCGCTTTCGCCTTCGGGGCCAAGCGCGTCCCAATACGTGCCCTCGCCGTCCCAGTTATGCACCCGTTCAATCACGCCAACATCGCCGCCGGCGCTGTAAGTGCTGAAAGTTCCGGAGCGATTGCCGACATAGAGAATGGCGATCAGCATCAGGATTGAGCCGGCCATCGTGTACAGAAAGAACTTGACAGCGGCGTAAATCCGCTCTTCCGAGCCCCAGATGCCGATCAGGAAATACATCGGCACCAGCGTGACTTCCCAGAAGACGTAGAAGATGATCAGATCATGGACGACGAATACGCCGAGCATCGACCATTCAAGCAGCATCAGGAAGATATAGTAGAGCTTCTCGCGCCCGCGTTCTTCAAAGATATGGCTGCCGAAGGAACCCAGGATCGATATCGGCATGATGAAGGTCGTCAGCAAGACCAAGAGCATGCTGATGCCGTCCACGCCGACGAAGTAACTGACGTTGATGACTGACTCGCCCAGGGAGACTTCCGCCCAAGTATTGCGCTGGACCATCTGCAGCTCGGCGTTGCCCGGATCAAAGTTGATCCACATCAAGACCGAAGCGACAAAGGTGACCACGCTGGTCGCGAAGGCAACCCACTTCAGATTCGCCTTCTGCGTCTCGCCATTCATGAAAAGCAGAATAGCGAGGCCGACCATCGGCAGGAACAAAGTAATCGTTGTGAGCGAAAGTCCAGTTACATCCATAGGACTGCGTTCTCCTTAAGCGCCGCTTCCGAATAGCGACTGAACAAAGGGATATATCATGAGAGCGATTACAGCCACGACGCCGATGAACAGGACCACCGCATAGAGACGCACATAGCCGGTTTGGGCGCGCCGCATCCACTCGGCCGCGCGCAGTACGAAGGCGCCAACACCATTGACCGCGCCGTCAACAATACCAAGATCGAATGGTTTGCCAAGCAACTCAGCAATGGTATCAAAGCCGCGCTTGATGATGCTGTCGTGGAAATAATTGTGCAGGAAATCCCAATCGACGCGATCAGCCAAGAAGCTGGCCAGCCGGTTAAATGGCTGTTCTATAACGGCCGAATAGAATTCGTCCCAGTAGAGACGGGCGTTCGCCAGCCGGAATAAGGCGCGCGAGGCGCCCCCTTCTTCCAGCAAATCGCGATTGCCGCTCCCCAGTCCGTTGCCCTTGTAAATCCGATTGGCAACGAGAATGGAGGCGATGCCCAAGACCAGAGCGATGCCGGCAATGGAGAGATTGAAATCGAGCGAGTGCCCGCGCGATACGCTGACGAGGCTGTGCTCGAGGAAATGCTTGAATTCGTAGGGCTGGTAAATCCCATCGAATATCGGCGTGGATTTGGGCACGTTAATGAGACCAATGATGAGGGTGAAGATCGCCAGAACCAGCAGCGGCAGCAGCATCGCGCCATTGCTCTCCGGCGCCTGCTCAGCCGCTTCGCTGCGCGCCTCGTCAAAGAAGACCAGCACAATCTGACGCCACATGTAAAAGGCGGTGAAAGCCGCGGCGACTAATAGCACGCCAAAGGCGATGAAACCGCTCAATTCGTTCAGTTCAAAGCCTTCATACCAGGCGTCGGCAAGGATCTCATCCTTCGACCAGAAGCCGGCGAATGGGAAGATCCCCGCTAGCGCCAGCGTGCCGATCAGATAAGTGATGTAGGTGATGGGCATACGCTTGCGCAAGCCGCCCATATTGCGCATATCCTGCGGGTCGAACTCTTCATCGTCGTCATGCTCATCGCCGTGTTCATGACCGTGACCATGTTCATGCGCGTGATGATGACCGTGCTCAACGCCGTGGATCACCGAACCACTGCCGAGGAAGAGCAGCGCCTTGAAGACGGCGTGCGTCACCAGGTGGAACATGGCCGCGACATAGGCGCCAATTCCTACCGCCGCCACCATGAAGCCGAGCTGCGATATCGTCGAATAAGCCAGCACACGTTTAATATCCCACTGCCCGAGCGCGATATAACCCGCCATAAGCGCGGTGCCGGCACCGATCAAGGTAATGACCATGCCGATGACGTAACCGCCGTGATTCAGTTCCCACAGAAAGACGTTGGAACGCACCAGAATAAAGACGCCAGCGGTCACCATGGTCGCCGCGTGAATCAGCGCGCTGACCGGCGTCGGACCAGCCATCGCGTCCGGCAGCCAGACGAAAAGCGGGATCTGTGCCGACTTGCCGGTGACGCCCAGCAGAATAAACAACGCGATCAAGAATATGACATCATCGAAAGCCATCTGGAAGCCGCCGAAGTCGACGATCTCGCCCATTCCAAAGCGCTCGGTCGTCTGCCCAAAGACGCCCAGCAGCTCGATATCAAAATGATGATTGTCGCAGTAAAGGGCACGGATGTCGCTCGCCAGGGGATTCGGCGCGCCGTGCTCATCATCCGTACCATGGCCGTCGTCGTCTGCGTGGGCCGCCGGCACGCATTTGTAGCTGCTGCCGTGCTCATCATCCGCAGACTCGTCCTTGCCTGATTCGCCATCTTCGCGGTGCTCCAGCAGTCCATTGTGCTCGCGCCAATGCACCAGGTATTTCGCTTCGGTGTTGGGCAGCTCGCCCGCTTTATGGAAATCCAGGGTGCCAAAGGTCCAGAAAATCAGGAACATCGCCATCAGCAAGCCGAAGTCGCCGATGCGATTGACGATGAAGGCTTTGCGCGCGGCGTTGCTGTTCTTCCAGCCCTCGGGCGCTTTCTTGTCCCACCAAAAGCCGATGAGCAAGAAAGAACAGAGCCCGACGCCCTCCCAGCCGACGAAGAGCATGAGGAAATTATTACCCGTGACCAGGATAAGCATGAAAGCCAGGAACATATTCAAATAAGCGAAGAAGCGCGGATACCACTTGTCGCCGTGCATATAACCACGAGCGTAAAGATGAATCAGCGAGCCGACGCCGGTCACCACCAGCATCATCGTTACGCTTAGCGAGTCGACGCGCTGCTGCCAGGAGATATCGAGGCCGATGGATTCAATCCGCAACCAGCCGTCCACAAACGGCGGATTGACCACCGCCGCGCCGCCATTGGTGCCAGTGACATAGGTCAATAAAAGCAACGAAACAATAAAGGAAAGAATCGAAGCGAAACAGCCGATATAACCAGACCAGCGCTCCTCAAGATTGGCGCCGAAGAAAAAGTTAATACAGGCGCCCAATGCGGGCACGAGTATCACAAGTGGAACCAGGAGCGGGAGGTTTTCCATATAACTAGCGCCTCTTCCGACGGGCTATCTATCAGCCTTGCATCTGCTGCAATTCGTCTATATTGATGCTTTGGCGCTCGCGGAAAATATTCACGATCAGCGCCAAGCCCACCGCCACTTCGGCCGCGGCTACGGTCATGACAAAGAAGACGAAGACATGCCCGTTGACTTGGCCCCACTCGCGCGCAAAAGCGACCAGCGCCAGGTTTGCCGAGTTCAGCATGAGCTCGACCGACATGAAGACCAGGATGGCGTTGCGCCGCATAAGCACGCCAAGCGCGCCCAGCAAGAACAGCACCATGCTCAAGACGATATAGGGTTCGGTGCCGATTGGATTCATCGCCTAGCTTCTCCCGCGGCTACTCGGCTGAGCCATCATCGGGCCCGCCGGGCAGCTTCGCCAGATAGTCGCCGCTCAATACATCCGATCCCGTCTGCTGTGAAATCACGCTGACCAGCGGGCGATTCACCCGCCGCCGCCGATTGATCCGCCGGCGCTCGGCCTGCGCCAGCGCATCGGGCCGCGCCAGTACGATCACGCCTATCAGCGCGACCAGCAACAGCATGCCCACCAACATCACCGGCAGCACGTATTCGATGAATAAGACCTGCCCGACCGACTCGGGGCTGCCGAAAGCCGGCACGCCGAAGGCATGGTAGACCGCGGCGCGATAACTGGCCTGGCTGCCGGGCACTCCCGGCTCACGCACCAGCACGCGCATCTCGATGAGGCCGCGGTCGGCCTGATAATCGGCCAGCGTGCGCAAGACATTTTGATCTTGATCGACGAAAGCCAGATTGTAAGTTCCCTCGTCGAGCTCAAGGCTGGTGTGCTCGCCGGCCGGTAGCTGATCAATTAGCGTGCGATGCGGGATCAAGCTGTTGCAGGACGCGTCCTCGCACAAGCTGCGCCGCGCCGTATATTGCCCGACATCAACCAATGACACTTGCCGGTCGGTCACCGCGTTGAAGAGCGTCAGGCGCATCATGCCGACAGCAGGCGCGCTGATGTCATCCTCAAGCAGCGCCACGTCGACCAGGTCCTCATCGTTTTCGAAGACGACGAGCGAGAAGGCCGATTCCGCCGGCAGAATCAAATCTTTGGTGAAGATAGGTCCGGAGACGTAGTTGCCGTCATCAACGCCGACCAAGACTGTATAATCTCCCGCTTCGAATTCGGTATAACCGCGCACAGCCTCGCGCGAGTCGCCGTAAACAATTCCGTCCATTCTGCTATCGGCCATCGTCTCGTCCAGCGCGTCGAGAGCGACATTGGCGCTGACCGTGCCAGCCAGCGGCATCGCGAAGCCCATCTCCATCACGGTGAACACTTCCGCGTCGCCACCCGGAATCGCGTTAATGACGCGTAAACGGGCGCGAGAAGATAGCGCTTCGGGGCTCTCGTCCGCCAGCATATCCGAGGCGATGGGGAAGGCGAAGATTAAGAGTAGAACAATCGCCACCACTGAGCCAGCCAGCCCCAGCCAACGCATGCGCCCAGAGGTATCAGTAGTCGTTTCGGCGCCCAGCAGCATGATGACAAAGAGGAATAGCACCATGATGGCGCCGGTGTATACCGTCACCTGCACCATCGCCAGGAAGGGCGCGTCCAACATTAGGTATAGGAAGGCGACGCAGCCGAAGTTGACAATCAGAAAGAGGGCGCTATGCACCGCGTTTTGCCGCGTCAGCATCATGGCGGCCGCCAGCACCGCCACAAAGCTAACTGCCAGAAACAACCACTCCATACGATCTACATCCCACTCAGCACGACTTTGTGCATTTTAGCACAATGTCCGTATCGCTTCAATTCGCACTGCCAACCATCGCCCAAACATAATCTAACTACAGAGGGCGCAGAGCGCGCAGAGGATTAGCCTCAACGGAATGATCTGGCCGCATTGATCATTCCAATACAAGCGGCAGTGACGGGCAGCTAAATGATTTCCCTCCGTTTGCGCGCGTGTAGGCCATTTCAGTTCTAATCTCTGCGTCCTCTGTGTCCTCTGTAGTTAATTCAAGACGGGTCTTCCATATCCGGAATCGAGCGGTTGTACGCGCCCGCTTTCACTTTCTGCGGTGTGTCTTGGACGCCTTCGACCGGCGCGTCAATCAGCATGTCCTTGGTATAAATCGCGTCTCGACGATCGGTGAAGGACATCTGATGTTCATGCCCCAACTGAATTGCTTCGGTCGGGCAGGCGTCTTCGCAATAACCGCAGAAAATGCAGCGCAGCATGTTGATCTCGTAGGTCTTCGCGTAGCGCTCGCCCGGGCTGAAACGCTCTTCGTCGGTATTCTCGGCCGCTTCCACCCAAATGGCATCGGCCGGGCAGGCGGCGGCGCAGAGCGAACAACCGATGCATTTCTCCAGCCCGTTCTCGTAACGGCGAAGATGATGCCGGCCCTTGTAGCGATCGTGAAACTTCTGCACCTGTTCCGGATATTGCACGGTGACCGCGTCATCCATGAGATGCTTCAAGGTTGTTTGGAACCCTTTGATTACGTTCATGATCCTATCCTCACGTCCTTGTTTTTGGAGCCAGCTTACCAGCCGTGAGCGCCCCGATGCGATCAGTCGCCGCCGGCTCGCTTGATGGCGGTCTCTCTGCTTTCCAAGATACGGTCTTCTTCCGGCGTCCGCCCCAAGCTCATCAAGCCTTCAAGCGCCCTGATCTGAAAACGAATTTGCGCCAGCGGGATCGCGATTAACATGCCGACCAGATACACCATTGCCCAGCCCAAGCCGCGCCGTTCTCCGGTATAAGCCGGGTCATCTTCCAGCGGAATCGCTTCTTCGCTGTCGCCATCGCGGCTCATCCGCCGCAGCGCCAGGGCGCCAATCAGCAATACCAGGACAAATACCAAGCCCGAGATAAAGGGATAGGCGGTACCGCCCAGGGCATCGCCGACCACGATAGACACGGCCGTCCAAGCCACCGCCAGCAGCGCCAGCGGAATCATCACTTTCCAGCCGAATTGCATCAGGCGGTCGTAACGGATGCGCGGCAGCGTCGCCCGTATCCAAATCATGAAGCAGAGCATCAAGACCACTTTGAGAATGAAGATGACGGGCGCCAGAATCGGCAAGCCATCCATTGGCCACAGGTGATATCCGCCGAAGAACACCGCAATCGCCACCAGGCTCACCGCGATCATGCCAAGATATTCGGCCATCATGAACAGGGCGAACTTCATGCCGCTGTATTCGGTCATATAACCCTGCGTGAGTTCTTGCTCGGCCTCGGTCAGGTCGAAGGGAGCGCGGTTGGTCTCCGCCAGCAGCGCTAAAATCAAGACAGCCGCCGCCAAGGGATTCTGAAAGACGAACCAATCCCAGATGTTGCGCTGGGCGTCGATGATATCGCCGATGGCCATGCTGCCGACGATCATGACCGGGACAGCCAGCGTCAGGGCGAAACTCAGCTCGTAGCTAATCATTTGCGCCGATGCGCGCAAGGCGCCCAGCATGGCGTACTTGTTATCGCTTGACCAGCCCGCCAAGACAACGCCATAGGTGGCGATGCTGGTGATGGCGATCACCCAGAGGATGCCGACATTGGAATCGACCAAGCCCTGCGGCACCTGGAACCAAACATCGCCCAGCGACGGCGCGAACCAGGGCAAAACCAAATCAGGCCCCATCGGAATCACCGCCGCGATCATCAAGATTGGTACGACCTTGATCATCGGCGCCAGGCGAAAGACCCACTTGTCGGCGCCGGCCGGGATCAAATCTTCTTTGAAGACGAGCTTGACGCCGTCGGCCGCCGGCTGCAAAAAACCCTGCGGTCCGACGCGGTTGGGTCCCACGCGATGCTGCAGGAATGCCAGCAGTCGCCGCTCGAGCAAGGTGGTGTAAGCAAATCCGGTGACGATGACGAAGGCGAAGCCAGCGGCGAATATGATCGGCCAAAGCGCTGAACAGCCCGCATCGTCTTGGCACCGCACCACGTTCTGAATGCGCGCTTCCGGATGGAGCAGCATGCCGATCGCGCCTTGCCTTCCATCCAGGTTCAGGGCGTCGTCAAAGCCGATCCAGGTCGCAATCGCGCCGAGATTGGCGACGATGAGCGCCAAGACCAGGATTGTCACGACCAGCCCGCCAATGACGATAATACCAATCGCGATCTTCAAATTACGGCTCATACCTTAGATCCTCAGTCATCAGTCGGCGAGGGCGACCGCGTCGGCGATTTTGCTAATGCTGCCAGTCGTAATCGTCAGCGGAATCGCCTCGGCAGTCAAGTGACGCGGCAGCGCCACCGCTCCAGCCGAGATTTCCTCACTGAGCGCCGCCTGCACGCGAACGGTCGATTCGCCGGCGCGGATCTCTACGATGTCGCCTTGGCCGATCCCCATCGCCGCGGCGTCATCAGCATTGACAAGAGCGAATGGCCTAAGGATCCGCGGCTCCAGAATCAGCGTCGGCGCGAAGTTGCGCTGGCGATTGTACAAGCGCGTGATCGGCATCAGCAATATTTCATTCTCGCCAGCCGCTGGCTGCTCAGGCGCCAGCAATCGACGGGGACGCCGGCCTTTGCGCTTGTCGGACGCGGTCGGAATCTGAACGCCTAGCCCGCCCGTATTGCTGTAAGCGGTGCCGCCATAATATTGATCGCGGCCGCCCACATCGGGGAATTCGCGTTTGACCTCCGCCATGGCTCTATAAGTGATGCCGTCAAATTCGCTGATATTGTCGCTCAAGTCCAGCATAACCGCAGCCGCGGAAGACTGAAGTTGACCGTTCCCGAGCGCCTGCCGGATGCCGCCGAAAACCCGCCAGGCGGGCAGCGACTGCCCAATCGGACCCTGCGCGGTATAAAAGCGCTGCACGCGCCGCTCTCCGTTGACGAAGCTGCCATCGCGCTCGGCGAAGCTCTGTATCGGCAAGACATAATCCGCCAAATCCGAAATGCCATCGTCGAAGAAGTTGGCGTAAATGACAGTCTCGACCTGGCTCAACCAAGCGCGCGCCGCCGGATCGTCATCAAGCAATTCTGCCTGGGCGACGATCAGCGCTTTGGGCGGGTTCGCCATGATGTCGAGTGTCGCTTCCGGCGTATATCCCAGGTAATGCAAGCCCATGCCATTGGCGCCGGGCAAGGGAATGAGCAAGCCATTATTGCGCCGCCCGATATGCCCGGTTTCGATGAGGAAATTGGCAGCCGCCTGCGCCAGCGTCTTGCTGCCGGCGAGCGTCAAGCCTTCCGCGCCGGCGACGATCACCAGATTTTCCGCCTTGCTCAAGCGCTCCGCAATTTCCGGCTGATTGGCGCTCAGATTCTGCATGACCGCCACCGCCTCGCCGGCGCCATAGCGGATGACATCGCCCTCGACCACTTTGTCATTGCGCGCGCCCTGCACGGCGAAGTCTTCCAGCCGCGTATGCCGCGCGTTGGCGACAACCAAATAAGCGCCGCGGTCTTGCGCTTGCTTCAGCCGCAGGCGCCACATCGGCACTTCTTCTTCCAGGTCCGAGGCGATCACCAGGATCGCGTCGCCGCGCCCCAGTTGACCGAGGTTAGTGCCGAAGCCGACGCCGACTTCCGCGACGATCTCAGCGCCGCCATGCGTCGGCATCCAGGCGCCCAATCGCGCGCCGCCCAGCCCTTCAACCAGCTGTCGCAATTCCCAGAGGTCTTCATTGCTCATGCTGCTGCCAGCAATGGCCGCCACATCGCCCTCAGCGCCTTCCAGCGCGGACGCGATTGCTGGCAGCACGGCGGACCAATTGGACTCCCGCAGGGCGACGCCGGCTTTCATCAGTGGCTGAGTCAGGCGATCTTCGCCCCGCGTGAAATGATGACCAAAGCGCGTCTTGTCGCTAATCCATATTTCGTTGACGCGCTCATTCTGACGTGGCATAACACGTTTGATTTGCGCCTTGCCGCCGAAGTCGCGGTCGAGCCGCATGCTGAGGCTGATGTTCTCGCCGGCCGCGTCCCAGGGCGAAATGCTCGGCACTTCATTCAATTCCCAAGGCCGCGCGCCGAAGCGGAAATCAGTCGTGGTCAAGGCGCCGACCGGGCAGATATCCGTTGTGTTGCCGCTGAAATACGTGTCAAATCCGGGATCCGAATTCGTGATGATCTGCAAGCGGCGGCCGCGCTCGTGGAAAGCCAGCACATCATCGCCGACCACCTCGTCCTGAAAGCGGACACAGCGCGCGCACTGAATACAGCGCTCGCGGTCCAGATAAATCAGATCACCCAGCGGATAATGCTTATCCAATAGTTGTTTGTCTTCGAAATACATGCGCGACGATTGCGGACCATGGCTCATGGTCAAGTTTTGCAGCGGGCATTCGCCGCCCTTGTCACAGATCGGGCAGTCCAGTGGATGGCTCGAAAGCAGGAACTCCAGCACGTCATTGCGCGCGTCAATCACCGCCTGGGTATTCGTCTTGATGTGCATGCCATCGCTGACGGTCGTAGTGCAGGCCGTCTGCAATTTGGGGAAATAACGAATCTGCGGACTGCCGTCGTCGTTGCGCACGACTTCGCCAGTGGCGCGGTCGCGGGCCGGCGTTCCCAATTCAACCAGGCACATCCGGCACATGCCCACCGGCTCCATTTTCGGATGATAGCAGAATACCGGGATGTCATTGCCCGCGTGCCACTTGGCCGCGTCAACCAGGTTCGCGCCAGCCGCTACCTCGTAATCTTTCCCGTCAACGTTGATTGTCACCCTGTCGGACATTCACGCCTCCACATCAGAATCCACTGCAATCAGCGCGCCGTCCGCAACGCTTCCCGCGCCACGTCCAGCCCATACAGCGCGCGATCGCGCATGACTTGTTCTATTACATGCCAGCCCTTGTCGTCATCCAAAGCATCCGCCAATGCAACGGCGGCGTCAAAGTCAGCTTGCGCGCGCTCGTGTTCTCCCCGTTCCAGATTCAACTCGCCGCGCAGCACTAGAGCGTTAAGGTCATCGGGCGCTTCGTCGATCACCCGGCTCAATTCGCGATAGCGTTGGTAAAACGCTCGATTGCGTTCCAAGGGCGACTGGAATAGCCGGCTGACCAATTCGCCAACGATGCCACGTCTGTCGACCACCTTCATATCATCTGGACTCCGAGGGCCGACTAGGTTTGCACATGCTGCGCGAAGTCGTCGGGGAAATGACGAATCGTGTGGATGATCGGGTTGGCGGCGAAATCACCCAAGGCGCAAAGCGTCGTGCCCGCCATATTCTCCGCCACATCGGCGATGCGCTTGACGTCATCGGGCGAGCCGCGCCCATCCAAAATCCGATCAATCACCTTGTCCAGCCAATAGGTTCCCTCGCGGCAAGGCGTGCACTTGCCACAGCTCTCGTGCGCAAAAAACTTGGTGACTTTCGACGCCACCCAGGTCATATCAACCGTTTCGTCCATGACGATGATCGATGCCGAACCAATGATGGTGCCGATATTGGCGCAGTCTTCGTAGCTCATCGGCGTATCCAGCACTTCATCGGTCAAAGGCACGATCGGTCCCGAACCGCCCGATGGCAACATCGCTTTGAATGGGCGATCCTCGTACAGCGGACCGCCGGCATGATCATAAAGCAGTTCGCGAAATGTCGTGCCCATCGGCAATTCATAATTGTCCGGGCGCTTCACATGTCCACTGACACAGTAGATTTTGTTTCCCGTGCTCTGCTCGGTACCGATTGCCTTAAAAGCATCGGCTCCTTCGCTCAATATGAAGGGAACGTTGGCCAGGGTCTCGACGTTGTTGACGACGGTCGCTTCCTTATATAGGCCACCGCCCTTCTGCGCCGGGAACGGGGGGCGCACGCGCGGCTGCCCCAGATAACCTTCGAGGCTGTTGAGCAGCGCGCTCTCTTCGCCACAGATATAAGCGCCGGCGCCGAGGTGGGTGTAGACCTCGCAGTCATAGCCGGAGCCCATGATATTCTCGCCAACGTAACCCTTCGCGCGCAACGCTTCAATGCATTCGTCGAGCTGATCGCCGATATCCCAGAACTCGCCGCGCAGATAAATGTAGATCGCTTTCGCCTGTATCGCGTATGCGCAAATTAGCGAACCCTCAATCAATTGATATGGATTCTCCTCCATGATCTCGCGATCTTTGAAGGTGCCGGTCTCGCTTTCGTCGGCGTTTACCGTGACGTATTTGACCGGCTCATGCTGGGGGATGAAGCTCCATTTGACGCCCGTTGGAAAGCCGGCGCCGCCGCGGCCGCGCAAGCCCGATGCCTTGACGACATCAATGACTTCGGCAGGCGTCATCGCCAGCGCCTTCTTCATGCCGACGAAGCCGCCATGCCCTTCATAGACATCCAGCTGCTTGATGTTATCGATATCGCGCCCGCGCAAGAGAATGTGCATAGTCGCTCTTGTTTCCTGATTCAAACCCGTTCAGCCGCGCCCATTTGCTGCCTGAGCCGCTTCCAAGCGCCACTTCGCCAGCAGTTCGCGCATTTTGTCTTGATCGAGATTTTCCACATAGCGGAAATTGCATTGCAGCATCGGCGCCTTGTCGCAAGCGGCCAGACACATGACATGCTCGACGGTGAACAACCCATCTTTGGTCGTGCCGCCCTCTTCCACTCCCAATTCCTCTTTCAACCAGGCGTGGAATTCATCGGCGCCCTTGAGCGCACAAGGCAGGTCGGTACAGACTTGCAGCCAATACTTGCCTTTGGGCTGCTCGGAATACATGGTGTAGAAGCCGGCGATCGACTTCACCTGGGTGGGATCGAGATTGAGAATCTGCGCCACCTCGCTGATGCCTTCGGGATTCACCCAGCCGTATTCTTCCTGCGCGATGAATAACAGCGGCATCACCGCCGAACGTTTGGTTTCGTACTTAGCCAGGTGATGATCAATGCGTTCCGCGTATTTTGGATTGCCGATGATCGCCATGCACTGCTTTCCTTCGTAAACAGATTCCCTGCGCTGCAATGGGAATCTATTCTTCAGTCTATGCTCATTGGCGCCAGCGATTTACAAACGCCGTTTAACGATCGCAATCGCCGAGCACGATGTCGACGCTGCCGATGATCGCCACCATGTCCGCCAAAAGATAACCCTTCGAAACAACCGGCAGCGCGCTGATATGAATGAATGACGGCGTCTTGAAATGCACGCGCCGCGGCTTGTTGGCGCCCGTCCCATGGATATAGCAGCCGATCTCGCCGCGCGGGCTTTCGATGGCGTTGTAGATCTCTTCATCCGGCGCGTCATAGCCGTAGGTCCAAAGCTTGAAGTGATGAATCACCGCTTCCATGCTCTGCCCCAATTCGCTGCGTAGCGGCGGGCAGTATTTGTTGTTCTGCGATCGATAAGGACCCTTGACCGTCTCGAGCCGCGCCACCGCTTGATTGAGGATCTTCATGCTTTCGCGGAATTCATGAATCCGAATCAGGTAGCGATCGTAGACATCGCCATGCTCGCCCAGCGGCACGTTGAAATCGTAGGTCTCGTAGCCACAGTATGGCTGCGCCTTGCGCAAGTCCCAGTTGACGCCACTGCCGCGGAGCGCCGGACCGGTCATTCCGTAGGCCAAGGCAACATCGGGCTCAATGACGCCGACGCCCTGCGCGCGATCCTTCCAGATCGGGTTCTTCGTCAACAAGGCTTCATAGTCATCGACCTTGTAAGGGAAATCGTTGAGGAATTGCTTGATCGTCGGCAGAAAATCATCCGGCACATCGCGCCAGACGCCGCCGGGTCGAATATAGCTGCTCATCATGCGCTGGCCCGAGAGCATCTCGAACATGCCAAGAATCCGCTCGCGCTCACGGAAAGCGTAAAGCAAGACGCTCATTGCGCCCATGTCGATGGCGTGCGTACCCAGCCAGACCAGGTGGCTCGCGCAGCGCGCCAGCTCCAGGCAGACGACGCGGATGATCTGCCCGCGCTCAGGCACGTCCAGATCGAGCAGCTTCTCCACCGCCGCGGCGTAGGCCATATTGTTGGACATGGGCGAGAGATAATCCATGCGATCCGTCAGCGGCAGCGCCTTTTCGTAACTCTTGTCCTCGAGGGATTTCTCGATGCCGGTGTGCAGAAAACCAATATCCGGCAGGCAACTGACGATTTGCTCGCCATCCAACTCCAGCAGAAGACGCAATACGCCGTGCGTGCTGGGATGATGCGGACCCATATTGAGCAGCATCGTTTCGCCGGTGATCGCCCGTTCCGAGACCAAACCGCGCAACTGATCGAGGCTGCCTTCCCAGCGGCGCTGTTCTTCAATGGATTGCGTCTGCTCTGCAACTGCCATAGCGACCTCGGATGCTAGTCCCTGGCGAAGGGCTTGTGCTGATGAATCTCATCGACATTGAAGGAAAAGGCGACCGTCTCCTTGCCCAGCGGGTAGTCGCGCCGATGCGGATGACCATACCAATCTTCCGGCATCAGCAAGCGCCGCTGGTCCGCATGCCCTTCAAAGACGATGCCCATCATATCGGCGATCTCTCGCTCCAGCCAATTGGCGGCGGGCCACACCACGGTCGCGGTCGGCAAGCGCGGATCCTCTTCCGCCGCGAAGGCCTTCACCCGCAGCCGCCGATTGTAGAGCATCGACAAGATGTGATAAGAGACGCCGAAACGCTCCGGCCGATAGTCGCTTTCTTCGCCGTCAAACGACTCGCCGTAATCGTCAGGGAAATAATCCACGGCGCTGACATCGGACAGCATGTTGTAGACCAAACCGGACGTGACGCGCAGGAAGTCCAGCACTTCGGCCGTTCTCTGGGCATCAACGACGAGAGTCGTTTCGCCGCGGAATTCCTTCACATGTAGCAGCGCCTCGCCAAAGGCTTCTCGCAAAGCGCTGACCGGGTCTCTCGCCGCCGGGATTTCCATTCGCTAGTCGCCACCCATTGTCAACGTATTAGTGAAAACCTGATCAAGCCCAATCGGCAATCCGCTCGCCCTTGACCTTCTCGTGCAGGGTCAAGATGCCATGCAGCAGTTGTTCCGGGCGCGGCGGGCAGCCGGCGACATAGACATCCACCGGGATGATTTCGTCCACACCCTGTACGATCGCATAATTGTTGTATACGCCGCCGCAGGAGGCACAATCGCCCATCGAGATGACCCACTTCGGTTCCGCCATTTGATCATAGAGCTGCCGTACAACCGGCGCCATCTTGCGCGTCAAGCGGCCCGATACTATCAGAAGGTCAGCCTGCCGCGGCGTGGCGCGATTCAGCTCCATGCCAAATCGCGACAAATCGTAGCTCGACGCCTGTGAACTCATATACTCGATCGCGCAGCAAGCCAGCCCAAACAGCAGCGGCCACATCGCGCCGGTGCGCGCATGGTTGACGGCTTGTTCGACGGTGGTTGTCACGATGCCGAGGTTTCCCAGCTTTGAGCTTACTCCCATTCCAAACCACCTTTCTTCCATTCGTAAACGAAGCCGACGATCAGGATCACGGTGAATACCGCCATCACCGCCAGCCCGTAAATGCCGAGGTCCCGCATCGAAACCGCCCAAGGCAAGAAGAATATCACCTCAATGTCGAAAATAATGAAAAGAACAGCGACCAAATAAAACTTGACCGGCAAACGGCGCGTCGCCGGTCCAATCGGTTTCATGCCGCTTTCGTACGGAACCGATTTGCGATAGGTCGGCCGGTGAGGACCCATCACGCGAGAGATGTTGGAGATGATCAGCGCCAAGATGACGGAGATGACCAGCAAGGCGGTGACGGGACCAAATTCCAGGACGGTCGGCATTGGGCTCCAAGCATTTGTGCTTTTTGGAACAAATCAGACAACAGTGAGATTAGCATACAACAACGGCAAAATCAAGCAAGGCATAGCCTGGTTTCTTTCTGCCCTTAACCATTTGGGTTTTTCTGCCTTTCCCGCAGGCTAAGCCCGTGTGTGCCGCCGGCTGAATGGGGACAATTAAGGCATTTGCCGATTCAAATCGCGGGCAAACAAAAGGGATACATCAAGTTGATGTATCCCCAAGCTCGTGTCGAAAGAGAAGGAGTAACAACTACCCCGTCCCCAAGCCCAGCAAGCCCGTCTCCGGCTGCGGCTTGCGGGACTGTTCGTCGTACTTGCCGAATCGGATCACATCGCCGGAGCCGGTGATCGCTTCCACCGACAAGCCCAGGCTCTGCAATTCCTTGACCAGCACGCGGAAGCTGGTGGGGATGCCCGGTTCTTCAATCGGCTCGCCCTTGACGATGCTCTCGTAGGTCTTGACGCGCCCCTGCACATCGTCGGATTTCACCGTCAGCATCTCTTGCAAGATATTGGCGGCGCCATAAGCCTCCAGCGCCCAAACCTCCATCTCGCCGAAGCGCTGACCGCCAAATTGCGCCTTGCCGCCCAGCGGCTGCTGCGTGACCAGACTGTAAGGTCCAGTCGAGCGGGCGTGCGCCTTGTCCTCGACCAGATGCGCCAGCTTCAGCATATGCACATAACCAACAGCGACATGGCGATCAAAGGGTTCGCCCGTTCGACCGTCATACAATGTCTGCTTGCCATAATGCGGCACCGGAATCCCGGTTTCGAACATGACGCGGTTGGCGATTTCAAACAGCTCGCGCCGGGTCAGGTCCGCTGCAAGCTCAATTTCATCCGCGGTATGCTGCTGTATCCACAAGCGAATTGAGGCATCGACGGCGCTGGCGTCGCGATTGTCACGCTCTTCAATCGAAAGCGGACTATTGTCATATACCATCACCGCTTCCGGGTCGTAGCCGAATTCGCGCAGCATCTCGGCGACGGCAACGCGTCTGACATAAATCTCGTCGCGCTCAAAGATAATGGCTTGGTTGTCGTACAGCCCCGTTGCGCTCACACGATCAACCAGATAAGCGCAAATGACGTGCATGTCGTCGTCGAAGTCTTCGGGCGCGATGCCGGCGCCCGCTGCCAGACGCTCATGGTTTTCCCAGGCGCGCTCGGTCGTCAGCTTCCAAGCCCAATCGATCATCCAGGCTCGTCCGAGTTCCGCTTGAATCTCCTGCTCCTGGACGCCATCAAAGACCGGTGTGATCGCGCGGAAGCCCAAACGGTCGGCCGCCCAGCCCAAGTGCAGCTCGAGGATTTGACCGATATTCATCCGGCTGGGAACACCGAGGGGATTGAGAATAATCTCAACCGGGATACCACCGTCAATATACGGCATGTCTTCCACAGTGACGATCTTGGAAATGACGCCCTTGTTTCCATGTCGGCCCGCCATCTTGTCGCCAACGGTCAGCTTGCGGCGCTGCGCCACGCTCACGCGAACCATCTTCTCCACGCCGGCGGAAAGATCCGGGTGTTCATCGCGGGTGAAGACTTTGACATCGATGACTTTGCCGCGATCGCCATGAGGCAGGCGCAGTGACGAATCCTTCACCTCGCGCGCCTGCTCGCCGAAGATCGCGCGCAGCAGCTTCTCCTCCGGCGATAATTCCTTCTCGCCCTTGGGCGTGATCTTGCCGACCAAGATATCGTTGGGTCCGACCTCGGCGCCAATGCGCACGATGCCGTGCTCATCCAGGTCTTTGAGCGCGTCTTCGCCGACATTGGGGATATCATAGGTGATTTCTTCCGGACCCAGCTTGGTGTCGCGCGCTTCAATCTCATGCTTCTCGATGTGAATGCTGGTGAATTTGTCCGACCGCAGCATATCCTCGCTGACGAGAAGCGCGTCCTCATAATTGCCGCCATCCCAGGACAAGAAGCAGGTCAACACATCATGACCGAGCGCCAGCTGACCATCGTAGGTGGACGAGCTATCGGCGATGACATCTCCCGGCTTGATCACGTCGCCCTTGCGCACCAGCGGGCGCTGATCGATGCAGGTCGATTGATTCGAGCGCTCATACTTCCGCAGATGGAAAGTTTTCTCCTCGCCGTCGCTCGTGCGGACGATGACGCGATGCCCTTGCACGCTGGTGACCTCGGCCTCAATATCGGAGACCAGCACCTGCCCGCTGTTGAACGCCGCCTGGCTTTCCATGCCGGTGCTCACGACGGACACGTCCGGCGATATCAGCGGTACCGCCTGCGTCTGCATATTCGAACCCATCAGGGCGCGGTTGGCCGCGTCATGCGACAAGAATGGGATCAGCGCGGCGCTAATGCCGACGATTTGGCGCGGGGCGATATCCATATAATCGATGCGCTGGGGCGGCACCGACAGGAAGCCTTGGTCAAATCTCGCAGAAACGCGATTGGACAGGAATTGACTCAGCTCATCCAGGCGCGCGTTCGCCTGCGCGATAATGAACTTGTCCTCATTATCGGCCGACAGGTATTCGATTTCATGAGTGGCAAAGGGCACAACCGGAACTTCGCCGATCTTGGTGCGCTTCAGCCTGGTCACCAGTTTCTTGTCGATGACGGTACCTTCTTTGATGATGACTTTGCCGCGGGAATTCTCGATGTCATCACGGAGAACGCGACCGATCAACGCAGGATCGTCTACCGCCATCGCGCTAACAACTTTCCGATATGGCGTCTCGATAAAGCCGAGCTCGTTGACCCGCGCGTAAGTCGCCAAGCGCCCAATCAAACCGATGTTGGGACCTTCCGGCGTCTCAATCGGGCAGATGCGGCCATAGTGACTGTGGTGCACATCGCGCACATCGAAGCCGGCGCGCTCCCGCCGCAGGCCGCCCGGACCCAAAGCCGACAGGGTACGTTTGTGCCGCAGTTCCGAGAGCGGATTGGTCTGCTCCATGAACTGCGAAAGCTGCGACGAACCAAAGAATTCGCGCACCGCCGCCACAATCGGGCGGATGTTCACCAGCGACACCGGCGTCAACTGCTCGGCTTCGCGGATTGACATGCGTTCCTTGACCACGCGCTCCATCCGCCGCAAACCGATGCGCAGCTTGTTGCCGATCAACTCGCCTACGGTCTTGACGCGGCGGTTGCCGAGATGATCGATATCATCGCGGGTGCGCTGACCGTTGTTGATGAGGATCATCTGCTCGACCAATTTGACAATATCGGACTTGGTAATCGTCCGGTGGGACAAGTCGATCGCGTCGCCATGCCCAAGACGCTGATTCAGCTTGTACCGACCGACGCGCTCCAAATCGTAGCGACGCTGGTCGAAGAGCTGTCCCTCAAGGTATTCCTTCGCATTGTCCAGGGTCGGCGGGTCGCCCGGGCGCATGCGGCGATAAAACTCGATCAGCGCGACCTCCGCCAGCGTCTGCTTTTTCTTGACATCCCAGACCGGCTCATTCTTAAAGCAGCTCTCGATGTAGCGGTGCGTGTCGTCCTTGTCAACATCGGCGAAGAGTTCAAGGATTTCTTCATCGTCGCCGGTCTTAACGGGAGACTGACGCGCGGGCAAGCCATCGTCCACCGCCGCCAGCGCGCGCAGCAAGACCGTCACTGGAATCGTCCGCTTGCGATTGAACTTGATCGTGATGTAATCCGTCTTGCGCGTCTCGAATTCCATCCAGGCGCCACGGTCCGGGATTAGCTTGGCATTGGAAAGCAAGCGCCCGGTGGCGCGTTCTTCTTCCGCGTCAAAGTAGACGCCCGGCGAACGGATCAACTGGCTGACCACCACGCGTTCGGTGCCATTGATAATGAAGGTGCCCTTCTCGGTCATGAGCGGGAATTCGCCCAGGAAAATATCCTGGCGGATAATCTCGTCGCCCTGCTCGTGATTGACCAGCGCAACCTCCACATAGAGCGGCGCCGCGTAAGACATATCGCGCTCGATGCACTCTTCTTCATCGTACTTCGGCGCTTCAAAATAGGGCTTGAGGCCAAATTCCTGCGCCTGCGGATGATTGCCCGGGAAATAAAGGGACAGGTTGCTGTTGAAGCTTTGGATCGGATTGATTTCGTCGAATAGCTCCAGAATCTTGCCCTCGGTAATGAAGTTCTTTTCCTTGGGAAATTCCACGGGTTTCCCGCCATTGAGGAAATCTTCAAACGATCTCAACTGAATGTCGATCAGAGACGGCAACTCCTGAATTTCCGGAGTACGAGCGTAATTCTTGACATTATAATAGTGCTTCAAGGCGCGGCTCCTCGGATGATAAGTGGACTGGGCGGAATGAGCGATTAGGCAAACAGGAAACAGCTACCGGGATAGTGCGAGCTTCCGCAGGCGCAGGACAAGGCGCGACCAATACGAACTGTACATGGAACCAGTTTTCATGCACCCGATAAATTGTGACGGCAAGAGGACTGCAAGCTTGCAGTGTAATAGAATAACAAGGGTCTTGTCAAGACAAACCTATGATTCGACCGTTATTCGGAGTAGCGTAACTACAGTGTATCAAACTGTGCTGAAATTGCAAGAACTTTCTTCAGACGCCTACAAGAGACCAATCGCGATATGCATCAACACCAAACGCCCGATGTCAAAAGCCAGGTCCAGAAGCGATTCGGGGATGTCGCCGCCAATTACCGGGCGAGCAAAGTGCATGCCGCCGGTCCCGATCTGGATCGTATGATCGAGGCCACATCACTCGGCGAGGACGCGCGTGTGCTTGACGCCGGTTGCGGCGCCGGCCACACTGCGATGGCTTTCGCCGCCCTTGCTGACCAAGTCATCGCCTGTGACTTCACACCGGCCATGCTCCAGCAGGTCGAGACGCTCTCCCGTGAACACGGGGTGCCCAATGTGCGCGCCCAGCTCGCCGATGTCGAGAACCTGCCATTCCCCAGCAACCACTTCGACCTGGTCGTGACCCGCTACAGCGCCCATCACTGGCCGTGTCCGGAACGGGCGCTATCCGAGTTTCGACGGTTGTTGAAGCCCGACGGCGGCTTGCTGATCAGCGATATCATGGCGCGCGAAGACTACGCCCAGGATACATTCTTGCAGACCATAGAGCTCCTTCGCGATCCATCGCACGTGCGCGACTACAAAATCTCCGAATGGCGGGCGCTGCTGGCGGCGGCCGGCTTCGCGTCCGACGTACTAATGACCTTCGATTTGACGCTGCATTTCGCTACCTGGACGCGCCGCATGAATACGCCGCGCCAGCATGCCGACATGATCAAGGCTCTCTTCAATGGCGCTTCGGACGATATCCGAGCCGCCTTCCAGGCGCCCGCCCGCTTGACAAGCGATGATTTCACATTCGTCATTCCCGGCGCCGTCATCCGCGGAGCAGCCTCCTCGCCTTAGTCCACGGCGAGCTTACCCGTCGCCGTCAGATAAGCCGTGTAGCCGCCGACATATTCCTCTAGCTCGCCGTCGCGAATCTCAATCAGTCGATCCACCGTCTGGTCGAGAAAATAGCGATCGTGTGAAACGATAAGCACGGTGCCATTGAATTCGTCCAGCGCGTCTTCCAGCACCTCTACCGATGGGATATCGAGGTTGTTGGTCGGCTCGTCCAGCAGTAGCAGATTGGGCTGCTGCAGCATCACGCGCGCAAGTTGCAAGCGGCTGCGCTCGCCGCCGGAAAGCGTTCGAACCGGCTGGCGCACCTGCTCATAGCTGAAAGCCATACGCAAAAGGAAATTCACTGCGTTGGATTCGCTGCTGTTTTGCAGATTGCGCACCAAATCCAACGGCGTCTGCTCAAGCCAGGCCGCAAGCGTCTGATGCTCCTGCGAATAGAAGCCGATGCGGATGCTTGGACCAACGACGATGTCGCCGGCGACCGGCTGCAGTTCGCCAAGAATCAGCTTGAGAATTACGGTTTTGCCCGCGCCGTTGGGACCGATCAAGCCGACCCTCTCTCCATGCCGCAGCAGCGCGCTGGCGTCGAGAAAGAGCGGGTCATCGCCGAAAGCCATCGCAACGCGCTTCAACTCCAAGACCTTTTTGCTGCCGCGCCAGCCGTCTACTTTGAAATCCATCAGACGCTGGTCGACGACCCTTTCAATGATTTCGCCGCGTTCTTCCATCTTCTCCAGCATGCGTCGCCGCTGACGCGCCGCTAGCATGTGCTTCCGGCTGAGAACTTGCTTCGCCCAGCTTTCAAAACGCTCGATCATCGCCTCAATGCGGGCGATCTCTTTCTGCTGCGTAACATACTGCTGCTGCTGCCGCAGCCGGCGTAGCTGACGTTCATTGAGGTAATACGAGTAGTTGCCATGGTAGATCGTCAGCCGGCCGCGCTCCAATTCAACCGTGTGCTTCGCCACCTCGTCCAATAGATAGCGGTCATGTGAAATGATGACGACGCTGCCGCGGTAGCTGATGACGAAGCGTTCCAACTGATTCTTGCCGTCCATATCGAGATGGTTGTCCGGTTCGTCAAGCAGCAGGATATCCGGCGCCGAAACCGCCAGTTGCACCAGCGCCACCATTTTCTTCTGCCCGCCCGATAGCGTCTCGTTGGGGCGGTCGTAGTCATCAGCGTCAAAGCCGAGCATCGCCAGCAGTTCCCGCACATGGCTGGCGTGACGCCCCCCGTTCATGCGCTCGAAGTCGGCGAGCAGCGCTTCATGCCGCTCCAGGGTTAGGGCGAGCCGCGCCTCATCGCCATAAACGGCCGGGTCGGCCAGCAGCGCTTCAATTTCACCGAGGCGACGTTCAACCCGCTCCAACTCCGGCGGCTTGATCATCGCCGTTTCAATGAGCGACTTGCCGGTCGGCAAATTCACATCCTGCGGCAAATGTCCGATGCGAACGCCAGGCTGTAGGGCGACATGGCCGCGGTCGGGCTCAACCTCGCCCAGCAAGACGCGGAAGAGCGTCGACTTGCCCGCGCCATTCGGTCCCACCAAGGCGACACGGTCGCGATCGCCGATCGCCCAGGAGAGATCGCGGAATATCTCCCGGCCGGCATAGCTCGCCGTAATGCTATTGACCCGCGCGATGTGCATCGTCGAATCGCCTTCTTCGTTGCGCCGTCCGAATCCCAGCAGAGCATAGCACAAGGTTGCGCCGCCGGGATGCCCCGCGCTTTGCCTGCGTCTTCCCGCTCAAATTCGTGTAATATCGGAAGCAGAGGAAACCAGATTTAGCGCGGACCGCGCCACGAAGGGCGCCTAGACTATGGTCATCGTTGATGCCCAGCAGAATATCGCCTTCAACGCTCAGCAGCTGGGGCTGGATTATACGCGCTGGGCTTGGCATCAGCGCCGTGACGCATCGGGAGCGGACGGGCCGCCACCCGTCGTCAGCCTGCGCGACAACATGCTAGGGCGCGTCGCTATTGTATTCGGCAGCCTGCAAGTCCTGTCCGAGTCTACGCCGGGCTTGCAAGCCTGGCAGCGGCATACCTATCGTACGGCGGCCGATGCGCGGCAATTGGCGCTTTGGCAAATGGACACCTACCGGCGCCTCGCCGACGACCATGACAAAGTACGACTGATCCTGACGCGGGACGACCTGGACGATGTCCTGGAAACGTGGCGCGATGACGAGAGCATCGACAAGCGCCTGCACGGCATCGTTGTGAAGATGAAAGGCGCCGAGCCCGTCTCTGAGCCGCGACAGCTCGAAGACTGGCTGGAATATGGTGTGCGCATCGTTGCGCCCGCCTGGCATCAAACGCGATACGCCGGCTCCGCGCGATCCGACGGCGGTTTGACGCTGCTGGGCTACGAATTGCTCGAGGTCATGGCCGGGTTCCAGCTATTGCTCGATGTCTCGGCGCTATCGGAACAGGCAACGGCGGAGGCGCTTGAGCGATACGAAGGCGCCATCATCGCCAGCCACAGCAACCCGCGTTTCTTTTGCCAAAGTTCGCGCTGCCTTCCTGACGCGCTCATCCGCCGCCTCGCCGAGCGCGATGGGGTAATGGGCATCATGGTGTATAATCGTTTTCTAAGGAACGACTGGCATCCGGCGGATCGCAAACGGCAGGTCAATCTCGCCCACTGGGTTGATGCAGTTGATTATGTCTGTCAGCTGACCGGCTCGGTCGCCCATGTCGGCTTGGACAGTGACATCGATGGCGGCTATCCCTATCGCGCGCTTCCAAGCGAGATCGATACGTCTTGCGATCTTTGGCTGCTGCGCCGATCCCTGCTTGAGCGCGGATTCTCCGAGAAGGAATCCGCGGCGATTTTGGGCGGGAATATGCTCCGCAAGTTGAAAGAGTGCTTACCGGACGGCTAGAAACTGATGTGGCGATTCGCGCAAGTTGGCATTGCCTTGGGCGCCTTGGGTGGCATTGTCTGTTTTATGGGCTTGTTCCCTGGCGTGACCGGCGCCGTGCCAACGGCCGGCATCGGCCTCGTTCAAGTTGTGATGGTGCTCGTTGGGTACAGCCTACTCACCCTCGGCGCCTTGACATATCTCAAATGCACCTTCTTCCTAAGTGTGCCCGCCACCCTGGTCCAGAACATTGGCACGCGGCTGGCGCTTACAGGCATACTATTCGCATCACTGGCCGGCTTGGCTGATATCTTGGGATTTGGCACGCATATCCGCGACGATACTAGCGAACTCTACTTTGGTCAGCTGCAAATGATCGGCATTTTGGCCAGCTTCGGCCTATCGTCCTTAGGCGTGCTAATCTATGTATTGGCGGGCGCCAACGTTGCCAGGCTGGCGCCGGTGGAAGCGCTAAGCGAAAGCATCGCCGGGGTCGATGACACCAGCGAGATCCAACTGCCAGAGGTGGACAGCGCGCCGTAGACGGATCGGGCCCGGCGCTTGGAAATCGCTGTGATCCGCTGCACTTTTCAACTCACCCAGAGGAAGTTCGTTGCGAAACAAAGCGCCTAGACTGCTCTTCGTGGTGAATATTCCGCGTTTCTTTCTTTCGCATCGCCTGCCCCTGGCGCTGGCTGCGTGCCAAGCCGGCTTCGACGTGCAGGTGGCAACGTCGGATTCGGATCCGGCCGCGCTTCAAGGCATCGCCGAACATGGTTTCCCCTGCCACCCAATCAAGCTGCGCCAACACGGCCTGAATCCGTTGCTGGAGTTGCGGACGCTGCATGCGCTGTGGGCGCTCTATCGCCGGATTAAGCCAGATTTGCTGCATCATGTCAGCATCAAGCCGGTCATCTATGGCGGCATCGCCGCCCGCTTGAGCGGCTGCGACAAGGTGGTTCAGGCGATGAGCGGGCTGGGATACGTCTTCGTCAATCCAAGCCTCAAAGCGAAAATCCTGAACAGGCTATGCGAGCCCGCCTTCAAGCTGGCGCTGGGCGGTGAGAAGACTCGAACGATTTTTCAAAACCCGGACGATAGCCAACTGTTTATCGAGCGCGGATTGGCGGACCGCCACAAGACGCTGGTGATACGCGGTTCGGGCGTTGACGAAACGGTCTTCCGCCCCCGCGATGAAAATCAGGACGAACAGCCGGTGGTGCTCTTCGCCGGTCGTCTCTTGATGCAAAAGGGCATCGGGGATTTTGTAGAGGTGGCGCGCCGGCTGCGCGGAAAAGCGCGATTTCGGGTGGCCGGCTATGAAGAGAGCACCAGCCCGCTCAATGTCTCGGCCAGCCAACTGCATAGCTGGGAAGCGGAAGGCTTGATCGAGTGGCTGGGGGCGCGCGACGATATGCCCTCCATTTATGCCGATAGCAATATCGTCTGTCTGCCATCAACCTACGGCGAGGGCGTGCCTAAGGTCTTGATCGAAGCGGCGTCTTGCGCGCGCGCCTGCGTCACCACCGATACGCCGGGCTGCCGCGAAATCGTGCGCGACCGGGTCAACGGTCTACTTGTGCCACGCCATGACATTGCCGCGCTGACCCAAGCTGTCAAGCGGCTGATCGACAATCCCACCGAGCGGATGAAGATGGGGACGGCCGGTCGACAGGTCGTTCTCGCGGGTTTTACACTGCGCCAGGTCGTCAACGAAACGCTGCGCCTTTACGATGCGCTGCTCGAGAGTGAATCAAGCTAGGACGCCAACCCGTCAATGCGAGTCGCTTTGCGCCTTCACCGTGAAAGCGGCCAGTGCGCAGATTGTCGAGCCAGCGGGCGAGTACGATTCCGTTGACAGCGGCAACAGATCAGCCAGCGGGTAGCGAGCTACAAGCGGGCCGCGTTGTGCGCCGCGCGCACTGGTTCCGGCAGGCGGTATCGCGTAGTCGCCGATAAGATCAACTTCACGGCGCTGGCAAGGTCAGCCAGGTGTCCCACTGAAACGTAGACCGGTTTGACCCTTGCTCGCGTGCGCAGCACCGCTCCAATTTGCTCGTCCCGATGATGCAAGGCGCTGCTGCTGCCCTTTTCCGACGCCGGTTCTACAAACTCGCCGATGAAATGCGTCTTGCCACAGCCGATCGTCGGGCGCTGCAACCACAATCCCAGGTGAGCGGCGATGCCCATCTTGCGCGGATGTATCTGGCCCATTCCGTCAAATATAAAGGCATCAGGATCACATTGTAGCTGACGCAGCGCATCCAGAATCACCGGTCCCTCGCGAAAAGCCAGCAATCCCGGAATGTAGGGGAAGCTTGCTTCCCGCTCTGCCCGCGCGATCTCTATCGTATCAAGCTGAGGATAGCGCATCACGACGACCGCCGCGCGCGACCGCTTTCGACGTACACTGACATCCACGCCGGCGATGCTCTTGATGCGGTCAAGCGCAATCGGGGTATCGCTGATCAGTTGCGGCGCCAATTCGCGTTGCAGCGCGACCGCCCCTTTTGGATCGAGATTCCAATCGTGCAGATCGCCAATCTTCATCTGCTATTAGAGCAAGGGGCTGGGAAAGCGACTAAACGCCCAGATAATCGCGTAGCTCGCGAGAACGCGTTGGATGACGCAATTTACGCAATGCCTTCGCTTCGATCTGACGAATGCGTTCGCGTGTCACCCCGAAGAATTGGCCGACTTCCTCCAGCGTGTTGTCGTGCCCATCCAGCAAGCCGAAGCGCATCTCCAACACCTGGCGCTCGCGCTCGCTCAGCACACCCAGTGCCGAACGAATTTGATCTTTGAGCAATTGCCGCCCGGCCGCGTCAACCGGCCCCAGCATGTTTTCGTCCGGGATGAAATCTCCCAACATGCTGCTGTCCTCTTGCCCGACAGGCATGTCAAGGCTCATGGGTTCCTGGCTGATGCGCATGATCTTGCGCACCTTTTGCGAGGCGCGCCGCAGCTTTCGATTCAGGCCGGGATCCAAAGTGGTGCCGTCGCTGTGGTGCTGCTTGATACGATTCCGGTCTTCATCATTCAGGAAGTCCATTTCCAGGGCGATCTGCTCAGTGATTGGGTCCGCGCCCAGCTTTTGAATTAGGTCGCGCTGGACACGCATCATGCGGTTGATCGTCTCAACCATGTGAACAGGAATACGAATGGTTCGCGCTTGATCGGCGATGGCGCGGCTGATCGCCTGCCGTATCCACCAGGTGGCGTAGGTGCTGAATTTGTAGCCTTTGGTGTGGTCAAATTTATTAACCGCCCGCAACAAACCGATATTACCTTCCTGAATCAGATCGAGGAAGCTGATGCCCCGCCCCATATAACGTTTGGCAACGCTGACGACCAGCCGCAGGTTCGCCCGCGTCAGGTCTTCCGATGCCTGGGCGGCGTGCTGCTCAACCTGCTCCTGCTGCTGCTTTGCCAGGCTGATAGGGTCGACTGTGTCTTCGATCCAGCTATCAAATTCCTGCAAGGAAGGCAGCTCATGAGCGCGACGGTAGTACCGCTGCATTTGCATTTGGTGCTCAAACGGGAACAGAAACAGCGCGTGAATTACGGTGAAAAAAGCCTGCGCGTGCGTCGTCCACTCTTCGTCGCGGCCCCAATTGCGTTGATTCAGATAGCTTCGTATATACGAATCCGCGTCGCGATCCCAATCGTTTACCGTCTCCTGCACTTCGGCCAACACCTTGAAGAAATCCGGCGAGTCCACAGCGCGTTCTTCTGCGCTGACTTGCAGCTTCCCCCAATCTTCGCACAGCCGCCGATAGGCGAAGCGTTCGACATCAAGAAAGTCCGGCTCTCGTGACTTCGAGGAGCCATTTTCAAAACTCATTAACTCGTCGCGCAGCGCTTCCAGGTGACGCTCGGAAGCAATCTGTGTGCTGAGCCACATTTCCCGATTGCTGTCAAGCAGGGGGACCTGGCCGATTTCTTTCAGGTACATCTTCACCGGATCATCGGAAGGAGGCAGGCTGTCTAGCACTTCGGACGGCGAATCGTCTTTTTCGAGCTCGCCGGTCTCGAATTCGGAGGGCTCGTAGCGGTCACGCCGCGAACCGCCATTATCGGTCGCTTCGTTTTCTTCCTCATCATCGTAGTCGATATACGGGCCGCTTCGCTTTTCACTGTTCATGTTCATTTTGGTGACTCCCGCCTATGAAATTGACGACTGCTGCAATGAAAGTGAATGTCGGCTGACCGCCTGGTTGATACGCGCTTTTGCTTTCATAGATAGCATGATCTTCGCATTCAATTGTTCGCTCTGCCGCTGATCGACGTCCGCGCTGGACTGGGCTTCTTCCTGCAGATATTGCAACTCCACGCGTTCATTTTCCAGGCGCGTCAGGCGAAGCTGCAATGCCCGGTTGATCAATTCGTCGCGCTCGCCTGATCTTGGTCCGGTCCGGGAAGGGCGCCTTCTAAAGATATCGTTCAAATCGACCTGAAAGCTTCGCCTGATGGACCGGGCGACCGCCTCAGGCGCCTCGACAAGCAGCGCTTGGTACTCCGACTGAAGATCGGCGCCAACCATCGATTCGAGATACTCCAGCGGCTCGCGATCATCTTGCGCCATGGATTCCTGCAAATGCGCCATCAGCATCCGATACTGGCTTTGGGTGAAATCATCGACACCCAACGCGCAGAGCGGTCCCCTCAGGAGATCATCGTCATCGCCCGCCAGCTCGCGCAGTTTGCGATTGACAAGATACAACAAATCTGGGTTTTTGAGCAGAAGGCTCAGGCAATAGGGTTCGAGAGCGCTATTCACTCTCCGGTCAAATGAGGAGGCAGGCACATCGCTACGAGACAATTCGCTCAATTCGCCCGCTTCCACTGGGTACGCGACCTGGTCGTCAGGCCAATAATCCGGCGGCAGGTCTTCGCTCGGCGGCCGCTGCGGCGCCGAATGCTCGGCGGGCAGCTTGTCCCGTGTCCAAGCCAGCAAATCACGTTCGCTGATGCGAAGTCGCCGCGACAGCTTCTGCACATTTTCCTGTTTGTAAAGATTGCTCTCTGACGCCGTCAAGATGGGCAGGACCCGCAGCGCCACTGACTCTCGCTCTTGCATGCTGGAGTTTTCCGGCAGCGCGGCGGCCTCGGTATCGATTACATAATCGGCGACTACCTGCGCGCCGGCGACTAAGGAGTCCCATGCCGCCGGCGATTGGCGTAGAAAGTCATCCGGATCCTTGCCCGCCGGCACCTGAAGAATGCGCAGGTCTACCGACAGCCGGCCCGCGTAATCGCGGGACAGCGCCTGACGCGCCACATCGAGGCTGCGGCGAGCGGCATTCTGCCCCGCCTCATCCGCATCCAGCGCCAAAACAACCTTGCTGGCGAAGCGAGGAGAGACAAGCCCAATCTGCTTATCTGTCATTGCCGTGCCCATCTGGGCCACCACGTTGAGATAACCCGCTTGATGCGCTTGAATGACATCCATATAGCCTTCGACAATCACCGCCGTTCCACTTTCGCGAATGGCGCCTTTGCCCATATCCAGGCCGAACAGCAGACCACTCTTGTCGAAAAGAGCGGATTGCGGCGAATTTATGTATTTTGCGCTGTCGTCTTGGCCAAGCGCGCGGCCGCCAAAACCGACTACCCGCCCACGCTCATCGCGGATTGGAATCATCAGGCGATTGCGGAAGCGGTCATAGACGCGCCCCTTTTCGCTGCGCACCGCCAAGCCAACCTCAACGATGTCTTCGTCGCTGTAACCGAGGTGGCGCATTGAATGAAGCAGCCAGTCCCAGCTATCGGGCGCGTATCCCAACTGGAACATCTGAACCGTCTCATCATGCAAGCCGCGCGCTTCCTTTATATACCGGCGCACCGCCGATGCGTCGCCCGCCTGCAGCCGATCTTGAAATAAATCCGCGGCCGCCTGGACCATTCCGCGCAGCGCCTCACGCCGATCGCTTTTACTTTTCTGTTCCGGCGTCTGCGCCCGCAATGCTATTCCCGCTTCCGCCGCCAATTCGCGCAGCGCCTCTTTGAAATCCCAGCCATGGATTTTCTGGGCAAAGGTGAAGAGGTCTCCACCTTCCGAGCAAGCGCCGAAACAGTGCCAGGTCTGTCGCTCCGGATTAACGATGAAAGAAGGGGTCTTCTCATTATGGAAAGGACAGCAAGCCTTGTGGTTGCGCCCCGCCTTCTTCAAGCCCGGCACGTGCCGCTGCACATAGCTGACCAGGTCAATGCGAGACTTGATCTCATCCGTCACAGACATGATGGAGCTCCCTGATGAGATTGAGCATCCATTATAGAGCCGACCACGCGCTTGCGCCATAAAATCGGTCGCATCACAAGACTGGTGCGCAGGCGCCTCACAAAAGCTGACTGTAACTCTGGACGAATTTGCTGACAATGTGGCGTCAATATCTTCGCGTTTCCGTCGACATCTTGCGCGGCGGCGGCGGGCTAGAAATTCTCCAGTTGGCTCAAATCGGCTCGGCCTTTCTGCAGCGCCACGATTCGCTGCAGGAGCGCAATGCGGTTGTTGCGCAGTGCGATATCATCCGCATGAACCAGTACGTTATCGAAAAAGGCTGTTACCGCCGGGACCATACCTTCAAAGGCGCTGAGGAAGCCATCGATGTTGGCGTCCTGGCCAAGCCCGGCTGTCGACGATTGATAACTTTCGAACAGCGACTTCTCTTGCGCCTCTCGCAACAAATCCGGCGCCAACTCTTGCGGATCCTCGCTTCGAATGATGCGCGCGCAGCGGGCGAAGGCGTCCAGCAGCGCTTCCCAATCATCACGCTTGAGCCAGGCAGCCAACTCGCGGACACCTTGCTTTGCCCGCGCCGGGTCATGCGCCTGCTCGCCCAAGACTGCATTGATGACATCGCGGGGGAATGCGGCCTTCTCGCCCAAGAGATTATCGAGGCGACCGCGCAGGAAATCGACGAGCTGCTTCTTGACCACCCCATCGACCGCCACTGGCTGATCCGCAGCCACGCGCGCGATCAGTTTGCGCAGGTCGACCGATATCGACTGGTCCAGCAGAATCTGAATGATGCCCAAGGCGCTGCGCCGCAGCCCATAGGGATCGGAGGTGGATTTCGGCGCCAAGCCCACCGCGAACAGGCCCACCAGGCTGTCCAGCTTGTCGGCAATCGCCAGCAAACGCCCGGCATCGCTCGCTGGCAGGATGTCGCCAGCTCCGCGCGGCAGCCAATGCTCGAATATCGCCTGGGCAACGGCGGGCTCAATGCCTTCCCGCAGCGCGTACTCGCGCCCCATCACACCCTGCAGCGAAGTCATCTCCACCACCATGCTGGTCGCCAAATCGGCTTTGGCGATGGCGGCTGCGCCTTCGGCAAGTTCAATGACCGCTTCGTCATAGCCCAACAGGGCGCCCAATCCGGCAACGGATTCCGCCACGCGGTCATTCTTCTCGCGCATTGAGCCCAGCTCCGCCTGGAAGGTCAACGTGTCCAGGCGCGGTAGATAATCCTGCAGCGGCTTCTTGACATCGCCTTCGTAGAAGAACCGCGCATCGGAAAAGCGCGCTCGAATCACCTGCTCGTTGCCGCGAATCACCTGGTGAAGATGCCGGCAGTCGCCGTTGCGGACGCCGATGAAATAATTTATCAGTCGCCCCTGTTTGTCTTCCAACGCGAAGTAACGTTGATGCTTGCGCATCACTGTGACCAGCACATCACGCGGCAAGGCAAGATAGCTCGCGTCAAAGGCGCCGCGAAAGGCGGTCGGCGCTTCGACGAGGTTCGCGACTTCAGCCAGCAGATCCTCATCGGCCAGCGCGCGTCCGTCAACTTCAGAAGCTAACGCGTGGACCTGACGCAGAATGTCCGCCTGACGCCCCTTGACTTCCAGCGCAATCCCTTGCCCTTTCATCACATTGACATACGAATTCGCATCCGCCAGCGATATCTCCGGCGAAGCCAATGGACGCAAGCCGCGCGTCACATTCCCGCTCGCGATGCCCGCGTATTCAAAGGGAATGACTGTCTCTCCAAACAGCGCCACAATCCAGCGGATCGGACGCGAGAAAGCGACGCCGCTTTCGTTCCAGCGCATTGACTTGTCGAACCTGATTCCCGCTATGAATTCCGGCAGCGTCTCCGCCAACACTTCGGCCGCTGGCCGACCCAGTGTGTGCACGAGCGCTGTGACATATCTGCCACCGTCCATTTCCTGAATTTGCAGGTCCGCGACATCGACTCCCTTTCCGCGCGCGAATCCCTGCGCCGCCCGAGTCGGCTGACCATCGGCGTCATAAGCGCGATCCGCCGGCGGTCCCTTGGCGACGAATTCTTCATCCGCCTGTCTCGACGATACATCGCGCGCAATGACGACGATACGGCGAGGCGTCACGTATACTTCAATCCCGTCATGCGCCAAGCGCAATTCATCAAATAACGCCGGAGCGGCTGCCTTCGCCTGCGTCAACGCAGCCGCCACATCGTCAGCCGGCATCTCTTCGACGCCGATTTCGATCAGGATATCGGCCGCTTCAGCCGGCGGTTCGGGCATCTCCCCCGCCACTTGGGACGGCGCGCCGCGCCATCTATCGCTCATCTTCATCAGCGGATGGCCGAGCGCTTCCCGCCCGGCGACGTACTCTTTCGCAATCGTTCGCGTCATCTCGCGCATGCGCCGGAAGTAGTTCGCCCGCTCGGTGACCCCAATCGCGCCGCGTGTATCCAAGACGTTGAACAAATGGCTGCATTTCAGCACATAATCATACGCGGCGATCAGCGCATCGCCTTCCAGCGCCCCGGCGTACTCGCGCTCGTAGGTGTCGAAGACCGTCTTCAAGGCTTCGACATTGGCGACATCAAAGTAATAGCGGCAGTGCTCAACTTCGTCGCTGAACATCACATCGCCATAACTGACGCCGGCGAGCCAGTCGATATCCCAGGCTGATTCCTTTCCCTGCAGCGCCAGAACGATCCGCTCGATGCCGTAAGTGATCTCAACGCTGACGGGATCGAGATTCATGCCGCCGGCCTGCTGGAAATAGGTGAATTGCGTGATCTCCTGCCCATCCAGCCAGACCTCCCAGCCCAGCCCCCAGGCGCCCAAAGCGGGCGACTCCCAGTTGTCCTCGACGAAGCGGATATCGTGCTCGCGCTGGTTGATGCCCAGGGCTTCCAGCGAAGCCAGATAGAGCTCCTGCGGATTGCCCGGATCCGGCTTCAGTATCACTTGATACTGGTAATATTTCTGCATGCGATTGGGGTTTTCGCCAAAGCGGCCGTCATCGGGACGAACCGATGGCTCGACATAGGCGACGCGCCAGGGTTCCGGTCCCAGCACGCGCAGGGTCGTCGCCGGATTGCCCGTGCCCGCCCCCACCTGCACATTATAGGGCTCCCATATTAGGCAGTCCTGCGCCGCCCAATACTCGTGCAACTTTAAGATAACCTGCTGGAATGTCAGAGGGGATCGCATTCCGCTTCCTGACCGTCGCTTATGTGGATATTCACGCCAGCATTATAGGGGCGAGCGCCTCACTTGACGAGGGCGGCAGGCGGCGTGAACCAGCAGGCCGCCTGTGGGGCTCCCCTTCCTAATTCATTGGGGTGGATACCGCGGCGGGATCGAATGCCGCCTCTCCGTCAGCCTCAGGCGCCTTGATCAGGTCCGTCCGCTTGATGTCGTTGAATGCATTGAACACCGTGTCGCGCGCCAGAACGTAGTATTCGGCGTCAGAGGACTTAAGAACGACGCCATCTTCCAATTTCGCGCCGAAAGTCAATGTAAAGGCTTCTTCCGTGTACGTGGGCTCGGGCACACTAGTATCGTCCTCTGATTGTTCGTCCGCGCTGTCAGACGCCTTGTCCGAATCTTCCACCTCGGCCGGTTCGTCCACTTCGACGAGTTTGCGGTAACGCACCTGAACCCTGACCCGTGGATCAGACAGTTCATATTCATCCAGCGCCGCGAGCCCGAGCGGCTCCAGCATACGGATCGTCGCCGCATTGCGCAGGATGATGGGCAGCTTCGTGTCTTCGAGGACCTCGTCTTCGCCCAAGCCAGCATAGGTCAGGCTATCGCCAGCGCGCACGAAGGTGAATTGGCCGTCGCTATTTTCTACCGTGATTGCCAGCACATCGTCTTGCGCCACGCTGACATAACTGGCGTCGACCCAGCTCGATATCTGCGTGGAGAAGTCCCAGGAGTTGAGTCCGACGCCCAGGTAAACATGGTCTTCACCGGCTCGCCGAACATAGACGGCGTCGGCGCCGCCACTGCCGCCAAGTATGAGCTCGGCGCTCGCATTTTCACTTTCGAGATGAATCTTCCGGCGGAATTCTTCATCGTCGACCTCTAGTCGCGTGAAATTGGCCGGATTCGTCGCCACCAGCCGTCGCGTATCCAGGCTCGCGATCTTATCGAGCAGCCCCTCCACCTTGTTGCCATCGACCGGGAAATCGTCTGCGTCAGGGAGCGCCCAGCCAGCTTCGCTTCGCGCGACCGTCACTTCAGTGCCCAGGTCATCGCTGAAACTGAGGCGATCAATTTCAGCGGCGCTCATGCCAATCAGGATCGGCTCAACCAGGCGCGCTTGCCCGCCGGAAGAGGTCGCGACCGCGATCGCCAGCAAGACAAGCTGAACAAGCAATATGACGAGCAGCAGAACGTTGCCACGACTCAACATGATGCGTCTCCCTGGCTTATTTCACTGGCCGTCTCAACAGCGGCGCTTTCATCTTCGAGCCTCTCGGGAGTGCCTGTCCGCGGAACAAGCGCCATCGGCTGCTCCGCCCGGCGCTGTATCTGCCAGACGACGGCGATGGCGATCAAACCGATGATGGCGACCGCGTAGTTGATCAGCACCCAGCGGTCTTGCGCTTCCTGGCTGATGGCCGGCAAAATGCGCGCCACACTGCCGCGGCTGCGAATGGACGCCAGCGACAAATCTTCGCTGAACCAGTCAATCGCGTTGGCGATCAACTGCAGATTGCTTACGAAACGATCGCCCGCGAAGTTCGCCGAGATCTGATAAACGGTGTCATTGACGAATTCGGAACTGCCGAGAACGATGATGCGCGTGCCCTCTGGTGAACGCTCGATCAAGCCGATCGGCTCAGCCGCGGCTCGCCCTGGATCAGCCGTCAGTTCGGCTTCAGCGCTTTCGAAGGGCGATGGCTTGTCGACGAAGTAGCTGCTGAAGGAAGACTCGACCGCCACCGCCAAGGGGTAGGACGACAATTCGTCGCCTACTGCGAATCCGAACTCGGGATACAATTCCAGGTTCGGCTGCGGGTCAGCGACCGTCGTCTCCCAGGAGGCGTCGCTGGATCGAATCAAGGTGGTCACGCGGGCATCGGTCAAGATCGATTCATCTACGGTCACCGGCGATGCCCAGCTCATGGTCGCCAGCGGCAAGCTGTTGACCACGGGACTATCGGCGTCCAAGCCGTTCGGGCGCACATCAATAAAGAAGGGATAATCCAGCGCCTGTATCTCGGTGACGATCATGTCACCGACGTCGCGCTGCGTCTGCATCGGGAAAGGCGCGTTCTGTAGATCCATCACCAAGCTGTCGCCGATAATGATGCCGTAGCTCTCAAGCAGGTCCTCGACGCCGTTTTCGTTGGGGTCGAGCAGCAAGGTCCCGGCGTAGGGATCAACGCCCAGCCGATAATGCCCGGCCGCCACCACCAGCGACCCGCCGCGCATGACGTATTGATCAATGGCGTAGCGCTGCCTGTCGCTCAGGCTATGGGGCGACATCAATATGAGCGCATCCACATCGGCGGAAAGCTGCCCCTCTTCCAGCGTCACGCGCCGCAGCTCATACGATTCGCGCAGCGTCCCCTCGAGAATGCTGTACTGCTGCAGGCTCGGCATCGGCTGCCCAAACTGGTCGGTCCTCTGCGCCGGCGGCGTCCACAAGCCGATCACCTTCAAGAAACCGGAAGACGACCGTTTCAGCGCCGCTTCAATCGCGCTGCGTATCTCCGCCTGGCTGAGATCGCCAGAGGGATAAACCACCTGGATCTCGCCGCCCGCCTCGACCACCAGATGCAGGTAAAAGGTCTCAGTTGAAAAGAAGCTCGTCGGCACCGCCTGAATCTGGTAGCGGTCGAATAGCTCCTGATCGCTAATACCTGCATCCGGCGCCGACATATCAACCACGACGAAGTCCACGCTTGTCGGGTTGGCTTCGGCAATCTCAGCTGTCACCTCTTGCATGGTCTCGGAGACCTGCGCCATCGTCCCCGGCAAAGTCGCCGACGAGAGGTAAAGGGTCAGCTGCGCCGGCTGATCGAGCGAGGCAAGCACCGCTTCCAGGCTTTGGAAACCATAAACGACGCGCTGAATGCTGCTCGTCAGATCGTATTCCAGGTTGCGCAGGCGCACCTCGAAGCCCAGGGGCGTATCGACCACTTCGATGACTTCGGAAAAATTGAGGGCGGCGCTCTGGTCGCCATAGGCAATCAGCACGTCAAAGTACACATTGACCAGCGACAATCCGCCGCGATCGTTGACCTGCAAAGGCGTCGGTCGAATCCCATGGATCTGATTCGCCTCGCGCTCCAAATCCGGATCCGTCAGCGGATCGACAAATTCCAGCTTCAGCATGCCATTCGACGCCAGCTCATATTCGCGCAGCGTGTCCTGGATGCGCGGGACCAGCGGCGAAAGCAGCGGATGGCTCTCCTCGCTGAAATAGCCACGGACCAGCAGCGGTTCCTGCAAACCCGCCAGCAGATTCCTCGTGACATCAGACAGGCTATATTCGCTGTGCTGCGTCAAGTCCAGGCGAGCGGCCTTCGCGGGCGCGATCAGCAAGTTAAAGACCAGCAGATTCAAAGCGACCAGCGCCAGAGCGACGCCGCCATTCAAGCGATGAGCGCGCAGGTGAGCGCCCCGGCTCCAGCGCTTGCCGTCCAACGACAAAATGTTGCAAGCCAGGAAAAAGATGGCGAGCGAAAGGTAATAGACCAGATCGCGCAAGTCGATGACGCCTCGTTCGATGCTCTCGAAGCGGCTGCCCGTGCCGAATTGACGCAACAGGTCTCCGGTCGCAGCGCCGAAAAGATCGGTGATGACGGGCGAGCCAATCGCCTGCAGCAAACCGCAAATGAATGCCGTCCCAATCAGCGCGACCAACTGGTTGTCGGTGCGCGATGACACAAACAGCCCGATGGCGATATAACTCGAGGCGAGCAAAAGCGCCGCCAGATAACCGCCGATGACCGGTCCCCAGTCCAGATTGCCTAGCGACTGCACGGTCAGCGGCAGGAAAAGCGTCAAGCCAAGCGACAACGCGACCAGGGCAAGCGCGGAAAGGAACTTGCCGGCGACCAATTCGCTCAGGCGCACCGGCATCGTCAGCAGCACCTGCAAGTTGCCGCTCTCTTCCTCGCGGCTCCACTGATGCATCGTCAGCGCCGAGACCAGCAAGATCATCAGCAGCGGCATCCACTCAAACAGCGCCCGCACATCGGCAACGCGGCGCGCGAAGAAGGAATCGACCCAGAAAAATACGAAGAGCGTCAGCACCAGGAAGACGCCGACGAAGATCAACGCCATCGGCGAGCCGAAATAAAGCTTCAGCTCCTTTCCCGCTATCGAGAGTATCTTCTTCATCGACGCCTCCTATGCCGTGGTCGCCAGCTGATTGAAGAAGGCTTCGAGCGTGACCGTATCGCGGCGCAACTCGCGCAAAGGCCAGTTTCGGTTGCGCGCGATGGCGTAGACACTCGGCGTGATATCGGCGGAGCTGGTGATTCGATAAGCCGGATAATCATCGCTCGAACGTAGCAGTTGAACCCGCGAAATGCCCTCCAGCAAAGCCAGCGCCGCTTCAACCTCTTCGTTTTCTTGCTCCAGCACGAGTGTGGCGTCATGGCTCATGCTCAATTCGCGCAGGCTCTGATCGGCTCGCACCTCGCCGTTGATGATGATGATGACACGGTCGCAGATAGCCTCCACTTCGGACAGGATATGCGACGAAAAGAGAACCGTGCTGTTTCGCGCCAGCGACTTTATCAAAGCGCGGATTTCAACGATTTGCGTCGGATCCAAGCCCACCGTCGGTTCGTCCAGGATGAGAAAGGGTGGCTTGTGCAAGATCGCCTGCGCCAAGCCAACCCGCTGCCGCAGCCCCTTGCTTAACGAAGCAATCGGCCGGGTCAGATAATCCTCCAAGCCGGCGCCATAGACCGCGTCCGACAGCAAGGGAATGAAATCAGAGTTCGCTATGCCTCGCAGTTCCGCCATCATGACGAGATAAGCCTGAACTGACAGCTCAGGATAAAGCGGCGTATTCTCCGACAAATAGCCGAGCTTCGCTTGCACCGCATGCAATTCGGTCAAGACGTTCTTTCCATCAATCTCAACCGATCCCTCATCCGGATGCAGAAAGCCGGTGATGATCTTGATCGCAGTTGATTTGCCCGCGCCATTGGGACCGAGCAAGCCCACGATCTCGCCCGGCTGAATATCAAAGCTGACGTCGTGCAGCGCGCGTATGCTGCCGTAGCTCTTGGCAATGTTACGCACTGAAATCACAGGCAATATCCTTTCCCCTCGTCGACCTACAAGTGCCTACGTCTACTGCTGGCCAGAATTGACCGCCATGATAGAAATCAGGCGCGAAAAATCTATACGGAATCTTTAAACAAAGTGTAAACTCTCGCCGAATCAAAGCGGCTCAATTTCGATCCGCGTTTGTCGCAGGACTTCCCGATAGCGACCGTAAGGGAACTGCGCGCCACCGGCGTACAAGGCGTTTACCGTGCCGGTGGCGACGCCGCAGCGAAGCGCCTCGGCGATATCCTTCCCCGCGGCCAAGGCGGTGACAATGCCAGCATGCAGGCAATCGCCGCTGGCGATCGGATCGACCGGTTGAATCGCCGGCGGCCGCCCTGTCACAATCCGATTCTCCGTCACCAGCAAGGCGCCTTCCGCGCCCAGGGACACGACCACAATGCGCGAGCCCGCGTCGATCAACTTTGTCGCCGCCCTTATGATGTCCCTGGTCCGGCGCAGCTCCATCCCGAGCGCCGCCGCGATCTCATCGCGGTTGACCTTGATCGCGAATGGTTTGGCTTGAATAGCATTCCTCAAAGCCGCCTTGCTGCTATCAACCCAGACGCGCGCGCCCATTCGCTTCAAGCGCGCGATTAACCCGCCAGGCGCGTCAGCCGGCGCGCCCAGCGGTATGCTGCCGCAGAGACAGACCGCGCTCACATCCTCGCGTTCAGCTGCGCGGCAAATGTCAGCGGCCAGCGCCTGCCAGTCCGCGGGAGTGATAAGACCGGACTCGTTGATCACCGTCGATACGCCGTCCTGATTGGCGATAATCGTGCAAGCCCGCGTCTCGCCGTTGAAGCTTGTCCATTCAGCCTCATAGCCGTCTTCGGCCCACATAGCGGCGATCATGCGCCCGGTGTGACCGCCGAGCAGCCCCATCGCCAGTGGCGCTCCGCCAAGAATCTTTACCGCCCGCGCCACATTCAAGCCCTTGCCGCCCGGCACCGTAATCGCTCGATCAATCCGTGAAATATGACCAACGGCGAAGTCCGGCACTACCATCGTCCGGTCCAACGCGGCATTGGGCGTCACACAAATGATTTTCTTTCGCTTCATTCCATTTTCCTGGCGCGACCCTGCCATTCGAAACTTACAACAGACGCCCGCTCTCATCAAGACGACGCCTTGCCGACGCCGATGCCGGCTCAGCGCCTGCGTCTAGTCCTGCTTCATTCTCCAAGTTAGAATGACCTTAAGCAACCTGACGTGCCAACCACGACGGACGCAATGACTGTTCTGAGCCGCCTCGATATACTGCATCCTGATGGACGCAGCGCATCCTATGTCCTGGACCTAGACGAGATCACCATTGGCAGCGCAGCCGGCAATTCCATTCAGGTATCTGACGCGAGCCTGGCGGCGCGCCACATCCGCCTAAGCCGCCGTAATAACATCGTTTACCTGACCAGTCTGGACGCCCTCCACTTGACAATGGTAGATGGTGAGCCGGCGCCCGTCAACGAACCGCAGCCGCTACGAGAAGTCTGCCATATCCGAGCGGGCCAATTGCGCATCGTCTTCAATCAGAGCAGCGACGAGCCAACTGTGCCGATGGGCGCAATCAGCGACGCGACGCAGCCAACCGCCGCCCGCTTCCACGCCCGGCTCGAAACTGGCAATATCAAAGTCTGGCAATTCTCGGCTGCTTCGACCAGCCTCAGCGTCTACAACCTTGGCGATAATGATGGTCTATTTCGCCTGGAGATGTCAGGGCTGCCAAGCGAATGGACAAGTCCCAATCACCTAACTTTCTCGGTCGCCGGAAGCGACGCCGTCGACTTACTCTTGCAGGTCAAGCCGACACGAATTCATGACTGCGCGCCGGGCGAATATCCGCTTATCATTACTATCCGTCAACTCGACGGCGGGCAAGAATCTGTCCAGCTTGTTCTGCTCGTTGAAGTAGGCGGCGTCGGCGGCTTAAGCGCCGCCCTTGATGCGCCCCGCCTCCGTACGCGCGATCCTTTCAACTTGGTCTTTCTCAATCTGGGCAACGAAGAGCTGGCGCTCCAATTTAGCTTTCACGATCCCGGCCAGCAAATCCGTGTCAAGCTGGCGCAAGATTCGCTACGGCTCAAGGCGGGCGAACGCGCGATCATCAGCGCCCGCGCCGAACCGCGCCGCCGGCCATTGCTGGGCAAACCACATGACCATTCGTTTGCGCTTTTGGCTAAGGCACGCGCGCCCTGCGAGTATGTTGTCGCGCTGCCAGCGACCATCGTCGTCAAACCGATTCTCGATTACCGGGCGCTAGTCGCCGCGGCGATCTCGACAGTGATTCTGATCCTGGCGCTTGCCGCCCTGCTGCATCAGCCACCCCAGCCGGCAATCGAATCATTCACCGCCTCCGAAGAAACAGTCGCGCAAGGCAATCCGGTTGAATTGAGCTGGTCGGCCGCCGAGGCGCTGAGCTTCGTGATTGAGGTAAATGAACTGCCAATCGCTGAACTGCCCGGCGATAATTCAAGCTACACGCTAAACACTCACGGCTTTGTCGACCCAATCGACATCAGGTTGCTCGCCACAAACGGCAATGCGACCGATACAGCGTCCCTGCGCGTCAACATATTCCAGCCAGTGATCATACGTAAATTCGAAGCAGATAAGTCGAGTCTGCTGCGCATTCTTCGAAACGATCTGACCATCAGCTGGAACATCGAAGGCGCTGTCGCGCTCGATATCGCCCTGCCGGTCGGCTTCGAGACTGTCCAGAGGCAGATCGCCGGCGACGGAGTCGAGATCGTCATCGTCGGCGCGCCGGCCGACGACTTCGAAATCATCCTCACGGCGGAAGACGAAATCGGCGGCAAGACGACGCGCGCGATACCAATCACGATCCGAGATCCGGAATGTACGCCGATTCAGGATACCTTGCTATACACGGGACCGGACTCCCGTTTTGAGCGCGCCAACTACGCCGTGGAGAATGTGCCCGTTTTGGCAAGAGGCGTCAACGCGGCGGCCAATTGGCTGCAGGTAGAGTTAGCCACCGGAGAAATCGGGTGGGGCTTTCATAGCAACTTCCGCTGTCATGGCTTTGATCCAGCAAGTTTGAACGTGGTCAGCGACATTCCTCTGCAGCCAACGGCGACACCAGCACTGACACAAACCCCGATAGCGACTGCCACCTCGATACCTTCGCTGGTATCGACCCAGACTCCCGCGGCCACCAGCGCCGATTCATAGCGCCTCACCAGGATCACTGGTTCGCCGTTCGCCCATTCTCGCTGTCATCCAGCCCTTCTTGCCCAGCAAGTGGAAAACCCTCGCGCTCCCAATATTCGATGCCGCCGATCATTTCTTTCACCGCGTAACCGAGCTGCGCCAGCTTGAGAGCGGCTTTGGTGGAGCCGTTGCAGCCAGGTCCCCAGCAATAAACCACAAACAGCGTATCGTCCGGGAATTCGCTCATCCTCTTCCGCGTGATCCGGCTGTGAGGCAAGCTTAAAGCGCCCTTCACATGCTTGCGAGCGAAATCTTCAGCGCTGCGGACATCCAGGACGACAAAGCTGTCTACACCGTTGTCCACATCCGCATGCACATCGGCCGGATCAGTCTCGCAGCGCAGCTTGTCGGCGAAAAAGCGAATCGAATCGCCATCAGTTACCGCCGGAACTGCCGACACTTGCGACTTGTACTTCAATTGCATGTTCTGCTTCTCCCATTTGCTGGACTCACGCGCAAGTATAGGCGCGACCTTATGAAATGAGAATCTTCAAGGTGACGCTCGCGGACAGCTGAAGCAATACTAAGTCTGTCAATCATACACTGCCGCCAGTTCTGCTTCCCCTCTTGAAGTGCTGCGTCCACGCACACCCCTTGTGGGAGCGGGGGCCGGGGGGTGAGGGGTTGCCATTGCTGCACGCGCAAGCTGCGCGCGGCTTCGCGAATGGTCTACTCCTGTAGAAATTGCAATAGACGAAAGCTCGCAATTGTCAGGCATATTTGGCTGGACTATAATGGCGCATTCAGTTGAAGCGAGCCTCAAGGAATCTTTCAGTCACATGAGCAAGCGACCGCCCGTCTATCCCTTCACCGCCATCGTCGGCCAGGACATGATGAAACTCGCCCTAATCCTCAACGCAATCGACATGAGGATCGGCGGCGTGCTGATTCGCGGCGAACGCGGCACCGGAAAGTCCACCGCCGCGCGCGCCTTGGCCGCCCTCCTGCCTGAGATCGATGTCATTTCTGATTCGCCCTTCAACGATGATCCCTTCCGCCGCGAATCTTGGTCAGATTTCGCGCGCAGCAAGTACGAAGACTGCGCCGAGATTCCGCGAGCCCGGCGCCGCATCAGCTTCGTCGACTTGCCGGTAAGCGCCACCGAAGATCGCGTCGTCGGTACGCTTGACATCGAAAAAGCGATCCAATTTGGCGAGCGCCACTTCGACACCGGCGTCCTGGCCAATGCCAACCGCGGCATCCTCTATGTGGACGAAATCAATCTGCTCGATGACCATATCGTCGATCTCCTGCTCGATAGCGCGGCCATGGGCGTCAACATTGTCGAGCGCGAAGGTATCAGCTTCAGCCATCCGGCCCGTTTCATCCTGGTCGGTACGATGAACCCGGAAGAAGGCGACCTGCGCCCGCAGTTGCTGGACCGCTTTGCCCTCTCCGTCGATGTGACCAGCATTAAGGACGCGGCCGAACGCATCGAAATCCTGGAGCGCCATATTGCCTATGAAAATAGTCCCCTCCACTTCAAGGACGATTGGGACCCGGTCGATGACGAACTTTCCCAGCGCATCGCCGCCGCCCGCGAGATCATAGACGAAGTTTCCCACAAGACACAGGATTTGCGCGTCATCGCCAGTATCACCAGCGATCTGCAAATTGACGGGCATCGCGCCGACCTGGTCATCCTGAAGGCGGCGCGCGCCCATGCCGCTTTCGAAGGCCGAACTGCCATCAACGACCGCGACATCACCATCGCCATCCGCTTGACCATTCCACATCGCCTGAAGCGCGGTCCCTTCAACGATGCCCAGGCCGACCTCAACGCGGTCGAATCGGCCGTCGATGAGAAGCGGCAAGAAATCGGCGAGGGCGAAGAAGCGGGAGAATTCACCGAAGACAGCGACGAGCAGGCGGCGCAGACTAAAAAAAAAGTGAGTCTGTAAGCGGCGAAGGCGAGCCGCAAGACCAAGAACTGGGGCAAACCGAAGCCGCCCCGCAAGATGTCTTTCCCACCTCGGACGCGCGCTGGTGGGAAGGCGGCCAGCAAGTCCAATCCCAAGCCGAATTCGAAACGCGTAAGCTAAATACCCAACTCGACCGCATGACCCGCCGTCAATCCGGGCGGCGCTCCACCACCCGCACCGATCGCAAACGCGGGCGCTATGTGCGCGCGCGGCAAGCGGGCGAGAAGCCGCGCGATATCGCCTTTGACGCCACCTTGCGCGCCGCCGCACCCTTCCAGATGGAGCGCGGCGAACAGAAGCAGGAAACCGGCATGGCCTATGCCCTGCGCAAAACCGACTTGCAAGAAAAAGTCCGCGTGCGCAAAGCCGCCAACCTGATCATGTTCACGGTGGACGCCTCCTGGAGCATGGCTGTCTCCGAGCGCATGCAGGCGACCAAAGGCGCCATCATGTCCCTGTTGACCGATGCCTACCAGCGGCGCGATCGGGTTGGTTTGGTCGTCTTTCAAAAAGACCGCGCCTCCCTGGTACTGCCCCCGACAAACTCGGTCGTCCTGGCGAAGGAAGCGATGGCTGACATCCCGGTCGGCGGCAAGACGCCACTCTCCGCCGGCCTCCTTTTGACCTACGAAGCGGTCTTGCGCGAGAAGAATCTGAATCCCGACGTGATGCCAATGATGATTTTGCTGACCGATGGCGCCGGCAACGTCTCGATCAGCGATTCGGTCTCCCCGCAGGACGAGGCGCATTCAATAGCGCGCAAGATCCAGGAAGCCGATATCCGCACCGTCACCATCAACATGGAGCACGTCGCCTTTGACCAAGGCTTAGCGCAGCGCCTTGCCGATCAACTGGGCGGACCCTGCTACACCCTCGCCCAGATCCGCGCTGACAGCCTGCTCGATACCGTGCGCGCTGAGATGGATAAAATTTAGGCGCGGCAATAGAGCATTTTGGGACGACCCATTAGCTCGCCCGTCGTAGACTAGCAGGTATAATCATCTCAATACCATTTATCGGGAAAAGAATATGAACCGTATCCGCGTCGTCAATCTCTCCGGCTCACCCTACGACATGGGTTATGCACACGGCGAGCGCTTCCGGGACGAAATCCGCCTGTTCACCGAAGAACGCGTCCGCCTTTGCAGTTCGCTTGAATGGACCGGACGCGAATTGCCTCGTGATGCCGTCATTGCCCTCGCCGAAGCCTGCGTCGCCGAGCATCAAGCTTACGCGCCCGATCTCATGGAGGAATTGCAGGGCATCGCCGACGCCACCGACCTCACGCTGGCTGAGCTGGTAATCAACAACGGCTTCACGGATTTCATCGATACAATTTACAACCTGGGCGATATCACCGTTCCCGCCGTCGCCGCGCCACTGGCTGCTGACAATTGCACCGCCTTCATGATCCCGCCGTGCCGCAGCGCTGACGGCGCCGCCTTCTTCGGCCAGACCTGGGACATGCACGCCTCGGCCACTCCTTATGTCATCCTGATCCATGGCGAGCCGGACGATGCGCCAAGCTTTCTCAACTTCACCGTAACGGGCTGCGTCGGCATGATCGGCATGAACAGCGCCGGCATCGCCGTCGGCGTCAACAATCTGATGGCGACCGATGGACAGGTTGGCGTCACCTGGCCCTTCGTCGTGCGCAAGATCCTGCAGCAAGACGATCTCGACGCGGCGCTGAACTGTCTGACCGGCGCCAAGCTAGCGGGCGCGCACAACTATATGCTGATGGACAAGTCCGGACGCGGTTATGAAGTCGAGGCGATGTCAACCTCGCATCACGTGCGTGAGCTCGCCGACGAGACGATCAGCCACACCAACCACTGCCTGATTCAGAAGAACCTCGATGTGGCGCGCGAACGTCCGCCTTCGTCACAGAATAGCTCGGAGAACCGGCTGCTCCGCGCGAACGAACTGCTGGCGCGAGACGGCATCACCTTTGCCGACCTCATGGCGCTGACGCGCGATGAAGTGGCGATCTGCACCCGGCCACAACCGCCGACGCACGTCGAAAGCTGCGGCGCCGCCATCATGAGTCCATCAACGGGCGACTTCTGGTCGGTCTGGGGCATCCCCGCCGACAATGAATACGAGCATTTCACCATTTGAGCGGCGCGCTCGCTCCGGAAGCGCGAAACTGCCCTTATACTGTAGTTAGGGACATATTGAGGGCGGTGGGCGCATGATGGAAGCGAAGCAGGTACGGATATTTGGCATCCCCATGGACTTGGGGCAAAGTCGACGGGGCGTGGACATGGGTCCGAGCGCGATTCGCTACGCTCAGCTGCACGAGAAGCTGCGCACGCTTGGCTACCATACCACTGACGAAGGCAACATCCATGCCGCCCAAGCCGAGCAGACACCCGCTCTTATGCGCACCTACGCAAACGCGCATTTCTTGCCGCAGGTGGCGAGCATCTGCCAGGCAACATACGATGCGATCTGCAATACCTGGAGAAAAGGCGAATTCGGTCTGTTCTTGGGCGGCGACCACAGCTTGAGCGTTGGCACGGTCGCCGCCGCGGCGCAACGCGGCAAGCTGGGCGTCGTCTGGGTTGACGCGCACACCGATATGAATACGCCGACCAGTTCGCCTTCGGGCAATATCCACGGCATGGCGCTGGCCTGTCTGCTGGGGGATGGGCCAGCGGAATTGGTGAACATCGGCTTTGACGGCGCCAAGCTTGCTCCTGAACAGATCATCGTCATCGGCGCGCACGACATCGACCGCGAGGAACGGATCCGCGTAAAGCAAAGCGGCATTCGCGTCTACACCATGCGTGATGTTGACGAGCGCGGCATCCCCCAACTGGCGAACGAGATCCGGCAGCAATTCGCCGATATGGACGCCATCCATGTAAGCCTCGATATGGACTCTTGCGATCCGCAATTCGCTGTCGGCGTCGGCACGCCAGTCTCAGGCGGCTTGAGCTACCGGGAAGCGCACCTGCTGATGAAACTGATTTCGGACACGGGCCAAGTCCGCTCGATGGACGTGGTCGAATGCAACCCCATCCTGGACGATCACAACCGCACCGGCATACTGGCTGTCGATCTAATTATGAGTATGCTGGGCGACAAATTCTTGTAAGACGCCAGCCCCACGCACTGCTCCCAAGTTAGCGCTTGCCCAAGCTCTTAGGCAGACTGTACGAAATCACTAGACAGTTTTCCTACATGGTGTACAATGTAGGAGGAGCAATGGCGCAGGAGCGGAAACATGAACATTGGCATCCCCAAGGAAATCAAAGTCGAGGAGCATCGAGTGTCGAGCCCGCCCTCCGGTGTGCGCGAATTCGTCAAGCGCGGCCACACCGTCTTTGTCGAAAGCAACGCCGGCTTGAGCAGCGGCTTCACCGATGAAGAATACATCGGCGCTGGCGCTATCATCATGGATTCGGCTGATTCGCTATGGTCAGCATCGGACATGATCATCAAGGTGAAGGAACCGCAGGCGAGCGAATACCGCTTCTTGCGCCCCAACCTGATTCTCTTCACCTATCTCCACCTGGCCGCCGAAGAAGCATTGACCCTCGCCATGCTGGAAAGCGGCGTGACCGGCATTGCCTATGAAACGGTGGAAGACGCACAGGGACGGCTCCCATTGTTGGAGCCGATGAGCGAAGTCGCCGGGCGGATGGCGGCGCAGGTCGTGTCGCATTATCTCGAAAGACGACAAGGCGGGCGCGGCGTCTTGCTGGGCGGTGTGCCCGGCGTTACCGCCGCCCACGTGGTTATCCTCGGCGGGGGCACAGTCGGCGCCAACGCCGCCAAGATCGCATTGGGCATGGGCGCGCGCGTTACGCTGCTCGATATTGACTTGGATCGCCTGCGCTATCTGGATGACACCCTAAGTGGCAGCCTAAACACGCTGTATTCAAATCACATCAACATCGCCAGATCCATTGTCACGGCCGACGCGCTGATCGGCTCCGTGCTGATTACGGGCGCGCGCGCGCCAATGTTGGTCACGCGGGACATGCTGCCATCCATGCCCAATGGCAGCATCATTGTTGACGTCGCCGTTGATCAGGGCGGCTGCGTCGAAACCACGCGCCCCACCAACCACAGCGAACCCACCTTCGTCATTGATGGCGTCCTGCATTATGGCGTGACCAATATGCCCGGCGCGGTGCCGCGAACATCGAGCCTGGCGCTGGCCAACGCGACCCTGCCTTATGCTTTCCAGCTCGCCAGCAGCGGCGTCGCCGGCGCCCTAATGGCTGATCCCGCCCTGATGCGGGGCCTCAACACCCATGCCGGGCGCTGCACCCATCCCGCCGTCGCCGAGACATTCGGGCTTGAGTACGTCGAAGCGGACCTGGCGCTGAACGGCCTGACGGCCGACGCCTTGTTGCCCATATGACGTCGTTGCCTCGGGGCTAAATTCCGGAGCGACTGTCGGCGGCATCTGCGGCATCCACTACTATTTGCGCGAACCCAACTCTGCTACATTAGTCAGGTACTTTCCCGTGTTTGTATCGGCGACTGAGCAGCAGTGCAACAACAAAGGAAACGCCTTACCTTAGCAATTGGCATCACGCTCAGCGCTGTCTTTCTGGCGCTGGCTTTTCGTGGCTTGCGGCTGGAACAGTTCTGGAGCAGCCTCGCTGCTGTCTACCTGCCCGGGCTGCTGGCGGCGACAGCGGTCTATTGCGTTGCGGTCGTCGTCATTGCCTTGCGCTGGCAATTCTTGCTGCGCGCGCTGAAGCACGTCCCGCTGTCGGCGCTTACACAGCTGGTGTTTATCGGCTACATGGGCAACAACGTCTATCCCTTGCGCGCCGGCGAGGCGCTACGAATCCTACTCCTGCGCCGCAACCACGGCCTGCCGCTTCTGCGCTCCACAACCATCGTCGCGATCGAGCGCTTGTTTGATGGCTGCGTCATGCTGAGCTTCGTTTTGTTCAGTCTGCTGTTGATCGATATCGATTCGGATGAAATTGAGACGATCGTCAGCATTTCGGCGCCCTTATTCGCTTTGGCGCTGCTAATCGCGCTGTCGCTGGCTACAAGACCAAGTATGCTCCGGCGCGTTGTCGCCCTCGCGCTGGTCTTGCTGCCGCAGCGCATTGGCGAAGTCGTCGCCAGGTCTTCCGAAGAGTTGCTCGCGGGCTTGGAAGGCTTGCGCAGACCGTCCCATCTCGTGGGCGCCGTCACTTGTTCCTATCTCACATGGGGTATCGAAGCGGGGGCCTACTATATTGTGATGCGCTCCTTTGACCTGCAGTTCAGTTATGCGGTCGCCCTGCTGCTGGTAGGGGCGGTCAATCTGGCCGGACTGATCCCCGCTTCGCCAGGCCAGGTCGGCGTCTATGAATTCGTCGTCATCAGCATTTTAGTCGCCTTAGGGATCGCCGTCCCGCTCGCCACCGCCTGCGCCGTCGTTGTACACATCACAATCTGGCTGCCGACCACGGTGACCGGCTTCTTCCTTTTGTTGAAACAAGGCTTGGGATGGGCTGATCTCAGCCGGGCGAATACCATCAAAAGCGCGGAGTTTGCGCAGTCCGAAGCTAGTTAGACATCGACCGCCGTGTCAAAATGTCGCAGCATTGGATTCAATTCGTCCCAAAGTTCGTCCGGTATCGCCATTTCGGCCGCTTGCATGCTTGACTCCGCCTCTTCCGGCACGCGGGCGCCCGGAATGACGGAGGCGACCAGCGGATGGCGCGTGCACCATTGCAGGGCAACCGCCACCATCGGCACATCGTAGCTAAAGCATAGCCGCAGTATTTTGCTGACGTGCTCGAGACATTCCGGCGGAAAAACGCGGTTGAGATACATCGTGTCGGCTTGCGGTCCGGTAGCGAGCAGGCTGCGCTCAAGCGGCGTCGCCCCGACCAAGCCCACATCATGCTTGGCCGCCTCGGCAAAAATCTCTCGTTCAGCGATATGATTAATCAAGCTCCAACAGTCGGCGATGACGGCGGCATCAAACTCGCCCGTCCGGATATACTGCAGATTGGTCGCCGGATTGTTGCAGGCGACGCCAATATGCTCGATGACGCCTTTGCTTTGCAAATATCGCAAAGCGCCGAGAGCGCCACGATCTGATAGCACCTCGTCGATCGGCTGCCCCATCGCGTCATGTATGTAGACAATTTTCAGGCGGTCCAAGCCCATACGCTCGAGGCTGCCCTCAACGCAGCGCAAGATTCCCTCAAAGCTAAAATCATAGCCAAGGTGGCTCCGTCCGGCTTTGGTGGTGATGATGACCCGGTCCTTGGCCGCCGGCCGCAGGCGCAGCGCTTCGCCTATCATCGTCTCGCTCAGGCTCCGGCCATAAAGAACCGCCGTATCGATCAATGCGCAGCCGGCATCGATCGCCCGCATCAGCGTTTGCACTCCTAATTCCGTGTCAAGCCGCCGACCTTCGACGTCCACTTCGACGACCGCGTCGTTCTGCGTCGGCACGCCGACGAAAGCTGTGCCGATCCCGACAACCGGCACTTGCAATTCCGTACGCCCAAGCCGCTTGGTACGCATTATATGGTTCGCTCCTTTACGCGGGTTGCCTTCAGTATCTCGCCGTTGATTTGGTCGTCGGTTTTGCCGAAACGCCGCCTTCGATTGCCATACTCGACCAGCGCCTCATAAAATGCGCTTCGTCCGAAATCGGGCCAATACGTTTCGGTGGTGTAAATCTCGCTATAGGCGCCCTGCCAAATTAGGAAATTGCTCAGGCGGAATTCGCCACTGGTGCGGATGATCAGGTCCGGATCGGGCAGATCACGGGTATACATATAGTTGTTAATCGTGGCTTCTGTGATCGCTTCGGCAGCGATGCCCGCGCGAACGATGTTCTGCACCGCATGGACGATTTCATCGCGCCCGCCATAATTGAAGGCGACATTGAGGATCAGGCGCTGATTGTTGCGCGTGAACTCGCAGGCTTCCACCACCTTGCGCGCCAGCCGCTCCTCGATGCCATCCAGCTCTCCGATGTGGCGAATCTGCACGCCTTCATCATCAAGCTCTTGCAATTCACGGTCGATGACCATTTCCAGAATCCGCATCAGCAGCATGACTTCGCGCCGGGGCCGCGACCAGTTTTCGGTTGAGAACGCGTAAATCGTCATGATCCGCACGCCAAATTCGGCGGCGGCGCGTATGATGCGGCGCAGATTCTCCGTGCCCTGGCGATGACCGGCCGAACGCGGCAAACCGCGCTGCCTCGCCCAGCGTCCATTGCCGTCCATGATGATGGCGACGTGTTCCGGCACTTTGTCCAAGGGCGGCAACGCGTGCCGATCCCGCCGGATTTCTGTCGTGACGAAGGTCATATTCGGTTCCTGTGTTGGCTAAGCTGATTCTTCGGGCAGTCCCTCAACTGCTCTTTACACCGACCCGCGATGAACTCCTCAATGGCGCGAAACTTCCGCCGGGGATGCATAAACAACACACGCGGAATGCTAGACTTCCATGATGTCGGTCTCTTTATCGGCGCCGAGCTCGCCGATTTGAGCGATGAATCTGTCCGTCAACTTTTGCACTTCGTCCTCGCCCCGTTTGCGGTCATCTTCCGAGATAAGTTTTTCTTTCTCGAAGTCCTGCAAATCGCTATTGGCCGACCGGCGGATATTGCGGATCGCGACCCGCGTATCCTCCATACGCCGATTCAGAAACTTCACCAGTTCCAGCCGGCGTTCGCGCGTCAAGGCAGGCATGTTCAAGCGGATATTCTCGCCATCAATGTTGGGATTCACGCCGATGTCCGACATTTGAATCGCCTTTTCAATGTTACGCACAGCAGCCTTGTCATAAGGGCGAATGAGGATCAGCATCGCTTCCGGCGTGGAGATATTGGCAATCTGGCGCAATTCCGTGTCCTGACCATAGTAGTCGACCATCATGCGGTCGACCAGAGCGGTGCTTGCCCTCCCGCTGCGCATTCGACTAAGCTCATCGCGGAATACGGACAGCGTCGATTCCATCTTGCCTGTTGCCTCTTCCAGTATGTCCTCAATCATCTTGCCCCTCCTTAAATTCAACACCCGCTGGCGCCCGCCTCGCAGTTGCGTAACCGCAAGAACTGGGGGCTTCCAACCGATTGCGTTTTGTCTTGGCAGCAGATTGGGGCTGTCTATTGTACGTCCGACACGTGTCGAAGGGATGTTGCCTATGCCGCCGATTGACTCTATTATATCGCCATTTCTCCGACAGCGTAAGCGAAATGCTGGCTTCGCTGATAGAGACAGGGCGCGGTTCGCCGCCGCCGTCGTGCCGTTCGCCACATAATGCTTGCCGAATCGCCCGGGCTCAATGATCGGCGGGTTGGCTAAGATCGCGGACGGCCTGCCAGTGCAAACGAACCAACCGGATTGATTTTGCCGCGAAGGTCCCTCTATCGCCCGGCCATGTGCGGAATCCAGGACGCGAATGCGCCGCCGGACGACGTGAGCCGCTGCGCATTCAGACCCTTAGCATCCATCAGAAAGAGTTGATCTTCTCCGAGAACGGTAGCGGTTACGGCGATGAACCTGCCATCGGGACTGTAATTCGCTGACCAGACGCTGCCCGGTCCGGTGTATAAAATGCGTCGATCACCCCCCGACAGATCCATGCTCGCCAACGCGCGCGCTCCGCCAACGGTCGTGACGTAGACGATACGCTGGCCGTCGGGGCTGAAGGCCGGCGATGCATCGCGAACAGCATTATCAGTGAGCAATTTCGAAGCGCCGGTTTCACGATCAAGCAGCCGGATCTCCCAGGTGCTCGCGTCTAACACGGACGGTCCCGCAGTGAATACGATATGTTGGCCGTCCGGACTGTAACGCGCGTGGCTGTTGCGCCACTGGTCGCTGTAGACAAGCTGCGTCTCGCCATCAGCCAGTCTCGTTTCGTAAAGGTCCAACGTTTGATCGCGGCGCGTATCGGAGGAATAAATGATCCAGTCCCCATCAGGCGACCAGGCCGGCAGCCGATCCCAAACCGTATTCTCAGTCAAGCGCTTAAGCTGTCCGCCATAGCGATTGGCGACATAAATCTCGAAATCGCCGTCTCGATTCGATTGAAAGGCGATCCAGCGTCCGTCCGGAGATGGCCTGGGATAGGTGCTGCTGCCTTCGCCAGCGGTAAAGCGGCGCGTCTCCCTCGTCGTCAAATCCAGGACGACTATCTCAAATACCGGTTCTTCTGCGTCATCCCTTGCGCGCTTGGCGAAATAAACCAGCTCACCCGCGACGGACGCCAATTCCGGGATCAGAGTCGGTCTCTCGCGAACGCCAACCGGATGAATAGCTGGCTGCGTCGCCGTCGGCCGCGCAGCTGCAAAGACTGCCTCCGCGGTAAAGGTCGCGTCGGCAGCCGCATTCAAAGAGAGCCGTGTCATCTGAAGCGGACCAATTGATGCTTCGCGCGGTGGGGTTGTTGTCGCCAACTTGGAGACGCTCGCAACCACAGTCGCCGAGGTCATCTCGCTCACAAGCTCAAGCGCAGTCGCCGAAGCCGACAAACCCCCATCGCGGGAACGCGCGCCGAATAATGTCGCCCCTAGAATCACCAGGCCTGCGAGCAAGGCGCAGCCCAAAGCGCTGCCGGCCGCGGCGCCAATCCAAATATGCCGGCGCCGGCTTCCCGCTGCCTGTCGCGCGCGGGGCAGCGCGCCCGCCGGTGATGTATCGCTTGTCGCCGCTGCGGATGGCGAATAGGCAGGCGCCAGCAAGGGACCCGGCCCGGAAGTGGTCGCCACGACCGGCTCTGCTTGATTGCGCTCGGATGTCGCTTCCTCGTCCGGCGCGGCGGCGTCGTCAGCGCCCGATTCGATTCCGTCCAACGACTGGCGCAAAGCCCCAGCCAATTCACCGGCGCTGCCAAAGCGCTCCTCCCGTGTTTTGCGCAAGGCGCGCATGATGACTTTTTCCAGCGCCGGGTGGATGTCTGGATCGAACTGCCGCGGTGGCGGCGGCGGCATGGTCACATGCATAATGGCGATGCTATACGGCGTATCGCTTTCGAAGGGGCGGCGGCCAGTCACCAACTCGAAAAGCATGACTCCCAACGAATACACATCGCTGCGTCCATCCAGCGGCTCGGCGCGCGCCTGCTCCGGCGACATATAGCTTGGCGTGCCGACCACACCCTGTGTGGTAATCGTGCCGCTGCCTTCGCCTAAAATGCGGGCGATGCCAAAGTCGGTGATGAATACGCCGCCGCCGTCATCGAGCAGAATATTGCTAGGCTTTAGATCGCGATGCAGGATGCCCTTCTGATGGGCGTAATCCAGCGCGGAAGCCACTTGCTCCACGATGCCGGCAACCCGCGGCAGCGGGATCCGCCCCTGTGCCAGAAGCTCCTCAACGGAGCCGGCCGGCATGTAGCGCATCGCGATATAAGGCTGGCTCTCAAATTCGCCAAAGTCGTAAACCGGTACGATATTGCGATGCTCCAGCTGCGAGACAATTCTCACCTCACGCTCGAATCGCTGCAGATAAGCTTCGTCATTGATGAAAACGCTGGGCAGTATCTTCAGCGCCACCTGGCGGTTCATCGAGCGCTGGCGGGCGAGGTAAACCGTCGCCATGCCACCCTGCCCGACCTGGCTCAGGATTTCGTAGCCATTTATCGTCTTGCCAATGAGATCTGCCGACATCATGCCTGCCACTGGCAGCTAATGTGTGTAGAGCGCAAGAGCGCTTTTTGCCTGGTCATCGCTCTTTCGGGAATGCCGCTGGTAAGACATCCCGCCGCCTAAGATTATATGCCATGCCGGATAAACGCTAGAACACCCAATACCTGCCGTTGAGAGCCGCCGATGTACGTGTGATGCAGCATTCTTGACTTGCGCCCGCCAAACTTGACAGATTGCAGCTCTGAATCGAAAATAGATTAATCAGGCTCGACTCTGCCGCTGGAGGCAGATCTCATGCGTGACGGTTTTGTCACGGATTCCACGACCGCGACGGATTTGCGCGAACGGCTCATCACAGCCGGGCTGCTGCTGCCGATAGCGATCCTCGCTTCGCTCGCCGGTGGCTGGCTCTTTGTGATTCTGGCGTTGCCAATCATGTGCATTGGCATGCTGGAATTCTATGTGATGGAAAAAGACACCACGATGCAGGGCAGTTCGCTGACCGGCATCCCCACTGGCATCGCTGTCGTGCTTGGCTTCTTCCTCAATCTGGATTGGTTGTGGCAGTTGGCTTTGATTGTGGGCATTGTTCTCACTCTCATGCTGGAATTGTCGCGCCAGCCCCGGCAGCCCGACCGCGCCTTGAAGCAAGTCGGCACCACCTTATGCGGCGTTTTCTACATCGCCTTCCCCACCGCCTTTCTGATCAGCCTGCGCAACGCGCCCCAAAACGGCCTAATCTGGCTGTTCGTCGTTTACGCGATCACCTGGGGGACGGATACATTCGGCTACGTATTCGGCAAGACCTTCGGCCGGACGAAGCTGGCGCCGCTGATCTCTCCCAACAAGACGGTTGAAGGCGCGATCGGCGGCATCCTCGGCGCCTGGATTCCCGCCTTCTGCATCCTTCTGTTTTCCGGCGCTTTCCAGCCGAATCTCATTCCGATGATCGTGGCTGGACCCTTTCTTGCGGTCAGCGGCGACTTATTCGAATCGGCTCTAAAACGGTTCTTCCGCGTCAAGGACAGTTATGTCGCCGGCTTTAATGTCTTCCCCGGTCACGGTGGCGTGCTTGATCGCATAGACGCCCTGGTCTGGGTCGCGAGTTGGGTCTTTCTTTACCTCTTCGCTGTCGGGAACTTGTAGCGCCAGCCGTCCGGCTCACGCATCTTTGAAGCCTTTCGGAGAATAAGTTATAATGATGCGGCTGAAGTAGTCTTGCCTCTTCGCCCATTTGCAGCGAAAGTTGGTGCTCGATGCCCAAATTCGAAACACAGGTGCTGATCAACCGCCCGGTTTTTCACGTCTTCCGTTATGTCGGCGACTTCAATAACGATGTGCATTGGCGCAACGTCCAGAGCGTCGGCATCACCAGTGGCGATCCGATCCGCGCCGGCACCATGGTGGCGATGACGCGCCGCATCATGGGGCGCGGCGGCTTCGTCAACAGCGATGTCACCGACTTTGAACGCAACAAAAAAATCGAACTCAAAGGCTCCTATTGGGGCTTTCCCTTCATCAGCACGATCAGCTTCGAGCACCGCGGCCAACAAACCAATGTGCGCGAAACCCTCGATATCCGCACGCGTTGGTTCTTCTGGTTTGGGATTTTCTTCAACTTGACGCTGAAGGGCGTCTTGCAGCGCGAGTGGAACAACCTCAAGCAGATCATGGACGGGCACGGCGATCGCCGCTCGGTCACGCCCCAGCCGATTCCCGAGTGAAGTCGCGCTTGCCCTTTTCCTTAGTCGGTTCATGACCATCGTGGCGGATGCCGATTGCCGCGGCATACTGCGCGAGAAGATGCAGGCTCGCGTTCCAGAACAGCACGAAGCCGCAGGCAAATGCAAACATACAAAATGTCTGCCAAGCCATCCCGCCGTCAAGTGACAAACTTTGTATAAGCGGCCCGACCGCATCATCGAGCAAGACGCCAAGCTCCAACAGATACATCGCCCCGCCGAGCATGAGAAGCTGAATGAGCACGTACTGGCTTGACCTGCATCTATTGTTTGGCAGCCCCAATTCCTCAGCAATAAGGTGGGCAACTTTTCGACTTGCGCCTTCAGTGGCGTAGCGCGCTAAGCCAACGATGAAAAGTACAGTTAATAGCGTTAGCGCCACAAATGTTACGCCGAACCTAGCCAACAAATGGACCGCTTCAAAAACTTCAACTGCATCAATCGCTACTAGATGCGCCTGCAAATCGAATCGCAATGCTTGGATAACCAACACATAAATCGCTACAAATATAAACATAAGAGACGTTGAAAAGACTGACCGGATTCTCAAAGGCACGAAATCGGAGATGCTCAACGGCGGCAAGGTTCTTCCGCCAGAAAAAAGCCGCCGAAGCGACGCGATAGCGCGCCTATGCAGCCAAATGCTGTAGAGGATCGGAAGTACGACAATCAGAATAACGACGGTCGTACTTTCTAGCCTTCCGGGGTATCTGTTCGAATAATCAAGCCCGGCACGTAGAATTGACCACGTGAGGTAATGGACTCCGGCGAGCAACACAAAACGCAAAGGATTGCGCAAAGGGAAGGCCAGTGCCTGCAGTAGACTCATCTGTTGATATCTACCTGCCTATTGAAGCAGTTGCCCTGAATGCTTCAGCTCTCAGAAAGCGTCGATCTTGTCCTTGTCCGGATTGTAGTGGTCGCTGCCAATGCCGATCTCTGTCGCGTATTGCGCGATCAAGACCTGCGTGGAAAAGTGCTGCATCAAATTGAAGACGTAGTAAATGATGATCGAAAGCGTAATCCCGGCCAGCAAGTTCGCGCCCATCAGCCCGCCGAAGATGCCGCTCACGATTTGCTGCACGATGCCGTAGATAATCGAGAACACGATCATGTACAGAAGCAGCACAACGCCCTTCTTCCAGTTCCGCCGCGCGATGCGCATATTGTCCCGGATCTGCCAGGAGGCTTTGTAGTCGCCTTCGGCCGCAAAACGCGCCATGCCCACGAAATAGCCCCAGCCCATCACAAAAGCCGCGCCAACCGTGAAAAGCATGGCGCCGATCCCTATCAACTGGCCCAAAACACCGACTCGTCCAAGCACACCATAGGCGACCGCCAAGACAATGATGAGCACGAAGAACAGCACCCAATAGGCAAGACTCGAGGCGAAGAGGTAGGCGCCATCCTTGACGTTCCGGCCGAAGTCGACCGCCGGCATCCACTCGTCCTCGCGCAGCACACTGCGGATGACCTCAATGCTGTAACCGGAGAGCCAGAAGCCCGAGAGAATTGCCACCACTAGCAGCCCGATGATGCCAACAATGGTCGTGCCGCCCAAAGGCTGAAACCTGTCAACTGCTGAGTAGGAAACTTCAAAGCCATAAAGCTCCGCCAGCAGCGGAGACCAATCATGCGAGTTCAGGATCATCGCGATGAAGACGGCGAAAGCGATGGTCAAAGCCAATACGATGCTCATGACTTTGGCGAAATTGTGAAATGGATATTTGAATGCGCTGGAAAAGTTCATATTTGCCCTCTTTCGTTTCGGTATGGTTTCTATTCTAGCACAGGATGACTGGCTCGCATTCGCCCGTTCGACCGCGCCTAGACGCTTCTCACGCCGTCTTTCCTATGATCGCCAATGCCGATCGCGCGGGCGTAGCGGGCGATGAGATAGCTGCAAGCGATACTCCAACTGATCAGAAACAGGAAGAACGCAAATGCAGAGAGCGCCGCCTCGATTATGGGGTCCGAATAGATTGTCAGGATAGACAAGTCCTCCAGCGGTTCCCACAGGCCGACAGCCAATGCGGTCACCAAAATCACAAGCAATGTAAGCGCCAGCGTCGCCTTGATATTGACAAGCGCCATTCTTATATTCTCCCGCCGGCGATACATCAGCGAGCGATCTCGGTGAACGGCGTAGCGAGCGGCGCCAACGAGATTGCCCCAGAGCAGCACCACCATAAGGGGCAGAGCCGCCAGCATCACGCTGTCGAATGCCTGCAAGGCGGCTCTATACGGTAGAAGATTGGACATAAACTTGACCGCGAGAATCATAGCGAAGAAGGGCAGCCAATACCTAAGGCTGGACCAGGCCAACCCGACACCCGCGGCAATGGCGCTGAGCCGAACAGGCGGCAGCTTGCCATCACCGCGCGCAAAGCGACCAACCGCCTGAAACATGTAGCCACTGATCCACAGGTCAATTGCCAAAGTGCTCGGCAGGAAAATGCCCAAGACGATTAAGAAATACGTGTCTTCGGACACACAAAGCACATTCCCCTGATACCAGCCATATTCGGGCACACATTCCGCAGGAACCTCTGCCAAGGCAAGCCAAAGCAAAAAGCTAGTCGGTATCGTCAGCCAAAGCACCATGTGAACGATGCGCAGGCCATTGGCAAGCAGTTGACGAATCGCGCCGCCGCTATCCATGTTGAGCCTCCGAAATATGTATGTCTTGCCAATTATATCGCGTAGGGCGCGCCTCAGCTTGCCCGCTCTTCCAGCCGATCATGCGCCGGCGGCGGACTTGGCGAAAGCGCCGAAATCTCATCATACCACTCGGGCGTCATCGCCACCTCCAGCGCCGCCAGCGAGGCCTCAAGCTGCCCCAAGTTGCGCGCCCCGATGATCGGCGCCGTCACCGCCGGATGCGCCATCACCCAAGCCACCGCCAGCGTCGCCGGTTGCAAATCGCGTTCCCGCGCGTGGGCGGCGAAATCGGACGCGGACTGGTAATAATCGGCGACGCCATATCGCTTGCTGTACGCCTGATTCTCGATGAGACGCCCCGCTTCGGCTTTGCCGTCGGCCGCGTATTTCCCGGTCAACAAGCCCCCACCGAGCGGACTGTAGGGTATGACGCCGATTTCTTCATTCGCCGCCATCGGCAAGATCTCCACTTCCGCTTGCCGCTTGACCAGGTTGTACATCGGCTGCAGGCATTCGATACGCGCCAGCCCGCCCCGCGCCGCGATGCCTTGCGCCTTCATCACCTGCCAAGCCGCCCAGTTGCTCACCGCCGGATAAAGGATCTTGCCCTGCCGCACGAGATCATCCAGCGCGCGCAGCATCTCCTCAACGGGCGTCTCCGCGTCATAATGATGCAAGAAATAAACATCAATGCGGTCCGTCTTCAGCCGCCGCAGGCTCTCTTCCACAGCGATCTGTATATGCCGCCGCGACGCGCCGCCCTGATTGACATCATCGCCGGTTTGGGAGACGACCTTGGTCGTCAACACGATCTCATCGCGGCAATCGGCGATCAACTCGCCCAGGATCTCCTCCGAGCGGCCGCCGGCGTACACATTGGCGCAATCGAAGAAGTTGATACCCACTTCGCGACAGCGATGAAACATTCGCGCCGACTCGGTTTCGTCGGCAATATCGCCGAAGGACATCGTGCCGAAGCAGAGCGACGACACCTTCACACCAGTACGACCCAAAATCCGATAATCCACTTCACGTTCCTTTCGTTAATGTCTGAGAATCCATAAAAATGCGCTCACTCATCGGCGGCCATGGTCCCTTGCGCGACCATCTCGACGCGGCCGCCCACTCGAATGTCAATCTCTTTTCCCACGCGCTCCGCCTCGAGATGGAGCAGCGAAGGCCGGCCGATCTGATAGCCCTGCTCGGACCGAATCGCAATACTGTCCGCGCCGAAGTATCCGTGTTCGACCATATAGCCGGCGATGCAGCCATTGGCGCTGCCCGTCGCCGGGTCTTCCGGCGCGCCATAGATATCATCCAGCACGCGCACATGGATATCGTTTTCGGCGTCCAGCGTTTCGGCGCAGAAAATCGCCGGCGCAATCGCGTCATGCGGCCCCAGAATCGCCCGCAGCCGATCCAGATTTACCCGCGCGCGCTTGACCGCCTCCAGCGATATCAGCGGCGCCAGCACAAAAGCCATCCCGGTCGACACCTCTTGCAGCGGGAAACGCGTATCGATGTCCGCTTCCTCAACATTAAGAATCTGCGCCAAGTCCGCCGCCGTGAAAATATGACCGAATTTAGGCGGATTCTGCCGCATCCAGAGCAAGCCGTCATCCGAGAAGGTCACCGGAATCGGCCCCACCGGCAGGTTCAATATGAGTTCCTCGACCGGATGACCGATCAATTCCCGCTGAATCACGTAGGCCGTGCCCAGCACCGGATGCCCGGCGAAGTCGACTTCGACCTCGGGCATGAAGATGCGCACGTTGTAGCCGCCCTTCTCGGGCTGATTCGCCGTGACAAAGGTCGTTTCGGAAAAATTGATCTCCTTCGCCAGCTGCTGCATCAGCGCGGCCGGCGGATTGCCCAGGTAGACCGCCAGCTGATTGCCGGTGTACTTCCGACCAACTGTGAAAACATCGACGATAAAGAATTCCATACGCGACATGTCAATTGCCTGTCTCTTGCCGTAGCTCTTCTTTTCAGCGCGCTGGCGGTTCTTGCGCGACGCCTTGCAACAAGCGTCCGTAATGCTGCGGGCGCCGCTGATGCAGCAGCGGAAAGAGTTCCAGATACTGCTCGCGCACGTCCGCGCGCAGCAGCGCGTCTACCACTTCGTCGCGATCGCGGCTCGCCTGCGCCAAGACGCGCCCCAAGGGATCGCAGATGAAACTGCTGCCGTAGAAGGTCACCGCGTTCTCGTGACCAATCCGGTTGCAAGCGGCGATGAAAAGGCCGTTGGCCACGGCATGACCGCGCATCACCGTGCTCCAGGCATCAGCCGAGTCGAAGTCCGCCGCGGTGGGCTCGGAGCCGATCGCCGTCGGATAATAAATGAACTCGGCGCCTTCGAGCGCGTATATCCGCGCCAATTCAGGAAACCACTGATCGTAACAAGTCGGCGCCGCCAGCTTCACATCGCCGATGTCATGCACCGGGAACTGATCGGCGCCAGCGAAATAGTCGGTCTCATGATAACCCGCGCCCGAGGGAATATGCACCTTGCGCGTGAAATGACGCAACTGCCCGCCGGCGTCATGTATGGTCGCCGTGTCCCAATAGTTGCCAAATTCGTCACATTCAAATAAGCTGCCGATGATGGTGACGCCATGCGCGCGGGCGAGCTCGGCAAAGAACTGATCCGAGGGGCCACCCGGCAGCGGCTCGGCCCAGGCAAAGCCGGATGGGTCGCGCAAGCCCGGAAAGTACGGCAGGATGGTAAATTCCGGCAGGCAAATCAGGTCCGCCCCGGTCTTCGCCGCTTTAGCCACCAACTCACGATAAAGCGCCTTGGTCGATTCCTGCTCGCCCGTCCAGTGCCCTTGCGCCAGGGCGATTCGAATGTCTCTCATTTTGCTAGCAGCTCTCCACAATCTCGCTGGCGGCGCGCTGGCCGGTGCAATAGGCGCCGTGCACCATCGCCGTCAAGTGATGCGGGGCGCTCGCTTCGCCCGCCCAGAAGAGCGGCGGCGTCGCCTGCGCCAGCTTTTCGCGCGCCTGATAATGCCCCGGCAGGCAGACGCTGTATCCGCCCAGGGCGAAGGGATCAGCGGGCCAATTGACCCAGCGCGCTTTGGCATATCGCAAGGTCGGCTCCCCAATCTCTTCGCGCAGCGTTTCCAGCCCCTTTTGCAATGCCGCTTCTTCGCCCAGGGCGAGCATCTCGCGCGCGTAATCGCCGGTGACGAAACCGGTCCAAACCGTGGCGCCATTATTGCGACCCAGGGAGGGCGACCACCACATCGGCGGATTGCCTCTGGCGTAGATCGCGCCGATCGCCGGATCAAGCAGCGGCTCATCAAACAAATATACCAGCTTCATCACCGGTCCCATCTTGAGCCCGGCAAACGCCTCTTGCTTCAGTGCTGGCAGCGGCGGTTGGAAACGCACGCGATCCGAATGCAGCACACCGAGAGGCAAGGTAATCACGCCCGCATCAGCCGCGTAGATTTCCCCGCTTTCCGCGCGAATCCTGACCCCATCTGACCAATCTATGTCTTGTACTACGCAACCGAGTCTTATGTTCAGTCCATCCGCCAGCCGCTCATAATACGAATCATAGCCATCCAGAATCCGAAAGTCGCTGAAATCGTCGTCGCCATCGCTGTCTTTGAACAGTTGCGCGTGAGCCGCGGCATTGAGCCACTCCATGCGCTCGCCCTCGGCATTGGCGAAGGAACGCCGGACATAGCGCAATTGCGCCTCGCTGAAGCCGATACGCCGCAGGTAGCGGCCCAGGTCTTCGACATCTCGCGGCTCGGGCGCGTCGCCCAGGTCCCAGGACCGCGTCACATCCAGCTCAGGCGATGCCGCGCGCGCCTCGCCCATCGTCAGCCAGTCGCCGTCTTCCGTGCGGATCATCGAGTCGTCAAGCTTGTTCCAATGCCAGGTTCTCAAGCCAAGCTTGTCGACCCAATCCCAGGTATTGACTTCCGGCGAGCGCCCATGAATCAACTCAGCGCCGAATTCAACCGGGATATCGGCGAAGTCGCGATCGGTCCAGACGCGTCCGCCGATGCGATCGCGCGCTTCCAGCACGGTCGCCTCGACGCCGGCGCCCTTCAGATGATAGGCAGCCGAAAGACCGGCGATGCCCGCGCCAATGACGATGACATTCATGCGTGCGCCTTAGGATCCATAATCCGGATTCTCCCAGACCAGCAGGACGCCGGCATCGCCCGCGGCCGGCTCATCCACGTAATCGGTCACGACGTCCTGCGCGCGAAAGCCGCGATTCATCTGCATCGTCACCGTCGGATCTTTGATCTCGCCCCTGATAACCTTTTCGCCATACTCGACCACATCCATTCTGCCAGCGTATCTATGGTAGCCCATTAACATGCCCACCGCGTACCAGCCGCGCAAGTTGAGCCGCTTGACCAGATCAAAACGGGCTTTGTAGAGGCCCGTGCCAATGCCATGACGCCGGTACATCGGATGGACCGCCACCTCGACACCGTAGAGCCAGTCGCCGTCGGCTTCGTGCTTGGCGATGCGCAAATCCCCGATCGCCTCCAGCCAGGGCAATATGGGCGCCGTTGGCGGGCGCGACGTGCGCATCGTAGTTGCCATGCCGACGCAATTGCCCGCGCTCGGTCCGCTGATGCGCTGGGCGACGAATTGACCTTCCGGGAACCCGGCAATTTGCGACTCAATATCTTTCTCGTCAAAACAATCGTCGCAATCTTCGCCCTGGCGGATGCCGTAGGCTTCCCGATATGAAATGCAGGCGCTGCCAATGTGCCAAGGTTTCGTATTCATGATGACGACGCCCGGCAGCTCCATCAGCACATCTTCGCGAATGAAGTCTTTGAGCCACCACGAGTCGAAGCCCAGGGGCACTTTCCGCTTCCCATCGTAGCTGACATCATATTTGACGTCTTCATTTTCTTCCGCGCCCTGCTGATACAGGTGCGTCTGTATCTCGGGCCAATCATTGTCAAGAGCCTTGTTCAGAATCTCAAGCTCGTCCTTACTCCTTTTCATGACGCCCGTCCCTCATGGCGGTTGGCTTCGTAGCGTTCGCCTCTACGATACGTTACTATGGTGATTAAGACTATGGCAAGTCAGCTGTTCCGAGGCAACGAAGCAACGTGTCCCAACGACTTAAGCGATTGCGACAAGACGGCGTCTTTCTCGCCGCGCCCACGATACTGTGGCTGGTCATCTTTTTTGTCCTGCCGCTGGCAGTCGTATTGGTTTTCAGCTTCATGTCGCGCGGACGCGGCGGCGTCGCCATCATGCCTTTCACGCTGGATCACTACCAGCGAACCTTCGGCGTCTTCTTCATCATCCTGCAGCGCTCAATTGGATTGGCGGCGCTGACCACTGTCGTCTGCCTCATTGTCGGTTATCCGCTCGCCTTCTTCATCAGCACACGGCGCCGGCGCATCGTGCAGCAAATCGCGCTCTTTCTGGTGATACTGCCCTTCTGGACCAATTTCCTCATCCGCACCTACGCCTGGCGGATCTTGCTGGGCGAGGAAGGCACAATCAACGGCGTTTTACTGAGCCTGGGCTTGATCAGCGAAGCGCTGCCGCTTTTGAATACGCAGCTCGCTGTGCTGATTGGCCTGGTATATGGCTTCCTGCCCTTCATGGTGCTGCCCATTTACGCCTCGGTCGAGCGCTTCAACTTCCGTTATGTCGACGCGGCGCATGACTTGGGCGCCAACGATGTCCGCACCTTCACCCGCGTCGTCCTGCCGTTGACCCTGCCGGGTGTGCTCGCCGGTTGCGCGCTGGTATTCATCCCGTCGGTCGGCGCCTTTGTTACACCCGATTTGCTGGGTGGAACCAAAGGGCTGATGATCGGCAATCTGATAAACAAGCAATTTGGCGGCTCGGGCAATATGCCCTTGGGTTCCGCGCTCTCTATCGTGATGATGGCGGTGGTGATGATTTCGCTGCTGGTCTATGTTTTCGCCGATCGGCGCGAGGCGCGCGCATGAGCGTCTCATCACATCTGCTCATCAACGAAGGCGCTATGGGCCGCAACCGCGCCGTTCGCCGCCTCGGCCAACTCGGCCTCTGGCTGAATCCAGTATTCGCCTACTTCTTCCTCTGGGCGCCCATTCTGATCCTCGTGCTTTTCTCCTTTAACGAAAGCCGGTCAGTCGCCTCCTTCACCGGCTTCACGCTGAAGTGGTACAACAATATTCTGAACAACGTCATGGGTGCGGAACGAGCCTTCTCCACCGAGATCATGCTCAACGCCTTTCGTAACAGCCTCTTCGTCGGCACGATCGCTACCATCATCGCCACCGTGCTCGGCACGATGATTGCCCTGGCGATGGCGCGGGGCAAATTCCCCGGCAAGAAGCTGATCGATGGTCTGCTCTTCCTGCCGGTCGTCATACCCGAGATTACACAGGCGATCTCGCTGGCGATCTTCTTCAAAGTGGCCTTCGATTGGATCGCCACCATCAGCGGCGAGCGCATCTTCCCCGGCTTTCATACCATCATCATGGCGCATGTGACATTCAACATATCATTCGTCGCCATCGTCGTGCGCGCGCGCCTGGCTGATATGGACCCGCAGCTGGAAGAAGCGGCCAACGATCTCGGCGCCAACCCCTGGCAGACATTCTGGCGCGTCACCTTTCCGCTGATCCTGCCCGGAGTCATTTCCGGCGCCCTGCTCGCCTTTACTTTGTCGCTCGATGATTTCGTCATCACCTTCTTCACTTCCGGCGTCGGCACTTCGACGCTGCCCGTCTTCGTCTACGGCCTGCTCAAGCTGACGGTGACGCCGGAAGTAAACGCCATCTCGACAATTATGATGGTATTGAGTACGCTACTAATAGGCATTTCCTTAGTTCTACAGGGGCGCAGCGCGTCCCGCGTCTAGTCCGCCGTCGTAATAGGAGGAAAAATCATGAAGAGACTATTGCTTTTGATCACTGTTCTTTGTCTGCTGGCGCCCGCCGCCATCGCCCAGGATATGGACCACGAGCCCTGGACCTGCCCCGAAGGTTACGAAGGGCAGACGCTGAGCATCTTCAATTGGTCGACTTATATCGCCGAAGATACCGTGCCCAACTTTGAAGAAGCCTGCGGCGTCACCGTAAACTATGACATCTACGAGAGCAACGAAGCGATGCTCGCGCGCATCCGCCAGGGCAATCCGGGCTACGACATCATCGTACCCAGCGGCGGCACCGTGCAGCGCATGGCGGAAGAGATGCTGCTGATTCCGCTCGATCTGGAAATGATACCCAATACCGCCAACGTTATTCCCGATCTGCTCGGCCCCGCCTACGACCCGGAGAACAAGTACTCGCTGCCCTACCAGTGGGGCACCGTCGGCGTCGGCTACAGCACCGAGGTCTTCCCCGATGGCATCAGCTCCTGGGACCAGGTATGGGAGCATGACGGACCGGTCGCCTGGCTTGATGATCGGCAAACTATGCTCGGCATCGCCCATCTCTTCCTGGGCAACGACCCCAACACCACCGATGCTGATGAGATCAACGCCGCCCGCGACTACCTGATTGAGAAGGGTGGCAATGTCGTGACCGTCGCCGCCGATGATGGGCAGGTTCTGTTGGAACGCGGCGATGTCGATATCGCGGTGGAATACAACGGCGACATCTTGCAAATCTCTTGGGATTGCGAGTGCGATGACTACGCCTACGCCATACCGGAAGAAGGCAGCAACGTCTGGATCGACAATCTGTCCATACCGGTCGACGCGCCCAACCCCGAGCTGGCGATGGTCTTCATCGATTACATCCTCGATGCCAAAGTCGGCGCTGACTTGACCAATTACATCTGGTACGCCTCGCCCAATCAGGCATCCATCGATTCCGGCTACATCGATGAAGAGATCCTCAACGATCCCGCGATCTTCCCGCCGCCCGAGCAAGTGGCGAATCTCTTCGCCATTATTGACGTCGGCGCCGAAGCCGAAGAGTTGATCAACAACGCCTGGGATGAACTGCTCATCTTCCTCGGGCAATAAGCAAATTGCTCGCCGCCGCATGATTCCGTAGGGGCGACTGACGGTCAGTGTCTACGCGACCTATCAGGTCGCCCTCCTCGTCCGCAACCGTTCAAATTGTAGGGGCGACCTATCAGGTCGCCCGCCAATGCGGATCATGTAGGGGCGACTCTGTGAGTCGCCCGCCGGAGCGCAAAGGGCTCACCCGATGACAACCCACGATGTCGAATTGATTGACATCGTCAAGGACTTCGAATCCGGCGGCAAGCTCGTCCGCGCCGTCGATCATGTCAGCGTGCAAATCGCCGATGGCGAGTTCTTCGCGCTGCTGGGACCAAGCGGCTGCGGCAAAACGACGACCTTGCGACTGATCGCCGGCTTCGAGCAGCCAACGGCGGGTCAAGTTCTGATTCGCGGCATGGCGATGGAGGGCATCCCCGCCTACCACCGGCCAGTGAACACCGTCTTTCAAGATTATGCGCTCTTTCCCCATTTGACCGTCGAGCAGAACATTATGTTCGGCTTGCAGATGGAGGGCGTCAACAAGAAAGAGGCGCGAAAACGCGCGGCTGAATCACTGGATATGGTGCGCCTGCCTGATGTTGGCGCGCGCAAGCCGCATCAGCTCTCCGGCGGGCAGCAGCAACGCGTCGCCCTCGCCCGCGCCCTGGTAAAGAAACCGGCCGTCCTCCTGCTCGACGAGCCACTGGGCGCGCTCGATCTCAAGCTGCGGGTGAATATGCAGTATGAGCTTAAGGCTTTGCAGCGTGATGTCGGCATCACCTTCATCTATGTGACCCACGATCAGGAAGAGGCGATCACGATGGCCGACCGCATCGCCGTGATGAATGAAGGAAAGATGCTGCAAATTGGCAGTCCCAGAGAGATCTATGAACACCCCGGCACGCATTTCGTGGCTGACTTCATCGGCGAAACCAACTTCATCGCCGGGGCGCTGCTTGAACAGGACGCCGACGGGTTCGGCCGCGTGCGCCTGGCGGATAATAGCATCATCAAAGCGCAGCTCTCGCCAACGCTGAATAGCGCCCGCGGCGCGGTTACGGTGGCGATTCGCCCCGAGCGCATTGGCATCTCCTCCATTCTTGATCCGCCCGCGCCATCGGGTCCTGACATCGATCCCAGCGAATTCACCGTGCTTGACGCGCTGCTGGTCGACAGTCAATACATCGGCACCGACACGCGCTACACAGCGCGAATCGGAGACGCGTCGGAATTGGTCGTCCGTGTTCAGAACACCAGCGAGCAGGACATCAGCGCCATCGCCGTTGGTCAGCCGGTCAAGATCTCTTGGCAGCCATCGAGCGCTACCGTCCTCGATCACTAGACCTGTCGCGCAGAGTCGCCCTTCGCTCGGATTCATGCTATTATCCAGATTCCGACCGACTTGGATCGGACCCAGAACCAATGATCGTCCCCATTGCGGACATAGCCCGAAGCTCCACCAAGCCCCTGGACGCCAAAACCGGCTTCGAGGTGACGGACGATTTCGCTCGCTTCAATCAGAAATATGACATGTTTAACCGCGCCGTTTGGGATGAAGAAGTCCGCTCGGAGCGGTCGCGCAAATTCTTCGAATCCTACTTCACCGACCTGGCGCAGTTCCGCAAGGTCGAGGGTTTTCAACACCGCGATTACGCCCTGCGCAACGCCGCCTGGTATATCGCCGATTTCACCTCGGATCTGTTGGAAATGTCGCAGGATCGAAAAGAAGGCTTCCTCGATACCTACACCATGTTCCGCGAAGGCGCGACGCGCAAAACAGAAGCGACCGCCGAAGCGAATACAACCGATGTCAAACGCGCGGGCGCCTTTCTGGGCGCCGATGCGGTCGGCATTTGCGAGTACGACGAGCGCTGGGTCTACACCCATAATTACAGCCGCCAGCAGCTCGCCGACAAGGCGATGGATTTGCCCGACGATTTGACCCACGTCGTCGTGATCGCCAACGAGATGGATCATCGTACCATTCAGACGGTGCCCTCGGCGCTCAGCGGCGCCGCCACCGGGCAGGGCTACAGCCGCGATATCATCGCTGTGCTGTCCGTCACGCAATACATCCGCAACCTGGGATATCGCGCTATCGCCAGCCTCAATGACACGGCGCTTTCGATACCGCTGGCGATACAAGCCGGTCTGGGTCAGTACGGTCGCCACGGCCTCCTGATCACGCCCGAATTCGGTCCGCGCGTTCGCATCGCCAAGATATTCACCGACCTGCCGCTGATCCCCGATCGGCCGATCGACTTCGGCGTGACCGAGACTTGCAACATCTGCCGCCGCTGCAGCGATGGCTGCCCGGTCAAAGCCATCCCCGATGACGCGCCAAAGTTTGAGATTCACGACGGCGTCTCGCATCTCAAAGGCGTGAAGAAATGGACGATCAACGCCAAGCAGTGCTTCAAATTCTGGGTGAATCAAGGCACCGACTGCTCGATATGCATCCGCGTCTGCCCCTACAACAAAGATTTCTCCAAGCGCTTCAATCGCCTGCTTCGCTGGATGCTGAGCAATCGCTGGCGGCGGCTGGCTCTCTGGCTGGACGCCAAGTTGAAATACGGTGGGCGCAAGACCGCCGGCTGGTGGTGGGGGCGCGCCGCTAAGGGCTAAGTCGAATATGGAATCGAAGCACGTTTCAGATTATTCGCGCTCGGTTCTGCTTCCATTCAAGGTCGACATTCCGCCCGGACCCGAATAGGCGCGCAAGCTTCACCGTGCCATGATCGCCCTCGCCGAGATGTGTATTGAATTGGGCCAGAAGCAGACCGCCGCCGATACCCTGGCTTTTCTCCTGCTCCGAATCGACATGGATCCCGACATTTTCATTCGTGCGGAAGCGCTCTTCGCCGATCTCGAAAGCCGCATCTGCCCGCGCGTCATTCTCGATGCTCGCGAATTCGCCGCCGATATGGATCTCGTGTCCATGCTCGAGTATCTGCTGGACGTGGCGCCGCGCGAGCAATTCTGACGATTCCGCTACGCAGTCGCGAATCCGCTTGACCGCCTCCGCCGCGCGCTGCTAAGCTGACGAAAGCGACATCTCTGTGGCGAAAGGTCGTAGATGAGATATCTTGAGCATGCATTGAACCAGGGTCCGGCCCGCTGGATGTTGGCGATCGGCTGGACGCTGCTGCTGACCCTGTTCCTGCTGCAGCCAGAAGCAGAACCACTGATTGACCTGGGCTTGCCGCGCGGCGAGAGCACCATCCAGCGCGAGCTGTTCTTCAGCGCGCTCCACCTGCTGGCTTTCGCCCTAACCTGTTTCATTTGGTTCTGGACGATTCAGCGCGCCCGCCATCCCAGGCGGAGCCTGCTCGCCGCCGTCCTCATCGCCATCGCGCTCGGCATCGTCACCGAGGCGCTGCAATCCCTGACCCTCGACCGCCACGCTTCCCTGATTGACTTGATCGCCAATATCGTGGGCGCGCTGGTCGCCGCAAAGCTCATCTGGCGGCGGCACATCTAGCGCTCCCTCCGCCCCACCTCGCTAACGCCTTCGACGCGAAAAATCTACTGTCTCGCTTGAAAACCAGTTGAGTCTGATTATCCCGTTGCCGGCATCTATGCTAGGATGATGTCATGTTGATGGGAGAATCGCACATTATGAAGCGCCTGCTGCTCGCATTGCTGTCGGCTGCGACCATTGCGCTGATTTACAGCGGCGTCGGGGCGCAAAACGCCAATCAGCCGATATTTTCCTACCGCAACGGCGACATCTGGAAATATGACCCGGCGAGCCAGACCGCCACCCAACTGACACACTGGGGCTACAATGGCGGTCCCATTCTCTCGCCTGACGGCAACAAAATCGTCTACCTGTCCATCGCTTCCAACTTCGTGACGCAATTTGAAGCCGGTACAGCCTCGCAAGCGGGCGGCTCGGCGCCAGCGAATATCTGGCTGATGGACATCGCAACCGAGTCCTTCCAGCTCATCGCCGACCAATCAGGCGCGAGCCATGCCGGCGTCTTGCGCTCGCTGCCAAATTGGTCGCCAGATAGCCGCCAACTGGTCTGGCTTCAATTGGACCCGGGCCTGCAATCGCTGGATGCAGCACAATTGAAACTGCACGATCTCGCCACGAGCCTGACGACAACGCTCGTCAACAATGTTGATCTTGGTTTCCAGGGCGACGACATTCGAATGCCAAGCCTCCGCTGGGGCGACGGCGGGATCGCTCGCCTGCATTTTGATTTTCGCAGCGATGACGCCGATCCCTTCCTCCAAATTCAGTTCTTTGAAGCAGCCAGCGGCGCCATGACCGCCTACGACCTTGGATTGAACGAAAGCCGCGATAACACCGTTCGCGACTTCATCTGGGTCAATCATCGAGGGCGCAGCTTGATGGCGCTGCAGATCAAGGACTACTGGGACCTTATCGACCCACTAGCCGGGACGCGAAGCCGGCTATCCGATCCTCCGCGTCTGCAGAATCGAGGGCTCTCGGGAGGCTTGCAACTCATCCCGCTCTCGGTCGCCAATGACAGCGGCGGCTGGAATATCCACTGGCGCGCGAACTTCGGGAACAATACCTACGACACCGGCTACCAAAGCTACCGCGTCAACCGCAATAATCGGCCCGGCCTGTCCCCCGACGGTTTGCAAGTGGCTTGGCAAGACAGCGACCGCGTTAGCGCCTGGCAAATTGGCTCGGGAACTGGCGGCCGCCCGCTCGCTGACACCGCCAGCCGTTGGGCTTTCCCGATACCGCAGCCGTTCGGCCTCGTCTGGGCGCCGACGGAATGGATAACCACCGGCGCTCTGGAAGGCGCGCAAGCGGCGCCGGCGCTTCCTCCGGCCGCGCCCAGCTGCCCGCTGGCGCCACTCTTGCTCGCAGGGCAGCATGCGATCCTTGGCCCCGGCGTCTCCAGCCGCATTCGCGCTGGCGCATCCCTGAACGCCGATATCGTCGGGATCATGGACGCCGGCGACGTCGCGCTCATCGAAGCGGGTCCAATCTGTGCCGATGGCTACCACTGGTATTTCGCGCGCAACGAAGAAATCGCCGGCTGGATTGCCGAAGGCGGTGGTGGCGAGTATTGGCTGCTCTACAGCATTGATTGCGCCAACAGCCCGCCGATCCGCTTGTCAGCCACCATGACCGCCCGGGTCGCCGGCAGCCGTTCGCTGAGCGTTCGCAATGGCAAAGGCAATGTGGGCACGGCTGCAATCGGGGTCGCGTCGCCGGGCGACATATTCTCAATCACGGGTCGGCCGGAATGCGACTTGAGCGGCGAAAGGTGGTATCCCATTCAGCTTGGACACCTATTGGGCTGGATCGCCGCCGGCGCCGGCGACGAATACTATATCGAGAGCGCATGACTCAAACGCGCTCCATTCAGTGCGCCCTGAAAGACGGATTGTCCCAAACGATTAGAGTCGCCCAGTTATCAGAGGCTTCGTCTTCAATGTAGTCTTGCAGTAGGCCGCGCACTTCGAATCCGCGCCGCAATTGAAACGACAAGGTACTGTCGCTGATCTTGCCAGCAACGACCTTTTTCACGTATTCATGGGGGGACATGCTCGCCTTATAGGCCGCGAAATCGGGAATCAAACCGCCAGCGACAATGCCACGCCGATTCAGGCCTTTAACGATGCCCATGCGCGCTTCGTAGAGCATGGAACCGACGCCGCGCCGGCGGAAATCCGGATGCACACTGATATCGCCGCCGTAATACCAGGCGCCGTCCGGATCATGATTGCTGTAGAATCCGCCACTGATGATCTCCTGGAAGCTGTGCTGCGCCTGGTCGAAGTCGAAATCAATCAAGAATCCCGAGCCCAATCCGATGACGCGATCACGCCATAGCGCGACGAAATTGCCCTCGGGAAAGAGGCGGCAATGATTGAGGAAATGCTCCTCGCGCATCAATTCGTTTTCGCCCAATGTGGGAAAACAGTCGCGCTGCAACTGCTCGAGCGGGCGGGCAAAGCGCGGCTCTATCGTCTCGATTCGGATACTGTCGCTGGTCATCAATGGGCGCTCCCGACATTCATACATAGTGTATCGCTCGCGGCAATCGCCGGTCAACGTCTCTTGCGCGGACGCTCATCAGCCGGCGGCATCAATGGACTGCATTGGACATACAGTTATTGCGCCGCTTGCTCTAGGATAAGTGGCAGCAGAGTTCACGAAGAAACGAGGTCAGGTCATGGCGACGAATGGTCATCAACAGAATTCAAATGAGAAAGGCACCGACAAGGTCAAACGCGGTCTGGCTCAAATGCTCAAGGGCGGCGTAATTATGGATGTGGTCACGCCGGAACAGGCGCGGATCGCCGAAGATGCCGGCGCGGTCGCCGTCATGGCGCTTGAGCGTGTGCCAGCCGATATCCGCGCGCACGGCGGCGTCGCCCGCATGAGCGACCCCGATATGATTGATGGCATCATCAGCGCGGTATCCATCCCGGTGATGGCCAAGGCGCGCATCGGCCACTTTGTCGAAGCGCAAATCCTCGAAGCTATGGGCGTCGACTACATCGACGAAAGCGAGGTCTTGACGCCCGCCGACGAAGAGCACCATATCAACAAATGGAAGTTCTCCGTGCCCTTCGTCTGCGGCTGCCGCAATCTTGGCGAGGCGCTGCGGCGGATCAACGAAGGCGCCGCCATGATGCGCACCAAGGGCGAAGCGGGCACCGGCGATGTGGTCGAAGCGGTCCGCCACGCGCGCTCCGTCAACAGCGATCTTCGCCGCATCAGCTGCATGGATGAAGACGAGATGTATACCTACGCCAAAGAAATCCGCGCGCCTTATCACCTGGTGAAGGAGACGGCGGAGCTTGGGCGCCTGCCGGTGGTGAATTTCGCCGCGGGCGGAGTCGCCACGCCGGCCGATGCCGCCTTGATGATGCAGCTCGGCGTCGATGGCGTCTTCGTCGGCAGCGGCATCTTCAAGAGCGGGTCGCCGGAGAAACGCGCCCGCGCCATCGTCAACGCGGTGACGCATTTCACCGACGCCAATATTCTGGCGGATGTCAGCCGCAACCTGGGCGAGGCGATGGTCGGCATTAACGTAACGCCGGACGAGGTCATCCTGGGCAAACGCGGCTGGTAGTCGATAGTCGACGCGAATGGTTGCCAAGGGCGCTTGACCCGCTGTGTCCACGCACAGCGCTGAAACGCCGGTAAACTATACTCGGCACACGGGCGACACCCAGTGTCGCCCCTACAGTTCTCACAGAGAAGGGAATCCCGCCATGGCGATTACGCGCGTCAGCGATCTGGAAACACCGAGCGTCCTCATCGACCTGGACAAGATGGAGCGTAATATCGCATCCATGCAGGCGCGCTGCGATGAGCTGGGTATCAACTTTCGCCCGCATATTAAGACACACAAGATACCGGATATCGCTCGCCGCCAAATCGAGGCCGGCGCTGTCGGCATCGCCTGCCAGAAGGTCAGCGAAGCGGAAGTCTTCGTCGATGCCGGCTTCCGCGATATTCAAATCCCATACAATATCGTGGGCGAACGCAAGACCAGACGATTGGCCGCCTTGGCGCAACGCGCGGATGTATCCGTCACGGTCGACAGCCAGGCGGTGGTCGATGGCATCGCCGAGGCAGCCCAGGAAGTAGGCATCACGATCGGCATGATGGTCGAGTTGGTTTCGCTGGGCGAACGTACCGGGACGACGCCGGCCGCGGCGCTGGAGTTGGCGCGGCATATCGCGGCAACGGACTGCCTGCGCTTTGCCGGCCTGATGATCTATCCTTCTGACGCGGCGATTCGCCCGCGACTGCAAGAAACGCTCGCTCTATTGGCCGATGCCGGCATTGCTGCCGAGACGGTAAGCGGCGGCGGCAGCGGCGCCAGCAGCGACGCGCATTTGCTGCCCGAGTTGACCGAGCTGCGAGTAGGAACTTCCATTTTTTGGGACTGGAATTGTGTGGCTGCCGACTACACCAGTTTTGACAAGTGCGCCATGCGTGTGCTCGCGACCGTGGTCAGCGCCAATGAGCCGGACCGCGTCATCCTGGACAGCGGCAGCAAGGCGATCCACTCCGAAACGATCGATGGGCTGTACGGTTACATTATGGAGTACCCGGACGCGCGCCTGCACAAAGTAAATGAGGAGCATGGTTACGTCGACTGCAGCGCCAGCCCAAGCCCGCCATTGGTTGGCGATATCGTCCATATTATTCCCGTGCATACCTGCGTAGTCACCAATCTGCACAATCAACTCTACGGCGTTCGCGGCGATGCGATCGAGCAAGTTTGGAATGTGGCGGCGCGCGGCATGGTCTGGTAAGCCTAGCTCAATCGCAGCATTTGCTCATCTCAAAGTTGATCCATGTAAGCGAAGAGAATTCTGGCCGGGTAAATGGAATCTCCACAATATTCGAATCCTGTACGGGCGAACCGGTGGTTCGCCCCCTTTTGCCATTTACTGCTAACCATTTTTCACATGAATAATCTGGAACTTCGGGGCTTTTCGCATGCTGATTATTGACGCACATCTCGACCTTGCCTGGAGTGCCTTGCAGTGGAATCGCAATCTCCTGGAGTCCACTTATACGATCCGGGCGACCGAGGTCGGCATCCCCGGCAAGGGACGGGCGCTGAACACGGTCTCCCTTCCTGAAATGAGGCGCGGGCGCATCGCCCTCAGCTTCGTCACCATGTTGGCGCGTTCAACGGGACATAAACGAGAATATCTCGATTACGGCTCGCAAGCGCAAGCCTACGGCGTCGCCATGGGGCAATTGGCATACTATCGCGCGCTGGAAATGGATGGCCAGGCGCGCATTCTGGGAGACGGCTCGGGCTTGCGCGCGCATATCGAGGAGTGGGAAAACTGGGAAGCCCTTGGCGCCGATCCGGCAGAAACGCCCCCGCTGGGCTTTGTGCTCAGCATGGAAAGCGCCGACCCCATCCGTGATCCGGCGCAACTGGAAGAATGGTGGCGCGCCGGTTTGCGCTTGCTCGGTCCCGCGCATTATGGTCCCGGGCGCTACGCCGGCGGCACCGGCGTCGAGATCGGGCTCAGCGAAATGGGCGCGCCGCTTCTGCGCGAAATGAATCGCCTGGGCCTGCTGCTTGATTTGACGCACTTCAGCGACGAGGCGTTCTGGGAAGCGGTCAAAGTATTCGATGGCCCTGTGCTTGCCAGCCACAATAACTGTCGCGCGCTCGTGCCTCATCAGCGGCAATTCAGCGACGAGCAGTTGAAGCTCATCATCGGGCGCGATGGCGTCATCGGCGCTGCTTTCGACATCTGGATGCTGCAGCCCGGCTTCCTCCGCGGCGGCAGCAACCGAGACGTAAGCATCGATACCGTGATCGACCACATTGACCATGTGTGTCAGCTAGCTGGGAATAGTCGCCACGCCGCCGTTGGCACAGACCTGGATGGTGGATTCGGGCGCGAGCAATCCCCTTGTGATCTCGATACGATCGCTGACTTGCAGCAATTGCCAGGCAAACTCGCGACGCGCGGCTACGCGGAAGACGACATCGCCAATATCATGCATGGCAACTGGCTGCGCCTGCTGTGCGCCGCTTGGGGAGATTAAGCAGCGGCCTCGCTTACAAGCGCCCGGCGAGCATCCTGTCCATTTCTTCGCTGGCTTGCTGCAGAACTTCACGCAAGGCAAAGTCGCTGCCGAGGGGCACCATGAGCGCGCCTTGTCGCCGGTATTGGTCGACCTCTTCAATGGAAGCCGCGGTCCGCGCCCAGACTTTGCCGCGCAGCTTCGCCGCCGCCGCCACCCGCGCGACCGCATCATCAACGCTCATGCCGAATTCCGGGTAGGTTTTCAGGCGCAGCCCCAAATCGGCGGGACCAACAAAGAGCGCGTCAATGCCCTCGACCGCGGCGATCTCGTCGGCATTGGCGACCGCTTCCGGCGTTTCAATCTGGGCGACAATGAAGGTCTCGCGATTGGCGTCGGCAATGTATGTACTGCCGTCTCGCCAGCTGTCCAAGCCGAAGTCAGCATCGAGACCGGCTCCATCCAGCCCGCGATTGCCAACCGGCGGGTACTTGGCCGCCATCACGATATCCCGTGCCGTACCCGCATCGGAAACGAAGGGTACCATCAGACCGGCCGCGCCATCTTCCAGGAAGCGGTATAGCCGGGTTCGCTGCGTCGTTGGCGGCCGGACTAAACAGTCGATATCGTAGCGTTGACAGAGCGCCAACAAATGCTGCACCTCGCGGTTGTCGAAGTTGCGATGCTCCAGATCAAGCCAAATGCCGTCATAGCGATAATGCGCCGCGTAGCGAATATAGAAGGGCAGCACATGCCCCAATGAACAGAATCGCGCGAACTCGCCCGCGCGCCACTTCGCCAGCACTTTGCTTTTTCTCATGATGAATCGTCTCCCCGAATCAAATCTCCGCCGCATTCTAACCAACCGAAGGTCAGTTGTCTTGTTCGCTCCGTGATGCCCCAACGCCCATCAGATTCCTATGTCGGTGGCGTCGAATCTCGTAGGGGCGACTCGGTGAGTCGCCCGTTTAAGACCTAAGATTGAAATCAGCGGGCGAGCGCCTGTCCATGTCTACGTGACCCACCGGCTCGCCCCTACAGATTGATTTTTCCTAGCAAGGTAGGTTTGCCTACCAATTTCTGACATGTGAGTAACAGCAGCTATACCAGAAGCGGCCGCATCTGCTCAAGTGCGCGCTCCAGCAGGCTTACATCAGAGGCGAAGCAGAGTCGCAGATAGCCCTCGCCCTGGGGACCAAACGCCGCGCCCGGCGCCAAGCCGACGCCGCACTCGCGCAGAACCTGCTCGGCGAAGGCATAACTGTCGGACACGCCATCGACGGCGAAGAAGGCGTAAAAGGCCGCTTGCGGAACGGGAAACGTCACACGCGGCAATTCACCGAAAGCTCGCTTGACCGCCTCCAGCGCCGCCCGGTAACGAGCCACGGACTCGCTGACGAATGCTTCGCCATGTTGCAAAGCGGTGATGCCGGCGATCTGAACCGGGGCAAAAACGCAGGAGAAATTGAATTCGCTCACCATCTCCAGCGCCGCAATCAGAGACTTCGGCCCCGTCAGCCAGCCGAGGCGCCAGCCCGTCATCGCCCAGGACTTGGAGAAACTGTTGACGATCAAGTATTTGTCGTCTTCGTTAACCTTGTCCAGAAAGCTCGGCGCATGATCGCGGTCGTAGACGATGCGATTGTAGACCTCGTCGGCGATCAGCCAGATATCGCGCTCGCGGCAGAAGTCGAGGATCCGTTGCTGCTCCGCGTCAGAAAGCATCCAGCCGGTCGGATTGTTCGGCGAGTTGACCGCTAGCGCGCCGGTATGGGCTGGGCAAGCGGCGAATAGCTCGTCAAGATCAAGCGACCACAGGCCATCGCGCGGGCGAATGGATACGCGAATGACCTCGGCGCCAAGTATCTCGGCCGCGCCAGCTAAATTGGGCCAGACAGGCGAAGGAATCACCACGGCCGCGCCGTCGGCGACGATGCACTGTAGCGCAAGGGATACCGCCGTCATGCCAGAGGGTGTCACGACGATGTTGTCCGGCGTGAAGCTGGCTTTGTACAATTGATTTGTATAGTCCGCCAGCGCGCTGCGCAATTCGACAATGCCGCGGCTCGGCTGGTAAAAGGTCTGCCCTTCGTCGATGGCGTCTTTGGCGGCTTGGCGGATGAATTCAGGCGTTGGTTTGTCTGGCTCGCCAAACCAGAGTGGTATGATGTCGGTTCGTCCGATGCCGGCGTTGGCCAGCTTGCGAATCAGGCTCGGCTGCAGCGCGCGCACAGCCGGACGCCCGGCGCGTATCGTCATGAAGTCAATCCCCCTCCTGCTTGTAAAGCGCCACCGCTGACACAATAATGACGCCCTGAATAAGACCCTGTATGAATTGATTCACGCCAAGCATCACCAGCAGATTGGCCGTGATGCCGAGAAGCAAAACGCCGCCGAGCGTCCCAATCACGGTGCCGCGGCCGCCGAATAAACTGGTGCCGCCGATGATGACCGCCGTGATCGTCTGCAATTCAATGCCATCGCCGATGGCGGGATCGCCAACACCCATGCGCGACAGCCAGAGCAAGCCCGTAATCGACGCGCTGATGCTGCAAATGACGTACACGCCGTAGCGCGTTAGTTTGACCGGCACGCCGGAGAGATGCGCCACTTCAACATTGCCGCCGATGGCATAAAGATATTTGCCAAAGGCGGTGTAACGCAGCAATAAGGCCGTCAAAATGAGCAAGGCGACAAACATCAGCGCGATGACGGGAATCGGTCCGATCTTTTGCACATAAAACATGATGAAAGGCCGGCTGGCCGAGCCCACGGGCGATGTCGAAATGCTGAGGCTGATGCCGCGCAAAATGCCCAGCGAAGCCAGTGTGACGATGAAGGGAGCGATCTTGACCTCATTGACCAGGAAGCCATGAATCAAACCGACCACCAGTCCCAGCGCCAGCGTTGCCGCAATCGCCGCGCCCTGATTGCCTTCTTCGCCATTCATCACGATCGCGGAAACCAAAATCGACAACTTCACCAGCGAACCGACCGATAGATCAATGCCGGCGGTCAGGATGACCAACATCTGGCCCAAGGCGACGATGCCCAAAAATGCCGCTTGACGGGCGACATTGGTCAGGTTGCGCACGGTCAGAAAACGCTCTGACTGCGTAGCGCCGATAATAATCAAAACGATAATGAATCCGTAGACGGCGAAGATCGGACCGTAGCGCCGCAGAAACAGACGCTGGGAATCAGTCAAGCCGGCGAACAGCGGCGTCGAGACCTTCATGAAACTTTCGCCTTGGCGCCCGCCATTGTTGCAAGCTCAATGATGCCGGCTTCGGTCGCGTCCTCCTGCGCCACTTCGCCAACGATGCGTCCATCATTCATGACCAAAATGCGATCGCTCATGCCGATCACCTCGGGCAGCTCCGATGAGATCATTACAATGGCGATGCCGCGATCATTCAACTGGCGCATCAGCTTGTAGATCTCGAACTTCGCGCCGACATCAACGCCCCGCGTCGGCTCATCCAATATCACAATGGCAGGATGCGTCTCCAGCCACTTCGCCAGCACCACCTTCTGCTGATTGCCGCCGCTGAGGTATTGCGCTTCCTGGTCTGCCGAAGCCATCACGATTGACAAGCGTACCTTCGCCTCCTCGACTACCTCATCCTCCGCCTGGCTCTGCAAGATGCCAAATCGCGTTACCCGAGAGAGAATCGGCAGCGTGATGTTGACGCGCACCGACAACGATGTGAACAAACCGTGCGACTTGCGGTCTTCCGGCACCAGCACCAAGCCCGATTCTATCGCCTGCGCCGGATTGCTCCAGCTCGCGCCTTTGTCGCCGGCTAGAGTGATCGTCCCGCTGGTCAAGGGGTCGGCGCCGAATAAGGCGCGCGCCAACTCCGTCCGGCCCGAGCCGACCATGCCAGCGATACCCAGGATCTCGCCCTTGTACAATTCCAGGCTGGCGCCTTCGAGGATGGTATCAGTGGAAACATCCTCGGCGACCAAAACCAACTCGCCTTGCTCATGTTCCGTCCGCGGGAAGATCTCATCCAGCGGGCGGCCAACCATCAGCCTGACCAGCGTCTGTCGATCCAACTGATCGATGGGGCGGGTATCGACCAGTTCGCCATCCTTGAGCACCGTCACTTCATCGGCGATGCGGAAGACCTCGTCCAGCCGATGCGAAATGTATATGATCGTGACGCCCTGCTCCACCAGCGACTCAATGATACCGAACAGTTGATCCAGTTCGCTGCCGGCCAAAATCGCCGACGGCTCGTCCATGACGATCAGATCGGCATTCTGCGAAAGCGCCTTGGCGATCTCCACCAACTGTCGCTGGGCGACGGTCAACTCGCTGACTGGCAAGTTTGTGTCCAAGGCGATGCCGAGGCGATTCAACAATGCGGCGGCGCCTTGATGAAGCGCTTTCAAATTCAAGACGCCAACTGCGTGGCGCGGCTCGCGCCCGAGGAAGATGTTCTCAGCCACGGACATCCGCGGGACCAACGCCAGTTCCTGGTAGATGATGCTGATCCCGCTGTCGATGATCTCGCCGGCCGATAGTCCCTCGCGCCGTTGACCCTTGTAGATGATCTCGCCGGCATCCGCCCGGTAGGCGCCAGCCAGAATCTTCATCAGGGTCGACTTGCCGGCGCCATTCTCGCCCACTAGCCCGTATACCCGGCCGGGCCGGCAGCGAATGGATACATCCTTCAAGGCCTGCACACCGGCAAAGGACTTGGAGATATTTTGCATCTCCAGGATGTATTCGCTCATGCCTTAATCTCGGTCTTCTGGGCCAACCATCGAGGCAGGTCTAAAGTTGTACGGGCGCGAGGCAAACCCCATCCCCGAAGGTCTTTGTCTACGTGACCCGGCCCCTTCCCCAGCGAGCTAGGGAAGGGGCGCTAGACCTTGCGAACACTTAATCTACACTGATTTTGCCCAAAGTGAGACGCAAGGCATTTCGCGTGCGCGGCGTTAATGTCGCGCGCGAGTCTACATATTCCGCCGGTGGGGTTGCTAGCCCCTACTCTTCTTCAACCAGGAAGCCAAGCTCATCCAGCGCCTCGTCCGACATCGTGACCGGACCATGCACGTCATCGCTCCATCGCGGTCGATAGTAATCCTCAGCTTCGGCGTCAGTGAAGGGGCGGGCTTCCGGCATGGTGTCGACGAAATCGATAAAGCGCGGGATAGGTTCGCCCTGCAGAATCTGAACAGCGGCGTCGATGCAGATCGTGATCATCGCGTTGGGATACATCCAGGCGTAGAATTGGAAACCGTGTTCTATCGCCGAGCGCAGGAAGCCATTCTGCATTTCCCCGCCCGCAATCGGCGGGATCTCCATTTCGGCATCCTCATAGGCGCTGATCATGCCCTGGACCATTTGCGCGCCGCCCGACCAGATGCCGTCAATCTCGTCGCCGTGCTGCGCCAGCCAGGTCTCCATGATCTTCTTGCCTTCGGCCGGCGACCAGAATCCGGGCTGCTTGTCGATCAGTTCAATGCCGTGGGATTCAAAGACAGCCATTGCGCCTTCTTCCATGATGTCCGACGTGGACGTGCCCGGGATGCCAGTCATCATCAGGAAATCGCCATCGGCCCCGACCGTGTCAATCAGCCACTGCGCCAAGGTGGCGCCGATACTATAGAGATTGGTGCCGACCTCGGTGACGAAATTGTCGGTTTCCACGGCGCTGGCGCAGAGCACAACCGGTACGCCCTGCATCATCGCCCGCTCAACGGGCGCCGACAAAGCAGCCGCGCCCATCGGCACCAGAATTAGCGCGTCCGGTTCCTGCGCCAACAAATCCTCTACCTGCGGCACCTGAATATCGGCGCTGGCCTGGGCATCGCCGTACAAGAATTCCGAGATGACATCCTCGCCCAATTCGTCGACATACCAGTAGGCGTGCGCGTCAAATAGAGCCGACCAGGCGTTGCTGGTACCTTGCGCGGCCAGGGCGATCCGATAAGGCGGATCCTTGGCAAATTCGCTGGTGTCATACTCTTGATCCAGACGCGGAATCACGCTCTGCAAGTAGGGCGAGGCGTCGACCATCTCTTGCGTGATTTCGAATTCCGTCATCCCTTCGTCCTGCCCAATCGACACGATTGACGTGCCGAGCAGCAGCGACAATATGAACAGCGTGTAAATCAATTTCCTCAACATCAGATTTCCTCCCTAAGATTACTTAGAGTCAACACGATAAACTTCTGCTGACCCGCTTTCTAACCGACTTGATCTTCCCAATTCGCCCCCTTTTCTCTTCACACCTTACTCTTCAACATTGGCGAGGCTGTACAGCGTTACCGCGCCAAGAATCACCAAGCCCTTGATGATGAACTGAACTTCGATATCCAAGCCCATCAGCACCGCCATCGTGCTCAAGATCTGAATGATCAGCACGCCGGCGATTGTCCCCAGCAAGCCCCCGCGCCCGCCGACGAAGGCGGTCCCGCCGACGATGGCGGCCGCGATTGAATCCAGCTCCAGCCCAGTCCCGATAAAGCGATCCACGTAGCCGACATAGCCTGTCAACACGACGCCGGAGGCAACCGCCAAGCAGCTTCCCAGGATATACACGGAGATGCGGATGCCATCGACCGAGATGCCAGAGAGGCGCGCCGCTTCTATATTGCTGCCGACGGCGTAGACTTTGCGGCCGTATGCCGTTCGCCGCAGTACGAAGATGAACACGGCGTTCAGCCCCAGCCACAGAAGCAGCGGAATCGAAAGCACGAACCAGGACTGATTGACGATGCCCAAAATGTCGGGCACGAAGCCGCCAGGCACGCCCTTGGTATAGGCTTGCGTGGCGCCCTTGACCAATACCAGCATTCCCAATGTTGCCACAAAGGGCGGGACGCGCCGCTTCGTCACCAGAACGCCGTTGCCCAAACCCACCAGCGCGCCCAGCGCCAGCGCGATCAAGATCGCCGGAATGACCAGCTCATCGCGCCCGTTGGTGACATCCGCCACCACTATCGAAGTCATGAGGAAGATGCCGCCGACGGACAAGTCGAGCCCGGCGACCAACAGGATCAGCGTCTGCCCAATTGCGACAATGCCCAACTGCGATGCCTGTCGCATGACAACGGCGATGGTGTTGACATCGTAGAGTCTCGGCGTCAGGACAGTGGCGGCGAGCAGCAGCGCCACCAGGGCGATGTACACGCCGTAATTGGCGACGAACAGCCGCAGCCGCAGCGGCCAATCACCGACGCTTGTTGCCGATTCGTATGGCTTTGCCACGCTCATTCGCAGTCCCGGCTGGCACTCTGAGCAGAGAGCGCTGTCATTTCACAGCCTGCTACCGCGCCTTAGTGCGGGGCGGCCGGCGCATCCTGGTCATCGAGGTACTTCGCCGCCCACTCGACGCCTTCCCAGGAAATCGTCTTCTCCGGCGTGATCTTGACCAGATAACGTGGACGCACTCGCGAAGGCTCCAGATATTCCGGACCGCGTTCGCCCAAATAACGCACCGACATCCGGCGGCCGATCTCCAGCCACTCACCATGCATCAGCGCCGGTCCCTCGACAACTTCCGCCGGACCGCGAAACAAGACCCGGGTGTAGGGAGTGCTGTCCATGGCGCAGGACACCGAACAACGCGGATGGCGCAGCAAATGCTGGGCGAAGATGGTTTTCGCGCGCGGGATCACCCACATCGATTCCCCGTCCCACTCCTGCCATACGGGCGTGATATAGGGATCGCCCTTGCTGTCGACGGTAGCGATCCGCGCGACCACAGGACCATCAAGGAACTCTTGCAGCTCCGCCGCGTTCAAGCCCCGCATCTTGCCCATCCACTCGGGGTATTCTCTTTTTGCGCTCATACTGTCAACCGCCTTTCTCTCATCAATCTATTTTCAGATTCTACGTTCGGACGCGCCGCGTCCAAGTTATGTTTCATTACTTGTCCGAGCGATAGCCCAAGTGTATCGCGCTTTGCCAGCCATGCAAAGTTTGTCCGCTGCGCGACTAAAGAACAAAGTCCTGCGCGTTGCAATTCAGAGTCATATAGATTAATATTGCGCAAAATACATCTCTCAATAATCGTCTATCATTAACTGAATGTGGGGCATAATCATGATTATCAGGCTTTTTGTATTGGCGCTAACGCTTTTTGGTATTGGCGGCGCGGCGGTAGTCAACGCCGATAACTGCTGCAACCTGGGCTGGCAATGCCAGACCGAAAAAGACTGGGATGATGGCTATTACGCCTATCGTCGAAACCAATGCCCTGCGTCCGCCACAAGCGCCCAGCCAAGCGCCCCCCAGCCAGCGGCCGCCGGCCAAGTCAGCGACAACTGCTGCGGCATCGACCGACAATGCTACAGCGAACACGACTGGATCGTCGGCTGGCATGCCTTCCGACTCGGGCAATGCCAAACGCCCGCCACGAGCGTTCGGACAAGTGTTCAGCAGTCAGCGCCAACCGGCCAAGTCAACGGCAACTGCTGCGGCATCGACCGCGAATGCCACACCCACTATGACTTTAGAATCGGCAAGCATGCCTTCCTAGCCGGGCATTGCCAAACGCGCGCCGCGATCGCTCAGTCAGTCGCCCAACAGTCAGCGGCCGGCCCCCGGTCAAGCATTGACAATTGCTGTCATTTGGATCGGTCTTGCCACAGCGAAGACGAGTGGAGAGCCGGGTACGCGGCTTTCGAGGCGCTGGAATGCTGGGAAGAATATGTGCAATGGAAAAGAACGCCGGACCCGAGATATATGCCCGCGAGCGGCAGCGACAATTGCTGCACGGCGCCAGGTTGGCAGTGCCAGGAAGACGAGCATTTTCGCAAGGGCTTTTGGGCTTTTCAAGAATACAAGCACTGCGCGCCTAACGTAAAAGCGACTTACCTGCCCAAGAATCTCGATTCTTATGTCAATACGGAGAATTGCTGTCATTATGGTTGGATTTGCCCGACCGACCAAAATTGGGTGGATGGCTATCACGCGTATCGGGCGAACCAATGTCCCCAACCTGCGCCGCCTCCCGCAGGCGTCGCCGGGCCCATCCAGATTCACGGTCCCGGCGATTATGTCGCCGATACGTTGCGCGGGTTGCAATGGCTGTTGACCCACGCGCCACAGTGGTATACCTACGTGACCGACGTCGTTCGGGATATCACAGTAGTGTACGACAGGGTTGGAGCCGCAGTTTATGTAGCTAGAGGACACGTGGTTACTCAGCACTGGCGTTGGCCGGTAAGCGATGATCCGAATATAATTCCGCTCGTTTATTTTGGCGATGAACTAGCCACCTTTATCGCCTTGTTACTCGTTCACGAAGCTTGTCATGTCCATGCGGCCAGAAAGGGAGGGCATGATCCGTGCCACGACGGTCGTCTTCCCTTAGGAGTCGACGAAGCGTACCACGCCATTGATGTCAAGGGCTACTGGGCGTGGCATTTGCATGTGAATTTGTGAAACCCTCGGCGTCAATATCGTGGCGCCCGCGTATGCCGGCTTCAAGCGAATTCGATTTTCACGCCAGCGCCGGCTTGCTCGTCGACTGCCGTCCGCTCGCCGTCCGTCCGGAATCGAATCCGATAAGGCACGGGCCTATTCCCGGCGATATGCTCGCGCAGCGGGCTGCCCTCATCGTCGGGCGTCAGATACTCCAGCCGATGCGAGCCGACTTCGAAGACGACGCCTGAGGCCTTGAGCGCATCGTCGCGCGTATGCTCGCCTTCAGCGCCCAGAGCGACGCTCATGATCCGCCGCGCCAAGTCGAGATCGTGCGCTGCCAGCGTGATTGTGTCGATGCCGGTAACGCCATTCGCGTGTTCGTTTTCCTTGGGCACGCGTTCTTCGCGCGGCGTCTCGTCTTCAATGACGAAGGGAATCAGCCCTTGAAACGGATCATAGATCTCATTGTTGAGCCAGGCGAGGCGATAACCATCGTGGCGAACGCGGCTCAACCCGACTAGCGGGCTCATCTCGACGCCCTGTGCCTCGAAGACCGCGTAGTCGGCGCGGATATCATCGGTCCGCATGCAGAAGTCGATCAGTCCCCCACCCTTCCGATGCACCGCGTCCCACCAATAGTGATTCGGGCTTTCTTCGTAGAAGGAGAGCAGCTCAATATAAGCGCCATCACCCAGACCAATCAATCGATTGTAGGAGCCAATTGGGTGGCGCCCGCCGTCAACGACATTGAAACCCAGCTCCTTGAAAGTCGCCGTCAAGTCATCGAGATCCGGTCCCGCAATGACGATATGATCGATGCCAAGGAGCATGTTTCGCTTCCTTCCCTCCAAAATAATGGCGCGAGTATAGCACGCTAGCCGCCGACATTCCTTGACGAAAGCGCCAGAATCCGTTCTATTTGTAGAGATGGAGTCATCTGGAGAACAAACATGAAACTGACGAGCGATTTGCACGTTGTCGGCGGCGGTTACTTCGGCTTTGGATTGTCCGGCTATCTGGACTGCCACGTCTTCGTGCTCAACAGTGGAAGCGAATTGGCGCTGATCGATCCCGGCATGGGCATGGACCGGGACTTCGACACCATACTGGATCACATTCGCGGCGACGGCTTGGATCCCGCCAAGATCCGAAAGCTGATCCTGACGCATTATCATTGTGACCACATTGGCGCCGCGGCTGAAGCGCAGCAGCGGCTTGATGTCGAGGTGTATTCCTCCGCCTTCGCAGCGCCGGTCATCCGCGAGGCCGACGAAAAAGCGGTCGCGCTGGATGTCGCCAAAGCGGCCGGATTCTACCCCGACGAATTCTTTCTGCCGCCCTGCCCGGTCGATGTGGAGCTTGTTGAGGGCGATACCATCAAGGTCGGCAATCTGGAGCTAGAAACTTTCGAGACACCGGGCCACTGCGACGGCCATCTCAGTTTCCTCATGCGCGGTGGCGACCGGACCTACTTGCTGGGCGCCGACCTGGTTTTCTGGGGCGGCAAAGTCGTCTGGCAGAACATCCATGACTGCCGCATCGACGCTTACGCCGACAGCATGTTCAAGCTGGAGCCCCACGACTTCGATGCGCTGATCCCGGGGCATTTGCAGATTTCGCTGACCGGCGGCAAAGCGCACCTCGATGCGGCTTGCGCGGCCTTTCGACAGTTGGGCGTCCCGCCGAATTTGCTTTGACGCCTAGTGCTTCAATACGTTGCGCGTTGCGAGCAATGGTGTCGAACTAGATGTCAGCAGGTAAGGATGTTGTATCGACCGGTCAACAGCTTGCACGATTGACGCTCTAAGCATAGATAGTCCTCTGTGGGCGTCCTCGATGGCGATATCGACGGGGCGCTGGAAGTGGCGCAAGAGCGCTTCACCCAGATCTTGGCCGAAGGCTAATCCACCGCGCGCCACTGATTTCCAGCCGTGAACGGGCGCCGGTGTCATTGAATGCGCAAAGGGGTGAGTTCCTGGCTTGCCCCGAGTGCTGACGACTAAAGACCGATCCCCGCGCAAATCGTGTTGGCAATGCAGCAGGAAAAGCAATATACTAGCTCGCTAGAGTCGATACCGGCTTTGGCGCGCTATTTCGTCGGCTGGGCGGGAAGCGCGCACTAACGTCCATACATGAGTCTCGAAAGGATGAAGTAACATGAATTCTCGTAAACCGTTATTGCTACTTTTCGCGCTTGTTCTGATCTTGAGCAGCTTGCCCCTCGCGGCGCAGGATGACCAGATCAGCATGACGATGTGGGTTCGGTCGATCCCATTCCAAACACAGGCGCTGGTCGATGAATGGAACGCCAACAACGACAGTCAGATTGAGTTGACCGTTATCCCGTCCGCAGAGTTTGTCACCAAGATGGGCGCCGCCATCGCCGCCGGCGAACCACCCGATATCGCCAGCATTGATTTGATCTACACACCGGCTTTCGCGGCCGCGGGCCAATTGGTTGATATCACCGAATACGTCAGGGAACTGCCCTACGCCGACACCTTGACGCCGGCGCACATGGAACTGGGCAGGTACGAGGGGCGCAATTACGCCGTGCCTACGGGCGTAGACGGTTCGTTCATCGTCTACAATATCGACCTGTTTGAGCAGGCGGGCTTGGATCCAGACAATCCGCCCTCAACCTGGGACGAGATGCTGGAAGCGATGCGCGCCATCAGCGCATTGGGCGACGACATATACGGCTATTGGTTCTCGATGAACTGCGCCGGCTGCAATGCCTTCACCTTCCTGCCTTTCATCTGGGCCAGCGGCGGCGATGTGCTCAGCGATGACTACTCCGAAGCGACCATCACCAGCGACCCGATCGTGCGCGATGCGCTTGCCTTCTACAATACGATCTGGGAAGAGGGGCTCGTGCCCGAAGGCGCCAGCATTGACAATGGCTCCAACTTCGTCAGCGCCTTCACCGGCGGCAATATCGGCATGGCCGGCATGGGCAACTTTGCGATCCCGCTCTTCACCAACGATCATCCCGATTTGAACTTCGACGTCTTCCATATTCCGGGCAAAGAGGGTGGCGCAGCCTCTTTCGGCGGCGGCGATGTCATCGCGATTGCAAGCGGCAGCGAACATGTGGAAGAAGCCTGGCGCTTCATCGAATGGACCATGAGCGACGAAGCGCAAATTGAGATTTACGCCGCCAACGGTCAGATTCCGGTTCGCCTTGAATTGGTCGACAACCCCTACTTCGAGGGCGACGATCGCCAAATGACTGCCGCCAGCGCGCTGGCAGTGGGCTTTACGCCCTACACAACCGTCTATAACGACTTGTTCAACGATCCCAACGGTCCCTGGCTGGAAATGCTGCAAGTCGCGATTCTGGACGGCGATATTGACGGCGCGCTTGAACTCGGGCAAGAACGTTTCACCCAGATTATGGAAGGTTAACCTGTCAACCATTGAGCGCCGGCCAGCGCTTCTGCACTCGACACATATAGGCACACGCCCGACAATGCCGCCGCCCGTGCAATATACGTTCCGATCTGTTTTGGCTCCCCTTCCCTAGCTGGCTGGGGAAGGGGCCGGGGGATGGGGTTTGCCCTGGCAAGCGCAACTTGCGAAAGAATCACCCGTTGATTAGACAGCCCGCGCTTTTGAATCTCACTTGGACGCAGCGCCGCAAATTGACCGGGCTGCTTTTTGTTACCCCGACAGTCGCCTTCGTGACGGTCTTCTTTATCATCCCCCTGATTATGACCATCTTCATGTCCTTCCATGATTGGCCGCTCTTCGGCGAGCGCGCTTTCACCGGTTTGGAGAATTACCAGGAACTTGGCAAAGACCGGCAGTATCGGAAGAGCCTCGATTTCACCTTTCGCTACACAGCGCTGGTCACGCCGCCAATCTTCATTCTGGGCTTTATCCTAGCGTCACTGGTCCGCCACAATATTCGCTATATCGGCGTCTTCCGCACGATCTTCTTTTTGCCCGTCGTGATCGGCTTGGGCGTATCCAGTCTGCTCTGGACCTGGATGCTGGATGATCGCATCGGCGTCTTCAACAAAATTCTGCTGGACTTGAACTTGGTCCCGAAGGCGCAGCTCTTCCTGGGCCGCCCGAACACAGCCATGAATGTCATCATCCTGTCGGTGGTCTGGAAGACGGTCGGCTTCACCATGATCCTGCTCTTGGCCGGCTTGCAGGCGATCCCCGACGAGCTCTACGAATCGGCCGAGGTTGATGGCGCCGGTTATTTTCGCAAGCTTATCTACATCACCTTGCCGCTCATGCGCCGTTTCATCGCGCTTGCCTTGATTTTATCCGTCATCGGCTCGGTCCTGTCATTCGACCAGTTCTACATCATGACGCGCGGCGGGCCACGTAACAGCACAATTTCGATCGTCTTTTGGATCTTCAACAACTCCTTTACCTATTTCAAGATGGGCTACGGCGCCGCCATGTCTATCGTCTTGCTTGGGATTCTGGTCGCGCTGACCGGCTTGCAGTTGTACGTCTTGCGGGAGAAGGAATAGATGACCGCGACTGTCATAGACGCCCAAGCCGAACGCTCGCAGCAAGAAATCCGCCGCTTGCGCCAGCGTACGCTTCTGTGGCTGCGTTATGTCATCCTCGTTGTCCTCGCGCTTCTCTTCTTATTTCCCATTGCCTGGTCCTTCATCAATTCGCTAAAGCTGCCAGCGGAAGCGCTGGCTGTGCCGCCGACTTATCTGCCCAGTGAAATCTCCCTGAAAAACTACGACGAACTCACAACTTACGGCAAGATCGGTATCGCACAGCATGTCTACAATAGCACGGTGGTCGCGTTGATCACCGTCGCCGGCAGCGTCATACTGAGCACATTGGGCGGCTACGGATTTGCTCGCTTCGATTTCCCGGCAAAGAATGTTCTCTTCATCATGGTGCTGTCCACCTTGATGATCCCCTTCCAGTCGATTTTGATTCCGCTTTTTGTCATGATTGTTCAAGTCGATTTGCACGATACCTTGTTCGGCCTGGCGCTGGTGTATATTACCTTTCAACTGCCATTCGGCATTTTCCTGATGCGCAACAGCTTCCTGGCCGTGCCGCACGAAATAGAAGAATCGGCGCTGCTTGATGGCTGCAGTTCATTGAGCATCCTCTATCGCCTGATGCTGCGGCTTGTCTTGCCCGGTATCGTCACCGTGGCGATTTATGCATTCATCAATTCCTGGAACGAATTTCTCGCCGCTCTGATCTTCATGTCCGATCAGGACAAATTCACCCTGCCTGTTTTCCTCACAACAATCCGTTATGGCATCTGGGGAGATGTTAACTGGGGCGCCTTGCAAGCCGGCGTCATCGTGTCCATAGTTCCCAGCCTGGCGATTTTCCTGGCGCTGCAACGCTACTACATGGACGGTCTCATGGGCGGCGCGGTCAAGAATTAACCACCTTCAAGCAAGAGGCCAGCTCATGGACAAACTGCCGCCCAATCGCGAACCCCTCTACCCGGCCGCATTCCAGGCGCTGCCCCTGGGCGCCATCAAGCCGCGCGGCTGGCTGCTGAACCAGTTGAAGGTACAGGCCAATGGACTCACAGGCCATCTCGACGAGTTCTGGCCCGATCTGGGACCGGACAACGGCTGGCTGGGCGGCGACGGCGATTCCTGGGAGCGCGGTCCCTATTATCTCGACGGCTTGCTGCCGCTGGCGCACCTGCTCGATGAAGAGCGCCTGCTGATGAAGGTCAAGCCCTGGATCGAGTGGACACTGAACAGCCAGGATGAGCGCGGCTACTTCGGCACACGCGACCCCGACTGGTGGCCGCGCATGATCATGCTCAAGGTGCTGATGATGCACTACGAAGCCAGCGAAGACGATCGTGTCCTGCAGCTGATGACCAATTACTTCCGTTACCAGCTGCGCGTTCTGCCTGCGAAGCCGCTCTACCTCTGGGGCTGGGCGCGGGCGATGGATAATGTGCTGGCTGTCCATTGGCTCTACAACTTTACTGGCGACGCCTTCTTGCTGGATCTGTCGCAAGATTTGATGGACAGAACGCTGGACTGGCTCGAATTGCAAGCGAACTACAGCCTGCGCCATGTGCTGCCGCTGCAAGAGTGGAATCACGGGATGATGACGCATGGGCCTAACAACGCTATGGGTGTCAAAGCCGGCGCTGTCTTCTATGCCCAGACGGGCAAGCCATGGCACCGCCTGGCGTCAGGCTTGGGCATCGAGAATCTGATGCGGCATCATGGTCAGCCCAACGGCGTCTTCAGTTGCGACGAGCATTTGAACGGCACATCGCCCGTCAGCGGCACTGAACTTTGTGCAGTCGCCGAATTCATGTTTTCGCTGGAAGAGCTAATGCGGATTCTGGGCGATCCCTGCTTCGGCGACCAACTGGAGCGCGTCGCCTTCAATGCCTTTCCTGCCACTCTCACGCCCGACATGTGGGCGCATCAATACGACCAGCAGGTCAATCAAGCGCTGGCGACGATTGCAAAGCGCAATTGGACCGACAATTCCGACGATTCCAATATCTTTGGGCTCGAGCCCCACTTCGGCTGCTGCACCGCCAATATGCATCAGGCTTGGCCCAAGTTCGCCAAGAGCCTCTTCATGGCGACGCCCGACGGCGGGATCGCCGCAGTCGCCTACGCGCCTTGCCAAGCCAGAACCACCGTCGGCGACGGCATTCCCGTGACCATCACGCAAGAGACGGGCTACCCCTTCAAGGGCGAGATAAAGTTTGACATTGAGTTGGAATCGCCCTGCGAATTTGATTTCCAGCTGCGAATTCCAGTTTGGGCGCATGATGCCAAACTGACGATCAATGGCAAAACAAGCGAGATTCGCGCCGCCGGCACGTTTCTTGTGATACAACGGCGGTGGCAATCCGGCGACTCCGTCACGCTGAAACTGCCGATGAAGGTGCGCCTCAGCGAAGGGCACAAGGGCTTGCGCTCGGTTTATCGAGGTCCCCTGCTCTTCGGCGCCAGAATTGAGGAAGAATGGAAGCAGATCGCCGGCGAGCTCCCCCATGCCGATTGGGAGATTTACCCAAGATCACCCTGGAATTACGGATTGCAGCTCGACGATGAATCGAAGCTCGCCGGTGTGAGCGTCAACGAGGCTGAACCAGGCGAGCTGCCCTTCTCCACCGACGACCCGCCAGTAACCCTGCACGTGAAGGCACGACAGTTGCCGCAATGGACACTGCAAGACAATTCCGCCGCCGATATAGACGCCGGACCACATCCCACGGATGCAGCCGCCGAAGAGATCACGCTGATTCCCTACGGCTCGACGCAACTGCGAATCGCGGCCTTTCCCATCGCGCAAAACGACGAGGACACAACATGACCGTTACATCTGGCGATTATCCGATTCAACCGCTCGCGATCACCAGCGCGCAGATTCAAGACCGGTTTTGGAAACCGCGGATCGAGCGGGCAATCAATGTTACGATTCCTTATGACTTCGAGAAATGCGAAGAGACGGGCCGCATCGACAATTTCGCCAAAGCCGGCGGGCTGATGGAAGGTCCGCATAAAGGGATCTTCTACAATGATTCCGATGTTTTCAAAGTCGTCCAGGGCGCCGCTTGCGCCCTGCACAACGCGCCGAACCCGGAATTGGAAGCCTACCTGGACGACCTCATCGACATGTTCGCGGCCGCCCAGGAAGACGATGGCTACCTATACACCGCGCGCACCGTCGACGGCGACGAGGTCGACGAGCACTGCGGGCCGGAGCGCTGGTCCAACCTCGGCGTCAACCACGAACTCTACAATGTGGGGCATATGTACGAAGCCGCGGTCGCCTACTTTGAGGCGACGGGCAAGCGGAAATTCCTTGATGTCGCGCTTAAGAATGCCGATCTGATTGATTCCGTCTTTGGCGAGGGAAAGCTCCGCGATGTGCCAGGCCATCAAGAGATCGAAATCGGACTGGTAGCGCTTTACCGCGCGACCGGCGACGATCGCTATCCGCGCCTGGCAAAGTTCTTCCTCGACGAGCGGGGTCGGGCGAACGGGCGCGACTTATACGGTCCGAACTGCCAAGACCATCTGCCGGTGACGGAGCAGCGGGAGGCAGTCGGGCATGCCGTCCGCGCCGCTTATATGTACGCCGGCATGACCGATATCGCCGCGCTGACTGGAGACGGGCAATACGCCGCCGCGGTGAAGGCGCTTTGGGAAAACGTAGTCGGCAAGAAGCTGGCGCTCACCGGCGGCATCGGCGCGTGCCATGATGGGGAAGCTTTCGGCGAGGATTATGAACTGCCCAACTTGACCGCCTACAACGAGACTTGCGCCGCCCAGGCGAACATCCTCTGGAACCAGCGCTTGTTCTTGCTTACTGGCGAAGCGAAGTATATTGATGTCCTCGAACGCACGCTGTACAACGGATTCCTCTCTGGCATTGGCATGGACGGACGCTCTTTCTACTATGTCAATCCGCTGGCTTGCGATGGCGAGTATCCGTTCAACCGCAGCACGTCGATGGCGCGGCAGCCTTGGTATCAGACGTCGTGCTGCCCGACCAACGTAGTCCGATTGCTGCCATCTCTGTCAAGCTACGTTTTCGCCCGGCGCGACCGCGACATTTACGTCAATCTCTACGCCGCCGGCGACGCGCGCTTCCGCATCAACGATACTTACGTGCGCATTCAACAAGTGACGGATTATCCCTGGGATGGTTCGATTACATTGGATCTTACGGTGTCTCAGCCATCGACCTTTGCCCTCCAACTGCGAATTCCCTCATTTGCCCAGGGTAAGCCGCTGCCGAGCGATCTCTATCGCTACCTCGACTCAACGAGCGATCCTGCGATCATTGTCGTCGATGGCGAATCAATCCCTCTCCCGAACATGGAAGGTTACGCCCGCGTGGAGCGCCGCTGGGAAGGCAAGACACGAGTCGATTTGCGCCTGCCGATGGCGATCCGCCGGGTGATCGCCCATGATTCGGTCGCCGATTTGCGCGGGAAAGTTGCGCTCGAACGCGGTCCTCTCGTTTACGCGCTGGAGTCGGCGGACAACGGGGCAGATGTGCTGGACCTTAGCCTGCCGGACACGAGTGCGATCAAAGCCGAAGAACAAACTGACCTGCTGGGCGGCGTCACCACCTTGCGCGGAGACGCTTTGGACGGGCGCGGCGAAAAAGTCGAATTCACCGCCATCCCCTACTACGCGTGGGGGCATCGCGGCGACGGGCGGATGACCGTGTGGCTGAATCGAGGTTAAGCGGCATTCACCTTTTGGGCCAAGTATCGGTGAGGCGATAACCTAGCGGCCAAGGATCGTCCGGGTCAAGCATCAGTTGCTGCGTTCCGGTTATCCAGGCTCGCCCGCGTATGCGTGGCACAACTGTCGCGCGACCGCGCAGCGAGCCGACTTCGGCAATCTGACAGTCAAATCGCGAGCCAATGATCGAGCGAGCGACGAACTGATCCCCGAGCCCCATTTCGCCGCGCGCCTGAAGCACCGCCATCCGTGCCGAACAGCCCGTGCCACAGGGCGATCGGTCCAATTTGCCAGGATCAATGGCGACCGTGTTTCGCCCGGTCAGCTCGCTGCCCCTTCGCTCGATCGGCAAGGTGAACTGACAGAATGAGATATGGTTCCATTCTTGATGCAGCGGATGCTGAAAGCCGAGCTGTTCGTTGGCCGCTGTAGTAATCTGCGCGCCAGCCCGCGCCAGATCGAGCGCTTCGTCCGGCACGACCTCAAAACCCAGCGAATGCGCGTCCACCAATACAAAGCTGTCGCCGCCATAAGCGACATCCACATTCAGCGTCCCTAATCCTTCGACTTCCAGGGGCGCGTCAAGCCGGTCTACGAACGACGGCACATTCTGAAATTCGATGCTTTGCGCCTTGCCATCTTGGCAGTGAGCGCGGATCTGTACCAGGCCCGCCGGCGCTTCAAGATAGAACTTCGTTTCGGGCTCTTGCATCGCGACCATGCCCGTGTCCAGCAGCACGGTGGCGACGCAGATTGAGTTAGAGCCCGACATCGGCGGCGTATGCTCCGGCTCCATAATGATAAAGCCATAGGCGGCGTCGGGGTGTTTCGGCGGCACCAGGAGATTGACATGCTTAAAGACGCCGCCGCGCGGTTCGTTCAGCACGAATTGGCGCAGCGACTGATCTTGGGCGATCCAGCGCGACTGCTCCCATAGCGTTTCGCCCGGTGGCGGCGGCGCCCCGCCGACGATCACATTGCCGACTTCACCTTCGGCATGGCAGCTTACGATGTGAATAACCTTGCTCGTTCGCATGGGCTAAATCCAGAATCGTAGATACGGCCCCGATTGTACCAGAGCCGTCCCGCGCTGAGACTGTGCGGTCGCAAGCATATTGCATAGTATCTGAAAGGAATCGGCATTATTATCCAGGGGACAAAGGGCTGAGCCAACGTGACAAGGAGAACAAAATGCCGCCGAAATCCATGAGCGAGGTTTTTGCTGTTCCCGCCTATCCGAAGCCGCGCAAGCTGCGACAGACCTGGCTCAAGGATGTCGGTTACGACGAAGCGCCGCGATATATCGAGCGCATGGGCTTGGTCGAGCTGGAAGACTTTCTCGAAGTGGCGGCGGAGCGCCTGGATTATGTGAAGATCGTCACCACGCAGATCATATTCAGCCCGCACGAATGGCTTAAACGCAAGATTGCAACGTATCAGCGTTTTGCGGTCGAGCCATATCTGGATCACTCCTTCTTCATGCAAGCGTACCAACGCGATGTGGTGGAAAGCGCCATTGAAGCCGGGCGCGAGCTGGGCTTTCGCGTCATCGAATTCATGAACACGACGGACGAGGTTAGCGCCGCGAAATGGAAGGCTTGGCGTAAACTGGCGCTTGATCTGGGCATGCGCATCATCCAGGAGCATCATCCTATCCATCACTGGGATTTGAGCCTGCCGCCGCGCGCCTCAACCGCCGACGAGATTCTGCGCGGCGCCGCGGCCGCGCTTGAGGACGGCGCTTTCATGGTCATGATCGATCATGAAGAATTTGACCTCCAAGGCGAGAATACCGCGAAGGAAATCGGCAAAGTGGTCGACGCGCTTGGGCTTGAGAATATCGTCTTCGAGGCAACATCGCCGAAGGAAGGTCCGATGCTTTGGCACGAAAATCTGAAGCTGTATTTCAGCATCTTTGGCGAAAATGCCAATGTCGCCAACGTCATGCCCAGCCAGGCGATGTATGTCGAAGAGATGCGTTCGCCACTTTTGCGCGCAAAGCGCCAATAGCATTTGGGAAAAGGAGACTTCTATATGGTTGATCAGCGGGTATTGGACAAGCTGCGCAAATACGATTCGGCGACCATCGCCAACGTCATCGAATTGTTCCAGGTCCGCCGCCGCAATCGCGGTTTCATGACACGCGAGATCAAAGCCGCCTTCCCGCAATTGCCGCCGATGGTCGGCTTCGCAGCGACCGCGACCTGCCGCACATTCGCCGAATTGCCCGATCGCGAGGTGCCTTCGGTGCCGGATCTCATCGACCGCTTCGACGAGCTAGCTGGTCCGCCCGTGATCTTCCTGCAGAATCTCGATACCGGCGGCTCAGCAGCCAATTTCGGCGATGTATTTTGCAATTCCTTCAAAGCATTCGGCGCTGTCGGCTTGGTCACCAATGGACCGGGCCGCGATTTCGCCGGGATCAAGCCGCTGAACTTTCCCGTCTTTTACAATGGCATCGTTTGCGCGCATGGATATATGCACCTGCTCGAATTGCAGGGACCGGTGCAGGTGGGCGGGATTGATGTCTACCCGAACGATTTGCTGCACGGCGATGCCAACGGCGTCACCACCATTCCGCTGGATATCGCGGGCGATGTCGCCGATGCCTGCGCCGATTACGCCGCCGCCGAAGCTGTGGTCATCAATGCGGCACAAAGAGGTTCGGCGTCCGTGGCTGATTTGCGCGACGCCTACGGCGAAATGGCGAGTCGCATTGCCGATTTGACGGCGCGCGTAGGAAAACCATAGGCGTACGCTCGCCGCAGCTGGGAGGCTGACATGAGAGTCTATGTGACGGGCGGCACCGGCTTGGTCGGCAGCAATATCATTCGGTTGGCGCGGGAGCGGGGCATCGAAATCATCGCCTCGCAATATGGTCCCCAACCCGAATGGCAAGTCGACTATGAACTGGATCCGCTGGACCTGGCCGATCACGACGCGATTCGCGCTTCGATCCATCGCTACAAACCCGACGTCGTCATTCATTGTGCCGCCATACTCGATCAACTCTTCATGTTCGCCAATCGAGAATTGTGCTGGTCGATCATGGTGGATGGCACGCGCGCAATCGCGGAAGCCTGCCGCGACATCAGCGCGCGCCTGGTCTTCGTCTCATCAGACTGGGTCTTTGACGGACGCGTCGACCTGGTGGACGAGAGTTCGCCGCCAAACCCGGTCAACTTCTACGGCGTGATGAAAGCCGCTTCCGAGCGCGACCTGGGCGCGCTGGATGGCTTGAATTACGGCGTCGGTCGGCTGGCTGGCGTCTACGGCTTGAATTACGCCGCCCCGTCGCTCGCGCGGAGGGAGAACGGACTGGGCTTCGACTTTTCCGTCTACGTGATTTATCGGCTAGCGGCTGGCTTGCCGACGGAGGTTTGGACCGGACCCAAGGTCAATGACGTGGCGCACCCGACCCTGGCCTCCGATTGCGCCGATATGCTTTTGCGGCTGGCGCAGCACGACGGCAATGGCTTGTTCCATTGCTTCGGCAGCGAAGCGATCAACCGCATCGACCTGGCGCACCAGATCGCGGCCGCCTTTGAAGCCGATCCCGCGTTAATTATGCCGACCCGCACGGACGAGGCGGTGCTGGATCAAATGCGCCACATAGGCATCCCTTACCGGACGCGCATGAGCACGGATCGCACGGCGAAAGCGCTGGGGCGGCGCGCCTTTGATGTCAAGGAGGGGTTGGCAGCCTTCCGCAAGGAATGGGATGAATTCAGGCTCTAGGTCCTTAGGCCTAATGATGGAATGATCATGCCGAAACCAGTGGCGCGTAGACAGTGCCACCCTAATGTCGTCTTCTTACTCACCGATCAATGGCGCCTGCAGGCCTTGGGTTACGCCGGCAACACGCAAGTGAAAACGCCAAATATCGATCAGTTGGCGCGCGAAAGCACCAGCTTCAAACACGCGATATCCGGCTACTCGGTCTGCTGCCCCTGGCGCGCCAGCTTCCTCACCGGGCAATACCCGCTCACCCACGGCGTGATCGTCAACGACGTCCCCATTGCAGGCGATCCGGTTGGCTTGGGCGATGCTTTCAAGAAAGAAGGCTACAACACCGCTTACATCGGCAAGTGGCATGTGGACGGCCGCGGCCGCAAAACCTACATCCCGCCGGAGCGACGCCTTGGCTTCGATTATTTCAAGGCGCTGGAATGCACCCACGACTACAATCAGTCGGCCTACTACGACAATGACGATCCCACCATGCGATTCTGGGATGGCTACGATGTCTTCGCGCAGACGGCTGACGCGCGGCAATACATCAAGTCGCAGTCGCCCGAAAAGCCCTTCATGCTGGTCCTTTCCTGGGGACCGCCGCACAATCCCTATGAAACAGCGCCAACGGAATTCCGCGAACTGTACGATCCGGCGGATATCAAGCTGCGACCCAATGTGCCGGCGGAAACGGCCGCCGACGCGCGCGAATGGTTGGCCGGTTACTATGCCCATTGCAGCGCCATCGACCAGTCGGTCGGCGATATCATGGCAACCCTCGACCAAAGCGGCCTGAGCGAAAACACGGTGCTCATCTTCGCTTCCGATCATGGCGATATGCTGGGTTCGCACGGCTGGACGCGCAAGCAGAAACCCTGGGAAGAGTCCATCCGCGTGCCCTTCCTGCTGCGCTATCCGGCCAAGTACGGACGCGAAGGGCGCGAAGTCGAGCCCTTCCTCAACGCGCACGATATCATGCCCACGCTGCTGGGCGTCTGCGATTTGCCGATTCCTGAAAGCGTCGATGGGCGTGATTTCTCCCCATCGCTCGTTGGCGAATCGATTACGGGCGAGTCGCCGCCTCGCGCCTACCAGAATGCGCACGACAACGAGGGCGCTTTGCTCGCCTGTTTCCATCCCTTTGGCGAATGGTCGCGACCGGTAGGCGGACAGGAATACCGCGGCGTTCGCACCGCGAGCCACACCTATTGCCGCACCCTGGCTGGACCCTGGCTGCTTTACGACAACGAGGTCGATCCCTACCAGCTTTACAATCTCGTTGGCGATGCCAATTATGCCGAGACGGAGGCCGAGCTCGAGGCGCAATTGCAGCGCGCACTGGACGCGATCGGCGATGATTTCCTTGATGGCATGTCTTACATCAATCGGTGGGGTTATCCGCTGGATGACACCGGCACCGTACCTATTCGGTGAGAACGCCGCGTCCTGTAGGGCTTGTCCGCAATTGTCTCCAAGCGTCGTGCTTGAACCACTGTACGTCGCGAAACCCCGTCCCAATCCGCTTCCCAACCGCCAGTGTCTACGCGGCGCATATGGAGGGAGGGGATCTTATGTGCGAATGTCGAGCGACGTGGCTCCCCTTCCCTAGCTCGCTGGGGAAGGGGCCGGGGGATGGGGTTTGTCACTGGCAACGCACGCAGAGACTAGAGAACCGCAGTGCCGGCGGTCAGTGTCTACACGACCTACGCGCGGCTTGTCTCGCCCTCTCGCCCGCCTCTACAAATTTGACACGCGCACGTAGTCCTTGCTGCGGTGATAGATCAGTGGCGACTGGGCATCGTCATCCAACACTTCGCCAACCCGATAGCGGGCGACTTGTTCATCAGACAAGATATTCTTCTGTCCATTAAAGGTGCTGCCATCGGGCATATAGGCGCAGGTCATCGCGCGCCGGTAATAAGGCGTCATATTGGCGCCGGCGCCATGCGCGCACAAGCCATTATGGAATGAGCAGG
>JAPOWK010000088.1 GCA_026707665.1 Chloroflexota bacterium
ATCCAGCCAAGCTGACCAGCGGTCTTCGAAGGCGATTTCGGCCGCGATCTCGTCGCGGATGGTGAACCCCGGCGGCAGGCCGGCGGCAAGTGGACGCTCACCCAGGAGCCGGGCGGCGAAGCTGTGCAGCGTCTGGATGGCGGCCTGGTCCAGCTCTGCCACGGCGAGCCGGCAGCGTTTCCGCTGGTCCTGGGGCAAGCTTTCGTCATCAGCGGCCAGTTCGAGGCTCTCGGCGATGCGGGCGCGCAGTTCGGCGGCAGCCGACTCGGTGAAGGTGATGGCGGCGATCCCGCCCAGCCGCGCCCGGCCGGTCCTGATGAGGGCGACGACGCGATCGACGAGGCTGCGTGTTTTGCCGGTGCCGGCGCCGGCTTCGACGACCATGTTCTGGTCGAGGCGCTCGAGGATGGCGTCGCGAGCCGGCTGGTCGGAAAGGGTGATCATCGGCCTGCCTCCTCGCCGGCCATGGTCACGTAGGCGGACAGGCGTCGATCTTCACGCTTACGGCGCCAGTGCCACTCGCGGCGGGTGGGGCAGAGATGCTTGAATTCGCAGTAGCGGCAGTTGTTGCCATCGTTGCCCGGATTGGCGGGGAAAAGGCCGGCGCCGATGCCGTCGGTGATGGTGCCGACGACATCGCTGAAGGCGTCGAGCATCTCTTCGAGCGTTTTCGGTGTGGGCGGGCGGGTCGTAAATTTTCCCTTCTCGGTCACGAACCAATAGGCGACCTTTATGTCGATCCCAAGGCCCAGCAGCTGCCGGGCGGCGAGACCGTAAACGGGCAACTGCAGGAGTTTGCCGCGCTGGAGGGGGTCTTTGTTCATGTTTGCGTAACTGCTTGTACCGCCAGACTTGTAATCGAGAACGAGGGCGGTGTCTCCGGACGGTGAGAGGTCGATGCGGTCGATATGGCCCCGAAAGCGGAGCGTGCCGGTGCGGGCGCTCGACCACTCGACGGATTGCAGCGGTGTTTCATCTTCATTCCCGGAAAATCCGAAAGAGCTCTCGACGGCATGGGGTGAGACGCCGTGCTTCTTGCGAAGTTTGGCGTCCTCTTTGAGGAATCTTTCCAGATCGCTGATCATCTGGTCGCGGACCATCTCCCATAGGAGCGGTTTGCCGGTGACGCCGCGCTGCTCGGTCTTCCGGAACTCCTCTTCGGCGATTTTGAAGAGCCGGCGGCGGTGGTCGTCGGTCCAGTATTGGTCGGGCGGGATGGCGCCCTGCTCCTGCGCCTCTCGAATGAAGCGTTCCAGGATCGCATGCAGGAGCGATCCCCGCTCCAGGGCCGAAATGGTGGCCAGCTCCTCCGGTTGCTCGGGCGCGGCGATGCCGAGCACATTTGAGAGGAAGTAGCGGAAGGGGCAAGTTGCCCAGGTTTGCAGCCGCGTCGGCGAGAAGAAATCGCGGTTGGAGAGCCCGATGCGTCCTGATGGAGAGATGGCCGACGAGAGGTCTCCGTCCCACCTCGTCAACGGCTGCGCGTTTCTGGCCCGCTGCATCGCCAGGGCGCGGGACAGGACGTCCTCCGACTGGGCGAGATGATGGGCGTCGATTGCGATGCCAGCTTGTCGCCATTGCGAAAGCAGGTGCAGATCGTAGTCGTGGATATCTGCGGGCTGCGTCGCTGAAAGGGTGTTGATGCCGTGTTGGGCCGATACCACCTCTTCAAACCAGGGTTTTTCTCGGAGCTGGGCAAGTTCACGGGGATTGGAGAGCATGGAGGGGTAGACGGGCGAGCCGTATAGACGGGTGGCCTCTTCGAGGAACCAGCGCGACGGGTGTTGCTCGCGCATGGCGATGTTGTTGCCGCGGGCGAAGGTGAGCACGCGGGTGCGTCCGGCCGCGGCGGCGGCGAGGTAGTCGTACCGTTCGGCGGCGGTGGAGTGGAAAAGAAGACCCGTCTTTTCGCGTTCGGACTGGGGCAACAGGGGGTCGTCAGGGGGTTGCGCGGGCACCAGACCCTCGACCATGCCGACGAGGTAAACCTTGTCGAAGCGCAGGCCGGCTGCGATGCGGACAGGACCGACCAGAAGGCCTTCGCCCAAGGCGCCGGCCCTGGCGGCGGGCCGGTTTAGCGTCTCGTCGAGGGAAGCCCGAAAGGCATCGAGATCGGCGCCTTCCTCCACTTCGTCGAGATTCGCCAGCTCCTGAAGCGCCGCGACGAGGGTGTCAAGATTGTCGCGCTCGACAGATGGGAGCGACGCTTCGTCAAGGTAGTGGCCGATGACCTCTTCGGCCCAGTTGACGAACGCCGCCCAGGTCTGGCTGTCCTGTGCGTGGTTGAGGGTATCGTGCAGCCTGAGCATAAAGCCACGCAACGCCCACGCCTCTGCCGCCGACTGCGTAAGCTCTTTTTCTCTGCCTGCGGACCGTTCTTCGTCCTGCCTTGTGGTGGTGCGCTGCTGGGAAGCGGCATAGCTGACCAGACGGTCGCGCCACTGCTCAATGCCGGCAACGACGCCGGCTTCACGCGAGACCGCGTCCCAACGCGAGGGACTGAATCGGGCCGAAGAGGACTTGACCGGACAGGAGGTGAGCCAGCGCATCACCTCCTCCCTGGGCAGGTCGCTGCCGGCGAGATCGACGATGCCCTTGAGCATGCGCCCGACGGGGGTCGCGGCCAGCCTTGCCGTTGAGGGACCAGCGATTGGGATGCCAGCGGCGGCGAGCTGTTCGGCGATGAGTACGGCATAAGGCTCCTGATTCCAGTAGAGGATGGCCATGCGGTGAAAGGGCGTGCCCGCGTGCGCGGCGGCGGCGACTGACCTGACGACGCTGCGCACCTCTTCACCGGTGTCGGGGGCGACGAACAGGTGGGCTGAAGGCAGGGAGGGGATGGGGGACGGCGGGGGCGGGGCGTTGCCGGGCAGAATGGTGTCGGCCTCGGAATCGCCGGTAGCGGCCAGGACGATTGTGCATCTGCGTGCGTCGCGCAGCGCGTCGTACAGGCGCTGCTCGGCGGGTGTCAGCGTTCGCGGCAGGTAGGCGATTACGGGGCCGAGCGCGGTGAGGGCGGTGGCGGCGCTGCCGGTCCTGACGGCGCCTGCGGCGGCATCTGCGAGGGCTTCGCGGTCGTAGTAGGCGGAGGTGAAGGCACGATAGCGTGAAAACAGGCGGGCGATCTCGCCTGAAATCCCCTCACGGCTCTCTAAGGCGGCGAGGACGTTGGGCACGGCGCGAACAAGGTCTCGAAATGTCGCGCGCAGGCGGGTGTGGAAGGAGGGATGGGTGCGGAAGGGTTCGAGCTCGCCTGCGGCCTCGCTGGCGACGCGGCGAACGGCGGCGTTTTCGATGGCGGGCTTGAGGGGGCTGCGGCCAGCGGCGGCCAGGCTGGGGGCTCCGAGCAGCTCTGCGAGGCGGGGGAGCGGCATGAAACGCACGTTGACGAGGCCGCGCCTGCCGATGTCGCGGCGCAGGTAGAGGCCGGCATAGGTTGTCGGAACGACGACGGTGACGGGTGCGAAGGGGTCTTCGGCCTGATGGTCATGAAGGAGGCGTTCGAGGCGCTCCTGGGCTTGTTGGACGTGTACGACATGGATGGGGGATTGCTGCATGTGTAATGTCTCCAGTGCAGGGCGTAGGGTACGCAGTCGATCTTCTCACCTGCTGAGTATACGTCATGATATACAGTGGTCGCACAAAATCATGGGGGGAAGAAGGGGGGCGCCGGGATCACGCGCCGGGCGGCGTAGGATGGTTTGCCGATGCTGCAGACGGGTGCATGAAAACATGAGGGATGATATCTTCAGTTTCGCGAAGCTCCCACGAGTGGGGCAACCACGAGGGCAACCACAAGGGGCGCCCTTATGGTGGGATGGCCGAGTGGAAGGAAGAGTCAACGGGCCTTAGCGTCCTGCACCTACTGTGCCGAGGTTTGCAGGTCTGCGCCTTTTCGCCCGAGCGGCGGCGATTTCGGCGGAAATCTCGTCAATATCAAAAGTGTCTGCTTTCGTCTGGTCAAGCCGATCTATGGCAACAAACAGTTTGTCAGTGCGTCGCTGTCGCATTTCGCGCTTCAGCAACGCAGCCAGGGATTCTGATGTGAGCAGACCGGCCTGATTGGCTTCCGCAGCCAACTCACGCGGCAGCGTTATTGTCAGTGTAATTGTTTCCATAGCATTTCTCCGACATGGAGGAAGGGACTCGCTTCTACCATCTCCTATGCGAGCAATTCTAGCGTGACGCGACAGGAGCGCAAAGGGAGAGCGGATCTGACGCATAACTGAATCCTGGACAGAGGAAACTGTCGAGCCAAGTTCTGAGTGTACTTTGTGCGGTCTGCCTGGAACCGAAATGGCGGAATGTACTGTCGGGATTTAGGCAGCGAGGTCTCTTTGGTCATAGCGGCGCAGGTTGGGCGCCATTAGGCGTTGCCTCGCCTGTCTTGTCTGCGCTGGCTCATATTCGGAACGAGACAGGACGCGGGGGGAAGTTCTGGTCGCCGCGGGACGCCAATTTCATATTACGCTCAGACTCGCTGCGGCGCGAGGTTGTAGGAGAGGGGGCGTTGCGGGGGCGGAGCCCCCGCACAAGGGAGGGCCGA
>JAPOWK010000087.1 GCA_026707665.1 Chloroflexota bacterium
CTTTGTTCTCGCGTGTTGCTTTGCTTCAGCTAGCCAGCGCCGGCGGGAAGATGACTTCTTGAATCAGGGCGTCGATGATCTGGTCGCTGCGCTGGTTCTCCTGCAGCTCGATCTTGGTCTCGGTCGCCTTCAGGAATTGCATCGCGCCGGCAACTTGGATGGCGGAAATGCGCTCGCCATATTTGCTCACCGCCGGATGGATCGATTGCACCCAGCCTGAGAAGTGACGACGAGTGGTCGTCCCGTCATGCGATTCGATCTTCACCGGGCGCAGCGGAACCAGCTTGCCGTACAGGCTGCCTGCACTGTTCTCCGGCGTGAAGCGCTTGTCTTCGTTGCGCATGACGAGGGTCAGCTTCGCGTCATTGCCCACATCCATATACGCCTGCTGACAACCGAGCGACCACTTGGCTGACAAGACGCGTGCCGTCTCGTCCGTGTAGTTGCCGTCTCGATCCCAGTCGATGCCGATGGTCCATCTTGTTGTCATTGCTTTTCCTCCTTTATGATGATTCTGACGTGTGATTTATGAACATCCTTGGTTGATGATGAATCCGGCGTTCTCTCCTTCGCTTATTTGGGAGACCAGCTTAGTTCGGATATACGACAGTCTATGTCTGTCAACTGTTGCAGTGCCGTTCCATCACGCCTTATCTTGAACAATTGGCCATCGTGTGAATTTGATACAAATGCAATCCACTCGCCATCGGGGGACCATGAAACTCCTGCGGACTTTGCCTCCGTTTTAACTTCTGTAAGCTGACCGGTACTGACATTCAGCACATATAAATTCGGCCCGGGGCTAGTATTCTCGCCATTGCTTAGGTCTATCCACTCGCCATTCTCCATGTACGCTGAATTACTGCCGATTAATGCAATCCATCGACCATCCGGCGACCAACTAGCTTGGCCTGTCGCAAACTTCGGCGCAAAATCTTCCGTCAGGGTTGTTGTATTGAGTACAAATGGTCTCTTACTGTAGTCATGATAAAGGAGGTATTCACTGTTGGGAGACCACTGGATGCCAGTTCGAATGTTGCTTTTCACATGCTTAAGCACTTGCGATCCGGATCCATCTAAATTCATGCGGTATATCGCGTCAAAATCTACTGAGTTGGATACTTCCGGGTTTCGCGAAAAAGCGTCCAAACCACGGTAGTAATTGAAAGCGACCCACTGATCATCGGGCGAAATATCGAAAATCCTGATCGGATAGGCACTGATAGTTTGGATTTGCTCAGTTTCCCAGAAGACTCGATAGAGAAGACTATCTCGGCCCCTGAAATAAATCGACGTCCCATCATGTGACCACCGTGGATCTGAATCGTGGTTATGGTTGTACGTTAATCGTCTCCAATCCGTTCCATCGAATCGAATCGCAAAGATTTCTTCATTGCCTCCTTCATAGGTCCAAGTGAAGTATCTAAAGAGAGAAAAGTCATACGCATCGGTTTCTGTGTGAAAAGCAATCCAAATCCCATCTGGCGACCAATTGAGCTTGCGATGCTGTTGCGACGCACTCGAGCGCAGTACTCTCAAATGACTGCCATCTGCATGTACAGTGTAGAGACGGCTGCCCCAGCCGTACCGGTTCATGCACGCAAACGCTATCATATCTGACGATTTACTTGAGCTTAGGGACACACTAATACGCTGTCGTATACGATCCGATATCCAGTTCACTTCGGGCAACATAGCAATTGCGGGACCGAAGAAGCCTACTAGGCATATCGATACAAAAGCGATACACCATTTTAGTGCTGGCCTGAGACAACCGAACGTGGGTGACTTCCGAATAGCCTGCGCTTTTTTCATGAGATCATCCTCTGTAACGTCCCTACCTGAGTATCCTGACATACGCCTCTAGATCGTCGTCGTTAAACATTACAAGATCATCGGGGCCAATCGACAACCCAAACGACCCGTTAGCTATGATCGCGCTAATGAAAGCCACACCACGGCTTGCGTGCATGCTTGCAAATCTTGCCTCTTTACCATCAGCTGCTCTGAGTGTAGAGGATTCAGCTATGCCCTGATTTGCCCAGGCAAGCATATTGAACATTGTTGGCCGCCAATCATCTTGATAGCGGCTTAGCTCGGTGTCCACACTCTGTAGGTGCAGTCGTTCAAACCCACGGTTAAAATTCGCCGCCAGAATTACGATAGCATTCTCGTCGTTATTCAGGAACTTCTGACGTTCCCAATGTTTATGCCACGCAAAGCCTGCAAGGTCTCTCCATTCCTCTTCTTTGGGGTCCAATCGGCCCTCGTCATCAAAGACTACCGTACGGTCATTTAGCAAAGGTATAAACGGCTTGTTCTCAGGTGTTCCCAGTATCTCGTCAACGACGGTAGGTCTCAAGTTTGCGGGTCCTAGCGAGGAATTCAGACCTACAAATCTTTGTACGATATCTCCTGCTTTATCTTTGAGTACGCCAATCTGATTCCCGACATAGTTGTCACTCGGGTTTTTTCGTCTATAGCGTGATTCTAGATGCAGGCTCGCAATAATGAGAGCAGCAAACGCATCAACCGACATACCTGATTCCGGGTGATGCCATTCTTCGGCGACCCTTCTAATGAACGGTGTTAGTCTCTTCAGATCTTCAAAATCTGACCACTCCTCTGGGTTAGATTCCCACTGGTCCTTCCAGACTTCAGCCGGAATCGGATCAATGAACTGATCTTTCCGATATATTTCATTAGCCTGCTGAACAGTCATACCTGCGGGTACGGCGTCCACTGTTAAAGGATTCTGCAGAAAGATCAACTCCGGCGAATCGACCAGAAACGCTGCCGCTTGTTCCTCCGACTTGTCATGCAACTCCTCGGTCTCTTCCGGGTTCTCCAGCCCCACCTCATAGCTAGCCTTCTCGTCGCGGACTTTCACCATCCCGTATTTGCCACGGATGTAGACAAACTCCTGCCCCTGCGGTGTGATGACGATCAGCAGCTCCGCGCCCGCCCGGAATGCGCTGTCCAAGTCTTCATCAGATGCCCCGATCTCCTCCGTATGATTATGCACGAAGACCAGATCACGTCCTGACAAAGCCTCCGCCAGCAGAGCCTCCGCCTCGGTGTCCTGCATACCCACATACTGCGAGCCATCGGCTCTCACTACACCTGGTAGGTGAAGCAACGATCTCCGCTTTTAGCGCGATGCGCTCGTCTTGCAATTCACGGATGGTTTGCTTGTTCGCCCGCACCTCTTCTTCCATCAGGCGGAAGGCGCTGTTCTCCTGCAGCAGATGCTGATCGACGATGCGATGAATCAGCGCGGCTTGCCCGACATCCAGCTGATGCTCCGCCTCGATCTTGTCCACATGGATATCCGCCTGGCGCGATTTGCGCTTGAAGGCAGCCGAGAAATGATTGAAAGCGGCCACCACGCTGCCGCCGACCGCCGCTATGATCGGCAGCTTGACCTCATCCGGCAAATCGTTGAAATCCACTGCTGTCGCTTCCCATAGCCAAGGGTTAGTAATGCGCTTGCCTGTCAACATCGCAAGCGCCGGAAAGATTCTGTTTGCTACTTGCTGTGGAGATTGTTGAAGCAGTGAGATGACACGGGGGGTCTCATCTCACCGATACGATCCCTAATAGGCCAGATAGGTGCCTGTGTCCAGCTTGCCGCGGACCGCGTCGCCCAGCTTCCAGCGCGGCGTCTCGACCTGTGGCTCCAGATACCAAGTCGTCGTCCAGTGCTTGCCGCCACCCGCCAGCTCATGCGCCTCGCCGATGATGAAGTAGGCGCCATCGTGATCGGTCTGCGTCTCGCGCAGCTCAATCAGGGCGCCGATGGTCAGCCCAAGCTGATCCGCGTGACGCCCGCCGCCATTCTCGGCATGGCTCTGCAGCGTGATCATCTGCGCCAGGCCGAAGGGCGTCTTGCGCCGGTTGCGCTCAAAGTCGGCGATGTACTGCGCCTGATCCAAGTCGTCAATCGAGGGCAGGTTGATATTCATCGTGCGCCGGCCGAAGAAGGTGATGCTCTCCTGGTCGATGGCGCGCGCGTCCATCTGCCCCTCATCCACGATCTTGCGTCCCTTGACAACGCACTTCTCGACCACCGCTTCCCGGCTGCCGCTCTCGTTCTTGAAGACCAGATTGGCGCCGTTCGCCTTGGCCTCGACATCAACCCGGCAGGCGCCCTGCAGGAATTCCACATCCTCGACCGTGACATCCTTGCCGCCGATGCGCTTGTCCTTCTCGTCCTTGTACTTGACGTAGACCTCGCGCCGCGCGCCCGGCGCCACCCGGATCACCGCGTCCTTCAGCTCCCACAGAGTCGATGGTCCGGCCGCCACCGTGCGCGGATGGCAGGTGACGATGACCTCGTTCTTCGTCTGATCCAGGCTGGCGAAGGTGTATTTCATATCGGTCATGGCGTCATCAAAGCTGGCGTCCACCGCGATCTTGTC